>NZ_CAXIQJ010000007.1:0-97750 GCF_964031195.1 Spiroplasma endosymbiont of Phycita roborella | reverse complement strand
AATAAAGAATTATATTATAGTGTTCGTGGTCAATGAAATGGATTAAACTATGTTACTTTAATTTTTAATAAACCAAAACTTTATAGACGCTGTATTTTATTAAACAAAAACGATGAAATTATAGTAACTGGTGAAATCTTTAATACTTTAAATATTCAAAAAAATCGTGCATTTTGTTCAATTAATGTTAAATGATTTAAAAAATGAAAAGAGTAAAAAATGATATTATGAAAAATTTTATTAATAGTACCAATATTAATAACAAGTATAACTATTTTAATATTTTTAATTTATATAATTATAGATTTAAAAAATGAATATAAAGTTTTAAATCTATTAAATTCAATTGCAAAAGATTTAGAAAAGAAAGATAAAAATAAGGAGAATAAATAATGGGATATTGAACAAAGTATAAATGTGTTTTTTGTGGAGAAATAATGATTGGTGATGAAGAAAATATTGAACATGTAAGAGAACATAGAAAGGGTATTAGATAATGAAAAAAGTTGAAATTAATAAAGAAAAATTACTTGAACATTTAAAAAATATATATTATGGATATAAATTAACAAATTACTCAATTGATATTATTAAAATTTTAATTAATAAAATTGAAAATGGAGAATTTGACTAATGATAATATTACCTACTTTGTTTGAAAATAAAGATGAAATTGAAATATTATCACCATTTCCCAAAGCAATTCATACAAGTAATGATATTAGAGCAATTATTTTAAGACAATACCCAAATGTTAAATCAAAACACATAATTGTTTCTGACCCAGAAAGTAATGTTGCATTAATAGTTGGTGATAATGATGTTTATCAAGGTTGAATTAAAGTAACAATTAAAAAATTAGAAAATTAAAGGAGATTAAATTATGTTAGATGAAATTTTAAAAGTAATTTTTGATAGAGCAGATAAAAAAGAATTAATTTATATAATAGAAAGATTAATTCTTGTTACTAACAATCACATAGAAACAAAAAAATGACTTATTAAAGAATTTGATAAAAATCATTATGTTTTAGAAAAATTATTGAATACGAACGGAGAAGTTAAATAATGTCAAATGAAAATACACAATCAAATTATACTTTAACTAAATTAATTAGAACTGGTATAAGTCCTATTTGTGCAATGATTGGTACAAGTGCTTATTATGGTCAATTAATAGGTAATCCAGTGTTAGGTAGTATTAATTCATTATTATTTGGTAAAAAATTAGGTTTAGATGTATGAAATTTAAATCAAAGACCAAATACTAAAACTAAATTAATTAATAGTAGTAAAAAAATATTATTAGGTTTAGGAACAATTGGTTTAGCAAATTATAGTAAATGAACAGAAAATAATATTAATCCTATTATTCCAACAACACCAACTCCAATAACTACTACAACTACAACAGAAGGTCCTCCATGATTATTATTAAATAAACAAGAACATCAGTCATTAATGGATTGAGATACATATATTAGTTTAAATGCTTATGGTATATCAAATCTTATTAGTGGATTAACTGAATTAATTCCTAATAGATTTGAAACTATTCGTAAAATAGCAAATATGGCAACTGGTGGATGTTTAATATCAAGTGGTGTTGCTATGGGTATTAATAATGATTTTAATAATGCTTATGCAATTCCTACTATTGTTGCAGGTGCTAGTGAAATTATTCATAATTTACTACCTATTGAAACTACACATCATAATGAAGAAATGCAAGAAACATCATTTAATGATGAAACTGCAAGATTAGTAAATGATAATAGATTCACAATTAATAGTGAAACAACTAGTCAATATGGTAGTGATAATATGAGCGAAGTAGCATTAAATCACGATAATGCTTCATTAAATTGAGATTATAATCACATGAGTTTATAAAGGAGGTGAATAATTTATGAATAAAGAAAAATTACTTGAATATTATAATAATGAAATTCATACATATAAAGAGAGAATGGAACAATTAAATAAAGAAATTGCCTTATTAGTAAACATTATAAGTAATTCAAAATCAATGATTGAAAGAATTAATGGTGGTCAATTTGATGAATAATTAAAAATAAAAAAATAAATAATTGAAAGGAAAATATTGAAATGAAAGAATTTATACATGAATTAATTATTATTGGAACAAGTGTTGGAACATTAATTTGCAGAGAAATTATTGTTTTATTAAAAAGATTTATCACAACTCCAAAACATGTTAGAGCAAATAACAAAATTATAAAACATCAAAAAAAATTAGCAAAATTAAATGAAAAGATTAATAAAGGAGAAAAATAATATGACAAAAATTGAATTTAATGAAAAATATAGAAAACAAGATATTAGTATTGATAGAGATTTTGATTTACATATTGATAATTGCTTTAAATTTTCTGATATTGATACATTAGAAAATGCAGTTAATGATTATAAAAAATTAATAAGTGAAATGCCACAATTAGTTAAAGATTGATTATTGGGATAAGATTAGGAGAATGTTAAATGTTAGAAAATGAAAATAATGTTCAACAAACAACTGAACCTTTAACTGAAAATAATGCTCAACAAGAAAAAGAAAATAAAGTTAATGAAGCAGAAAATAAGTTAAATAAACTTAATCAAGAAATTAAAGAAAAAGAAATGATTAATATATTTAAAAAATATCAAGTTAAAACTGAATTTTATGATTATTTAAAATTTAAAACTAATAATTTAGAAAATTCAAAAATTGAAGAAACTATTAAAAAAATGATTAAAGAACAACCGGTATTTAAAGAAATAATTAATACAGGTGGTAAACAACAAACAATAATAACAAATCAACAAAATTCAATAAAAAGTACATTATTGGATTATAAAAAGAAAAATAATTTATAACAGAAAGGAAATAAAAAAATGTCAGTACCATTCAATCAAAATTTAGATAATACCGAAAAATTAGTAGAAGCACCTGAGTTTATAGAATTTTATAAACAATCAAATTCACCATGGGCAAGTTTTTTTCCTATTGAAATGGTTAATTCTACAAAAATTGAATTTATAGTTAAAAAACCAAAAAATTCAGAAATTAAAGTACTAAAATGAAATGATAAAAGCAAAGGATTAGATGTTAGTTACGCTGAAACTATTAAAATTTTAAAAGAAATTAAACAAGAAGCAGTTGCAGGTGAAATAATTGCTAATGTTGATTTAAATGCAGAAAATGGACAAAATTTGTTAAATACAATGCAATATGAAGTTGCTAATGATTTAGCAGATTATTTAGCAAATAATGATACAAATGTAATTGCAAAATATGCAACTAAATTAGATATTACTGATAAAACACCAGTAGGATATTTAAAATCAATGCTATCTGCTTGAAATACTTTATTTCAATTAAGAAATAGTAATAATTGTCAATTTTTTATTACTAATAATTTATATGATAGTTTAGTTTATTTAGCAGATAATAAAGGTTTAATTACTGATAACCAAATAGCACAACAATTAAGATTAAATGGAACAAATTTATATATCAAAGGTGTACTATGTCAAATTGTAATGGATGATTATATGACTTTTACTGATAATAATGAAACTAAAATTATGTCTTTTGTTTTAGCAACACCAAGAGCAATGAAAAGATATATGTTACAAAATACAGTTGTATATGTTCAAGATATTAATGATGGTAAAGTTGGGAGAAGATATTTAGTTGGGGGAGAAGTAACTGGTGAATCAATACCCTATATAACAGATGAAGAAACAACTTCACGCTGAATGTTATGTGGAATTATTAATAGTGATAAAACTGATTTAAAAACTAAAATTACAATTTTAACAACTGATATTACTGCAAATGTTAATAACAATAATAGTGAATTAAATACACAAATAAAAAGTACTAATGAACTTAAATCATTAAATCCTAATTTAACAAATCCAACTATTAAATATTTTAGTGATGCACAAGGAAAAACTAATGTAAGTAATCAAAAACAAAAAGCGGGTGACTTATACATAGTTATTTCTTCAAATGTTAATGATTTAAATTATAAAGGTTCAACAAATCCAATTAAAATAACTCTTAAATAAAGGAAATTAATATCATGCCAATTGGTACAACTAGTACAGCAATACTTTTAAACATAAATAAACCAAAACATACTAGAACAAGTAACCAACAAGAAAATAAAAGTTTTTGATGAGAAATTTTAGAAATGATTGGTGTACAAGTTATAGCAGTAGCACTTGCTCCTTTTACTGGTGGATTAAGTGAAAGTATAGCACTTGGATTAGGTGCAAGTGATTTAATTGCTAGTATTAGTGCTGTTGGTATAGAGTTTTTAACTGATTTTACTATTAATCAAGTTTATGATTATTTAAAAGGAAATGTAACACCATTAAATACTTTTTTTAATATATTACCTGCATTTGCTGGAATTAATAAAATTAGTCGTGGTTATCGTACTACTAAATTTATTAAGTTAGCACAAAAAACTAAAACATTAGAACAAATTGGAATTAAAGAAGCAAAAAATTTACAAGAAATTATTAGTCAAGTAAGTGGTAAAGAAATTTTAACAGATAAAATTATTGGTAATAAACGTTATTTATTCAATTATAGTTTTGCTCCTAATCGTGAAACAATAATACAAAATTTAGGATATGTTGCTGAAAGACAATTTAAAAATAATTTTAAAAAGTTAGAAACCAAAGAGTTAAAAGATTATTTATTATTACAAAATACATTAATAAAATTAAGTCCACAATTAACTCCTAAATTTAAAATCAAAGATATTGAAAAAGCAAATAACTTTTTAAAAAAATATAATACTGAATTAAAAGAAGTATTAAAAATGAACCAACATGATTGATTAAATTTAGTTCATACAATACATGCAGAGAATAGATATGGTAAATCTTTAATTTTGGATTTACAAAAAATTCGTGCAAATGTTATTAAATTTAATTTTAAAAATAATGTTATTCATCAACTTGTTTTAAAAGCAAATCAAAGTTTTAAATATTTTGATATTAGATTTTATTTAAAAAAAGGTTTAAATAAATTTTGAAAAGATACACCATATTTTGAAAAAATAAGAGAAAGTATATATAAATTACAAGAAAAATTTGAAAAGTTAGAAAAACAAGCATTTGAAAAAATTAATAAATTAAAAGAAAAAGCAACTGATTTATTTACTAGTGCAGAAAAAAGAGCAATTAAACATGCACAATTAATTCCATTAAATTCCCCAGTATTTATGGGTTGTAAAATTCAACCTTTATCATTAGATAAATGTGCAATTACTATTTATCATCGTAATCCTAAGTATAAACCAATTACAGTTATTGATAGTATTCTTAAAGCAGAAACTTTTGTTACTCAAATACATCCATTCCATTGATATCGTTGATATAGTGGTTGATACATTGGTTATGGAGTTAATCAAAATAAATGATTAAAAGCAATAGCATTTGCTCCACCAGTTTTACAACAAGTAATTAGAGATAGTTTTAAAGTATATAGAGAAATATTTAGAATAATAAGAACTTATCATAAAGTAGTAAATGTTATTAATAATCCTATTGAAAATATTAACAAATCATTTAAAAATGTTGGTTTAAAGTTTTCAGTTAATACTTTATTTGGTACTGGATTATTACATCATTTAGAAAAATTTGCATATAGTCAAGTTGCAGAAAAAGGTAAGAAAAAATTACAAAAAGAAATTATTCATATATCACATAGAAAAACTAAAACAAAAACTAAACATTATAAAAAAGCATTTTTTAAGGAATGATAAATTATGATTAATAAACTTTGAACTGGTGTCAGTCTAGAAAATTATAATAACTGATATCCATTAACTGGAAAAATTACAGAAACACCACAGCAATATATACAAACATGACCAAATGTTAATGATTGATTTAAAACTTTTGCTATTCGTGCTCAAAATGATATTAATGCTTATCTTGGTTTTATTTTATCTAAATTTCCTTTTGATAGTTTTAAAGATGAATTAATTAAAGAAACATTAAGAGATATGGTTTATGTAACCACTGAACATTGAGTATTTAATCGTACACCAATTGAATTTAATGTTGATGCTACTATTCAGTTTAATAATGGTAGTCAATTTAGTGCAAATAGTATTCCTACAATTAATGTTTGAGATTTAGCACCAAGTAGAATGAAAATATGGGCAAGACTAACAGAATTAAAACAAATATTATCAAATTATAATAATGATGAAATAGATGTTGAAAAAATTGATTTAAAAGCATTTTATACTAGAAATCAAGTTGATGAATTAATCGAACAACAAAAAGAATTTACATTATCAAAACAAATTAAATTATATGATGATTTAGTTGATGATAATGAAAATGAAATATATAGAGGTCCTGTTAGTAAATTTATTAATAAAGGTTATGTTGCAACTGATTATGATAAAGAAACTGAAACAATGATTTTAGATTGACCTGATGAAATTGGTACATTACCCCCCGAAGCATTACAAAATAATCCACAAATTGGTGATTATACGCATGCACCAACTTGTGATTTTTCTGCTAAACAACAAAAACGAATTACTACAAATGAAAATAATATAACTAAATTGAATGATGAATTAACTAAAACTAATGAAAGTATTGATGATATTAAAAATAATTGATTTAATATTGAAACTAGTCCATTATGAAAGAAAATTAATAATGATAATTTTTATTTAGATAAATGAACTATAATTCTTTGAGTAATTGATTTACAAGATAAAAATGATAAAAAAATAGTTAATACTCTTAAAAAAGAAATAAAATTTTTATTAAATAACAATGAAAGTTATAATACAAAATCAATCATTCAAATAATATCATGAGAAGAAATGACAACAGTAGCAGATGTTACTAGAAGCGTAACTTTATTTTATGATTATAGTACAAAAAAAATTTTATTCGAAGTTTCTCCTACTCCTCCAACAATAGAATTTAATACAAATGTAATTAATCAAATTGAAGTATATCAATATCAAGGAACTGGAATACCAACTGAATTTATAGCAGAAGAAAGTACTGAACGTGATTATTATACAAAAATAGAAACTAATAATTTATTAGATAAAAAACAAGATAAAATAGATAATTTACAAGATAAAATTTTTAATGATAAAGATGATAAAAATAAAGTTACGTATTTAATTAATAATGTTTTAAGTGAAGTAAGTGTTAATGGTTTAATTTATTCACAAGCACCAACTATGAATAATGATAATAAAATACCAAATAAAAAATATGTTGATGATAAAATAAATACTAAACAAGATAAAGAAAATTGAAAAGTAATAGGTAATAGTCTTGATAATCGTACATGAGAAGATTTTACTCTTGGTTTTAATAAATATTATAGAGTAATTATTATATGAGAAAAACCACCATTTAATCAAGTAAATACAAGAATTACAGTAGAATTTAAAACTGGTTCTTATTTAGGTGGTAGTGTTAATGAGAAATTTTTTCTTACAAAAGGAGAAATTGATAGTGTAGAAGCAAATTTATATTTGGTTATAGGAAACGAACATAAATTCAAATTAATTATAGATGGTGGTAATGAAAAATATGGAAATATTTTTTCATTAGAAGAATTACAAAATACAATTAAAGTTGATGTTACACCAAAAATAAAAATTAATTCAAGAAGTTTAAAAACTAATGAAATAGAAGAAAATTATTGAGATATTGAATTACCAGATAATCCAACACCAACTCCAAATAATCAACAATGAAAAGATGTAGGAACAAGAGAAAAAAATAAATGAGATAATTGACAAATTACTTATGATTTTCAAGAGAATAAACATTATAGAGTTTATTATTCTTGAAGTATATATAATCCAGTTTATACTATTCAAGAATTTATTATAACTGATAAAAAAATTGCTGGTGTACAAATACAAACCTTTAATGATAGTGCTAATATAGTAATTTTATCAGTTCAACATGCAAAATGGATTACTATTTATACTGGAAAAGGTAATTTAAAAGGTAATGTATGAAAATTAGAAGAATTACAGGAATAATATTATGATTTGAAAAATTATAAAAATTATTTTAGGTTTAATAGGAGTTATATTATCATCAGCTATTGCTGGTTTAATTATATTTATTATTATAAAAATTGTATTTAAAATTAATCAAATATTTTAAAAAAAGGTGGTGAATATTATGTTAGGTAGATTTTTAAGAAAAGATAAAAGCACTAATAATGAAGAAAAAACTAAATTAACTTTTTTAAAAGGTAAAAGTACACATGCTTCTATTTTAAGTTATTTTGGTTTTAATGATTTTAATCATGAAACTTATTTCACTGATTTTGTAGCAGAAAATAACGCTAATTTATATAATGCTCCATTAGATATTAATAATGAAGTTATTACGAAATATTTAATTCAACAAGAATTTTATAGAAAAAATTGAAATTCTATTTTTAAATTAAGTAAATTAGGAATTAGTGGTTATTTAATTTTTATTGCTAATGATGATTTATATTTTCAAGTCGTTGATATACAACAAAGAGTTTATGATATTACTAGTAAATTAATTCAATGCACTATTTTTTATGATAGTTATGAACAAAATGCACAAACTGTAAGATTATTTGAAGTTTATACACTAAATAATGAACAAATAACTATTAATCGTGCAATTTATAGTATTAGTGATAATAAAAAACAATTTCCATTAGATTTTAAATCATATATTAATAACCCTAATTTAGAACAAGAACAAATATTAAATATTAATTATATTCCAATAGCAATTATGCGAAATAAAGCAAATGAATTAGCAGATTGTAATAAAGTAATGGATAAAATTAAAGCATTAGATGTTATTTATGAACAAATTGTTTTAGATACAATTTTAAATTCACCTAAATTTATATTTAGTCAAACTTATGGTAATGTTCAATCAACATTAGAAGAAGCAGTAAGAACACTAGTTACTAAAAACTACATATTTAAAAGTGGTGGAGATAATAATGAACAAAACGAAAATATCAATATGACAAATAGTAATTTTAAAGGTAAAAATTTAACTGATATATATGATTGAAATGTTAATGAAATATTTAAACGTTGTGGTATTCATATTCCAAGTCAAAAGAAATCAGCACAACAATCTGTTCCGGAAAGTACAGCTGTAAATATTTCAACTATTAATTATATTGAACAAAAATTATGACAATTTAACATTGATATTCTTAAATTTATTCAAATATTAGTGAAAATTGATAAAGATTTATTAAATAGTAAAACATTTAATATTAATGATGAGCAAGAAATTAATAACTTAACAGTTAAATTAAAATTATTTAATCCCGAAAATAACCAATTAATAGGAGAGAACAATGGACAATCAAAACAACAAACCACAAACGAAGTTTCCACAGAAACAAACTAAACTTAATCAAGCAGCAATAGAAAATGATTATTTAATTGATAATATTCCTTATGACTTTACTAATATGATGCGTGCTACTAGTGACCCAGATATTAATAGAGCATACGATGAATTTAAAAAAAGAACAATTTATATTTATGAAATTGAACGTTTATTTAAAAATAATGAAAATAATAGTTTAAGATTTTCAGCAAATACTATTAAAATTGGTTTTATTGATATTGAAAAAGTATTAAAAACTACTGCTGTTGAAACATCTGACTTTACTATGCAATTAAATCAAAGAGCAAGTACAAATATTAATGATAATACAATTGAATATAGTATGACTGATATTAAAAATTTAATTTTTCAAGAAATAAATTTATTAAATCAATTTAAGTTATATGCAGTTTCTATTAATGAACCATTAACTGAAAATAATATTGATAATTTATATATCATTAATAACTATTCTCAACCTTATCAAAATCCAAAAACAAGAAGTACTAAAAGTATTACTATTATTAAAATTAAAGATTTTAAAACAAGAGATGGTTATCCTATAATTATTAAATTACAAAAACCATTAGATAAAGATACCAAAGTTATTGGCTTAAAAATTAAAGCCCCTAGAAGTATGATTTTTGGCAATATAAAGGTACTTGGTGAAGTTGACAATATGGAAGTATACCCAAAGTTATTTGTTAAAGATAAAATAGCATTTCCGCTGTTATCAATGCCTATTGAAACGCAACCAAAAGTTAGAATACTACAACAATGATTTAGTGAACAAATATTACCTTGAAATTTAGCAAAGCAATTTATAGGACAAGAAAAATCAGTTTTAGACTTAATTAAAATTAGTAGTGGTTCTGTAACAAGAAGAGAAGTTATTAATAATGCAAGAATAACTCATGCTTGATTAGGATATGAGTTTAGTAATGTTTTAGGTGGTAAATGACCATTAAAAAGCCAAAAAGAATTAAAGGATAAAGAAGTTTGAGATTTTGTAGGTGAAAGTCAATTTTATCAATATGTTGCAACTAATAATAAATTTGATGACATTGAAATAGAAATTAAAGATGCACCAACTAATGATAGTTTACAACAACTATTATTAGATATGCTAAGTTACACATATAACTATAATAGAAATTTTGAAGGTGCTACATATGATGAAAAAACAGGTAAACCAACAAATAAAATGGCAATATTACGTGATACATTTTCAGGACAAAAACCTGATGAAATTATTACTAACTTATTTAAACAGTGAGAATTAGATTATCCAAATTACATCAATTTATCACAAGTTAAAATATTTAAACAAGTATTGATTATGTTATCAAAATATATTTATTCATCTTTATCAATAAATAAAGGATTAAATGATGATAATAAAATACTATTACCTTATTATTTTGAATTAAAATCAAGTCCAATAAAACCTAGTGATAAAGATATTTGAAAATATAAAGACGTAAAAGTTATATTAAAATCTCCATATTTTGATTTTACAGATATCAATAATATTAAATTAAAAAATAATGATATTAGTCAAAATGAATTATTTAAGTTAGATGATAATCAATTTAACTGATTATCTATTACAAATGAATTAGAAAGTAATAATATACCTTCTTTAATTCCTGCTGATTGAACATTAGCAAATGGTGAATATGGAAAATATTTTACAAGAACAATTATTAGTAACAATAAAATTGAGAATGCTTTAAATTTATATGGTTCAAATAAATCTCAATTATTTTCAAAATTGGAATTTTATGAAGAAATTTTACAAATTGATAATATTAATGAATTAGAATTACAAATTAAAAATCCAATTAATAACTTAAATCGACTAGAAATTAGTGGTATATTTGGTGCTGGTGACTATGATTTAATTTTAATAACTAATAAGCAAGAAATAAATCTAACTAATATTAACTTATTTGATAAATATAATGAAAACATTTCTTACATAAACTTAGAAATTTAATTATCAAAATATCCATCAGGATATTGACCATTTCATTTTATATCCTCTTTAAATTTTGGCTTAATATCAAAATATAAATCTATTTTATTTTCATCATATAAATTTTTAGTTTCTCATATTGTTGTTCCAGCCCCCCCCAGTAGACTGTATAATCATGTCCTAAAAATGATTGATAACCATTAGTTTTATTTTGTGCTATCGAACCAATTATTAAACCGGTTGTAGCAAGAACTAATGCTAAAATTGATGTTATTTTATAAAAATTTGTTTTTATTCATGTTTTCATATTAAATTACTCCTTTTTAATTTGTTATTTTTTCTTAATTTTTGATAACTTATTCTTTATTTTTATAATTAAAATGGTCTTCAAATTCTTTTATTTGAATTTGAATTATTTTCAATCGTAGGATAATTATCTGCTAATTTATTAATGGCATATTTAAACAATGAATTTTCAAAATTTTCAGCTTCTTTTTTTAATTTATCGACTAATGGTGATATTGAATTATCTATTTTTTGAATTTTATAATTAAGTTTATCATTTCAATCATTTCATTGTTCATTGCTTACTTCATTTCATCATTTTCCATTTTGTATTTCTTCAAGGGAATATTTTTCATCATCATGTTCTTCAACTCATTTCATAATTTCTTTTTCAATTGTATTTTTTTCAGCTTTTCTTTTAAAATTTTGAACTTTTTCAGATGATGAATCAAAAATCATTCATGATTTATCAATTGAACTAAGTCTTTTATCAACATGATTATTTCAATTTTTAGTCATAGCATTAAATGATTCATATGATTTTAAAGGTTTTTTATCATTAAAATCATTAAATATAAATTCAAATATATTATAAGCAAATTTTTCTTTTTCTTCATTTTCAATTTTTTCTTTTAAATCTTCCTTTTCTTTTAAAGTGAAAAAAAATTTTTCTTTGTTAACTAAGCATAAAGCATCATTTGATTTGTTTAAATCTTTATAATTTACAAATTCTGCACTGATTACTTCTTCTGCTTTTGTTCCATCACCTTTACCTTTGTAAATTGCATTCAAATTTAAATTTAGATTTGTTAAATCTATAGTAAAAAAATATCATAATTTTGTACTTGATTTATTTGCATAATGTTTACCTAAATAATAAATTTTTGATTTATCATTTTTAACATTAATTCCAGTTTCCTCCAACATCTCATTAATTACAGTTTGATAAGGGTCTAAATTTTCAAGTCCACCAGTGATACTACTATATTTACTAATTTTTTTATCTTTAAATAATGGATTATTTTCATTAGTTAATAATAAAAAAAAATATTGATTGTCTTCTAAAACATAGGGTAATATTGCCACTCCTTGGTTATTACATCAAGGTTCTTCAACACCATACATAAAGTCTTTTTTAATTAATTTTAAAAATTCTGGATTCATTAAATTACTCCTTTTTTTAATTTTACTTTTAAATTGTACTATTTTTGATTATTTTTACAAGTATGCTTTTAAATGCAAAATAACGCCTAAATTAAAGGCGTTTATTTTGTGATACCTATATTATTAATTGAATTGTATTTGTTTATTATATTTTAAATATGAAAGTGATTTTTTAAATATTTTTTATTTTATTTAAAATAACACTTATATATTTATATAATAATTAAGTAAATTAATTTTTTAAATATATTTACAATAAATTTAGATTTTTTTAAAATAGTTAGGAGAAGTAAATGTGAATTTTAATTATAAATGAAATTTTAGAGAACAAAGTGCAAAAATTGATAAATTAGTTTTAGAACATATAACAAAAAAATGAGAAAAATGAGATTGAAGAATAAAAAATACAAGAGATAAAAAGAAATATAAGATTGTTGATTATCAATATCGAACAAGAAAAATAATGTATGGATTAGTAACTTATAAAAGAAGAATTTATGAATATTTTGATGAAAAATTACAAAAATGAGTTCGTGTTTGTTTAGTTGATGAATGACTAGAATTACCTAAATATAAAAGAATTGGTGAAGATGTTGAACAAACTATTATTGAATATTTTGCTGATGGAAAAAGATATCATGATATTTGTGCTATTTGTAAAAAAGCAGGTATTAGTGTTAGTACTGTTCATAGAGTTTTTAAAAATTTAAAAGTAATTGAAGTAAATCCAGTAAAAGTAAAATTAGAAAAAAATCAACCTATTTTTGTAGCAATTGATGATGGACATCGAAAATTTTGAAATTTTAAACGTAAGGGTATAAAACACTCTATGCGTTTAATAGTAACATATACAGATAATATTAATCACAAAGTACAAAATAAAAGAGTAAAAGCAATTATTAGACCAACAAAAACAGCAATTGGTGTTAAAAAAACTGCTGAATTTGTTAAAGAACATTGTCAAAATTTTTATGAAAACATTGAACAAGCAAAAATCATTATTTGTGGTGATAGTGCAGGATGAATTAAAGATGTAGCAGATTATTTAGGTGCACAATTTGTTTTAGATAAATTTCATTTAATTAGAACATTATATCTTGGAATAATGTCTGGAAATAAAGGAAAATATTTAAAAAAATATAATCACTGTAAAAATTTAATTAATAATGGTCAATATGAACAATTAATTATCTATTTATATAAAGAATTAGATAATCATAAAAAATTAAAGAAACAGTATTTTAAAAATAATAAACAAGGTATCGAAAATCAGGGTGCAAAATGAAATATTGGTTGTTTTACAGAAACAAATATTTGACACGTTTTAAAAGAAATGCTTGGTAATAGAACATATAATATTTTAATTTATATTAAAATGGTTATTTTTAAATGTAATAAGATAAATTTAGAAACATAGTTTTAATGTATGTAATAGTTACTTATTATTTCACAATTTTGAATAGCATCTCAAAAATTATTATTTTTTATTTTTACTTTTAAACCAATAATGAAAAAAGTTAATGATAAAATTATAATTATTAAAATTGGTACTAAAATTAGACAAAAAATCACTCCAATTTGTAATTGAATTCAATTATAATAATTTCCATTACAATTAGTTATTGAACATACAAATTTCGGAGAACAACCTAAAATATGGATTATACTGGTTGTACTTAATATTCCAAATCCATTTTTTTCTAGATTTATATGTTTTTTTGTTAATAAATTATAAATATGAGAATGATAATCACAAGAACCTATAAGAGTTAAACCTATAGTCATAATTAAAATAGTAAAAATAAATAGTAATACAGTTATTAACTGTAATTTTTTAAGTGCTTTAATTGTCATCTTTAAATTCTCCTTAATTTTATTTCATAAGTTTAACACTTACTAAACTTAATTATAAGTATTTTAGTTGCAATAAATTTAAAAAAATTATATTATTTAAATACAATTTCATAAAAATCCAAATTATTTCTTGTCTAACATAATAATAAGACTTATGAATTAATTTATTCCGGATTTTTGACAATCTCCCTTTCATCATTAAATGGTGTTTCTTGCATTTCTTCAATATGATTTGTAGTTTCCATAGGTAGTAAATTATGGATAATTTCATTTGCACCAGCAACTATTGTAGGTATAGCATAAGCATTATTAAAATCATTATTTATACCCATTGCAACACCACTTGATATTAAACATCCACCAGTAGCCATATTACAAATCTTTCTTATTGTTTCAAATTTATTAGGTATTAACTCAGTTAATCCACTAATAAGATTTGATATACCATAAGCATTTAAACTAATATATGTATCTCAATCCATTAATGACTGATTTTCTTGTTTATTTAATAGTAATCATGGAGGACCCTCAGTTGTAGTTGTAGTAATTATTGGCATTGGTGTTGGTGGAATAATTGGAGTAATATTATTCTTTGTTCATTTACTATAATTTGCTAATCCAATTGTTCCTAAACCTAATAATATTTTTTTAGAACTATTAATTAATTTAGTTTTAGTATTTGGTCTTTGATTTAAATTTCAAATATCTAAACCTAATTTTTTACCAAATAATAAACTATTAATTGAACCTAATACTGGATTTACAATCACTTGACCATAATAAGCACTTGTACCAATCATTGCACAAATTGGACTTATACCAGTTCTAATTAATTTAGTTAAAGTATAATTTGATTGTGTATTTTCTATACTTGGCATTTTAATCTCCTTTAATTTTCTAATTTTTTAATTGTTACTTTAATTCAACCTTGATAAACATCATTATCACCAACTATTAATGCAACATTACTTTCTGGTTCAGAAACAATTATGTGTTTTGATTTAACATTTGGATATTGTCTTAAAATAATTGCTCTAATATCATTACTTGTATGAATTGCTTTTGGAAATGGTGATAATATTTCAATTTCATCTTTATTTTCAAACAAAGTAGGTAATATTATCATTAATTATTTCTCCTTATTTTTAATTTGATTAGCAATTTCATTTAATATTTTTAATACTTTATATTCATTTTTTAATTCTTTAATAATAAATATTAAAAATATTATTAGTGTTATGCTTGTTATTAATATTGGTACTATTAATAAAATTTTTCATAATATCATTTTTTTACTCTTTTCATTTTTTAAATCATTTAACATTAATTGAACAAAATGCACGATTTTTAGGAATGTTTAAAGTATTAAAGATTTGACCAGTTACTATAATTTCATCATTTTTGTTTAATAAAATACAGCGTCTATAAAATTTTGGGTTGTTAAAAATTAAAGTAACATAGTTTAATCCATTTCACTGACCTCGAACACTATAATATAATTCTTTATTACCTTTTTCATAATATTTTGCTTCAATAGTGTTACTTAGTTTTACTGTTAATTTGACATAATTTACTTTCTCTTTCATCTTTATAATTTCCTTAAATAATTATCAAAAATTAATATTTTTTTATGATTTTTTAAATAATATTGAATATGCTTATAAGCATCTTGTTCATGTTTTGTTAATTTTATATTTCCTTTATATTCTGTTATTTTATTTTTATTTTTTGGGTGATTTTCGAAATAATCTCAGTTGAAAACATCTTGTACTAATACCATTAATGCACCAATAATTTTAGGAGTTGCTAATGGATTAGTTAATAATTGTTTTGAACTTAAAAAGAAATTTTCTACAATAACTAATATTTTTTTATTAATAAATTTTTCTTTAATTAATTGAAATTTTTCTTTATACATATTTTTAGTTCATAAAACAGTTAATGTATTAAACGTTTCATTAAAAATAATATTATTAGTTTCATTTGAATAAATAACAATTCCATTGTTGCCAATTCCAGCGGGGTCAATTCCAATAATTAAGTCATATTGCATAATTAATCAAATTCACCATTTTTAATTTTTTCTTGTAATTTCATTATTAATTTAAGTTTTCAATTACTAATATTAATTTTAATTTCACTACTAATATCATCTTTAAGTAATTCCATAAATTCATTTTCAAGATAATTAATTATTTTTTCTTTATTCATATTTATACCTCCTACTTAACCTAATATTTAAAATACAGTCATAACAAATTGCTTTATTATTTTTATCTCTTAAAAATATTTTCTTGTTTTTTATATCCTTAGTATTAAAGAATAAATAATCTAATTTATTTTGTTTACATGTTCAACAAAAATACTTTTTCATTATGAGTTGATTTTTCTTTATAGGAAGTAACTATATAATTAATTGGTAAATCATCATGTTTATATGGATTATTTATTTTAAAATCTTTTCTGTTCTCTTCTCACGTAATGTTATATTTAAAACAAGGATTAGTAATTTTAGTTTTGTTATCTGTTATTTCACCAATAAATCAACTATTATGCTGTTCATAAAATGTTAATGGTTCAAGTTTGATATCATTAAGATAATATTCTTTTGGAGTAATTGGTTGATTAACAGTTATTTTTTGGTCTTTAATATAGGGTTCTAATAATTTTATTAATTCATTACCACTTAATTCTCTTTTAATATTTTCTAAATTAAAAACTCAATATGTATATTTATCATCAGCAATAAAACTATTATTTTTAACCATTCATTTTGGACATTGTAATTTATATTCACCATAATCAATAAGAATAGATTGTGGTTTATCTTTTACAATTTGTTCTTTTTTAAATTCTATTTGCATAATAATCCTTTCCTAATATGTTCTGTTGCTTCTAGCATAAAGAACATATATTTTGATTTTTTAATTATTAATAATCACACTATTCGTTTTTTTCATTCCATGAAAACTGGGCTCAAAAATAAATTATGAAATTTTAAAAATAAATCGAGGCATTCGATTCAATATTTATTTAATTTATGTTTAATAAATTAATATTTTAATTGAACCGGCACCGCTCAATTTTTTTTACAAGTTTGAAATTTATTTTCTCGCCCAAAAAAATTTTTCAAAAAAAATAAAAAATAAAACCAACACTTGCTCACTGGGGAGTGGCAAGGTTGGTTAAATAAAGAATAGAATTAATACAATAGGTCCCTACAACAGGTCTATATATACTAGTTTCCAATTCGCTCCCACCCCAAGAATTACCATTAATGGTTAGTATATTTTATTAGGTATCACTCCACTTTTTATTTATTCATGCAAGTCCACATGCTAGCTACTATTTTTAACAACTGTGTTGTAGTTCACTTTTTTAGTTCCCTAACACGTGTTGATAATAGCGTTAAAGAGGTTTATTAAAAATTTTAAAATTTTACAATTACAAAAAAAAGACAAGATTTTTATTCTCATCTTTTGTCATTTATTTTTAATTTAAGGATTTAAAAAAGAAAGGAGCTATTTTTAAAACTTTTTAGTTATCGACATCTTCGACACGCTCCCAATTTTTCATAATTATAATCATTCCTTAATTTATAAAATATCATATATAAATTGTAACTTATTTTTATTATTTTGCTATACACTATCTTCAAAATCTTTATAATTAATATTAGTTTATATTAAAGGAATTGATAATATGTTTAAAATTTTATATACACTAGTTACTATTTCACTAGTCACTTTTACTAATTTAAGCCAAGTGAAAATAAATAATTATCATCATAAAGAAATAAAATCAGAAAATACTATCCTAAACGAACAAAGTTTAACCTTAGCTTTTGAAAGTGGAAATTTTTATAATTGAAATGAAAATGATTCAACTAATTCTATTGCTGGTATTTTTACAAATTCACAAGCACAATCTTATTTATTAAATAAGGATGGCACATATAATAATTTAGACTTACAAATTAGTAATTTTATTAGATTTGATGATAACTTAGGAATTGCTACTTTAAATAATTTTCATAAAAGTGATGATAGTAATTTTATTAATAATTCATTTTTAATGACTAAAAATGGTATTAGTGATGATGCTACTGCCATTGAAACTCCAAATCATACTTTTACTAACTTTGGTAATAATATCGTTAGTACCGATATTGGTGCTGACTTAATTAATACAGACGGAAAAGTAACTAACTTAGTTACTCCCTATCATTATGGAAAAGGTAAAACTAGTTTTACTACTATAAATGCTACTTTTGGCGTTTTTGTTGGTGGTGATCAAAATTCTTATATTCTAAAAGTTGATGGTAATATCAAACCAATTAATATTAATGTTCCTAATCCAATACTATTAAATTCTTTTGTTGCCATTAATGATAATGGTGGCATTATTCGTGATGTTAATGGGCAATTATTTTATTTAACAATAGATGATAATGGTAATGCTACAACAAAACCATTAATTATTAATAAGGAACCACTGTTTAGTACTACTACTGTTTTTTTTAGCAAGACTGGTAACAATCAAGGAATTTTAAACGTAAATCTCAAAAATAGCTCCAAATTTTTTGGACAACCTTATCATTTAAGCATTACTGATAGTAATGATATTAAACTTACAAAAATTAATGAACATTATATGAATAATTTCATTTTACTTCATGATGGTTTAGGTGTTTTTATTGATGAACAAGAAATTGGCTATTTTGTAAATGAATTAGGTACTTTTACTAAAATTGGTTATTGTGCCAATTTCCAAAGAATAAATGATAATCTTAGTTTTATTAATAATAATACAAGTAAATTATTACTAAGTGATAGTAAAAATAACAATTGAAGTCGAATTAATACTATTAAATTTACTAAAACTAAAGATGAACAATTGACTAATTTTATTAATTCATATATTGATAAAGATAAACTCACTGCAGTTAATCGTACTAATAATTGAATTAGTAATAATAGTTTAATTTTAAATGTAACTAATGATGAGCTAAAAGATATTACTATTAATGATAATCAACCATTATTACCAAATATTAATAATAGTATTACGACTATTATTAATAGTAATTATGAAATTAATATTAAATTTGAAGATGAAATAATAACTTACCATGTATTAATATATAATCAAAATATTTTGCCAACACTAGATAATAGTACTAATACTAATATTAAATATGTTGGAATAGTAAATAATAATTTATATGATATTAATAGCACTAATACTAATGACGGTTTTACAATTAATTTTAACTATGATAATACTATCCAATTTGTAAATATTATTACTATTGATAGTACTACTATGAATAAAATGAATTTATGAACATTAAAACCAAAAACTACTTTTAAATTAAATGCCAAAAGCAATAATAATGTATATTTACTACAAACTGTTAATTGAAATAATATTAGCAACTGACAATATTTTACTATTTATCATGGTAATAATTTACCTATTGTTGAATTTTGAACTACTGATACTGGTATAAAATTATGAAATGCTGCTTTAAAACTTAATTATACTTCTAAGGAGCTAGAAAATATGAATGCAAAAGAAATTAATAATCTAAGAAATTTATCAGTTAATTGAACAATTAATGAAGCGCGTGGTAATACTTTAGGTTATATTATTTCTGGTTTTCTTGGTATTGGTTTCATTTTAACTATTATTGCTATTATTTATGATTGATACTTAAAACAACAATTTAAAAAAAGCAATCTAACACAAAGACAAATTTGAATTAATACAAAATAACTGTTCTGGATGGGTTACACTTTATTGGACACTAATTACATAGACAAGTGAACAAATTAGTTAAAAGAAAGGAATTATAATTATGGTCACTATTAACTCATATTCAGATGAATTTAAAAAACAAATAGTAGCTTTATATCAAAGTGGCAAATCAGTATCTTGCCTTGTTAAAGAATACAATGTTACAAGAGCAGCTACTTACAATTGAATTAAGCAATTTACTAATTCAGGTAGTTTTAAAACTAAAGATAATCTTTCAGATTTAGAAAAACAATTAATTCAAGCAAATAAAGAATTAAAACAGTTACGAATGGAAATTGATATTTTAAAGCAAGCAGCACTAATAATAGGCAGAAAATAGAGATTATTGCAAATAATAAATCTAAATATAAAATTCGCACAATGTGTCATTTTTTAAAACTCTCTAAATCAACATATTATTTTAATTTAAAGAAAAAAAATAAAATTCAAAATAATATTTATGAACAAGCTGTTATTAGTGCTTTTAAAGAAAATAAAGAAGTTTATGGTACTAGAAGATTAAAAGTCATACTAGCAAACCAAGAAATTTATTTATCACGCAGAAAAATTAAAGAAATTATGAATAAGCATAATTTAATATCAAAATACACTAAATTATCATTCAAAAATTATCATAATAAAGTCAATGATAGTCAAATAACCAATCTTGTTAATAGAAACTTTAATAATAGAATTAAAAATGAAGTTATTGTTAGTGATTTAACTTATGTTCAAGTTAATGGTAAATGAAACTATATTTGCCTATTAATCGACCTATTTAACCGCGAAATTATTGGATATAGTGTTGGAGTTAAAAAAGATGCATCATTAGTATATCAAGCATTTATGCAATCAAATCACTGTTTAAAAGATATTGAAATATTTCATACTGATCGCGGTAATGAATTCAATAATAAAACTATTGATAAACTTTTATTAGCTTTCAACATAACTCGATCTTTAAGCAAAAAAGGATGTCCTTATGACAATGCTGTTGCTGAAGCAACTTTTAAAACTTTCAAAATTGAATTTATTAATGATAAAAATTTTACATCATTAATCCAATTAAAATTAGAATTATTTGATTACATCAATTGATATAACAACATAAGAATTCACAGTACTCTAAACTACCTAACTCCAATTAGTTATCAAAAACAAATGTCTACCAAAAAATAGTCCTAAAAAGGGTTGCCATTCCAAATAAAATGTTTGGATAAAAAGATACCAATTCTAAAAGGGAAATTTGATTCACTTAAAATTATTGAAGATTGAACAAATTCCTTAATCTTAGAATTAAATGATGAAATAAATAATTATTCATATAATTTTCAATTAACTACTTTAAAAGAGGTTTTTTTACCAAAAATACTTGAAGATTTTATTAATTTTAAAAAAAATAAAAGTATTAAATTTATTTATTAATAAACAAATTGAAAAAGATAATTTTTCTAAAAAACATTTAAAGAAAATTTTATTAAAAGTATTAAGGTTTAGAGTTTATTTTAATAGTAAATTGATAGAAGCAGAAAGCGATTTACTAACTTTAAATAGTAAAATAAAACTTTTATGAAAAGAGATTTTTGATAGGGACATAAAATTTTTACAAAAACAACAGCAGAAGTTAAAACAAAAAAATATCTTGATAGAGAATCAAAAGACAAAATTAAAAGAAAATATTAAAGATATTAAAGATAAATTAGAAAAAGAATTAAAAGCTGATTATCAAAATAATAAACTTACTAATTTTAAAATTCTTTTAGAAATACCAAAAAAAGCAAATTTTAAAATAGCATCTTTAGAAAAACAAATTACTAATTTAGAAATTAAACAATATGAATTACATGTTCAAATGCAAACATTACAACAAAAAAGTAATGAATTACATGAAAAGATACAACAATTACAACAAAAAAATAATGAATCAAATTTGAATCAAAGAAATATTAATGATCAAACAATAACCATCCAATTAAATAAACCAGAATTGACAAATAAAACATTAGTTAATAATTTAACAATGTCATTACAATTTTTAAGACCAACAAATAATTTTAATTAAAATTAAGAAAGTTACTTAAAAGAATAAAAACAAATATTTTAATAAAATATTCATTAATTATTAATAAGACAAATGATGATTTAGTAATTAAAGAAAATTTAATTGAAGATGTAGATTTTAAATAAAATATTAGTATATAATTTATAATAAAAATATTCAAAGTATAATATAAAAATTCATAATTAAAAATTGATTGAAACTAATTATAGTTTTCAATCAATTTTTTTAATATTTCTTTAGAAACTTGTGGATTTGCTTGTCCTTTAGTTAGTTTCATTAATTGACCCATAAAAAATTTTAATGCTTTTTCTGGATTGACTTTATAAATAGTAATCATGTTTTCATTTGCTTTTAAAATTGTGATTAATATTTTTTCTAAATCATTACTATCACTTACTAAAGTAATACCTAATGTTCTAATAAGATCGGTAGGGCTTTTTTCACTATTAATCATAATTGCATTTAATAACTGTTTACTTTGTTTATCATTAATTTTTTGCTCATAAACTAGACTAACTAATTGTGATAGATTATTAGCAGTAAGTTCGCTGTTTTTAATAGTAGTGTTATTAATATTACAATAAGCTTGCACAGGACCTACTAAATAATTAAACGTAGGTAATATTAAATTATTAATGGCAACTGTTTGTTCAAAAATAGTTAATATTTCTACTTTGTCAATTAATAAATTAATATCTTTTATTGGTAAATTGTATTGTTTTTTTAATCTTTCCATTATTTGTTTAGGCAATTCAGGAAGATTTTTAGCAATCATTTTGATTCATTTTTCGTCTAGTTGAATTGGAAAAATATTTGGTTCAGGAAAGTATTTATAATCAATTTTATTTTCTTTGCTACGCATGCTAATGGTTTTATTAGTTTTTTCATCAAATCTTCTAGTTTCAAGATTAATTTTTTGTTTTTTATTTAAAATATTAGTTTGACGATTAATTTCATCATTTATTGCTAAAGTAATATTATGTGTAGAATTTAAATTTTTAATTTCAACTTTGGTACCTAAAGTATCACTACCATGTGGTTTTAACGATATATTAATATCGCATCGTAATGAACCTTCATTCATTTTAGCATCACTAACTTGTAAATGAATTAATAATTGACGTAGAGTATTAATATATGCTACTACTTGTTCGCTTGTGTTAAAAATTGGTTTAGTAACAATTTCTAATAAGGGAATTCCTGCTCGATTATAGTCTAGTAATGTTTTTTTATTATTATGAATTTGTTTTGCTGTGTCTTCTTCAATATGTAAGCGTTCAAAGCTAACAATAAATTCTTCATTATTTACAACTATTGGTAATTCACCGTTTGTACCAATTGGATGAAAAAATTGTGTGATTTGATAACCTTTAGGTAAATCGGGATAAAAATAACTTTTTCGATCAAAACGTAATAGTGGATCAATATTCATTTTTAAAGCAGTACATGTTTGAATTGCCATTATAATAACAGCTTGATTAACTGTTGGTAATGTTCCTGGATAGCCACAATCAATGGCATTAATTTGAGTATTTGGTTTTTGACCAAAAGTATTGGCGGCGTTGGAAAAACATTTAGTTTTAGTTTTTAATTCACAGTGGATTTCAATACCCATTACAACATCATATTTATTATTCATGATCATCACCTAGTAGTTTATTATTAAAATTAATTTTTTTACTTAAAAATGAAGCAATATTCAATATAACTTGATCATTGAAAGGTGCACCATTAATATTAAAACCAATCGGTAAACCATTAACAGTAGTTAACGGAATATTAATGCTTGGTCCACCATTTAAGTTAGAAAGTAGTAGTAAGTCTTCTAAATAATCATGTTCACTTTTAATAACTTTTTTTTGTTCTAATACATCTTTAATTTTTGGAGCTGGATTAATATTTGGCATAATAATGAAAGCATCATATTTTTTAAAGATAGTATTTAAATGTTCAACAATTAATCTTCTTACTTTTTTAGCTTTGTTAAATAATTCTTCTTGATGATTTTCAGATAAAGCATATGCACCAATAATGTATCTGCGTTTTACCATATCACCGAAACCAAATGTTCGTGAATTTGTCATAACTTCTTGATAATTTTTACCATTTTTACGAACACCAAAATTAATACCAGTTAGATTTGCATGGCAACTGGTTGCTTCAGCAAAAGAAATAATCATGTAGATTGGTAATAAAGATTGTAATAATTCTTTATTAAATTCAATTTGTTGAACTTTTGCACCACCATCAGTTAAATGCTTTATTGCTTCATCAAAACTAGATTTAACTATATCATTTCACTGATAATCATTATAATTTAAAATAGCAATATTTTTACCTTCTATATTTTGATTTAAGTTTTTAGTATAGTTTTTTTCTTTACTTTGAACACTAGTAAAGTCTTGTTCATCAAATAAAGCAATAATATCCAAGACAATGGCAATATCTTCGACATGATTAGTAAATATACCAACTGTGTCTAAACTTGGAGCATAAGGAAAAACACCATTTCGTGAAATTAAACCATACGTTGGTTTAAAACCAACAATACCACAATAAGCGGCAGGTTTACGTATTGAATCACCAGTATCTGTTCCTAAAGCAAATGGTACAATTCCAGCAGCGACTAAAGCTGCACTGCCACTAGAACTACCACCAGTGATATGTTTTAAATTCCAAGGGTTTAAGACATGACCAGTAGCTGCATATAAACCATCTCCACCCATTCCTAGTTCATCAAGAGCAGTTTTAGCTATATTAATGGCTTTATTATTTGTTAATAACATATTAACAGTACTGTCATAATTAGGAATAAAATTAGCAAGAATTTTTGATGAACCTGTTGTTAAGAAATTAATAGTAGCAATATTATCTTTCATTACAAATGGAATTGCTGCTAATAAATTATCATTAATTTCTTGTTCAGTAATTAATTTTGTTTGTTTAATGGCATTTTGTTCTAGTGAAGTAACAACAGCATTTAATTTTTTGAATTGTTCTAATCGTTTGTATACTAATTTAGTTAATTGATCTGGAGTAAGTATTTTTGTTTTTAATAATTCATGAAGTTGACGAATTGAAAGTTGGTGGTAATTAATTTTCATGATTAATCACCTGATTAATACTAATGTAATTATTTTCAACTTCTGGAGCAATATTTAAAACACTTTTAGACGTTAAATGAGCTCCAACATTATCGGAACGTAATAAATTATTAATAATAGGAAATAGGTAATTTAAAGGTTCAATATCATTTGTATTGATATTTGTTACAATTTCCATTTGTTTTTCAATAGCTTTAAATTCTAGTAAAAGATTTTCACATTGTTCTTCGCTTAAATTGAACATAAGTTCGTTAGCAAATTCATGTAGCATTTTTGTTGTCATTTTCTTTTCAATTTTATCCATTTTTAGCTACCTCTTTCAATAAATTTTGTAATTGCTCTTCATTAATAATTTTAACATTAAGTTTGCGTGCTTGTGCTAATTTATTTCCTGGATTTTCTCCAACAATTAAATAAGAAGTATTATTACTAATAGTATTGGTAATTTTAGCACCATAGTTATTTAATAATTCAATGAATTCGTTACGACTTTTAGTTAAAGTTCCTGTTAAGACAAAAGTTTTACCATTCAATACTTGTGATTGGTTTTTTTGTAAATAATTAAAGTTAAGTTTAAAGTTTTGCAAGTTATTAATTAGTTGTTGATTAGTAGGATTAAGGAAATAATCAATAACACTAGTAGCGATTATTGGACCAATTTCATTAGTATTAGCTAGATCATCAAAGGTTGCTTCCATTAAGTTATTTAAAGTTAAATATTTTTTTGCAAGAATAATTGCTGTTTTTTGACCAACATGGCGAATTCCCAAACCGAATAAAAGTCTTTCTAAGGAATTTTGTTTTGATAGAATAATTGAATTAGCAAGATTAGTGAAAGATTTTTCACCAAAACGTGGTAATGATAGTATTTCTTTTCGTAAATTAACTAAATTGTAAATATCACTAATAGTTTTAATTCATTTTAAATCTAAAAAACGTAATAATATTTTTTCATTTAAACCAATAATATCCATAGCATTTCTTGAACAGAAGTGCATTAATGATTTAAGAATTCGTGATGGACAGTCACTATTAATGCAAAATTGATCAACTTCTGGCGGAACTTGTTCTAATTTTGTTTTACAAACCGGACAATGTATAGCTTTTTTAAAAATAATATTGTTTATTTGACGATTACTAATAATTGGTGCAATTACTTCTGGAATAATATCACCAGCTTTTTTAACACTTACTAAATCATTAATACGTAAATCACGATTAATAATATAATCACCATTATGAAGTGTGGCAAAAGTAACGGTAGTACCAGCAATTATCACTGGTTGTAATCTAGCATTATAGGTTATTTTTCCTGTTCTACCAACAGTTGGAAATATATCTAAAAGTTTAGTAACACTAGTAACAGCAGGAAATTTATAAGCTATTGCTCATTTTGGTGCCTTATTAGTTCTTCCTAACATATCATAACTGGTTAGATCATTAATTTTAATGACAATACCATCAATTTCATATGGTAATGTATTTCTTAACTTTTCATATTTCTGAATATAAATTCATACTTCTTCAATATTTTTACATAACTGTCATTGTTCATTAATTTTGAAACCATATTTTTGTAAGGTAAATAATGCTTGTTCATGGGTTTTAATATTATCATTAGTAGCATTAATATAATAGTAAAGAAAGCCATCTAATTTTCTTGAATTAATAATATTAATATCAAGTTGACGAATAGTACCAGCTGCAGCATTGCGAGGATTAGCAAAGAGTGGTAAGTTTTGTTGTTGTTGTTTTTCATTAATGCGATTAAATTCTTCTTTACTTAAATATATTTCTCCTCTTACTTCTAATTTAGAATTAATTGGTATTATTTTTGGTATTGTTTTAATTGTCAAAATATTATTGGTAATGTCTTCACCAGCAATTCCATCACCTCTGGTAGCAGCAGTTTTTAATTCTCCTTTTTCATAAGTTATGGAAATTGATAGACCATCAATTTTTAGTTCACAAACATATTCAATGTTATTTTCTGATAATGTTTTTTTAATTTGTTGATCAAATTTTAGTAAATCTTCATAATTAAAGGCATTACCCAAACTTAGCATTGGTTGTTGGTGAAAAATTTTTGTTAAAGAATTAATTGGTTTATTACCAACAGTTTTAGTTGGAGAATCATTACTATTAAATTGGGGATATTGTTCTTCTAATTTTACTAATCTATGATAGGCGCTATCATAAAGTTCATCACTAACAGTAGGTGCATCTAAAACATGATATTCATAATTTCATTGTTTAATTTGGTTTCTTAATTGTATTATTTCAATTTTAATATCATTATTTTTGTTACTCATATTACTTTCTCCCCTAATTGGTTTGTTAATAAGACATAATTAATTATAAATGAATTATTACTTTAATTGTAATATTGTTTTATAAAAGTATAATTTAGTAATGTAAATAAAATAAATAAATAATAATATACATTTTTTTAAAAAAATGATTATAATAAAATTAGTATTAAAAAATAATGGCTAATTAAGTATTTGGTTTTTTAAACTCCTATTAAGTTTATTTGACTTAAAGGCTTTTTTGTATATAACTAGACACATTTTTTAATATTAACCTTTGATAAGTTTTAAGTATAGTATTAAAACTAAAGATAATTACTTTAATTTTATATGAGTTAGGAGTAAGTTATGAAAGATACATATGCATCTGTTCGTTTAGCACAAAAGCCAGAAAATGCTTTTGCTTGTCATCGTTGTGGTAGGGTTATTTTAATTGCCGAATTTTTAGAAGCAAAAAATATTCAATTGAATTGTAATCGATGTGGTTTTAAAAAACATGTTGAAAAAATCAAAATAGAAAAAAAATCAGAAATTAAAAAAACTAGAATTGCTGCTATTTCTTCCAAAAATTCTTCTAAAAAATAACTTAGCTTAGATTAATATTAATAATATTATAAAAAAAAGAACTCAGTTGAGTTCTTTTTTACTTATTTTTTATTTTTTTCATTTAAATACTCTTGATAATTATTATTTACTTGTTCTCAATTGATAACTTTTAATAATGCTTGTAAGTATTTCTCTTGTTCATTTTTATATTGTAGATAATGTGCATGTTCTCATACATCAATAGCGATCAATGGGTACATGTTCAAGAATCATGGATTGTCTTGATTAAAAGTTTTGTATAGTCTTAATGTACCATTATTATCAATTACTAATCATGCTCAACCACTTCCAAAAATATCCATGGCAGTTTTTGTTAAAGCAGCTTCAAATTTTTCATAAGATTCAAAGCGATTAATGATTGCTTTACCAATAGCTGATTTTTCATTAAAACCTTTATTTTTCACCAATAGTGAAAAGAAAAGATTATGATTAATTACTCCCCCACCAAATTGTCGAATGCTACTTTGTAATTTTTTTACATTACAAGTTTCTTTATCCTCACATATATCTTCTAATTTACAATAATTACTTAATAAACGATTTAGTTCCCCTTTAGTTTCAAGATTATAATCAGAAAAAACTTTCGGATGTTTATCCATCACTAATTTTAAAGAAGTTAAATATTTCTTATGAAGTTCTTCATAATGATGTTTAATTGTTTCTTGTGAAATGTAAGGTTCTAAAGCATCATAATTATATGGTAAATCGATAATATTAATCTTGTATTTAGGCATTCTTTTCTATCCTCCTTTTCTTTTTAAACTCTTCACATATAAATATTGCATTGCATTATAATAAATTAATGTAAAATTACAAGTTTATTATATTACAAGATTTCTCACTATATGTTATACTAAAAATTAATATTAAATACTAATTTTACTAACAAAGGGTGAAAGTTTTCGTGCAGTACTTATACATGTTTAATAAAAAATCTAATCAAATTAATGTTTCTCACAACAATGATATCATACGTAGAATTAATGTAAACCAAACTGATAACATTAATAGTAATAATTTAGAAAAAAATGAACAAAAACAATCATTTATTGATAAATTTACTTCAAAATCACTTAGTTGTGATGACACCAATAACTTTAATTTCAAAACAGCCAGTTGAACTCTAACAATAATTTATCTTATATCTTTTATTATAATTCCAATTCTTTATAGTTTAATCAAAACTTATGCTGTAAAAGATACTAGTCAAAGTTCATTTCTTAGTCTTTTTATTTTTAGTTTATTGCCAATTTTTGGCTTAGTTGTTTCACTTGGTATTGATTGAGAAGCTATGATTAAAAAAGGCGGGTGGGCTGCTTATAGTCATAGTGTATTTGGTTTTATTAGTGTAGTATTTGTTCTTTTATTTTTTATTGCAACAAAAGTTATTAGTGGTAAAGATGATGATGTAACTTCGCTTGCTACTACATTTTTAATTCAACAGTTATTTCAATTGTTAGGATCAATTTTAGTATTAGTATTTTGTAGATCATTACGTGAGAGAATTATTACTACTTTAAAAGAAGCAAAATTAGATTTAATAACTTGAGTTACCATTTTTGCTGTTATTGGTACTATTTTAAATATTATTTTCAACATAATTCCTAAATTTAGTGAATTTAATATGTTAACAAGTAATAATACTTCAAAAAATCAAGATGTTTTAAACTTATTAATGAATAGTCCGTATGGCATTTTTGTTTTAGTTCTTAGTACTATTTTTATTGCTCCAATTAATGAAGAAATATCATATCGTCATGGTACTTTTACCATTGTTCGTTATCGTTGATTAGCATATGCAGCTTCATTAATTTATTTCCCATCAATGCATGTTATGGATAGTGGTGATTGAAATAATATTATTGGTTATTTAGGATTTAGTATTATATTACCCTTATTATTTATAATGACACGGGGTAATACTACATATACTATTGGTTTACATGCTTTTTCTAATCTAATTGCAACTATTTCTGGTTTTATTAATAAAAATTAAAAGGAGAAATTATGACTACCTTAACAATTACTGCCAATGATGCTGATCAAACTTTAATTAATTATTTAAAAAAAGTATTTAAAACACTACCACTGTCAAAAATTTATCGTTTATTTAGAAAAAAAAAATCAGAGTTAATAATAAAACTACTACTGATTTTAAATATCGCTTACAAGAAAATGATTTAGTAGTCATTTATGAAAGTAATTTAGTTGTTAACTATAAACCAGAAAAAATTACTAAAGAAGCACCAATTGAATTGTTTTATGAAGATGATAATTTTTTAATTGTTAATAAAGATCATAATATTGTTGTCCACCAACCATATGGTTCTTGCTTAGATAACATGGTAAAATATTATTTACAACAAAAATACCCGAAGAAGAAACGTGAGCAAACATTTAATATTAGTCATCAGTATCGTTTAGATAAACTAACTAAGGGTTTAATTATTTATCCAAAAAATAAAATGACACAAAACGCACTTCATAATGCTACTAAAAATGGTCAAATTATTAAAAAATATTTGGCTATTTGTTCTGGCCAATTAACTAAAAATTTAAATATTTCTGGTTATATTACTCATGATGAGTTAACAATGAAAATGAAATTTTCAATTGAACCAAGTGAACAAAGTAAAAGTTGTAGCACCATCTTTACACCAATATTTAATACTAAAGACTTTACTTTAGTTGAGTGTCAATTAGTTACTGGTAGAAAACATCAAATTCGTAGTACTTTACAATTTTTAAATTTGCCAATTGTTGGTGACACTAAGTATGGGTCAACAATAGTTACCCCTAATAAAATTGCATTATTTGCTTATTATTTGTCATTTAATGATTTAGAAGAACCATTTACTTATTTGAATGATCAAAATTTTATAATAAAAGATTTAAAAACAGATTTAATTAAACAGATTAAAAAAGAAAAATGATAAAATTAATCTATACTAATATATAGATTACATTTTTATTTTTTTGCTATTTTTTATTTTTAATAGTGATTAATAATATTGAACTTTTAATTTTGGGTTGTTAACATATTTAAATAAAAAACAAAATTAGTTTTATTTATATAGATTGGGTGAAGTAATGACAACTAAAAAAGGTATTTTTAATACAATTGTTGGTGTTATCATGACAATTGTTATCTCTATTTTACAGTTAACTTTTCTTTATGTTACTGGTTTAGCATACGGTGAAAAAATTAATGGTTTAATTCGTGTTATTATTTCTTTTTTGACTTACCTTAGTTTGACAGAAGGAGGACTTGGTTTAATTACCATTTTTTCTTTATATCGTCCGTTACAAAATGATGATTATGAAACCGTCAACGATATTATTAATACGACAAGAAAAAATTATCATCATTCAGGAAGAATATATTTAATTATTCTTGTCAGTGCTGGTTTTATTTTAGGATTAGCTAGTGTTCATTTACCAGAAATTGGTTTAGATATGGAAATTCCTTTTTGACAAGTAGCACTTATTATTATTTCTTTAGGATCACGTGAATTAATCTTTTTTTATTTTAGTGGTGCTTATCAAAATTTAATTCAAGCTGATCAAAAAGGTTATTTAAATCGTTTAATTTTTATTTTTTCAGAGATTATTATGTATATTTTACTAATGACGTTATTAGTTATTAGAAAGTCTGATGGTAAACCGATAGATATGTATATTCCTTTTTTTGCTTATTTTGTTTGTGGTGTATTAAAAGCATTTGTTACTTTTATCGTTATTAAAATTGAATATCCATGATTACAACATAAAAAATGAACACAACAAAAAAGGATGCTAAAACAATCGTGATGAGTAGCCCTGAATCGTTTACCTGACATGATTATTTCTAACATTGATATTATTTTAATTACTTTATTTTTATCACTGACAACAACATCAATTTACACTATTTATATTATTATTGCTACAACGATGCGCTCAATTGCTTTAATTTTAATTAGTTCTTTTCGCGAAGTTTTTGGATATTGAATTGCCAAAAGTGGACGAATTAGATGAACTGTCTATACTAAATTTGAGTTATATGCTTATATGATTGCTGGTTTTTTATTTATTAATCAATTTATTATTACTCAATATTTAGTGTCTGCTTTAAGTATTACAAATATTAATAATTCTGATGGTAATTTTGATTCTTCAAAAAATCTTTTTATTAATTTATTTTTGTCACAACCATGATTTATTTTACTTTTATCTTTAAAAAATACAATTCAAGTGGCAACCGAACCAGGAAAAGTTATTGTAAATGCTACTGTAAAACACAAAGAAACAATTTGAGGTTCATATATTCAATCAATAATCAATCTTGTTTTAGGTGTTATTTTGGGTTGAATACTATCAAATTTAGGTTGAAAACATCAAAGTTATCAATATTTATCATTAAGTTTATATATGATTCTTTTATCAAGTTGTATTGGTTGAGTTTATCGTTTAATTTCAATCTGAGTTTATGTTTGAAAACATTTGACGTATAATAGTGATTTACGTTTTATTATTCAAAATACTTTAGTGTTAATTATTCCAATTTTAGCAGTAACATTATTTGGATGTCTTTATTTCTTTGATAAATATCCACCAACATATAATTTCACAGATTATAGTTTTGTATTACGAGTTATCGGTTATTCATTATTGTATTCATCAATTTTAATTTTTGGTTTAGCAATGACTATTAATTTTCGTCAGTTTTGATCAATTTTTAATTTTAAGAAATTTTTTACTAATTTATTTTCACGTAAACGTAAGCAAAAAGCATTTATGAATCAAGAAGTACAAGAATTTTTTAAAGATAGTAATAAACCTAAAAATAACTTTACTAATAAAACATTTGATTGAACTGCTACTTATCAAAGTACCAATATGAACGTTGATGACTTTATTGAACAAGAGTTGTTACGAAGAAAAAAAGAAGTAGATATTAAAAGTGAAACAAAAGAATCTGAAAATTCTTCTATTCGCGTTGGTATTTATAAAATTAGAGGTTAGTTTATTTAAGGAGTGAATTACATGTTATTAAATGAAGAATGATTTGTAGAAAATATTGTTGAAGAAAAATATTTAGAATTATTAAAGCGTAATTATCCTCAACATCAACTTAAAGATTTATTTTTATTGAACATTGATTTACGTTTATTGTATTTAAAACATATTTTAATGATTGAAAATTCTTTAAAAAATGCTTTATTACATCAACTTTTTAATGATAATGTTCAAAATTTAGATAATGCTACTTTTCTTAATCCAGAACACCTAGCTCAAATGAAAACAGCTTTACGTTTGATTCGTGCTGGTTATAATAAATATAATAGAAGTGGTGTTTTAAAATCACGAACAATACGCAGTTTAATAGAAGTTATGTCATTTGAATGAATAATGAAATTATTACAAACTTTAAATGATAAAAGTATCGCTAAGATTGCTCATTATTTTGGTATCAAAGAATTTAATGATAGTAAAATTTTATTAGAACAGTTAGAATATATTAAAGATGTTCGTAATTATTTATCACATAATTTTAAAGTATTAGCAATTCAATTTAAGTATAAAGAACGGTTCGCTTATTATGAACAAACTTTAAATGCTAATAATGATCATCATTATTTGCACTTATTAATTACTCGTTTTTCTAGTAAAAACCAATTACTAGCGCCATTTAATGTTGATTATGAAAATTTATTTAATAGTTATGATGTTAAAATTTATGATTGTGTTAAGGAAGATACTCAAAGTATAATCCATACTTAATATAGAAAAATTATTAAATTTTAGTAGATTTAATTTAATAAGTATATTATAATGATATCAATTAATTACTAGTGTAAAATAAACCATTGTCGTTTTTAAACGACAATGGTTTATTTTATTTAGAGTTAATGAAAATTAAAGAAAGTAGGAAAAAAATGAAGTCAGAGTATAATGAAAAAAAGATTTAAATATTACAGAATTAAAACGACTTGATTTATTAAAAGAGTTATTTCCCGAAGAAATTATTAGTAAAAAAAATCTTTTTCAGATAATGAATCATTTTTATAAAAACTTAGAAGTAAAATATAAAGGTATATCTAATTATTTTGCTCCAAATATTGAAAAAACCGAAAATAGTATATTACTTAATACAATTTTTAATTTAAACAAAATGAAAATCACAGATAATATACAAAAGGGTTTTTTAAATTGTTTATTATTGAAAGGTAATGCTGAACAATTATATGCAAGTTTGTTAAAAATATCAGAAGTACAAAAGGCGCTTGATCAATTTATTGAAAGAAATAGTGAATCAGTTACAAGAAGTTTTTCTGCAACAGTAGTATTAGATATCAATAAAGAAAATACAGTATCTACTTTCGTTATTGAAAAAAATAATATTTCTTTATAATTAATTATATTTATAAACTTAAAATATTAGAAAATAATAAAAAACATTAAAGAAAATGGCTTAAATATTTAAGTATTTTATTAAAAAAAGAATTATAAAAATTACTATTATCCTATTTAAAATTTATTTAAATAGGATATTTTAAGTTATTAAAATAATTAGAAATACTTAATTATTTATTTGATAGTATGTTGTAAATAATTAATAATTTTGTTTTTTTTATATAAAATATAATATTAAATTAATAAAAAGAATAAACTTATTAAAATATAATTTGATATTGATAGTTGAACATAAAAAATAAAAACGTTATACTATCTCTGGAGTTAAATGGTAAAAGAATTAGTGTTAAATATATTTAAATATATTAATTATTAATGTTATTAAGTATCGTTTTTGTTTATGTTTGCTTTTATAATTTTTTATGTTAAGATTTGTTTTTTATTAAAATATATAGAATTAGTTTTTAAAACTAGAATTACGGAGTTTTATATATGGATATTCAGCAAGATTTTTTATGTTAAAAAGATTTTTTATGCTTGTTATGTTAAAAATGTAGTTTTACCTATTTCATTTTTAAATAATATTGGAAATAAAAAAGGTAAATGTTATGTTGGTAATAAACAAAAGTTAAGAAATAATACTGTTCGTACTAAAACTAATTTAATTCAAAAAGCATTACATAATTTTTATGATAGTAAAATGTTGAGTTTTGTTACTTTAACTTATAAAGATAATATACAAGATATTAAAAAAGCAAAAAAAGATATTCGTTTATTTTTTCTTAAATTAAAAAAATGATGAAATGACCCTAAACGTTTTGAACATTTAGGAGAATTAAAATATTTTTATGTTTATGAATATCAATCTCGTGGTGCTATTCATTTTCATATAATTTTTAATAGAAAGATACATAAAAGCATGTTAGCAGAATGATGAACTTACGGTTTTAATGATTTAAAAGTAGTTAAAAAAGGTACAAATGAATTTGTTATTAAATATTTAGGAAAATATGTTACAAAAGCAATAGATGATGTTAAATCTATAAATCAAACAGATGTAGGTGTAAAGGCTTATGCTTTTAGTCGTAATTGTAAAAATCCTATTGTGGTTCGTGGTATTAAGAAATTGACAATTGGAGATATAATTAAAGCAAGTTTTAATGCTACAAATGTATTTTATTTTAAAACTCAAAGAGATAGTAGTGGTGATACTGTTATGATTGGTGGTATTATTGAAAGTATTGTTGTAAATGATTATTTTAAAGAATATGAAGATTACGAAAGATATGTATATTTAAGTACTTTGTCCCATAAGCATTATTTACGGACTAGTGAAATAGGTTATTTAATTCAAAAAGATAAAGATGTTTTGACTTGGGCAGAGAAAGTTTTTGGTGATAAAGTTGAAAAAATAGATTTTAAGAAAAAAGTTTTACATTAGAAAAAAAACTAGTTTTTCTATATTTTTACTTGTATATATATATATATATATATATAATGGTTAATGAATACTAGTAATTACCGTAATTCTTACTAGTGTTCGTTTTTTTATTGTATTTTTATTTTTTATGTTATAATAATTTTGTAAGTATAGGTTTACCCTACTATGCTTAACTTATTAAATTTTTAATTTAATGAATTACGGAGGTTAAGTATTTTTTTATGTTTAAAGTACAGTTAGTTAATATTGAAAAAGGGCGTATTATACCCGATAAAAATAATAAAGATCAAACATTAAAGTTTGATGTTTTGAAGTTTGTAGAAATAAATAAACAAACGAGCGTGCCAACTGACCAAACACGTTATAAATGATATAATCCGGAATTTGCTAGTGATTTTAATAATTGTTTATCTACTGTTGATTTAAAAGTTGGTAATTTTTATTCACTTGAACTTGATTTAAGCGGTAATATTAAAAAACTTTCTAATTGAAAATAGTTATTTATTAAAAGGGTAATTTTAAATAATTATTAATAGGTTAGGAGTTAAGTTTAAATTATGGCTAAAAAAGATAATTGTTCATGTGAACAAGCATTTCATTTAGCAATTTATACATGTAAACTTTGTGACCAAGTTATTTGTCCTAAAAGAGTTTTGCAAAACTTATATACTAAAAAATATTATTGTCCGAATTGTATATTAGATATTGCTTTAAATAAGGCAATGAGACAACAAGAAAGTAAGTTAAATTATGAGACATAAATGTAGTGATTGAACTTATGAACGAATATATGGTTGTGAAATGTGTTACAGAGTTGCTAATGAAATGGAACGAATAAGAAAAGAGAATAAAAGAAATAAGTAAAAATTGAATAAGGGGCTTATATATGGATTATATATTTTTCATTAAGCCCCAATGGATTAGATTATAATTCATAAATAAGCTCCTTATTAGTATATAAAGTAAGGAGTTTTATTTATGCCTAATGAGTTAGAACAGATTAGTAATTATACTTTAACTAAAATTTTAAGAACTGGATTAAGTCCATTAAGTGCTATGGTTGGAGTTAGTGCTTATTATGGTCAATATTTAAAAGACCCAATTTTAGGTTCTATTAATTCTTTATTGTTTAGTAAAAAGTTGGCAATTGATATATGAAATATTAATCAGAGACCAACTACTAGAAATAAAGTTATTAATAGTTATAAAAAGATATTTTTAGGTTTAGGAACAATTGGTTTAATTAATTACGCTAAGTTTGTTCAGTATGTAGATAAGTCAATTTCTTTATTAAGAGATGAACCATGTTTTTGACCACCTAAGCCAACGTATCCACCATTTACAACTGTTAAACCGATAATTGATGTGCCTTTTGTAGATTGAGATACTTATATATCTTTAAATAGTTTTGGTGTAGTAAATGTTATTAGTGGTTTAACTGAATTAATACCTAATAGATTTCAAAATATAAGAAAGATAGCAAATATGGGTACTGGTGGTTGCTTGATTAGTAGTGGTGTTGCAATGGGTATTAATAATAATTTTAATAATTATTTTGCTATTCCTACGATTATTGTCGGAGCAAGTGAGATTATTAATACTTTATTATTGCCATTGGGAAGTACACATAATAATACTGAATTACAAGAAGTATTTATAGATGAAAGAGCAAGATTGATTAATGGCAGTGTTAATGATTATCAAAGTACAGATGACGGTATGGTTGATGTTGATTTAAATGATGATAGTATGTCAGAGATTAATTTAGATAGAGCAAGTTTAAATTGGGATTATTCTTATGCTTATACACTAGGTGGTGTTTAAAGTGAAAATATATATGTGATGAATTTTAAAATTTATGGCATTAACTGGATGTATTACATTTAGTATATTTTTAGGATTAATTCCTAGCATTATAGTTTTAGGAATTGTTGCAATTAAACCAGTATCTATCTTAATTGGTATTGTTGTGGGTTATATTGGTATTCCATGAAATAATATTAAAAATAAAATAACAAATTGAGTTTTTAAGAGAAAAGAAAATAAATTTATTAAAAAGAATGATTTAAAAGTTGAAAGAAAAAGATATGAAAAACAAAAATTAGAAAGAAAATTTCAAAATTTAAATAATCAAGTAAAAGAATTAAAACAAACATTAGAATTTCAAAGTAAATTATTAGAAATTAATAATGAAAATTTAAGAAATAATGAACAAAATAAAACTATAAGAACATTTATTTTATAAGGAGTGAATTAATTTTATGAAAAAAGATAAATGAAAAAATATGCCAAGACAAAAGTTGCATAAGAAAAAAGCAAAAAGAAATTTTGACCAAAGATTAAGTGAAAATATGAGTTTTGATAGTTTTTTAGGAGGTAGAAAATAATGGTTAAATGAATAGTTATGATAATTGCTGTTCTTGGTACTTCTTGGGCTTTTAAAGGTACTATTAAAAAGTTAGTTTGAAAATTTAAACATAGAAAACATAATGTAGTTGACCCAGATTGTTGATATTGTAAAGAACAAAAGCGTAAAGAAAGAGCAAGAAAAGAGTTAGAGGAGGGAGGTGATTAGTATGCCAAAAGGATTAAGTGCTTTAATAGAAATGATTGGAGGTATTGGCCAAAAATTATTAGAATCTTTTAGTTATGTTTTTAACTGAGTATTTGCGGAATGGGAAATGTTTAGTAATCTGTGTAACTTACAAAAATAACTATGTTTAATTAATTCTAGTAAATATAATTAAATGACTAGAAAGAGTGAGTTACAGATGGCTAAAAAAGATAACTTTAATAATAATGATCCAATATCAAAAGCAGTAGATTTATTACTAGAAAATACTGAAGATTTAACAACAGTTTTTAAACCTGGCGGTTTATATAAAGAATTAACAAAAAGATTAGTTGAAAAAATGTTGAATTCTGAAATACAAAATTATTTAGGATATGAAAAAAATCAACATAGTACTACTGAAAATGCTCGTAATGGTACAAGTTCAAAAAAATTAATAACTCAACAAGGTAAAATTGAAATTGATGTACCAAGAGATCGCAATAGTAATTTTACTCCTGTAATAGTTCCTAAAAGGCAAAGAAGATTTGATGGTTTTGATCAACAAGTTCTTTCCTTGTATGCAAAAGGAATGACATTATCTGACATTAGAATGCAGTTGCAAGAGTTATATCATGGTGCTGATATTAGTGAAAGTGTTATTAGTCAAATTACTGATGATGTTATTGATGATGTTAAAGCATGACAAAATCGACCATTAGAAAGTATTTATCCTATTGTTTATTTTGATTGTATAGTAGTTAAAGTACGACAAGATAAACGGATTATTAACAAATCAGTTTATATAGCATTAGGAGTTGATTTAGAAGGCAAAAAAGATGTTTTAGGATTATGAATTAGTGAAAATGAAGGTTCTAAGTTTTGATTATCTAATTTCACAGAAATGAAAAATCGAGGCTTAAATGATATTCTTATTGCTTGTAGTGATAATTTAACAGGCATGTCAGAAGCAATACAATCAGTTTATCCTAAAACAGAACATCAATTATGCATTGTTCATCAAATTAGAAATAGTTTAAAATATGTTTCATACAAACATCGAAAAGGTCTAGTTGCAGATTTAAAACCAATTTATAGTGCATGTAGTGAAGAACAAGCAATGCAAGCTTTAGAATCGTTTGAAAGTAAATGAAATAAACAATATCCTCAAATTACTAAATCTTGATATAAAAATTGAGATAATTTAATGGTTTTTATTAGTTATCCAGTAGAAATCAAAAGAGTGATTTATACTACAAATGCTATTGAATCTGTTAATAGTCAATTACGAAAAATCATCAGAAATAAAAAAGTTTTTCCTAATGATATGGCAGTTTTCAAAATATTTTACTTGGCAATTGAAAATATAACAAAAAAATGAACATTGCCTATTCAAAATTGAAATACAGCAATTGCTCATTTTATGATAAAATTTGAAGACAGAATTAATCTAAATTAGTAACTTTGTAAAACAAAGATACACAGATTATTAAAAAGCCTCTAATTTAGAAATTTAACTTATTTTTTTGAATACCTTTTTCTGTTGGATATTCTCTTAAAGTTTCTTCTCATGGTTTAATTTTTTCTTTTAGATTATTAATCACTTTTGGTATTTGTGGTTTTTGTTGTTTATTTAAAGACAATGAATTACTTGAAGGTAAAGAATTTGTTGATGTAGATTTCGAATGAAATCCTTCATCACTACTGCTAGATAATAATTTATTTTCTAAATCACAAATTTTCTCATTAAGTTTAAATATTTCTGATTCATATTTTTCAATCGTTTGTTCATCAACTTTGATAATTACTTTTTGTTGTTTTTGATTTAATAAGTTAAATAATAAATTACTATTATTTTGTAATAATTTATTATTATGGTTCAATAATTTATTTATATTTTCAGTTATTTTATTAATATTAGTTATTAAATTTTTATGATTTTCTTTTTTTTCATTATAAGTTAAATTTAAAGTTTCAATTTTTTTCTGATTATTTAAATTTGTTTCTTTTAATAATTCACAATTTTTCTCTTCTTGTTGAATTAAATTATTAATATTTTGATTTATATTGATTTTTCCAAATGAAAAAATTTTAATAAAAAAATTTTTAAATATATTAATTTTTTGTTTTTTTAACTTTAAAATTTGATTTTTATAATTAATTATTTTTGTTTCTATTTTTTCCTTTTGTTCACTTCAAAAAATAATATTAGTTTTAAAATTTTTTATTGTAATTTCATTTATTGAAATTTCGTTTTGAAAATAATTTCTTTCTTTTTCTAAATTTTGAATTTGTTTTTCAATTTCTTCAATATTTTTTTGATTTTCTAATATTTGACCATTAATAAAATCTTGTTCTTTTTTTGTAATCATATTTTTTAAATCTCCTTAAAAATAAAAAACTCATTTACTTTAAAAATAAAGCAATGAGTTAAAAAAACTTTATTTAGTTCTTATTGAAATTATATATGTTTATATATAAATATCAATATTATTTGTTAAAATATCCATCGGGATATTTGTCATCTCATTTTATATCTCCTTGATGTCTTGATTTAATATCAAAATACAAAAATATTTTGTGTTGATTATTCATAGGTTGTGACCATATAATTGCTCCTTTACCACCAACAGTTTTTATATGGTCATAATTATAAAATGATAAATCTTTACTATTTTCGTGGGTAAGCACCCCCCCATGATTAATCCTATTGTTCCGGTTGTAGCACCAGTTAGTGCTAATGCTAATGTTATTTTACTTAAATTTGTTTTTATTCATGTTTTCATCTTTAATTACTCCTTTTTTCCTTGATTTTACTTATAAATTGTACTATTTTTGATTATTTTTACAGTATCCTTTTAAATGTGTCATTATTTAGTGATAATTTCCTATTAGTTATCGAGTGAAAATTTCTCAAAAAGTGAAGTTAAATATACTTGGTAATAAAAATGGAAAGAAGCATGACTATGAAAGAAAAATATAAATACAAAATTATAAATGACATTGTTATTAATAAATTATCTAAACATCAAGCCAAAAATAAACTTAACCTAACTATTAGAAGAATTAACCAATTAATTCAAATTTTTAATAAAGAAGGTAAAGTTGGTTTTATTCATAAATCTCGCAATAAAATTTCTAATAAGGCAACAAAAATAGAAATTAAAAATAAAATTATAAACTTATATAAAACAAAATATTATAATTTTAATTTTCAACATTTTTAGGAAAAATTAATTAATGAAGAAAACACTAAAATTGCATATAGTACAGTTTATAATCTATTAATTCAAGAAAAAATCACTTCACCAAAAAGACATAAGAATAAAAAAAATAACTTGCATCCCACAAGAAATCGTAGAACAAATTTTGGTGAATTAATTCAAATGGATGCAAGTAATCATCATTGATTTGGTAACGATAAACCAAAAGCATTTTTACATGCTGCAATTGATGATGCTACAGGAAATATTGTTGGACTATGATTTGATCACCAAGAGACATTAGATGGTTATTATAATGTTTTTTATCAAATTTTAACTAAATATGGCATACCAAAGATATTTTATACTGATAATAGAACAGTTTTTGGATATAAGAAAAAAATTGATTCAGGTAAAATAAACACAGAAAATGACACTTATACTCAATTTCAAAAATGCTGTAATGATTTAGGTGTTGAAGTAATTAGAACCTCAATTCCACAAGCTAAAGGCAGAATTGAACGATTATTTGGAACACTTCAAAGTCGTTTAATTAGTGAATTACGACTTAATAAAATTAAAAATTTAGAAGATGGTAATAAATTTCTTAAAACATATATAAACATTTTTAATAATCAGTTTGCTTTTCCTATTGATGATAATAAATCTGCTATGGTTAAAGCTCCTACACAAAATGAAATAAATGTTTATCTTTCAAGATTTTGTAAAAGAAAAACAGATAGTGGTTCAACTATAACATATTATGGTAAAAAATATTTTCCTTATAAAAATAACAAAGTTCAATATATACAACCTAGAACTGATGGAATGGCAACCCTTTTTAGGACTATTTTTTGGTAGACATTTGTTTTTGATAACTAATTGGAGTTAGGTAGTTTAGAGTACTGTGAATTCTTATGTTGTTATATCAATTGATGTAATCAAATAATTCTAATTTTAATTGGATTAATGATGTAAAATTTTTATCATTAATAAATTCAATTTTGAAAGTTTTAAAGGTTGCTTCAGCAACAGCATTGTCATAAGGACATCCTTTTTTGCTTAAAGATCGAGTTATGTTGAAAGCTAATAAAAGTTTATCAATAGTTTTATTATTGAATTCATTACCGCGATCAGTATGAAATATTTCAATATCTTTTAAACAGTGATTTGATTGCATAAATGCTTGATATACTAATGATGCATCTTTTTTAACTCCAACACTATGTCCAATAATTTCGCGGTTAAATAGGTCGATTAATAGGCAAATATAGTTTCATTTACCATTAACTTGAACATAAGTTAAATCACTAACAATAACTTCATTTTTAATTCTATTATTAAAGTTTCTATTAACAAGATTGGTTATTTGACTATCATTGACTTTATTATGATAATTTTTGAATGATAATTTAGTGTATTTTGATATTAAATTATGCTTATTCATAATTTCTTTAATTTTTCTGCGTGATAAATAAATTTCTTGGTTTGCTAGTATGACTTTTAATCTTCTAGTACCATAAACTTCTTTATTTTCTTTAAAAGCACTAATAACAGCTTGTTCATAAATATTATTTTGAATTTTATTTTTTTTCTTTAAATTAAAATAATATGTTGATTTAGAGAGTTTTAAAAAATGACACATTGTGCGAATTTTATATTTAGATTTATTATTTGCAATAATCTCTACTTTCTGCCTATTATTAGTGCTGCTTGCTTTAAAATATCAATTTCCATTCGTAACTGTTTTAATTCTTTATTTGCTTGAATTAATTGTTTTTCTAAATCTGAAAGATTATCTTTAGTTTTAAAACTACCTGAATTAGTAAATTGCTTAATTCAATTGTAAGTAGCTGCTCTTGTAACATTGTATTCTTTAACAAGGCAAGATACTGATTTGCCACTTTGATATAAAGCTACTATTTGTTTTTTAAATTCATCTGAATATGAGTTAATAGTGACCATAATTATAATTCCTTTCTTTTAACTAATTTGTTCACTTGTCTATGTAATTAGTGTCCAATAAAGTGTAACCCATCCATCTTGGTATAATGTCTGGAAATAAAGGAAAGTATGTAAAAGAATATAATAATTGTAAAAATTTAATTAATAATGGTCAATATGAACAATTAATTGATTATTTATATAAAGAATTAGATAATCATAAAAAATTAAAGAAAAAATATTTTAAAAATAATAAACAAGGTATTGAAAATCAAAGTGCAAAGTGAAATATTGGTTGTTATACTGAAACTAATATTTGACATGTTTTAAAAGAAATGCTTGGTAATAGAACATATAATATTTTAATTTATATTAAAATGGTTATTTCTAAATGTAATAAAATAAATACAGAGATACAATTATTATAAATTAAAAATTTAGTTTTTTTTAAAAAAAAACTAAAAATAAATTAAAACTTATTAAATGCACTTTAGTAAGAATTTTTGTTGTGTATAAATATTAAATTTATTTTAGTAATTTTTAAAATTAAGTATTTTAGTTGAAATATCTTTTAAAAAATAGTAAGATGAATGTACAATTTCATAAAAATCCAAATTATTTCTTGTCTAAAATATAATAAGACTATATAAGATTTAATTTATTCCGGATTTTTGATAATCTCCCTCAAGTACATATTGAATGTCAAGGTCAAAAAGGACCAGAATATGTACTAACAGAACAAGAAATTAAAGAAGCGGATGTCGTTATTTTAGCAACAGATGTTGCAATTGACTTAGAACGTTTTATTGGTAAAAAAACATATACTTGTGGTACAAAACCAGTAGTTAAAGATGCTAAACAAACTATTAAAGAAAGTTTAACAAAAGCAAAAATATACGGTGAAACCAATGGAAATAGTGGTGATTTTATTTTAAATGCTTCGAAAGGTAAACCACCAATTTTAAAACATTTATTAAGTGGAGTATCATATATGATACCATTTGTTGTTTTTGCTGGTTTAATTTTTGCTATTGTTGGTGGTATCGCAAAAGGCACTTTTGGTAATGGATTTGAATTTAAAAATTCATGAGAAGAACAACTTGCTTGATTAAAAACAAATCCACCGGGAGTTAATTCTGGATTAATTGGTGGTACAACGCTAATGCATGTATTAATGATTATTACATTTTTATTAGTATCACCTGGTACGGGAATGTGATTTGGATGAGGAGTGTTTAATCTTACTGCTAGTTCTAAAATTGATGCAAGTCAACCTTTTCAGAGTAATGCTAATGTTTCATGAACATTATTTAGTGCTCTTTATGGAGGACTAATGGCTGGTTATTTAGTTAGATTTGTAAATTCATGAAAAGTGCCAAAATGATTATTACCAATTATGCCAATTATTATTATTCCTGTTTTTTGTACAGCAATTATTGCAATTCCAACAGCTTTCTTTTTAGCAGCACCGTTTGGATATGTAATGGGTGCATTGGATTATGGTTTAAGTTGAATGGGGTTACATCCAAATATAGGGTTTTTAGTTGGATTATTATTAGGAGCAATGGTTGGATTTGATATGGGTGGTCCAATTAATAAAACAGCTGTTCTTGTTGCAACATCATTAATGGTACAAGATGGTGGTCGATTAATGGGACCAGTAGCAGCAGCGATTCCGATTGCACCATTGGGTTGTGCATTAACATCAACAGTATTTAGTCGTAAATTATTTACAAAACAAGAACAATCATTAGGGTGAAATGCCTGATTATTAGGGTTTATGGGAATTTCTGAATCTGCTATTCCATTTGCAGTGAGAGATACATGAAGAACAATAGTTGCTAATGTTATTGGTAGTGCTGTTGCGGGTGCTTTAGCATTTGGTTTTGGTGTACTTGGTCATGTTGGGGCTTGAGGTTCTTTTATTATTGCTTTATTTGGTGGTGTTACTAATATTGATGGTAGTTATATTGGTATTTTATGATATGCAGTAGCTATTATTATTGGTACGGTAGTACAATCTATTATTTATACTTCACTTTTATTGCAAAAGCAAGGATTATATAGATCTTCAATTTTAACGTTATTAAATAAAATTGGAATTAAAACTAAAAATAAAAAAAGAAAATAATATTAATATATGAATAATAAAAAAAATTGATGATTTGAAAATCAATATAGTCGAAGTACAATAACTATTGATGATAAAAAAATAACTATTTATCATAAAGGATTAACAACTTTTAGTTTAAAAAAACAAACTAAAAATACTATTATGATTAATAATATTAATTATTTAGTTCTTAGAAAGCCAACTTTTTGACAGTGTGGGTACCTTTATTTTGTTTTAAAAAATGAAATTGAAAAAACTAATAATCAAGAAATTTTATTATCTAATTTATGTATAGCCTTCAAACGAAAAAATGAATTTAAAGAAGCAGAAGAAATTAAGAGTATTATTGATAATTTAATTATTTAAACTAAAAAAGCATTTTATGTCATTATTTAGTGATAATTTCCTATTAGTTATCGAGTGAAAATTTCTCAAAAAGTGAAGTTAAATATACTTGGTGATAAAAATGGAAAGAAGCATGACTATGAAAGAAAAATATAAATACAAAATTATAAATGACATTGTTATTAATAAATTATCTAAACATCAAGCCAAAAATAAACTTAACCTAACTATTAGAAGAATTAACCAATTAATTCAAATTTTTAATAAAGAAGGTAAAGTTGGTTTTATTCATAAATCTCGCAATAAAATTTCTAATAAGGCAACAAAAATAGAAATTAAAAATAAAATTATAAACTTATATAAAACAAAATATTATAATTTTAATTTTCAACATTTTCAGGAAAAATTAATTAATGAAGAAAACACTAAAATTGCATATAGTACAGTTTATAATCTATTAATTCAAGAAAAAATGACTTCACCAAAAAGACATAAGAATAAAAAAAATAACTTGCATCCCACAAGAAATCGTAGAACAAATTTTGGTGAATTAATTCAAATGGATGCAAGTAATCATCATTGATTTGGTAACGATAAACCAAAAGCATTTTTACATGCTGCAATTGATGATGCTAAAGGAAATATTGTTGGACTATGATTTGATCACCAAGAGACATTAGATGGTTATTATAATGTTTTTTATCAAATTTTAACTAAATATGGCATACCAAAGATATTTTATACTGATAATAGAACAGTTTTTGGATATAAGAAAAAAATTTATTTAGGTAAAATAAACACAGAAAATGACACTTATACTCAATTTCAAAAATGCTGTAATGATTTAGGTGTTGAAGTAATTAGAACCTCAATTCCACAAGCTAAAGGCAGAATTGAACGATTATTTGGAACACTTCAAAGTCGCTTAATTAGTGAATTACGACTTAATAAAATTAAAAATTTAGAAGATGGTAATAAATTTCTTAAAACATATATAAACATTTTTAATAATCAGTTTGCTTTTCCTATTGATGATAATAAATCTGCTATGGTTAAAGCTCCTACACAAAATGAAATAAATGTTTATCTTTCAAGATTTTGTAAAAGAAAAACAGATAGTGGTTCAACTATAACATATTATGGTAAAAAATATTTTCCTTATAAAAATAACAAAGTTCAATATATACAACCTAGAACTGATGTAATTGTACTTAAATCATTTATTAATGAATTCTATCTTAGTTATAATAATAAAATATATGAACTAAAAGAAATAGCATTAAAACCAATTATTAAAGAAGATTTGATAAAAACTAAAAAAGTTTATATACCAAATAAAGACCATCCTTGAAGATATGGATATCAATAATTTTTAATTAAAAGTAAAAAAACATATTTTAGAAGAGATTTATTTTATTAATACTAAACCATATAAAATTTTAAAACATTTGTATATGAGCAAATTTGGTGTCTTAAAATCAATTTTAAAGATATAAAGATATTGCAAATGCAATATCTTCCCCTTTTACATCTGTGGTGAGCTTGGTTTATATCCACTTGTTAAAGGTTGATTTTCACTGTTTGCACTGCGTTTTCATTGTTCAAAAATTGAATCAAAATCATAATCTAAACTTGATTTTAATTTTAAATATTTTCCTACATTATCAACCCTTTTTTGTCCTTTTGATTCGATTTTATCTTCTAAATCATATATATTTAATTTTTCAATATATGGAATTATTTTATATTTCTTTTTTAAATTTTCATTTAATGTTTTTAGATATATTTCTAGTTTTTCTATTTCTTCTTTAAGATTTTTTTCAGTATTTATTATATTATCTAATTCTTTATTATCTTTAATTTTACCCTCTAATTTTTTTATTTCAGAATAATAAAATTCATAAACTGGTGAATTAGGTTTAACTTTAAACATTTTTTATTTTCTCCTTTGAATAAATAATAAAAAAACTCATTTATTTTATCTTAAAATAAATGAGTTAAAAACTTATATAATTTTTTGTATAAATTAATTATACAAAAAATTTTAAAAAATTAAAAAACTTTATTTCTATTTTTATCTAGAAAAGAATTTATTTGGAATTTATGTTTATTTAACAGTATAACTTTTCAAAATAATTTATTTTTTAAAAAATATTTTTGGGAAATTTTCACTCGATATTGACATAATGTTTATCTATTTTTATAAATAATATGGAAACTATTTATTATTATTTTACAGTTTTTTTTATTAAAATATTAATTTTTAAGAAAAGTTTTAGTAGTAGTTATCCAATTGATAACTTTCTTCTTTTTTCGCTATCATTTTTTTCTGTATTTTCTAATTTACGCTTTTCTTTGTTAACTTCTTCTTTTGTTAATCATTCTTTTACTTTATTAAAATCTGTTTTCTTTTCTTCTGATCAATTTGTATCATCTTCATCTAATATTGCATCTAGGTATATCTTAAAAATTGCTTTTTTATTATCAGATAAATTTTGATCAGTTTGATATTTTTTGAAATTATGAAAAGCAGTTACTCGTTGTTCTAAAACATCTTTTTGTAATTCATTAAAATTAGGACAATTTGGAAGTTTTTTAATAAATGTTATAATTTTTGAATCAACATATGATAAATCATCTAACATACTATCTACTTCTTCTTTTATCTCATTATCAAGAAGATAATTTTTATTTTTAAAAGGATTACTATCTATTTTGTTAATATCAGTTAATACACTATTAACCAAATAATTAGTAACTTCTTTTAAGTTATATTTAATAGCTAAAGTTCATCAAGTTAATCCTTCTCTAGTTATATAATTATTATAGTTACATTCATTTGTTATTAAAAAATCAATAATCATCATTTCAATTTGATTTTGATTTCTTGGTAATTGATGTAATCAATCAATTATCATATCTTTAAATTTAAAAGGTTTTTCATTATTTTTATTTTTAATATCAAAATTAATTTCTAAATCACCATTTTCATTTTTTAATAATAGTGTTCTTATAATTTTTTTATTATTACTTCTAATTGCTCTATGTAATATAGTGTTATTAAACTCATCAATAGGTGTATTAATATCAAAATATTTGCAATTTTCTATTATTTCTAACATATCAAAATTGTTGTTTAGGATTGCTATTTCATAAGGTATATTACCATTATCATCTATTTGATAAAAATTAGTTTTTTAGTGATGGCAAAATTAATTCTAAAATCAGTTTTATTACCTTCTTTAGCAATAATATGTAAAAGATTTTGATTTTTAATATTAACACTATTAATATTAAAATGAGAATTATTTTGAAAATCATTAACTAATTCACGAATTTCTTTATTTGTCGGATATGCATCAGCTTTATTAATTTCTTGTATTAATAATTTGCAAAATGGAGTTTCATTTTGCAAATTTACTAAATTGGGATTAACTTGTGAATTATTAATTAGTTGCTTTGCTATATTTTTAAACTCTCCTCCAAGTTTTCAGTCTACAATATATTGTTTCATAATTGCTAAATGTAAAGGTGAATTTCCTTCAATATCTTGTTGATTTAAAAAATTTTTATCATTTTTTTTAAAATTTATTAATCAATTAATAAGTTTTATTTTATTAGTTGTAAATTCTATTAATTCACTTGAAGTTTCTCAACCTTCCTCGTGTGGATCATAGTTATATTCATCTTCTATTTCTGCTCCTTCATCTAAATCTAATAAAAAACTATTATGAAGGGCATTTCTATTATTATTATCTAAACCAATAACTTCCTCATCACTAATGTTTGGATTATTCATAAAATCTTCAATAATAGAAAATTGAATTTTTTTATTTTGAAATTGATCAATAAGGTAATTTAATGTTAGCATACTTTTATCTGTTCCTATCTATAATATGAAATTCCTGTTACTTTATTAAAAGTAACAGGAATACAAAAACTTTCTTTAATTTTACACTTATTTATATCATAATTTTTAAAAAAATCGAATACATTTATCTTAAAATTAAAATTTAGTTTACAATCAGCGTTTATTAACCTTTATATATATCATTTTTAATAATTGACTAGCAATGAAATAAACAATGACAACGCCAGCTAAATAAGCATAAAAAATTAAAGGAATTGGTGTTAAACCAATAGTAGCTCCTAATTGTGTATATGGAATACTAATGCCAATAATAGTAATTATAATTGTTGTTAAAAATAGCTGATGAGATGGCATACTTTGAATAAAAGGTACCTTAGAAGTTCGTAATAATTGTACAATTAATGTTTGTGAAGTAACTCCTAAAATAAATCATCCAGTATGAAATAATGATTGTTGATATATGCCAGCAGCACTATTAGGATCTACATTAGCAAAGTTGGAAAATATATGTAAACCGTATCCTAAAAATAAAAAGGTGGTTATATCAAATATTGAACTTAGCGGTCCATTCCAGAATGCAAAAGGTAAAATGCTTTTTGCATTTCATTTTTGTGGTTTTTTAATAAAGTCTTCATCAACCCTATCTCAAGGAATTGCTAATTGAGAAATATCATATAATAAATTTTGTAGTAAAATTTGAATTGCCATCATTGGTAAAAAAGGTAATCAAATTGAAGCAATTAAAATACTTAATGAATTACCAAAATTAGAGGAAATAGTAATTTTAATATATTTTAAAATATTACCAAAAGTATTTCTACCACTGATCACTCCTTGCTCTAAAACATCTAAATCTTTTTCTAATAAAATAATATCAGATGCTTCTTTGGCAATATCAGTAGCACTATTAACAGATATTCCAACATCAGCGTGATGCAAAGCAACAGCATCATTAATACCATCACCTAAAAAGCCAACAGTGTGACCATTTAACTTTAAAATATCAATAATTCTTGATTTTTGTAATGGGTCCATTTTCGCAAAAATAGTAGTTTTATTTACTAATGCTTGTAAATGTTGATCATCCATATCTTCAATGTCACTACCTAATAAAGGAATTCCTGGTTCTAACCCCACCTTTTTACAAATTGCTTTAGTAACAATTTCATTATCACCAGTCAAAATTTTAACATCAATTCCGTGTTGATTAAGAGTTGTTATTGCTTTAATAGCACTAGGTTTAGGTACATCTAAAAAACCTATATATCCTAATAAAACTAAATTAGATTCATCTTCTATTTTAAAAATTGTTTTGTCACTAGCAAAGTCTTGATAACCAATTGCAATTACTCGTAAACCATCATTATTTAATTCCGTACTTAATTTTAAAACATTTTCTTTAATTTTATCAGTTAAGGCAATTACTTTCCCTCCAATTTCAACTTTAGTACAAATTTTTAATATTTCTTCTACTGCTCCTTTGCAAATTAAAGTATTATTAATTTTATCTTTTGAAACTACTATTGACATTCGTCTTCTTATAAAATCAAAAGGTATTTCATCAATTTTACGATAGGGCATTTCAACTATTTTATTATGATGAGCTTTAATGTGTTGGACAATTGTTTTATCAATATTATTTTTTAATCCAGTTTGTAAAGAACTATTTAAATATGCCATTTCTAAAACTTTGTTTGATTCAACACCTTCTGGATCTAAGTGTTTAACCAACTCAATTCTATCCTCAGTTAAAGTACCAGTTTTATCAGTGCATAAAACATCCATTGCACCAAAACTTTGAATACTAGTTAAATTTTTAACAATTACTTTTTTATGTGATAATCTAATTGCACCTTTTGCTAAGTTAGCACTAACAATCATTGGTAGCATTTCGGGGGTAATACCAACAGCAACTGATATTGAAAATATTAACGCTGTTAAAATATTATTTTTAGTAATTACATTAACAATAAATATTAATGGTACCATTACACACATAAAACCAATAAGAATGTAAGTAACTTTTTTAATACCTTTACTAAAACTAGTAACAGGACGTTTACTAGTTACTGCACTAGCAATTGATCCAAAATAAGTATTAACACCTGATGCAATAACAATAGCAATAGCACCACCTGAAACAATACTAGTACCCATAAAACATATGTTTTCTAATTCTAGGATACTACTTTTTTTATTATCATCTTTAGTATGAATAGCGTGTTTTTCAACAGGAAATGTTTCACCAGTTAGTGCCGATTGATTAATAAATAGATCGGTTGAAACTAAAATTCGAACGTCAGCAGGAATCATATCACCAGAAGATAAGAAAATAATATCACCTGGTACTAAATTTTCAATTAATACTTCTTTTGTAAAATTGGCAACACTATTTAAAGCATTAAAATCAATTTTTTTATTTTTATTACTAAATCTAAAAACACTGGCTGTTGTTTCAATTAATTGTCGTAATTTTTCTGAAGATTTATAGGAACGATAATCTTGAAAGTAAGATATAAAAACACTCAAAATAATCATTACTAAAACAATAATAGCACTGTACAAATCAACATTTTTATCAGTATTAGTATCAATAATACTGTAACTAATAAAATTATAGATAACTATTATCATTAAAACAATAATAAAAGGATTAAAAATATTGTGCATTAATTTTTTGTATCAAACAAATCGTTTATGAGAAAAAACATTTTTACCATATTTTTTAAGTCTGTCTTCTACTTCTTCCTTTTTTAATCCGTACATACTACCATCTAATTGTTGGATAACTTCTTCTTTCGATAGTTGCGAAAATTGTTTAAACATGGTTGTTGTTTTTTGTTCTATATGCTTCTTTTTAAAAAATTGCATTATCAACCAACCTTTCTTCAAACGTATAATTTAATTGTATACTAAAATCAAAAGAACTTTATTTTAGTGAATAAAGTTCTTAAAACTACCAAATATTTAAGAATAATATTCTTCTATTTTCAATAAAAATTTGTATTATTTTAAATACAAATTATTTATATCAAAAATAGGAGTAAACATCAATGATTTAAAAGGAGTTGAAATATAATTATAAATCTTCTAATCAATTTTCTATATTTATTAATCAAATATGATAGTATTTAGTTAAACTTGATATGAGTTTTATATGAGTTTTTAAGCTATTATTTTTAAATAAGAATAATAGTTTTTTATTTAGAAAAATGAAAGGAAATATAAATTAATTATTTAAAAAATAATTAATTTATAAAAGGTAGTTAAAATGACTGAAAAACAGAAAATAGAAATTAATCAACTAAATTTAGAAATAAAAAAATATCATGAATCAATATGAATTCTTATCGACAAATTTAATGAATTAAATAATCTTTATAAACAACAAAAAATAAAAATATCAAATACTAAAAAAGAACAAGTATATAGGGGCGTTGCCCCTAGTTGCTTCGCAACTTACCCCAGTGGCGTAAACGCCACGGCCAACCAACCAAGGTTCTGGTTGGCTTCGACCAATAATATAGGTTTACTCTATTTTAACATCTTTCTTATTTTTCTTAGAATATTTATTTCTATAATAACAAGCACGGCATACAGTATTTTCAGTTTCTTTCTTTTCAGTTTGTAATATATTATCCAACTTATCTAATCCTACTACTCTAATATCATCAACAGTAAAATCTGGAATGGCAACCCTTTTTAGGACTATTTTTTGGTAGACATTTGTTTTTGATAACTAATTGGAGTTAGGTTGGATGGGTTACACTTTATTGGACACTAATTACATAGACAAGTGAACAAATTAGTTAAAAGAAAGGAATTATAATTATGGTCACTATTAACTCATATTCAGATGAATTTAAAAAACAAATAGTAGCTTTATATCAAAGTGGCAAATCAGTATCTTGCCTTGTTAAAGAATACAATGTTACAAGAGCAGCTACTTACAATTGAATTAAGCAATTTACTAATTCAGGTAGTTTTAAAACTAAAGATAATCTTTCAGATTTAGAAAAACAATTAATTCAAGCAAATAAAGAATTAAAACAGTTACGAATGGAAATTGATATTTTAAAGCAAGCAGCACTAATAATAGGCAGAAAGTAGAGATTATTGCAAATAATAAATCTAAATATAAAATTCGCACAATGTGTCATTTTTTAAAACTCTCTAAATCAACATATTATTTTAATTTAAAGAAAAAAAATAAAATTCAAAATAATATTTATGAACAAGCTGTTATTAGTGCTTTTAAAGAAAATAAAGAAGTTTATGGTACTAGAAGATTAAAAGTCATACTAGCAAACCAAGAAATTTATTTATCACGCAGAAAAATTAAAGAAATTATGAATAAGCATAATTTAATATCAAAATACACTAAATTATCATTCAAAAATCATAATAATAAAGTCAATGATAGTCAAATAACCAATCTTGTTAATAGAAACTTTAATAATAGAATTAAAAATGAAGTTATTGTTAGTGATTTAACTTATGTTCAAGTTAATGGTAAATGAAACTATATTTGCCTATTAATCGACCTATTTAACCGCGAAATTATTGGACATAGTGTTGGAGTTAAAAAAGATGCATCATTAGTATATCAAGCATTTATGCAATCAAATCACTGTTTAAAAGATATTGAAATATTTCATACTGATCGCGGTAATGAATTCAATAATAAAACTATTGATAAACTTTTATTAGCTTTCAACATAACTCGATCTTTAAGCAAAAAAGGATGTCCTTATGACAATGCTGTTGCTGAAGCAACTTTTAAAACTTTCAAAATTGAATTTATTAATGATAAAAATTTTACATCATTAATCCAATTAAAATTAGAATTATTTGATTACATCAATTGATATAACAACATAAGAATTCACAGTACTCTAAACTACCTAACTCCAATTAGTTATCAAAAACAAATGTCTACCAAAAAATAGTCCTAAAAAGGGTTGCCATTCCAATCATTAATGTACCTAAATTAAAACCTAAATCACCAAGTGGAAAACTAAAAAACTTCATAAAAATTGAAGCAAATAATTGCATAACCGTTGTAATAAAAGGTATAAACATAATTTCACATCCTAATGTCTTGTAAATCTAAATAATCCTAAAATTAAATAAAATACAAAACTAACATTTATTAAAGCAAGAATAGGCAAAGGTAAAGTGTATAAACTATCATAAAAGAACGACTTAATAAAAAGTGTCACAGTATGTAATCCAGCAAATGAACTTAAATACTGCATATAAATAGTTTGTACCAAAGTATTAACAACTGGTAAAAGTCTACCCAATAAAGGTAAAACAAAAACCAAACTAAAAAATAACTTTACCATTTGCTTACTCCTTTCTAATTATTAATGAGTTCCATGGATAATATGACCAACAAACTGCTTAATAAATACAAGAACCATAAATACAATTGAAATTAACACTGGTCAATTTGTAAGTGTCCCACCATCGCCAGTTGTAAATACTCAACCAAAAATATAAGTAAAAGCATTTAATAATTGTTGTCCTACACCACCAATCATATTTAATAATGCTGATAATCCAGCGGGCATATTAATCACCCCCTTTCTCTAATTCTTTTTGTTGTTTTTCCATTTCTAATTTACGTTTCTTCTTTTCAAAATCTTTACGACAAAAAATACAATCAGGCTCACTATCATTCTCCTTTATATGTTTTTTATGTTTGAATTTCTGTATACCCTCATGTATTCAATTACGACAAAATCAAAGTATAAGACAAAACCCACCAATATATAAAGCATATTTTATAATCTCCTTAAAATCCATTTTAAACACCACCTAACGTATAAGCATAAGAATAATCCCAATTTAAACTTGCTCTATCTAAATTAATCTCAGACATACTATCATCATTTAAATCAATATCAATCATGCTGTCATTTGTACTTTGATAATCACTAACACTAACATTAATTAATCTTGCTCTTTCATCTGTAAATACTTCTTGTAATTCTGTATTATTATGTGTATTTCCTAACGGTAACAATAAAGTATTTATAATCTCACTTGCTCCGGCAATAATAGTAGGAATAGCAAAATAATTACTAAAATCATTATTAATACCCATTGCTACACCACTACTAATCAAACAACCACCAGTTCCCATATTTGCTATTTTACGTATAGTTTCAAACCTATTAGGTATTAACTCAGTTAAACCACTAATAAGATTTGCTATACCAAAACCATTTAAAGATATATAAGTATCTCAATCTACAAAAGGTACATCAATTATTGGTTTAACAGTTGTAAAGGGTGGATAAGTTGGTCTTGGGGGTTCAGTAGGGCAAGGTGGTCAAAAACAAGATTCATCTCTTAATAAAAAAACTGACTTATCTACATACTGAACAAACTTAGCATAATTAACTAAACCAATTGTTCCTAATCCTAAAAATATCTTTTTATAACTATTAATAACTTTATTTCTAGTAGTTGGTCTTTGAATAATATTTCATATATCAATTCCTAACTTTTTACTAAATAATAAAGAATTAATAGAACCTAATACTGGGTCTTTTAAATATTGACCATAATAAGCACTAATTCCAATCATTGCACTTAATGGGCTTATTCCAGTTCTTAAAATTTTAGTTAAAGTATAATTACTAGTTTGTTCAAATTCATTAATAGGCATAAATAAAACTCCTTATTTTATAAAATATAAGGAGCTTATATATGAATTATAATCTAATCCATTAGGGGCTTAAAATGAAAAATATATAATCCATATATAAGCCCCTTATTAAATTCTTAGTTTATACATTATTATTTTCATTCAGTAATATCTACAATAGTACCGGATAAATCCAAAACTAAATTATAATAATTACCGACTTTTAAATTTAATTTATGTAAATATTTTGAAAAGTCATTAACAACTGTTGGATTATACCATTTATCCCTTACTTTACCAGTAGGAATATTCGTTTGTTTATTAATTTCCAAAAAGGTTAAAACATCAAAATTTAAAAATTTACCTTGATTATTTTTATCGGGTATCATCTTATCTTTTTCAATATTAACTAATTGAGTTTTAAACATAAAAATTGCTAATCCTTTCTATAAATTTTAATAAAAAAAATAATAGATTGAATTGGCAAACAATTAAGTAATTAAATTAAAAATATTATAAATACAAAATTAATTTAATAAATAAAAAGTTTTTAATATTAATATTTAACTATTCCTTGGCTGGAACTGTTACCAATTCAAATAAGTTAAATATCATTTAAAAACTAATCTAAAACAATATAAACTTATAATAATATATTACTAAATTTTATAAAAATATCAATAAATATACAAATAAAAAAAGTAAGCATTCTTTAATTCCAGCCAAGAAAAATAAAAAATACTTACTATAAATTAAGTATAGCAAAACAACAAAAAAATACAAATATAGTATATATATATATATATATATTACTTGAAAAAATTTAAAATTAATGTAAAATACGATTTTTTAAAAATATTTTTTCAATTTTAGTTTTATCAAAAACTTTATAAAGAAAATCTAAAACTTCATTTTTATTAAATTTAATTTTTAATCAATACCTAAATCGCAAACTTTCTAAACTAACATAATATTGAAAATCTTTAAAATAATCACTAACAGCAACATAATCATAACTTCCACCAATTAAATGAGTAACACCTTGTTCATTCGGTTTAGTTTTAAATAAATAAAATTCTTTTGCTTTTTCACATGCTTGTACTAATTCTTGTAAACTTAAAGTTTTAGTACCACGAACTACAAGCGGATTTTTACAATTTCTACTAAAAGAATATGTTTGAATACCAACATCTTTTTGATTTAAAGATTTAATATTTTCTTGTACTTTTGTTACATATTTACTTAAATACTTAACTACAAATTCATTTGTTCCTTTATGTACAACTTTTAAATCAATACCTTTATTATTACCAACGTGTGGTCATCATTTAGTTATCATACTATAAGGTATTTTACGATTAAATAATATATGAAAATGAACTGCACCACGTTTTTGATATTCATAAACATAAAAATATCTTAATTCACCTAAATGTTTAGAACGTTTAGGGTCATTTCATCAACGCTTTAAACGTTTAAAGAATAATTGTAAATCATGTTTTGCTTTTTTAATATCAGTTTCATTTTTATGATAAGTTAAAGTTAAAAAACTTAAAATTCTTGCATTATAAAAATTATGTAATGCTTTTTGAACTAATTTGCATTTAGTACGAACATTATTATTTCTTAACTTAGTAATATTACCAATATTTTTTACACCTAATTTATTTCTTTCATTTTTCAAAATATCAATAGGCAAAACAACATTTTTAACATAACAAGCATAAAAAATCTTTTTAACATAAAAATTATATGAAATATCCATTTATAAACATTCCTTGGCTGAAATTTCTATAAAAATAAAATTTGAATGATTTATAAATAAATATAAATCTTTATATATCTTATCATAGAAAATAAAAAAAGTATCAAACTTTACACTTGCGGTGAAAAATGATACTTAACCAAGAAAAATTATATTCTAAATATAAAAAAATACGTAATAAATATTTAATTGAAGATAATCCAGAATTAAGTAAAAAATGAGGACAAGAAATGAAAATTAGTGGACAAAAACATACAATGAAATGAAAAAAAGTAATGGAGCAAGAAAAAAGAGCACTAAAATTAAAAGAAGATTGCCAAATTTTGGAAAAAGAAATTAATGAATTAGAAATAATACTTAACCAAAAATTAGATAAAATACCTACCATTCTTAATAATAATTTTAATCATATAAAAAATAAGGCAAATGATGAAAAAATAGATAATTTACAAAATATACAACATACAGTAAAAGAATATAAACCAAATTTATAATAATAAAATTGTTATTATTCATAGTAACAATTTTATTAATTTATTACACATATATCTAATTTCTTATATCTTTTATTTTTTCTGATATAGTACTTAATTGTAAACTTAATATAAGTTTTAATTTTTAACCATTACTTTAGTTTAAAAGTAAATGGTTTTTTATATTTTAAAAAAGGAGATAAAAAGAAAAATGAAAATACAAAATAAAATTATACTAAGTTCAACCATTTTCGGTGAAGTTATAGGAAATATTGCTGGATGATATTCAATCCCAACAATGATTGCTGAATGATTAGATATTATGGAATATGATTTTATTGATAATTATATAAACAATGATTTTAATCCATATCGTTCTACAGTTAAGGGTGTTTTAATATGAGGTTTAATTTCAGCAGTAACAATGGCAATAACTTCAACTGTTAGTGTAAAAACTATTGAATATGTAAAAGTACTTTATGAAAATAGAAGACAAACAAATAGTAGAGAAATTGATGAAACAACACCTTTACTATCACAAACACAAATAAATTCAATAAATAATAATGAAGTAGAACCACCATTAGTATTAAATCCAGCAATAAGTGCAATTTTATAATTAATATGGAGTGGAAAAGATATGAAAAAAATATTATTACTACTTGCAATAAGTAATACTTTATCAATGACCAATAGTAATTTTTCTTATAATATTAATTCAAATTTAACAAGTATAATAAAAAGTAATGATGAAATTAATTTTTTAGCAACAGCAGATATTCATGCTGGATATCCTCAATCAGTTAGTGACAAAACAATTAGTGCCCTTGCTAAACATTTACCAGAAAATAATAATAGAGGTGTTATTATTTCTGGTGATTTAACAGGTTATGTTAAATATACAGGGAATTTATTTTCTTATAAATTAATGTTAGCATCAATCTCTAATCATCTTTTAGCAGGTTTTGGTAACCATGATTCTGATACTACTTGTAAAGTTAACCAAACTTGACTTAACCAAAATATTGTTAAACAAAATGCTATGACAGCAACTCACTTACTCTATTATACTTCAAAAAATGAAGTTTCTGTATATTCTTGAAATTGATTAGGTATACATTTTGTTCAATGCAGTTTAGCGCCAATTAATAAAGATACTTCAGGTTGAAATTTTGGAAGAAGTGATCCTGGGCCAGCATTAACTGAATTACAAAAAGATTTAGAAATAAATGTTGGTTTGAGTAATATGCCAATTGTTTTAGCTTTTCATTATGGATATGATGATTTTTCAATTGATCAAGAATGATGAAATAAAGAACAAAGAACTGAATTTGAAAATGCAATTTTAGCAAAATACAATGTTATTTTAATGTTAACTGGACATCAACACTTTGTGCCAACCAAATATGATGAAAAAATAATTGCAGTTAATGTTGGTAAAAAAACAATTTATGATGTTTTAAGTGGTAGTGCACTTTTTGGTGGTTATTCTGAAATTTCTATAAATAAAACTAACAAAGAAATTACAATTAAACGTCATAACGTACAACAAAATGATGAAATTGTTATTAATAAAAAAATTAAATATTAATTAAAATTAAAAAGTAAGTTTTATTAAAACTTACTTTTTTTAAATATACAAATTTTTTATTTATTATAATTTGGTGCTTCTTTTGTTAGTTCAACATCATGAGGATGTGATTCTCTTAAACCAGCACTTGAAATTTTTACAAATTTAGAATCTTGGATTAAAGATAAAATATTTTTAGCACCAACATAACCCATACCACTTCTAATACCACCAACTAATTGAAAAACAACATCTTGTACTTTTCCTTTAAAAGGAACGCGTGCTTCAATTCCTTCTGGCACTAATTTTTTAATTCCTTTTTGAAAATAACGATCACTACTACCACGTTTCATGGCAACTAATGAACCCATACCAACATAATTTTTATATTTTTTACCATTGACAATAATTTCCTCACCTGGTGATTCTTCTGTTCCGGCTAAAATGCTACCTAACATTACACAATTGCTACCAGCAGCAATTGCTTTTACAATATCACCAGAATATTTAATACCACCATCAGCAATGACAGTTACGTTTTTATTTTTTGCTCAATTATAAACATCATTAATAGCAGTAATTTGTGGAACACCAACTCCTGCTATTATTCTAGTAGTACAAATGCTACCAGGACCAACACCAACTTTAATACAATTTGCGCCAGCTTCATAAAGTGCTTGTGCTCCAACTGCAGTACAAATATTTCCAGCAATAATATCTAATTTTGGATAAGTTTTACGAATTATTTTAACTGTTTTTAAAATCCCTAAACTATGACCATGTGCTGAATCAACAACTAATACATCAACTTTTGCTTTAACTAATGCCTCAACTCTTGCTAAAGTGTATTCACCAACACCAACAGCAGCACCAACTCTTAATCGTCCTTGATCATCTTTACAAGCATTTGGATAATCAATAGCTTTATCAATATCTTTTGTTGTAATTAAACCAATCAATTTATTATTTGAACCAACAATTGGTAGTTTTTCAATTTTATTTTTTAACATAACTTGTTTTGCTTGTTCGATTGTTGTTGTTTTATCACCAACAATTAAATTTTTGGTAGTCATAATATTTTTAACTAATGCATTATCATTATCAAGATATTTCAAATCACGATTAGTAACAATTCCAATTAGTTGATTTTCTTCATTTACAACAGGCAATCCAGAAATTCGATAAGTACTCATAATTGATTTTGCTTCACTAATTAAAGTTTGAACACCAATAGTAATTGGATCAGTAATAAAACCTGACTCATTTCTTTTCACTTTTTGTACTTCTAAAGCTTGTTCAGCAATTGATAAATTTTTATGAATAATGCCAATACCACCAACTCTTGCCATGGCAATTGCTAGATCAGATTCAGTAACTGTATCCATAGCAGCAGATAAAATTGGAATATTTAATTCAATTTTATTTGTTAATTTAGTTTTTAAAGAAACTTGATTTGGTAAAACTTCTGAATATCCTGGAACTAATAATACATCATCAAAAGTAATTCCTTCACATATTATTTTTTGATTTAAATCTTTATTCATAGTTTACTCCCATTCTATAGTACCTGGTGGCTTTGATGTAATATCATAAACTACTCTATTAACACCATCTACTTTATTAATAATCTCATTTGCAACTTCATCTAGAAATTCTCATGGTAAATGTGAACTTGTTGCTGTCATAAAGTCAATTGTATTAACGCTTCTTAAACTAACAACATAATCATAAGTGCGATTATCACCCATTACGCCCACAGTTTTAACTGGTAGCAAAGTGGCAAATGCTTGTGATACTTGATTATATATATTTTTTTCTTTCAATTTGGTAATAAAAATATGATCAACTTCTTGTAAAATTAAACATTTTTCTTTTGTTACTTCTTCTATAACTCTAACTCCTAATCCAGGACCAGGGAAAGGATGACGATTAATTAATGTTTCAGGTAACCCAAGTTTTAAACCAATTTCTCTTACTTCATCTTTAAATAAGGTTTTTAATGGTTCTAACAATTTAAATTGTAAATCATCAGGTAAACCACCAACATTATGATGAGTTTTAATTGTTTTTGAACTTGCATGTTTACTTGAAGATTCAATAATATCTGGATAAATTGTTCCTTGTGCTAAAAAATCAGCCGTTTTAAATTTTCTTGCTGCTGTTGTAAATACATCAATAAATTGTTTACCAATAATTTTTCTTTTTTCTTCAGCATTTTTAACACCTTTTAAGGCAGTAAAAAAATGTTTACTTGCATCAATCATTTCAAGATTAAGTTTAAAATTTTGTTTATAAATTTCCATCACATCAATTGCTTCATTTTTTCTCAATAAACCTGTATCAACAAAAATGCAAGTTAACTGTTTACCAATTGCCTTAGAAATAATGGCAGCGGCAACTGAAGAATCAACTCCACCACTTAAACCTAAAATAACTTGTTTATCTTGGACTTTATCTTTAATTTCTGAAATTTGATTACTAATAAAATCATCTAAACTTCAATCTTTCGTGCAACTTGCTATTGTAAATAAAAAATTTTCAATTATTTGCTTACCAAATTCTGAATGGGTAACTTCAGCATGAAATTGGATACCATAAATTGGTTTAGTCAAATGTGCAATTGCTGAAATTGAAGAATCAGAATGAGCTATTTGTATAAAATCTTTTGGAATTTTTGTTACATGATCAGCATGACTCATTCATACTTTTGATTGATTAGCAACTTTTTTAAACAATTTATTATTTGGTTGATCAAGATATAAAATTGATTTTCCAAATTCTTGTTCATCTGCTAATTCTACTTTCCCTTTAAAATGATTTGTCAATAATTGCATGCCATAACAAACGCCTAAAATGGCAACTGGTAAATTAAAAATTGCTTGATCAATTTTATAAGCATTTTGTAAATAAACACTTGATGGTCCACCAGATAAAATAATTGCTTTTAAATTGGGATATGTTTTTATTTTTTGATAACTAATATTAAAAGATAAAACTTCAGTATAAACATTTGCTTCTCTTACTCTTCTTGCTAATAATTGTGTATATTGACTTCCAAAATCTAAAATCAATACTTGTGTATTTATCATTTTTATTCCTCCAAATATAATAGTAATTAAATCATTTTTTGACAAAAAATAAAATAGATTACACTAATAATTATTTTATGATAAATTTTAATTTCTTTAAAATATAATTAAAAAAATTGAAATTAATGATAAGAACATATGAAAAAGAGTAATCATTTATTAATGATTACTCTTAAAAGTTAAATTATATTTTAAAGAAATTAAGTTGTAACTGATCTGGCTTCATTTTCATGAATTTTAATTCGTTCTAATTCTGTTTCGGGTTCATTAAGTAAATATTTTATTGCTTCTTCTTCAGTCATTGGTATGAATTCTTGATCTAATTGATTTTGATAATCTAAATTTGATGCTAAGCGTATTTTTAATTTTGGTTGATAATAAATAAAATATCAAATAACAGCAATTGCAATAAACATTCAAAACATTAAGAACTCAATAATAACAGCTATTAATACTTCGCCTCTTTTATTAATCATGTCATTAACCATGCCATAATTAAAAACAACAAACTGACTAAGCAAAAATAAACCACAAGCAACAAAAATAATTCATTCTCAAATTTTAATTTTAATTTGTTTACGATAACCCATAACACATGTGGCAGCTAATACAAAAATATATACAGCAATAGTAATGTTAGTAGAAAATCCTAGTACTGTATTAAAATCAAAAGGTGCACCAATTAAATCTGGGATTATTAACATAATAATACAAGCAATAATAGTAATAATTAAATTAGCTGTACTAGCACGCATTGCAATATTTTCTTTATTTAATTTGGCTAATTTTTCAGTAATATATCCTTCTTTGGCTAATGGTTGAATCATACCACCAGAATATAAAGAATTTTGCATAGCACCATTTAATTTCAATGATAAAGTAGAAACAACTAGTACAATCATACCAGTAATACCAGCAATTCCTGATATAACATTATTTGGATTATATTCATTAGTAGCTCCAGATCAACCATTTTGGCCATTTGTACCGTCAATAGTAATGGCACCAAATATTAATACTGATACAGCTAAATAAAAAATAGTTGATAATAATAAAACTATTAAAATACCTTTACCAAAGTTTTTAGTTGGATTTTTAACATTTTTTCCAACAACAATAAAAGTTTCAAAACCAATAAAGAAATAGAAGAATCCACTAAATGCATTATTAATTTTTGGTAAAGTTAAATTAATGTTTTTTGTTCCTTCAGCCGCTTCTGAAAATGCTAAACCTTTATTAGTTACTACCAAAATAATAGCACAAACAATTAAAAACAAAGCAGAACCTCATTTAATAATACCAGAAATATTAACAAATCAACGAAATCCCTTCATTCCAAAATACATGCAACTAGCAACAGCAGCATAAATAAAAATACCAATACTATCAATAATTAAACTTGATCATCGTTCAGGAGCTCAATCAAAAATTGATAATTGATCTAAATTCACTCGAAACATAGAAATAATAGTTACAATAATTGTTGAAGGTAAAGTAATATATTGAATAAAACCAATTATTCAACCTCAAAAACGACCAAAAACTCCACGAACATAAACATAAGCGCCACCATTAGTGTCATGATAAACACGACTACATTTAGTAAAAGCAAGTGCAGTTCCCGCAGCAATTAAAGCACATAATAAAATAACTCATAGCATATATAAACCAACGCCACCATTATTTCAATAATAAATGCCAATTAATGCCATTGGAAATGCAATACCACAAGTATAGTTAAAACCAATTCATATTAATTCATTAAGACTAATTTTTTCATTATTAGCACGAGATGATTTTGCTCAAAATTTTAATTTTTTTAAATTAAACATTCAATTAGTAATTCCTTTCAAAAAATAAATTATTTTTAATTATAACTTAAAAAAATATTTTTATGATAAAAAATATTTTTATTTTTTAATTATCAAAATTTTATGATATTAGAACAAAAGTAGTTTTAAAGTGATTAGCAAATTAAACAATAAAATATAACAAATTATATTATTATAATTTGTTATATAAAGAATTACTAATTATTTTACTTTTAATTTTCCTTAAATAATGAGTAAAAAAAAAGGGCGGTTGTCAAAGTTACGAAATAATTAATTATCATATTAGTAACTTATTTCCGAAATTACCATTTAAAAATGATGATAGACAAATTAAATTCTCTTTTACCCTTAAATTTATATTCGTGGATGGGTTACACTTTATTGGACACTAATTACATAGACAAGTGAACAAATTAGTTAAAAGAAAGGAATTATAATTATGGTCACTATTAACTCATATTCAGATGAATTTAAAAAACAAATAGTAGCTTTATATCAAAGTGGCAAATCAGTATCTTGCCTTGTTAAAGAATACAATGTTACAAGAGCAGCTACTTACAATTGAATTAAGCAATTTACTAATTCAGGTAGTTTTAAAACTAAAGATAATCTTTCAGATTTAGAAAAACAATTAATTCAAGCAAATAAAGAATTAAAACAGTTACGAATGGAAATTGATATTTTAAAGCAAGCAGCACTAATAATAGGCAGAAAGTAGAGATTATTGCAAATAATAAATCTAAATATAAAATTCGCACAATGTGTCATTTTTTAAAACTCTCTAAATCAACATATTATTTTAATTTAAAGAAAAAAAATAAAATTCAAAATAATATTTATGAACAAGCTGTTATTAGTGCTTTTAAAGAAAATAAAGAAGTTTATGGTACTAGAAGATTAAAAGTCATACTAGCAAACCAAGAAATTTATTTATCACGCAGAAAAATTAAAGAAATTATGAATAAGCATAATTTAATATCAAAATACACTAAATTATCATTCAAAAATTATCATAATAAAGTCAATGATAGTCAAATAACCAATCTTGTTAATAGAAACTTTAATAATAGAATTAAAAATGAAGTTATTGTTAGTGATTTAACTTATGTTCAAGTTAATGGTAAATGAAACTATATTTGCCTATTAATCGACCTATTTAACCGCGAAATTATTGGACATAGTGTTGGAGTTAAAAAAGATGCATCATTAGTATATCAAGCATTTATGCAATCAAATCACTGTTTAAAAGATATTGAAATATTCCATACTGATCGCGGTAATGAATTCAATAATAAAACTATTGATAAACTTTTATTAGCTTTCAACATAACTCGATCTTTAAGCAAAAAAGGATGTCCTTATGACAATGCTGTTGCTGAAGCAACTTTTAAAACTTTCAAAATTGAATTTATTAATGATAAAAATTTTACATCATTAATCCAATTAAAATTAGAATTATTTGATTACATCAATTGATATAACAACATAAGAATTCACAGTACTCTAAACTACCTAACTCCAATTAGTTATCAAAAACAAATGTCTACCAAAAAATAGTCCTAAAAAGGGTTGCCATTCCAATCTTTAATTGCAATTGCTTGCTGAACAAAAGCCAAAGTAATAGATTTTAAATCTTTTATTTTATTAAAAACTTTTTTACCATCATGTAATATAATTTCTTTACCATTAATTAAGTCTCTAGGAGTTGTTCCTATTCATAATCCTCCATCATAATAAGGTTGGAATAAATAGTTAGCATGTTGTTTAACTTTATTAGTAACTGATTGACCATCACGATTAGGGTTAACTTCAATTCAATTACGAATTAAACCTTTTCACGTTTCTAAATTTATTTTTATCATAATTACTTTTTTTCCTTTCATTAAAATAATAAGATTTATTAAAATATTAATTTTTCTAAAATTATTTCAAAATAAAAAATAATTGGCAATTTAGCACCAATTTTAAAATATTATTAGGAAAATTAAATTAAAATAAATCTTAATTCTAATTTTATACTTGAAAAAATTAATATGTAATAAAAAATTTCTTATAAAAAAGTACTTTTTTATAAGAAATTAATTAAAAATACTTAAAAATGTCCAAAAAATAGACATTTTTAATAAAAATAAATTTATACAAATTTTTTAATAGCACTATGATTAGAACTAATAATTCTAATACCACCATGATTTTTATGAAAAGCAACTTGAATTTTATCACCAATTAATTTAGTAATAATACCTTTGCCAAAAATTTCATGAATAATTATATCTCCAACATTTCAATTATTAGTTATTTCAACCTTATCTTTATTATCAGCTTTATAGTAATTAAATTTAGAATGATTACGATTTTGATAAGTTGCTGCCATTTCTTGATGTTCGTTATTAATGATTTTTAAATATTTAAGATCTAAATCTTTTAAGAAACGAGATGGTTGTTTCATACGATCCAAGATATATGAATATCCACCGGCACTAGATAAAAATAATCATTTTTTTGCCCTAGTAATTGAAACATAAAAAAGTCGTCGTTCTTCTTCAATTTTATCTAAGTTTTCTATACTAGATTTACCTATTCCAGGCAAAATACCTTCATTAATGCCAACTATAAAAACAACATCAAATTCTAAACCTTTAGCACTGTGAATTGTCATTAAATTAACGGCTTTATTAGTACTATTTTCATCTAAATCAGTATATAAACTTACTTCTTGTAAAAATGAGGTTAATAATTCTTCGTCTTGTAATTCATTATTACTACTATCATATTCAAGCAATTGTTCTAATAATTGTTGAACATTTTCAATTCTTTCTTTTTCAAGATTATCTTCTAGTTTTTTTAAATAATTAGTTTTATTTAATAAATTTTCAACCATGTTATGTAAAGAAGTAACATCTTTGATATTAGTTTGCATCTCATTAATTAAATTAATTAAAGGTTGTAAATGTTGACGATAATTTTTTGGTAATCCATACTGAAATTTAAATAAGTATTCATTTAAAGTTAGTGATTGTTCATTAGCAAGTAATAATAAGTTATCAATAGCTTTTGGTCCAATTTTAGGTGTTGCATTTAAAATTCTAATCATTGATATATTATCATTTCAAACAATAATTTTTAAATATGCCAAAATGTCTTTAATTTCTTTACGTTCAAAAAATTTATAACCACCAAAAATTTTATAATTTATATTATTATTAATCAAAGCTTGTTCTAAATCTTTTGATAAATAATTATTACGATAAAGAATAGCAATTTTATTCAAATCTAAATGATATTTTAAATGAATTTTTTTAACAGTTGTTGCAACTCAATGTGCTTCTTGATCACTACTACTAGCATGATACATAACAATATCATTACCAAGATCATTTTTAGTAAACAGTTCTTTTTCAATACGTTGAACATTATTTTTAATTAAACTATTAGCTGTATTTAAAATCTTAGTTGTTGAACGATAATTTTGATTTAAAATAAATGTTTGTGTATTAGGAAATTGTTTAGTAAAATTCAATATTAAATTAATATTTGCTCCTCTTCAACTATAAATAGTTTGATCGGGATCACCAACTACAGTAATATTTTTATGATTTTTAGCAAGTGACAATAAAATATTATATTGAATATCATTAGTGTCTTGAAATTCATCAACTAAAATAAAATCAAATTTCTTTTCTCATTTTGTTAAAATATATGGAAATTCTTTAAATAGACGTTCAACTAATAATAATAAATCATCAAAATCTAAACATGAATTAATAAATTGATATTTTTTATACGATTCAAAAACTTTGATACGTAAAATTCACTCATCTTGATTTTGATAATCAGCTAATAATTCATCTTGAGAAAGATAATTATTTTTTCAGTTAGAAATATTAGAACTTAATAATCTTAACTCCTGCAATTCAGCTTTATGTGAAAATTCTTTTTGAAAAATATCTTTTAATATTTTTTGTTGATCTTCTTGATCAATAATATTAAAATTATTATTAATATTTAAATGATGAATATCTCTTCTTAATATTTTGGCACATAATGCATGATAAGTAACAATATTAACATTAATGTTGATATCATTTAAAAGTTGCATTATTCGTTCTTTCATTTCGCGTGCTGCTTTATTAGTAAAAGTTAATGCCAATATTTTTTCACTAGCAATTTTAATTACATTAATTAAGTAAGCAATTTTATATGTTATAACCCGCGTCTTTCCAACTCCAGCCCCCGCAATAATACGACATGGGCCATCAACATTAATAATTGCTTGTAGTTGTTGTTCATTTAGATTTTCTAAAAGTTTTGTTTTATCCATGTTATTTATCCTTAAGTTAGTAAGAGTATATACTATTAAAGACTATTTATATTTTCTAATTCGTCATCATTAATATTTCCTGGTTGAGAATAAACTAAATGAATATGTGGATCATTAACGTTAGTTAATATCTTCCGTTTATTAGTTGCAAGCGGTTTCTTGTTAATGACAAAAGTTTTATGATTACGATCAAAGAATAGCTGATGATATTTATCAATTTTAGTGACGATCATAATCCCACAATACCAAGCAAAATCAAAACTAACTACAGAACGAATAAGAATATTTAATCAAGAATTTAAAGTACTATTACTATTAATAGTAGCAATGTTTTCATTAAAAGTCAATTTCATAAAAAGAATTATTGAAGTGGTTAATAATAAAGGAATAAAAACTAAAAATAGTTCACGATAAAAAAAATGTTTTAACTTTAAATCTTGATTTTTTTCATTTACTAATCTTATTTGAAAAATTAATTTTCCTAAAGTTTGACCCTTACATTTTCATGGAATAATAACAAAATATATAATAACAATAATTATATTAATAATAAAAATAATTATTAATTGTCATGATTCTTGATTACCTTTATTATCTAAATAATGGATTGCTAATCCAATTATTAATGGGATTAAACTAACAAAAATCACGTCAAAAATACGTGCAATAATACGTTTTCATGTTTTAGCTATTATATATGTTTCGGTTGTATCTAATTTTTTAATATTCATTTTTTTACTCTCAATATTTTGAATCATCTCTAATATTATTATCTTTAAAATATTTCTTAAAATAAGTACTTAGATCAGGAGCATAAGTGGTAAATTTATCATTTGGATTAATAGTATTAAAATAAGAATTTTTTTTAAAATTTTTAAATTTAAATTCAATAATTTCTTTGACACGATTATATGTTTTTTCAATTAATGCAGGTTTTTTAGAAATACTAATAAATCTTAAAAGAGTATATAGATAGTATCTAACAAAAGCATATTCCAACTCTTCATATAAAACTTTTTTAATTTTATAATTATTATAATAGTTTAAAATATGTATTCATTGATGCATTAGTTCAAAAATATTATCATTTTCCAATGTGTTATTTTTAGACGTTAATAATGTTTCATTAATTGCATAATATGTTTTACAATGTGCTAAAAATGAGTATAAAAATAAACTATCAAATTGGATTTCTTTACGAAATTGTAAATTATATTCATTAATAATACTAACTTTCATGATTTTTGTTGTTAAAACTGGTGTTGTTAAAGCAAAGACTATTTTTCCTTGTGTTGTATTTAAATTATATAATTTATTAACTTCAGTTCTAATTGTTGAATGAAAAACATTATTTATATCAAATTCATAACGAACACAATATTCAATACAATCTAAATCTTTATTATTATCTAAAATTTTATTAACTGTTTCAACAAAATTAACGCTAAGAATTTCAGTTGGATTTAAAATAACTACATATTGTCCGGAAATATATTTAAGACCAAGATTACGACTAATGGCAATACCTGATACTTGATAATTAGTAATCATTTTTAAATTTTGTGGATATAATTTAAAATATTTACTAAATATCTCCAAATTTTCATTGTTAATGCCATCATCAACAACAACAACTTCAAAATTAGTTTTTTTATTTACAAAAATCTTTGCTAAAAAAGAATCTAAGTGTTCGGATTCAAATGAAGTTGTATATAAAATAAAAGTTAGTAGCATAATAAATATTTCCTCCCTTTTATAAATAATTATAACACTTCTTTAACAATTTTAAGTGAAGGTTTATCAACATTTATTTTTTATTTTTTTGATTACTATTTTTAAGTTTATTTTTAGATTCTAAAGTAGATTTTTCTATATTATCTGTTTCTTTAATAACTTTAACAGTCATATTTTTATGATCAAAAATAGTTTTTAAATTACCTTCAATAATAACGGTTTCAGTATTATTAGGTTTAATAACGTTTCGCTTTGCGGGATTGGTAACTTTTTTCTTTTTTTGTCCTTTTAATATTTCTGCTCTTAATAAAGCACGTGTTTTTCTAATTTCAAATTTTTCAAATTTAAAAAGAAATGATTTAATAAACTTTTTATACGAATTAACAAAATATCGAAGTCTTTTCTTGCTTCGAGCATGATTATCATATTTTAATAAAATACAAACATAGTTTAATTCATTTCTTGCTTCTGATTCAATTAATGAATTAAAAAAACTGTGATAATTATGACTTAAGTTATATGGTTGACCAGATATTGGACTTTTATAAGGAGTAAAACCTAGATTACCAGTAGTTTTATAATACTTAAAATCAGCAATTCGTGTTGTCATTTGTCCCTTAGGATGTTCTGGTGATTTAATTTCTGATATTTTAAAAATATTATTTGTATCAAATTCTAAAAAATAGCAATATACCTTATGAACAAAGTTACCTGCAGTTTTAAAAGCAATATACAAATCTACTTTTGCTTCATAATTTAAATTATCAAAAATACTAACGTATGGTTGATAAAAATCATATTTTTTATCAATAATTTCTCATCCTTGTTTTTTAATAGTAAGTTCAATCTCATCAGCACAAATATTTGGATTTAAAATAATTTTCTTCATTTTCTACTCCTAACTCTAATATTTTCTAAGTCTATTTTATCAAATTATATATAAAGTGTGGGCTAAGAAAATTTTCCACTTTGATTAATAATTAAAGTACTTTAATTATTACTATTAAACAGCTAACAATACATCATAAAATTATCTTTAAACTATATGAATATATCATATATTTCTACACATAATAAACATTCCTTTTTGTTCGCTAGTTATTAATTAAATTACACCACTTACTCCTTCCAATTTTGAAAATGTTTCATGGTTATTACAAAAGAAATTTTAATCAATTTATTATTAGAAACATGAGTATTAATTGAAAGCATAGTCCCTTAACTAGCAAAATATGTTATAGTAACATTATTAATAATTTTTTAATACATAAGTCATTTTCTTCTTTTACTTTTTTATGTTTTTTATTTTATAAATTAAGTTTTTTTGAAAAAATAATATATAACATTCTTTAAAGTACTCTATTTTTATTAGAAAATATTAATAAAAAAGGACACCTAAAAATATAATGTTTAATTTTCATCAGTAGTAGTTTTATTATTTAATGATGAAGAATTATTAACAACTAATTTAATTTTTTTATTTCCAACTTGATTTTTTGCATCTTTATGATCATATCATCAATTAAGTAACAATGATAATGGTACTAAAATATAATAAATATTAATAAACAACCAATACTTCATAAAATAGTCATTGGATTAGGATTAATAAGAATTTCTCTTAGTCCTTTTATTGCATAACTAAATGGTAAAAAATTATACATTACTTGAAAAAACTTGGGTTCTAATTCAACAGGAAAAGTACCACTTGATGAAGAAAGTTGTAATATTAAAAGAATAACAATTAAAAATCTACCTAAATCATGATTACGAAACATGTGAGCAATTGATTGAACAACCAAGTCAAAAATAATTGCTATTAATCACATGTATAAAAACATTTGTCAAAAACGTTGTCATAAATCAATATTATTAAATAATAGTAATAATGAAGTTACTAAAATTGTTGACTGAATTAAACCAAAAATAATCATTCATGCTGATTTAGCTAAATAGTTTGATCAAAATTTAGTTTTTGGAATATCTTTATTTCTAATAAAAGTAAAAGTTAATAATAAAGTACCTACTCACATTCCAATACACATGAAATATGGTCCTAAACCAAATCCATAAGGAGATTTATCTTGACCTTCAATATTAATATTAAAATTAATAAAGTTAATAGGTGCCAATAAAGTATGATTCATTCAATAATCATGTTCTAAAACTTTAATATGTTTAATATCTCTGTTGCTTGTTACACTATCAATATTAGCATTAAATTGTTCAGCATGAAGACCTAAACCAGGAACAGCAATTGAAAGAATACCATAAATTTCTTTTAAAATTGGTTGTAAATGCTGATAACCTGAATCAGAAGCATCTTTATCTCAATAATCAAATACTTGATCACTAATAACAACAGGTAAAAACTTACTAAAAATATTATCTTTTAATGCATTTAAAGCAAAATCATTAATTTCACCTAAAATCGGACTAACTTTATATGAAGCTTGTAAACTAATTTTTGGTCTAATAGTAATTTGATTAATAAGATTCCAAATTCTTCCTGGAGTTTTAATATTTTCAATAACTACTTTAAAAGCTTTTTTAAAAAAATCATTAAAATCCTTAGTAAAACAACTATCAATAATAATTTCAGTTAAAAAAGTTTTGTCATTTTGATGTTGATAATAACTTTTTCAATCATCATAATAATAAACAGTAAATGTTTTTTTCTCATTGTTAATTTGTAAATCATTAATTTTAAATTCATAAGCACCACTACTATTAGGATTTTCATCATCCAAATTTAAATTATGTCTATTAATAACACGATTAATTCCTACTGCAGAACTATCATTATTAACTAAAGCAATTGGTAAACGATTAATATTTCCCAATGGATTAAAAAAAGCTCATAAAGCAATAAACGCATATAAAAATGGAATAAAACATAGTGCAATACTTTTAATAACTGTTCTTTTATTTTTATAAATGTATTTAGTCCCCACTGCTTTAAAAACCACTTTAAATTCTTGAATCACAATTTTAAATTTATTTAAAATTTTTAACACTTTGTTACTCCTTAATAGATTATCTTTAATAAATTTAGTTATAATAATATTATAAATACATTTGATAAAAAGGGAGAAAAAATATTATGTTGCAATTAACAATTAAAGGTAAACCCGTTCATATTAAAAATGAAATAATCAAAGTTGGAGATACTTTATCATTTTCTGCAGTTAATAAAACAATGGATAATATGAATTTGGAAAAATTCACTAATAAATTTAAAATTATTTCTAGTGTACCAAGCATTGATACTAAAACTTGTGCTTTACAAACTATACACTTTAATAAAGAGGCCACTAAATTAAAAGATACATTAGTTACTAAAAACTACATATTTAAAAGTGGTGGAGATAATAATGAACAAAATGAAAATATTAATATGACAAGTAGCAATTTTAAAGGTAAAAATTTAACTGATATATATGATTGAAATGTTAATGAAATATTTAAACGTTGTGGTGTTCATATACCAAGTCAAAAGAAATCTGCACAACAATCAGTTCCCGAAAGTACAGCAGTTAATATTTCAACTATTAATTATATTGAACAAAAATTATGACAATTTAATATTGATATTCTTAAATTTATTCAAATATTAGTACGTATGGATAAAGATTTATTAAATAGTAAAACATTTAATATTAATGATGAACAAGAAATTAATAATTTAACTGTTAAATTAAAATTATTTAATCCCGAAAATAACCAATTAATAGGAGAGAACAATGGAAAACAACAACAAACCACAAACGAAGTTTCCACAGAAACAAACTAAACTTAATCAAGCAGAAGTAGAAAATGATTATTTAATTGATAATATTCCTTATGACTTTACTAATATGATGCGCGCTACTAGTGACCCTGAACTTAAAAGAGCATATGATGAATTTAAACTAAGAACTTTATATATTTATGAAATTGAACGTTTATTTAAAAATAATGAAAATAATAGTTTAAGATTTTCAGCAAACACTATTAAAATTGGTTTTATTGATATTGATAAAGCATTAAAAACTACTGCTGCTGAAACATCTGATTTTACTATGCAGTTAAATCAAAGAGCAAGCACTAATATTAATGATAATACTATTGAATATAGTATGACTGATATTAAAAATTTAATATTTCAAGAAATAAATTTATTAAATCAATTTAAATTATATGCTGTATCTATTAATGAACCTTTAACAGAAACTAATATTGATAATTTATATATCATTAATAATTATTCACAACCTTATCAAAATCCAAAAACAAGAAGTACTAAAAGTATAACTATTATTAAAATTAAAGATTTTAAAACAAGAGATGGTTATCCAATAATTATTAAATTACAAAAACCATTAGACAAAGATACAAAAGTAACTGGTTTAAAAATTAAAGCCCCTAGAAGCATGATTTTTGGCAATATAAAGGTACTTGGTGAAGTTGACAATATGGAAGTATACCCAAAGTTATTTGTTAAAGATAAGATAGCATTTCCGCTGTTATCAATGCCTATTGAAACTCAACCAAAAGTTAGAATATTACAACAATGATTTAGTGAACAAATATTACCTTGAAATCTAGCAAAACAATTTATTGCTCAAGAAAAATCAGTTTTAGACTTAATTGCTATTGGTGGTGGAAGTGAAACAAGAAAAGAAATTATTAATAATGCAAGAGTAACTAATGCTAAATTAGGTTATGATGTTACTAAAAATTTAAAAGTATGACCATTAGCCGATGAAATAGAATTAAAAGATAAAAAATTAGAATCATGATTTTTAGTAGGTAACTATAATTTATTTATTTCTACAACTAATAAATTTCATGATGTTGAGCTTGAAATAAAAGATAGACCACCAATTGATAGTTTACAAAAAGTATTATTAGACATGTTAACTTATACATATAGTTATAATAGAAACTTTGATGGTTTTGATCCATCACATCTTGAACAAAAAATATCACAATTACGTGCAAAATTTGAAGGACAAAAACCTGAAGAAGTAATTAGCAATTTGTTTAAACAATGAAAATTAGATTACCCAAATTATGTAAATTTACCACAAGTACAAATACTTAAAAAAATAATTATTATGTTATCAAATAATATTTATTCAAGTATGTCAATTAATAAAGGTTTAAATGATGATAATAAAATTTTATTACCTTATTATTTTGAATTAAAATCAAATCCAATTCATAGAAATCCTGATGAAGTCTGAGAGTTTAAAGATGTAAAAGTAATATTAAAATCTCAATATTTTGATTTTACAGATATAAATAATATTAAATTAAAAAATAATGACATTAGCCAAAATGAATTATTCAAATTAGATGATAACCAATTTAACTGACTATCTATAATTAATGAATTAGAAAGTAATAACATATCTTCATTAATTCCAGCTGATTGAACATTAGGTAATGGTGAATATGGCAAATACTTTACAAGAGCAATTATTGGAAAAATAAAAATTGAAAATGCTTTAAATTTATATAGTTCTAATAAATCTCAATTATTTTCCAAATTAGAATTTTATAAAGAAATTTCACAAATTGATAATGACAATAAATTTGAATTACAAATTGAAAATCCTATTAATAATTTAAATAGGATTGAAATCAGCGGAATATTTGGTGCCGGTAATTATGATTTAATTTTAATAACTGATAAACAAGAAATAAACTTAAAAAATATTAATTTATTTGATAAATACAACGAAAATATTTCTTATATAAATTTAGAAATTTAGAAAATATATAGCATTCAAATTAACTATTTTTTTTAATTACACTAATTAGATTAATTATTAAAGTTAAAACTAATGTAATAATTCCAAAAAATAACATTGATAAAATTCAATAACTTCAACCATAAATAAATCATGAAAGAAATCAATAAGGTGAAATAAAATCTAAATAATCATTTATGTTAATTCCTTTAATTTTATATTGATGAATTAAATAAAATGAACGAAATAACATAAATATTGAATATAAAAAAGGAAAAATCAATACTAACCAAAAATCTTTTTTATAATAAGTTCGATTAATCACACAATAGTCACGATAAATAATTGAGTAAATTGTTAATAATATAGGAATAACTAAATGCCCAATTAAAGTACCAGAAAATGATAATGGTTCTTGTAATCTTGCTAAAATATAATCATTTCATCCATATGTAAATATTCCACATCAAAAAGTAACTCCGGCTATTAAATTATAAACTAATGAAAAAATTTTAAAATTATAACTAGTAATTAAACGAATATTAATTTTTTTAAAAAAAACAAATAAATTTCATGAACTTCAAATTAAAGAAATAATGGTTGCTCAAACACTAAATCATCTTAAGATATCAATAATAAAAACTCAATAACTTAAATTAATATCACCTTGTCAAAATTTTACTGATAATGCATAAAAACTAAATAATCAAATTAAAATTAATCATACTATTTGAATTTTTCTATTATTTTTCATAATAAACCATTTTATTTAGATTTTCTTATTAAAATATCCATTAGGATAAATACCATCTCATTTTACATCACTTTTAGATGCAGAATTAATTGAAATATATAAATATATTTTATGAATATCATCTTTTTTTTCTGACCATATCGTTGTACAAGCCCCCCCCAGTGGACCTTACCATCATAATCTAAAAAATATTGTAAATTATTTGTTTTGTGATGTGTTATTGAACCAATTATTAAACCAGTTACTCCACTTATTGCACCAGTTAGTGCTAATGCTAATGTTATTTTACTTAAATTTGTTTTTATTCATGTTTTCATATTAAATTACTCCTTACTTATATTTTTATAAAATTGTACAACGTTTTGAACAACATTTACTTTTTTTGATATTTTGTTTATTGTTTTTTATTTTTTTATCTTCTACTACTTCATTTAAATTTATATGTTCTCATACTTCTTCATTATAAGTGATTGATTGTCTAACTCCATTTATATTATCTACATATCATGTTGTTGTATTATTTTTAGATGTTTTCATATTAAATTACTCCTTTTTTCCTTGATTTTACTTATAAATTGTACTATTTTTGATTATTTTTACAAGTATGCTTTTAAAGTTTGTCATTATTTAGTGATAATTTCCTATTAGTTATCGAGTGAAAATTTCTCAAAAAGTGAAGTTAAATATACTTGGTGATAAAAATGGAAAGAAGCATGACTATGAAAGAAAAATATAAATACAAAATTATAAATGACATTGTTATTAATAAATTATCTAAACATCAAGCCAAAAATAAACTTAACCTAACTATTAGAAGAATTAACCAATTAATTCAAATTTTTAATAAAGAAGGTAAAGTTGGTTTTATTCATAAATCTCGCAATAAAATTTCTAATAAGGCAACAAAAATAGAAATTAAAAATAAAATTATAAACTTATATAAAACAAAATATTATAATTTTAATTTTCAACATTTTCAGGAAAAATTAATTAATGAAGAAAACACTAAAATTGCATATAGTACAGTTTATAATCTATTAATTCAAGAAAAAATCACTTCACCAAAAAGACATAAGAATAAAAAAAATAACTTGCATCCCACAAGAAATCGTAGAACAAATTTTGGTGAATTAATTCAAATGGATGCAAGTAATCATCATTGATTTGGTAACGATAAACCAAAAGCATTTTTACATGCTGCAATTGATGATGCTACAGGAAATATTGTTGGACTATGATTTGGATGGGTTACACTTTATTGGACACTAATTACATAGACAAGTGAACAAATTAGTTAAAAGAAAGGAATTATAATTATGGTCACTATTAACTCATATTCAGATGAATTTAAAAAACAAATAGTAGCTTTATATCAAAGTGGCAAATCAGTATCTTGCCTTGTTAAAGAATACAATGTTACAAGAGCAGCTACTTACAATTGAATTAAGCAATTTACTAATTCAGGTAGTTTTAAAACTAAAGATAATCTTTCAGATTTAGAAAAACAATTAATTCAAGCAAATAAAGAATTAAAACAGTTACGAATGGAAATTGATATTTTAAAGCAAGCAGCACTAATAATAGGCAGAAAGTAGAGATTATTGCAAATAATAAATCTAAATATAAAATTCGCACAATGTGTCATTTTTTAAAACTCTCTAAATCAACATATTATTTTAATTTAAAGAAAAAAAATAAAATTCAAAATAATATTTATGAACAAGCTGTTATTAGTGCTTTTAAAGAAAATAAAGAAGTTTATGGTACTAGAAGATTAAAAGTCATACTAGCAAACCAAGAAATTTATTTATCACGCAGAAAAATTAAAGAAATTATGAATAAGCATAATTTAATATCAAAATACACTAAATTATCATTCAAAAATTATCATAATAAAGTCAATGATAGTCAAATAACCAATCTTGTTAATAGAAACTTTAATAATAGAATTAAAAATGAAGTTATTGTTAGTGATTTAACTTATGTTCAAGTTAATGGTAAATGAAACTATATTTGCCTATTAATCGACCTATTTAACCGCGAAATTATTGGACATAGTGTTGGAGTTAAAAAAGATGCATCATTAGTATATCAAGCATTTATGCAATCAAATCACTGTTTAAAAGATATTGAAATATTTCATACTGATCGCGGTAATGAATTCAATAATAAAACTATTGATAAACTTTTATTAGCTTTCAACATAACTCGATCTTTAAGCAAAAAAGGATGTCCTTATGACAATGCTGTTGCTGAAGCAACTTTTAAAACTTTCAAAATTGAATTTATTAATGATAAAAATTTTACATCATTAATCCAATTAAAATTAGAATTATTTGATTACATCAATTGATATAACAACATAAGAATTCACAGTACTCTAAACTACCTAACTCCAATTAGTTATCAAAAACAAATGTCTACCAAAAAATAGTCCTAAAAAGGGTTGCCATTCCATAATTTTTAATTAAAAGTAAAAAAACATATTTTAGAAGAGATTTATTTTATTAATACTAAACCATATAAAATTTTAAAACATTTGTATATGAGCAAATTTGGTGTCTTAAAATCAATTTTAAAGATATAAAGATATTGCAAATGCAATATCTTCCCCTTTTACATCTGTGGTGAGCTTGGTTTATATCCACTTGTTAAAGGTTGATTTTCACTGTTTGCACTGCGTTTTCATTGTTCAAAAATTGAATCAAAATCATAATCTAAACTTGATTTTAATTTTAAATATTTTCCTACATTATCAACCCTTTTTTGTCCTTTTGATTCGATTTTATCTTCTAAATCATATATATTTAATTTTTCAATATATGGAATTATTTTATATTTCTTTTTTAAATTTTCATTTAATGTTTTTAGATATATTTCTAGTTTTTCTATTTCTTCTTTAAGATTTTTTTCAGTATTTATTATATTATCTAATTCTTTATTATCTTTAATTTTACCCTCTAATTTTTTTATTTCAGAATAATAAAATTCATAAACTGGTGAATTAGGTTTAACTTTAAACATTTTTTCTTTTCTCCTTTGAATAAATAATAAAAAAACTCATTTATTTTAAGATAAAATAATGAGTTAAAAACTTATATAATTTTTTGTATAAATTAATTATACAAAAAATTTTAAAAAATTAAAAAACTTTATTTCTATTTTTATCTAGAAAAGAATTTATTTGGAATTTATGTTTATTTAACAGTATAACTTTTCAAAATAATTTATTTTTTAAAAAATATTTTTGGGAAATTTTCACTCGATATTGACAGTATGCTTTTAAATGCAAAATAACGCCTAAATTAAAGGCGTTTATTTTGTAATACCTATACTATTAATTATATTGAAATTGTTTATTATATTTTAAATATGAAAGTGGTTTTTTTAAATAATTTTTTATTTTAGTTAAAATTACACTTATATATTTATATAATATATGCAGTAAATTATTTTTTTAAATTATTTACAATAAATTTAGATTTTTTTAAAATAGTTAGGAGAAATAAATGTGAATTTTAATTATAAATGAAATTTTAGAGAACAAAGTGCAAAAATTGATAATTTAATTTTAGAACATATAACAAAGAAATGAGAAAAATGAGATTGAAGAATAAAAAATACAAGAGATAAAAAGAAATATAAAATTGTTGACTATCAATATCGAACAAGAAAAACATTATATGGAATGGTAACATATAAAAGAAGAATTTATGAATATTTTAATGAAGAATTACAAGAATGAATTCGTGTTTGTTTAGTTGATGAAATACTACAATTACCTAAATATAAAAGAATTGGTGAAGATATTGAAGATACTATTATTGAAAATTTTGCAGATGGAAAAAGATATCGTGATATTTGTGTTATTTGTAAAAAAGCAGGCATTAGTGTTAGTAGTGTTCATAGAGTTTTTAAAAATTTTGAAATAGTTGAAGCAAATCCAGTAAAAGTAAAATTAGAAAAAAATCAACCTATTTTTGTAGCAATTGATGATGGTCATCGAAAATTTTGAAATTTTAAACGTAAAGGTACAAAACATTCTATGCGATTAATAGTAACATATACAGATAATATTAATCACAAAGTACAAAATAAAAGAGTAAAAGCAATTATTAGACCAACAAAAACAAAAATTGGAGTTAAAAAAACTGTTGAATTTGTTAAAGAACATTGTCAAAAATTTTACGAAAACATTGAACAAGCAAAAATTATTATTTGTGGTGATAGTGCAGGATGAATTAAAGAAGTTGCTGATTATTTAAGTACACAGTTTGTTTTAGATAAATTCCATTTAATTAGAACATTATATCTTGGTATAATGGCTGGAAATAAAGGAAAATATTTAAAAGAATATAATTATTGCAAAAATTTAATTAATAATGGTCAATATGAAAAATTAATTGAATATTTATATAAAGAATTAGATAATCATAAAAAATTAAAGAAAAAATATTTTAAAAATAATAAACAAGGTATTGAAAATCAAAGTGCAAAGTGAAATATTGGTTGTTATACTGAAACAAATATTTGACATGTTTTAAAAGAAATGCTTGGTAATAGAACATATAATATTTTAATTTATATTAAAATGGTTATTTTTAAATGTAATAAGATAAATACAGAAATACAATTATTATAGATTAAAATTGAATTTTTTTTTTAAAAAATCAAAATAAAATAAAATTTATTAAATGTGTTTTAATAAGAATTTTTGTTGTGTATAAATATTAAATTTATTTTTTAATTTTTTAGTAATTTTTAAAAATAAGTATTTTAGTTGCATTTAAGTTAAAAAAATTATATTATTTAAATACAATTTCATAAAAATCCAAATTATTTCTTGTCTGAAATATAATAAGACTATATAGATTTAATTTATTCCGGATTTTTGACAATCTCCCAATAATTTTACTAGTGTTAAATCATGACCTGCATAAATAATAATTATTTTTTTATAATGATTCAATAATAAAGTTATTAACTTTATTTTTAAATCATTATTGATGTTACTCAAAATTTCATCTAATAAAATTACTTTTCAATCATAAAAAAATAAACTTAAGAAAATAATTATTTGTTTTTGACCTTGACTAAGATTAGCCCCATATTCTTGACAATAATAAAATGTTGTTAAACCTAAACTGCCCAAGAGATCATTAAATCCTAATTTTTGAAAATTTATTAATTTTTCTTTTATAATATTAAATGATAAAATATTTTCTAAAACTGTACCGTTATGAATAATAGAATTTGAATGTAAATAAATACATTTTTTTTGTCAAAATTCATATGAAATATTATCTAATCCAATTTCATTATTAATTAAAATTTTACCTTGAAAAGGCACATATTTCTGAATTAATAATGATAGTAAGGTTGTTTTACCAATGCCAGAAGGACCAATAATAATATTACTTTGTTTTAATATTAAATTTAAATTACTAAAAACTACTTTATTTCTTAAATTAAAATAACAATCTTTTAATACTATTTTATTAATTGATATTGAAAAAAATTTTTGTTATTCTTATATTGTAATCTACAATTAATAAAATTATTAAATCTTTGAAATGATTTAATAAAAACCGGAAAGAAAATAAGACTATTACCAATATTTTGAAAAAAAGAATTAATATAAATACTAATACTAGTAATAAATATTAATTGAGATAGATTAATTTTACCATCAAAAATTAATATTAATGATAAATATATAGTAATAAAACTAATAATATTTTTAATAAAACTTGTTAACGAACTATTATTAATAACTAAATTATTTAATTGTCAATAATTATTAATATGTGTATTATACTTTTTAACTAATATACTTTTAATATGCAGTTGCAAATTGCGAAAATAGGCATCTTCAAAATTTTTTTGACTTAAAATTATTTGTTGCTGCAAATCTAATTTGGTAACTAGTTCTTTTTTTACTAATGGTTTTTTTCATAACATTATTATAAAATTAATTAATACTGTTATAAAACCATTTAATAAATTTACTAATCAAATCATAAAATGAATCTTAATCAAAACTATGCTAACAATAACACTAGTAATAAAATTAATAATTATCTCTAAACTATTATGACAAAACATAGTTGATATATTATTAATATCTTGATATATTTGTAAAAAATCACTACCATTATATTTTTGTATTTCTATTGGTTTACTTTTAAATCATTTATTATGAAATAAATCTACTAAAAAGTTATTGAAATAAAAATAAAATTTTTGACATATTTTATTTAAAATATATTCAATTAAAATTTTCATTAAATTAATAAAAAAGAAACTTAATAATAAAATCATTGCTAACTGTAAACTATTATTTAAAATAATTTGATTAATAAAATGCTTATAAAATACTTGTGCTATAAAAAAGGTAGTAACCAAAAATAAATTATTAATTATTATAATTAATGAATAATATAAATAATTTGGAATCAAAAATGGTGAAAAATTTTTAATTTTATTCATCTTTTTTTTATTAGTAATAAAGAATTTATTTATTATATTAGTTGAAATAACAACATTTGTAAAAATTTTTGCAAAATCTTCAATATTTTTTCAACTAAGTTCAATATCTTCTGGATTTGCCACCAGTCATTTATTTTTTTTCTTTTTGTAAATAACTACAAAATGAAATCCAACATTAGCATTATATATTTGAATAATTAATGGTTTAACAATTATTAGTGATTTTAATTTATCAAAATTAATATTATAAGATTTTAATAATAAATTATAATTACTAGCCAATTGTTTTAATTCTAAAAGATTAATTCCCAATTTTGTTAAAAATATATCTTTTTTTTATGTCATTAATTAATAACTTCTTCTTAAAATAAAACCTATATATCATAGCAAGACATGCCAAACCACAATCATTTTCTGTTTCTTGTTGAACAAAAGGATATTTCATATAAAAAATCACCGCCAATAATAATTAACAGTGATTACCATTTTTTCCTTTTTATTACTTACGATGTTTTTTCTTTTTAGCAGCAGCGCTTTGTTTTTCGCGTTTTTCATCACGCGCAGAAAGAAAATGTTTATGTCTTTTTTCTGCTCTTTTAGTCTCTTGGGCCTTTTTACTAAATCCTTTTAAAAGACGTTGAAACTCTTGTTCACTACTTGTTCGTTCTTCGTTTTCTTTGTTGTCTGATGATGGTGATTTTTTCACTGAATGCATTCATGTCAGCTCCTATTTTTTATTTTACTTTAACAATTATATTAGTAAATTAAAAAATTATCAATATTTTTATACAATATTAAACTTTTTATTTTAAAAAAAAATTAAAAGTAAGATTATCTTTTAAAATTTCACACTTACTAACTATTATTTAATAATACTTAATGATTTTATCATATTTTAAATGTTTATGTTTTTAATAAATAAAATAAAAATTTATTTATAAAATAAATCTAAATGAACGATTTGACACTAAAAATGGAATAAAATTTAAATCTTCTTTAGAAAGTTTACCAACAACGTTACGAATACCATCATTTTTAATTTTATTTGTAATAATATGTAATTCACCGCGATAATTTTGTGCTTTATTATTAAGAATAACAACATCACCTTTTTCTAATCATTTTGATTAGTATTGTTAGCAGGGATATCTAATTCTTGATATATAACTCGAGAAATAACACTACGAATTATATCTCGTGCTAAATCAGATCTAACTTTATGAATATTTTTGTCAAAAAGAATCTGTTGTTCACTATCAGTAATATTAGAATTTAACTCAATTTTTAACGATAAATTTTTATAATCAATTTCATTTATCATTTTCAAATCATATTCTGTTAAAAACTGGTTAGCAATAATTATCATATCAATGCATAAAGCAATATAATGACGAATTTGTGTTACCAATGGTCAATCACGATGCAGTTCTAATGTTGGTAAATTATCATTATATTTTCAAGGTCCAATTTTATCTTTTCCTAATAATGTAACAAAGCTGGCAAATGGAATTTTATTAACAACGCTTTCAGATTGATTTAAACAAAAAAAGTCAATATCAGCACCGGTATATCTTTGTGGATAAAAATTATAACAACTAATAAGGTTATTAACATTAGCTTTATAAAATAATATTAAGTAGTTGATATCATTAACAACATATGAACCATTAATAAATATTTTAAAATTTAAACGATTTTGACTTAATTTTGCTTGATGTTTAATATCAATTCCTTCGTTGCAACGAATACCCGATAAACCATACATTTTAAAAAACTTTATGAAATCAAGTCGTTTATTAAGATTCAGATTAAATTCATTAATAAATTCAATATTAATATCTGCAAAAACATGCATATTATACTTTTTAGCAATTTGTGTTAATACTACTAATTTTTTTAAATTTTCATAATCTGTTTTTTTAAAACTAATTAAAGTTGTAAAAATAGTTTTAATATTATTCTTGGCTAATAATTCGGTATAATTTTTAATTTCTTCTAAATTTGCTAAATGTAAATAAACTGCAGCACCAATTTTTTCCATTTACTTCCTCCTTTACTTTTTATATATTAATTTTATCATTTTGTAACTTAATAATTTTTAATTTTTACAATAAATAATGTAAAGGATTCCTAGTTTGATAAAATAACTACTTCTACATAAAAATAAGAAAATTGACTACGCTAATCTTAATTTTAATACACCTTATACATTAATAAATCTATAATTTACATTTATTCATGTTAAGTATTAACTTTATAAATATAATTATTTTTTATGCTAATATTTATTTATAATTTAATAAAAGTTGATTCCTAATATAGAAATTTATTTATATTAGGTTTTTTATTAAATTAAAATTAAAGAAAGGAAAAAGATTAAAAGATATGCCTTTAACTTATATAGAAAAAGAAAAACTATTACAAAATGAATGAGAAAAAAGAAAAAAAGAAGCAATAATATGGGAGCGTGTCGAAGATGTCGATAACTAAAAAGTTTTAAAAATAGCTCCTTTCTTTTTTAAATCCTTAAATTAAAAATAAATGACAAAAGATGAGAATAAAAATCTTGTCTTTTTTTTGTAATTGTAAAATTTTAAAATTTTTAATAAACCTCTTTAACGCTATTATCAACACGTGTTAGGGAACTAAAAAAGTGAACTACAACACAGTTGTTAAAAATAGTAGCTAGCATGTGGACTTGCATGAATAAATAAAAAGTGGAGTGATACCTAATAAAATATACTAACCATTTAATGGTAATTCTTGGGGTGGGAGCGAATTGGAAACTAGTATATATAGACCTGTTGTAGGGACCTATTGTATTAATTCTATTCTTTATTTAACCAACCTTGCCACTCCCCAGTGAGCAAGTGTTGGTTTTATTTTTTATTTTTTTTGAAAAATTTTTTTGGGCGAGAAAATAAATTTCAAACTTGTAAAAAAAATTGAGCGGTGCCGGTTCAATTAAAATATTAATTTATTAAACATAAATTAAATAAATATTGAATCGAATGCCTCGATTTATTTTTAAAATTTCATAATTTATTTTTGAGCCCAGTTTTCATGGAATGAAAAAAACGAATAGTGTGATTATTAATAATTAAAAAATCAAAATATATGTTCTTTATGCTAGAAGCAACAGAACATATTAGGAAAGGATTATTATGCAAATAGAATTTAAAAAAGAACAAATTGTAAAAGATAAACCACAATCTATTCTTATTGATTATGGTGAATATAAATTACAATGTCCAAAATGAATGGTTAAAAATAATAGTTTTATTGCTGATGATAAATATACATATTGAGTTTTTAATTTAGAAAATATTAAAAGAGAATTAAGTGGTAATGAATTAATAAAATTATTAGAACCCTATATTAAAGACCAAAAAATAACTGTTAATCAACCAATTACTCCAAAAGAATATTATCTTAATGATATCAAACTTGAACCATTAACATTTTATGAACAGCATAATAGTTGATTTATTGGTGAAATAACAGATAACAAAACTAAAATTACTAATCCTTGTTTTAAATATAACATTACGTGAGAAGAGAACAGAAAAGATTTTAAAATAAATAATCCATATAAACATGATGATTTACCAATTAATTATATAGTTACTTCCTATAAAGAAAAATCAACTCATAATGAAAAAGTATTTTTGTTGAACATGTAAACAAAATAAATTAGATTATTTATTCTTTAATACTAAGGATATAAAAAACAAGAAAATATTTTTAAGAGATAAAAATAATAAAGCAATTTGTTATGACTGTATTTTAAATATTAGGTTAAGTAGGAGGTATAAATATGAATAAAGAAAAAATAATTAATTATCTTGAAAATGAATTTATGGAATTACTTAAAGATGATATTAGTAGTGAAATTAAAATTAATATTAGTAATTGAAAACTTAAATTAATAATGAAATTACAAGAAAAAATTAAAAATGGTGAATTTGATTAATTATGCAATATGACTTAATTATTGGAATTGACCCCGCTGGAATTGGCAACAATGGAATTGTTATTTATTCAAATGAAACTAATAATATTATTTTTAATGAAACGTTTAATACATTAACTGTTTTATGAACTAAAAATATGTATAAAGAAAAATTTCAATTAATTAAAGAAAAATTTATTAATAAAAAAATATTAGTTATTGTAGAAAATTTCTTTTTAAGTTCAAAACAATTATTAACTAATCCATTAGCAACTCCTAAAATTATTGGTGCATTAATGGTATTAGTACAAGATGTTTTCAACTGAGATTATTTCGAAAATCACCCAAAAAATAAAAATAAAATAACAGAATATAAAGGAAATATAAAATTAACAAAACATGAACAAGATGCTTATAAGCATATTCAATATTATTTAAAAAATCATAAAAAAATATTAATTTTTGATAATTATTTAAGGAAATTATAAAGATGAAAGAGAAAGTAAATTATGTCAAATTAACAGTAAAACTAAGTAACACTATTGAAGCAAAATATTATGAAAAAGGTAATAAAGAATTATATTATAGTGTTCGAGGTCAGTGAAATGGATTAAACTATGTTACTTTAATTTTTAACAACCCAAAATTTTATAGACGCTGTATTTTATTAAACAAAAATGATGAAATTATAGTAACTGGTCAAATCTTTAATACTTTAAACATTCCTAAAAATCGTGCATTTTGTTCAATTAATGTTAAATGATTTAAAAAATGAAAAGAGTAAAAAAATGATATTATGAAAAATTTTATTAATAGTACCAATATTAATAACAAGCATAACACTAATAATATTTTTAATATTTATTATTAAAGAATTAAAAAATGAATATAAAGTATTAAAAATATTAAATGAAATTGCTAATCAAATTAAAAATAAGGAGAAATAATTAATGATAATATTACCTACTTTGTTTGAAAATAAAGATGAAATTGAAATATTATCACCATTTCCAAAAGCAATTCATACAAGTAATGATATTAGAGCAATTATTTTAAGACAATATCCAAATGTTAAATCAAAACACATAATTGTTTCTGAACCAGAAAGTAATGTTGCATTAATAGTTGGTGATAATGATGTTTATCAAGGTTGAATTAAAGTAACAATTAAAAAATTAGAAAATTAAAGGAGATTAAAATGCCAAGTATAGAAAATACACAATCAAATTATACTTTAACTAAATTAATTAGAACTGGTATAAGTCCAATTTGTGCAATGATTGGTACAAGTGCTTATTATGGTCAAGTGATTGTAAATCCAGTATTAGGTTCAATTAATAGTTTATTATTTGGTAAAAAATTAGGTTTAGATATTTGAAATTTAAATCAAAGACCAAATACTAAAACTAAATTAATTAATAGTTCTAAAAAAATATTATTAGGTTTAGGAACAATTGGATTAGCAAATTATAGTAAATGAACAAAGAATAATATTACTCCAATTATTCCACCAACACCAATGCCAATAATTACTACAACTACAACTGAGGGTCCTCCATGATTACTATTAAATAAACAAGAAAATCAGTCATTAATGGATTGAGATACATATATTAGTTTAAATGCTTATGGTATATCAAATCTTATTAGTGGATTAACTGAGTTAATACCTTGGAATGGCAACCCTTTTTAGGACTATTTTTTGGTAGACATTTGTTTTTGATAACTAACTGGAGTTAGGTAGTTTAGAGTACTGTGAATTCTTATGTTGTTATATCAATTGATGTAATCAAATAATTCTAATTTTAATTGGATTAATGATGTAAAATTTTTATCATTAATAAATTCAATTTTGAAAGTTTTAAAAGTTGCTTCAGCAACAGCATTGTCATAAGGACATCCTTTTTTGCTTAAAGATCGAGTTATGTTGAAAGCTAATAAAAGTTTATCAATAGTTTTATTATTGAATTCATTACCGCGATCAGTATGAAATATTTCAATATCTTTTAAACAGTGATTTGATTGCATAAATGCTTGATATACTAATGATGCATCTTTTTTAACTCCAACACTATGTCCAATAATTTCGCGGTTAAATAGGTCGATTAATAGGCAAATATAGTTTCATTTACCATTAACTTGAACATAAGTTAAATCACTAACAATAACTTCATTTTTAATTCTATTATTAAAGTTTCTATTAACAAGATTGGTTATTTGACTATCATTGACTTTATTATGATAATTTTTGAATGATAATTTAGTGTATTTTGATATTAAATTATGCTTATTCATAATTTCTTTAATTTTTCTGCGTGATAAATAAATTTCTTGGTTTGCTAGTATGACTTTTAATCTTCTAGTACCATAAACTTCTTTATTTTCTTTAAAAGCACTAATAACAGCTTGTTCATAAATATTATTTTGAATTTTATTTTTTTTCTTTAAATTAAAATAATATGTTGATTTAGAGAGTTTTAAAAAATGACACATTGTGCGAATTTTATATTTAGATTTATTATTTGCAATAATCTCTACTTTCTGCCTATTATTAGTGCTGCTTGCTTTAAAATATCAATTTCCATTCGTAACTGTTTTAATTCTTTATTTGCTTGAATTAATTGTTTTTCTAAATCTGAAAGATTATCTTTAGTTTTAAAACTACTTGAATTAGTAAATTGCTTAATTCAATTGTAAGTAGCTGCTCTTGTAACATTGTATTCTTTAACAAGGCAAGATACTGATTTGCCACTTTGATATAAAGCTACTATTTGTTTTTTAAATTCATCTGAATATGAGTTAATAGTGACCATAATTATAATTCCTTTCTTTTAACTAATTTGTTCACTTGTCTATGTAATTAGTGTCCAATAAAGTGTAACCCATCCACCTAATAAATTTGAAACAATGGAATGGCAACCCTTTTTAGGACTATTTTTTGGTAGACATTTGTTTTTGATAACTAATTGGAGTTAGGTAGTTTAGAGTACTGTGAATTCTTATGTTGTTATATCAATTGATGTAATCAAATAATTCTAATTTTAATTGGATTAATGATGTAAAATTTTTATCATTAATAAATTCAATTTTGAAAGTTTTAAAAGTTGCTTCAGCAACAGCATTGTCATAAGGACATCCTTTTTTGCTTAAAGATCGAGTTATGTTGAAAGCTAATAAAAGCTTATCAATAGTTTTATTATTGAATTCATTACCGCGATCAGTATGAAATATTTCAATATCTTTTAAACAGTGATTTGATTGCATAAATGCTTGATATACTAATGATGCATCTTTTTTAACTCCAACACTATGTCCAATAATTTCGCGGTTAAATAGGTCGATTAATAGGCAAATATAGTTTCATTTACCATTAACTTGAACATAAGTTAAATCACTAACAATAACTTCATTTTTAATTCTATTATTAAAGTTTCTATTAACAAGATTGGTTATTTGACTATCATTGACTTTATTATGATAATTTTTGAATGATAATTTAGTGTATTTTGATATTAAATTATGCTTATTCATAATTTCTTTAATTTTTCTGCGTGATAAATAAATTTCTTGGTTTGCTAGTATGACTTTTAATCTTCTAGTACCATAAACTTCTTTATTTTCTTTAAAAGCACTAATAACAGCTTGTTCATAAATATTATTTTGAATTTTATTTTTTTTCTTTAAATTAAAATAATATATTGATTTAGAGAGTTTTAAAAAATGACACATTGTGCGAATTTTATATTTAGATTTATTATTTGCAATAATCTCTATTTTCTGCCTATTATTAGTGCTGCTTGCTTTAAAATATCAATTTCCATTCGTAACTGTTTTAATTCTTTATTTGCTTGAATTAATTGTTTTTCTAAATCTGAAAGATTATCTTTAGTTTTAAAACTACCTGAATTAGTAAATTGCTTAATTCAATTGTAAGTAGCTGCTCTTGTAACATTGTATTCTTTAACAAGGCAAGATACTGATTTGCCACTTTGATATAAAGCTACTATTTGTTTTTTAAATTCATCTGAATATGAGTTAATAGTGACCATAATTATAATTCCTTTCTTTTAACTAATTTGTTCACTTGTCTATGTAATTAGTGTCCAATAAAGTGTAACCCATCCACAATAAGAAAGATTTGTAATATGGCTACTGGTGGATGTTTAATATCAAGTGGTGTTGCAATGGGTATAAATAATGATTTTAATAATGCTTATGCTATACCTACAATAGTTGCTGGTGCAAATGAAATTATCCATAATTTACTACCTATGGAAACTACAAATCATATTGAAGAAATGCAAGAAACACCATTTAATGATGAAACATCAAGATTAGTAAATGATAATAGATTTACTATTAATAGTGAAACAACTAGTCAATATGGTAGTGATAATATGAGCGAAGTACCATTAAATCATGATAATGCTTCACTAAATTGAGATTATAATCACATGAGTTTATAAAGGAGGTGAATAATTTATGAATAAAGAAAAATTACTTGAATATTATAATAATGAAATTCAGACATATAAAGAGAGAATGGAACAATTAAATAAAGAAATTGCCTTATTAGTAAGCATTATAAGTAATTCAAAATCGATGATTGAAAGAATTAATGGTGGTCAATTTGATGAATAATTAAAAAATAAATAATTGAAAGGAAAATATTGAAATGAAAGAATTTTTACATGAATTAATAATTATTGGAACAAGTGTTGGAACATTAATTTGCAGAGAAATTATTGTTTTATTAAAAAGATTTATCACAACTCCAAAACATGTTAGAGCAAATAACAAAATTATAAAACATCAAAAAAAATTAGCAAAATTAAATGAAAAGATTAATAAAGGAGAAAAATAATATGACAAAAATTGAATTTAATGAAAAATATAGAAAACAAGATATTAGTATTGATAGAGATTTTGATTTACATATTGATAATTGTTTTAAATTTTCTGATATTGATACATTAGAAAATGCAGTTAATGATTATAAAAAATTAATAAGTGAAATGCCACAATTAGTTAAAGATTGATTATTGGGATAAGATTAGGAGAATGTTAAATGTTAGAAAATGAAGATAATGTTCAACAAACAACTGAACCTTTAACTGAAAATAATGCTCAACAAGAAATAGAAAATAAAGTTAATGAAGCAGAAAATAAGTTAAATAAACTTAATCAAGAAATTAAAGAAAAAGAAATAATTAATATATTTAAAAAATATCAAGTTAAAACTGAATTTTATGATTTTTTAAAATTTAAAACTAATAATTTAGAAAATTCAAAAATTGAAGAAACTATTAAAAAAATTATTAAAGAACAACCAGTATTTAAAGAAATAATTAATACAGGTGGTAAACAACAAACAATAATAACAAATCAACAAAATTCAATAAAAAGTACATTATTGGATTATAAAAAAAATAATAATTTATAACAGAAAGGAAATCAAAAAATGGCAATACAATTCAATAAAAATTTAGATAATACCGAAAAATTAGTAGAAGCACCAGAGTTTATAGAATTTTATAAACAATCAAATTCACCATGATCAAGTTTTTTTCCTATCGAAATGGTTAATTCAACAAAAATTGAATTTATAGTTAAAAAACCAAAAAATTCAGAAATTAAAGTATTAAAATGAAATGATAAAAGCAAAGGATTAGATGTTAGTTATGCTGAAACTGTTAAAATTTTAAAAGAAATTAAAGAAGAAGCGGTTGCGGGTGAAATAATTGCTAATGTTGATTTAAATGCTGAAAATGGACAAAATTTATTAAATACAATGCAATATGAAGTTGCTAATGACTTAGCAGATTATTTAGCAAATAATGATACAAATGTAATTGCAAAATATGCAACTAAAATAGACATTACTGATAAAACACCATTAGGATATTTAAAATCAATGTTAGATGCTTGAAATACTTTATTTCAACTAAGAAATAGTAATAATTGTCGTTTTTTTATTACTAATAATCTTTATGATACTATTGTTTATTTAGCCAATAATAAAGGTCTAATTACTGATAATCAAATTGCTCAACAATTAAGATTAAATGGAAATAATTTATACATCAAAGGTGTACTATGTCAAATTGTAATGGATGATTATATGACATTTACTGATAATAATGAAACTAAAATTATGTCTTTTGTTTTAGCAACACCAAGAGCAATGAAAAGATATATGTTACAAAATACAGTTGTATATGTTCAAGATATTGCTGATGGTAAAGTTGGAAGAAGATATTTAGTTGGTGGAGAAGTAACTGGTGAATCAATACCCTATATAACAGATGAAGAAACAACTTCACGCTGAATGTTATGTGCAATTGTTAATAATGATAAAAATGATTTAAAAACTAAAATTACAAGTTTAACAACTGATATTACTGCAAATGTTAATAACAATAATAGTGAATTAAATACACAAATAAAAAGTACTAATGAACTTAAATCATTAAATCCTAATTTAACAAATCCAACTATTAAATATTTTAGTGATGCACAAGGAAAAACTAATGTAAGTAATCAAAAACAAAAAGCAGGTGACTTATATATAACCATTACTGCTAATGTTAATGACTTAAATTATAAAGGAACAACAAATCCAATTAAAATAACTCTTAAATAAAGGAAATTAATATTATGCCAATCGGTACAACTAGTACAGCAATACTTTTAAACATAAATAAACCAAAACATACTAGAACAAGTAACCAACAAGAAAACAAAAGTTTTTGATGAGAAATTTTAGAAATGATTGGTGTACAAGTTATAGCAGTAGCACTTGCTCCTTTTACTGGTGGATTAAGTGAAAGTGTAGCCCTTGGATTAGGTGCAAGTGATTTAATTGCTAGTATTAGTGCTGTTGGTGTAGAATTTTTAACTGATTTTACTATTAATCAAGTTTATGATTATTTAAAAGGAAATGTAACACCATTAAATACTTTTTTTAATATATTACCAGCATTTGCTGGACTTAATAAAATTAGTCGTGGTTATCGTACAAGTAAATTTATTAAACTAGCACAAAAAACTAAAACATTAGAACAAGTGGGAATTAAAGAAGCAAAAAATTTACAAGAAATTATTAGTCAAGTAAGTGGAAAAGAAATTTTAACAGATAAAATTATTGGTAATAAACGTTATTTAATGAATTATAGTTTTACTCCTAATCGTGAAACAGTATTACGAGATTTAGGTTATGTTGCTGAAAGACAATATAAAAATAATTTTCAAAAACTAGAAACAGAAAAATTAATGGAACACTTATTATTACAAAATACTGGAATGGCAACCCTTTTTAGGACTATTTTTTGGTAGACATTTGTTTTTGATAACTAATTGGAGTTAGGTAGTTTAGAGTACTGTGAATTCTTATGTTGTTATATCAATTGATGTAATCAAATAATTCTAATTTTAATTGGATTAATGATGTAAAATTTTTATCATTAATAAATTCAATTTTGAAAGTTTTAAAAGTTGCTTCAGCAACAGCATTGTCATAAGGACATCCTTTTTTGCTTAAAGATCGAGTTATGTTGAAAGCTAATAAAAGTTTATCAATAGTTTTATTATTGAATTCATTACCGCGATCAGTATGAAATATTTCAATATCTTTTAAACAGTGATTTGATTGCATAAATGCTTGATATACTAATGATGCATCTTTTTTAACTCCAACACTATGTCCAATAATTTCGCGGTTAAATAGGTCGATTAATAGGCAAATATAGTTTCATTTACCATTAACTTGAACATAAGTTAAATCACTAACAATAACTTCATTTTTAATTCTATTATTAAAGTTTCTATTAACAAGATTGGTTATTTGACTATCATTGACTTTATTATGATAATTTTTGAATGATAATTTAGTGTATTTTGATATTAAATTATGCTTATTCATAATTTCTTTAATTTTTCTGCGTGATAAATAAATTTCTTGGTTTGCTAGTATGACTTTTAATCTTCTAGTACCATAAACTTCTTTATTTTCTTTAAAAGCACTAATAACAGCTTGTTCATAAATATTATTTTGAATTTTATTTTTTTTCTTTAAATTAAAATAATATGTTGATTTAGAGAGTTTTAAAAAATGACACATTGTGCGAATTTTATATTTAGATTTATTATTTGCAATAATCTCTACTTTCTGCCTATTATTAGTGCTGCTTGCTTTAAAATATCAATTTCCATTCGTAACTGTTTTAATTCTTTATTTGCTTGAATTAATTGTTTTTCTAAATCTGAAAGATTATCTTTAGTTTTAAAACTACCTGAATTAGTAAATTGCTTAATTCAATTGTAAGTAGCTGCTCTTGTAACATTGTATTCTTTAACAAGGCAAGATACTGATTTGCCACTTTGATATAAAGCTACTATTTGTTTTTTAAATTCATCTGAATATGAGTTAATAGTGACCATAATTATAATTCCTTTCTTTTAACTAATTTGTTCACTTGTCTATGTAATTAGTGTCCAATAAAGTGTAACCCATCCATACATTAATAAAACTAAGTCCACAATTAACTCCTAAATTTAAAATTAAAGATATTGAAAAAGCAAATAACTTTTTAAAAAAATTTAATACTGATTTAAAAGAAGTATTAAAAATGAATCAACATGATTGATTAAATTTAGTTCATACAATACATACAGAAAATAGATATGGAAAAACTTTAATTTTAGATTTACAAAAAATTCGTGCTAATGCTATTAAATTTAATTTTAAAAATAATATTATTCATCAACTTGTTTTAAAAGCAAATCAAACTTTTAAATATTTTGATATTAGATTTTATTTAAAAAAAGGTTTAAATAAATTTTGAAAAGATACACCATATTTTGAAAAAATAAGAGAAAGTATATATAAATTACAAGAAAAATTTGAAAAGTTAGAAAAACAA
>NZ_CAXIQJ010000006.1:0-234071 GCF_964031195.1 Spiroplasma endosymbiont of Phycita roborella | reverse complement strand
ATATTCTATATGTGTAATATTATTTTTATCTACTACGACTTTACCTACTTCTTTTCAATTTGAACCACTTGGACTGGGTTGTGGTTGTTTTTCTAATATTTCATTAATTGCTTGTAATAATTTTTTATTTTGAGTTTTTAATAATTTATATTCATTATTTTCTAATAAATCTTTACAAAGTAATGAATTTTCTTCATTATTTAATGCAATTTCATTTGTTTCAGTTTTATATTTAAAATAATCATTTGAAAATTTTTTATCTTTTATTTTTTCTTTTAATTCATTAATAGCACCGGCAATAGTTTTATCAGTAGTTTCTAAATTAGGAATTTCTGCACTAATAGCATTTATTTGAAATGCAATAGGAAATTGTGATTTTACATCTTCTAATTTTTTATCTACTTCTTCTTTTTTATAATAATCAGATAAATTAGGAATTTTATTATTGATTTCATTAATTGCAGGAACGATTTGTTTAGAAACTGTTTGTAAAGCATCATCATTGATATTTTGCTTTTTATCTAATAAATTATTAGTTTCTAGTTTTGTGTAATAATCATGTTCAGTACTTTCTTCTGTTATAAATTCAGTTGGTGTATCTATTCCTTGATATTGATATATTTCTTGTATATCACCAATTAAATTAATTTTTCCACGTTCAGGATAGGAATTACCTCCACCACTAAATTTTTTATTTCTATTGTCATAGTAAATAGTTCCAATATTTAAAATATTTTTATTTTGTATTTGTTCTTTATAAGTCATGGAATCAACATTTAACAATTCAAATTCATGAAAAATATTATTTAAATAAATTTTAATTATTTTATAAAATTTCATAAAGTTATTTTCTGTTGAATAGTGATAACTGATTTTAATAAAATATCATTTCAACATTTCTATATTATTATTTTCAACTTTTTTTCATAAAGGACTAGTTTCAATATTAAATCAATTATTTTTGATATCATCAATGTTTTCATTTGTTTTAGTTAATTCACTATTTAATTTGGTAATTTCATTTTCATTAGTAGTAATTCGTTTTTGTTGTTTAGCAGAAAAATCACAAGTTGGTGAATGAGTAAAATCACCAATTTGCGGATTATTTTGTAATGCTTCTGGTGGTAATGTTCCAATTTCATCTGGTCAATCTAAAATCATTGTTTCAGTTTCTTTATCATAACCAGTTGCAACATAACCTTTATTAACAAATTTACTAACAGGACCTCTATATATTTCATTTTCATTATCATCAACTAAATCATCATATAATTTAATTTGTTTTAATAATGTAAATTCTTTTTGTTCTTTAATTAATTCATCAACTTGATTTCTAGTATAAAATGCTTTTAAGTCAATTTTTTCAACATCTATTTCATCATTATTATAACTTGAAAATATTTGTTTTAATTCTGTTAATCTTGCTCATATTTTCATTCTACTAGGTGCTAAATCTCAAACATTAATTGTAGGAGTACTATTTGCACTAAATTGATTACCATTATTAAATTGAATAGTAGCATCAACATTAAATTCAATTGGTGTACGATTAAATACTCAATGTTCAACCATAACATAAACCATATCTCTTAATGTTTCTTTAATTAATTCATCTTTAAAACTATCAAAAGGAAATTTAGATAAAATAAAATCAAGATAAGCATTAATATCATTTTGCGCGCGAATAGCAAAAGTTATAAATCAATCATTAATATTTGGTCATGTTTGTATATATTGTTGTGGAGTTTCTGTAATTTTTCCAGTTAATGGATATCAGTTATTATAATTTTCAAGACTGACATCAGTTCAAAGTTTATTAATCATAATTTATCATTCCTTAAAAAATGCTTGTTTATAATGATGAGTATGTTTTTTTGTTTTTTTATGTGTTATATGTTCAATTTCTTTTTGTATTTTATTTTTACCTTTTTTTATTTTTTTCTTACTTTTTGTTACAACTTGACTATATGCAAACTTTTCTAAATGATGTAATAATCCAGTACCAAATAAAGTATTAACACTAAATTTTAAACCAACATTTTTAAATGATTTGTTAATATTTTCAATAGGATTATTAATAACATTTACTACTTTATGATAAGTTCTAATAGTTCTAAATATTTCTCTATATACTTTAAAACTATCTCTAATTACTTGTTGCACCACTGGTGGAGCAAATGCTATTGCTTTTAATCATTTATTTTGATTAACTCCATAACCAATGTATCAACCACTATATCAACGATATCAATGGAATGGATGTATTTGAGTAACAAAAGTTTTTGCTTTAAGAATACTATCAACAACTGTAATTGGTTTATATTTAGGATTGCGATGATAAATAGTAATTGCACATTTATCTAATGACAAAGGTTGAATTTTACAACCCATAAATACTGGTGAATTTAATGGAATTAATTGTGCATGTTTAATTGCTCTTTTTTCTGCACTAGTAAATAAATCAGTTGCTTTTTCTTTTAATTTCTGAATTTTTTCAAATACTTGTTTTTCTAACTTTTCAAATTTTTCTTGTAATTTATATATACTTTCTCGTATTTTTTCAAAATATGGTGTATCTTTTCAAAATTTATTTAAACCTTTTTTTAAATAAAATCTAATATCAAAATATTTAAAAGTTTGATTTGCTTTTAAAACAAGTTGATGAATAACATTATTTTTAAAATTAAATTTAATAGCATTAGCACGAATTTTTTGTAAATCTAAAATTAAAGTTTTTCCATATCTATTTTCTGTATGTATTGTATGAACTAAATTTAATCAATCATGTTGATTCATTTTTAATACTTCTTTTAAATCAGTATTAAATTTTTTTAAAAAGTTATTTGCTTTTTCAATATCTTTAATTTTAAATTTAGGAGTTAATTGTGGACTTAATTTTATTAATGTATTTTGTAATAATAAGTGTTCCATTAATTTTTCTGTTTCTAGTTTTTGAAAATTATTCTTATATTGTCTTTCAGCAACATATCCTAAATCTCGTAATACTGTTTCACGATTAGGAGTAAAACTATACTTCATTAAATAACGTTTATTACCAATAATTTTATCTGTTAAAATTTCTTTTCCACTTACTTGACTAATAATTTCTTGTAAGTTTTTTGCTTCTTTAATACCAACTTGTTCTAATGTTTTAGTTTTTTGTGCTAACTTAATAAATTTAGTTGTACGATAACCACGACTAATTTTATTAAGTCCAGCAAATGCTGGTAATATATTAAAAAAAGTATTTAATGGTGTTACATTTCCTTTTAAATAATCATAAACTTGATTAATAGTAAAATCAGTTAAAAATTCTACACCAATAGCACTAATACTAGCAATTAAATCACTTGCACCTAATCCAAGTGCTAAATCTTCACTTAAACCACCAGTAAAAGGAGCAAGTGCTACTGCTATAACTTGTACACCAATCATTTCTAAAATTTCTCATCATAAACTTTTATGTTCTTGTTGTTGACTAATTCTAGTATGTTTGGGTTTATTTATTTTTAAGAGTGTGGCTGTATTTGCTGTACCAATAGGCATAATTAATGTCCTTATTATTTAAGAGTTATTTTTATAGGATTTGTTGAACCTTGATAATTTGCATCATTAATATCTGCAGTAATAATTACATATAAATCTCCTGCTTTTTGATTTTGATTACTTACATCAGTTTTGCCTTGTGCATCACTAAAATATTTAATATTTGCATGTACTAAATCTAATGCTGGATTCAAACCAGTAATTTCTCTTGCATTTTTTATTGCTGTATCTAGTAATTGATTTTTTCTATTCGTATTAGCAGTAATATCAGTTGTTAAAATTGTAAGTTTACTACTTAAATCTGTTTTAGTAATAATTCCACATAGCATTCAACGTGATGTTGTTTCTTTTTTTGACATATAAGGAATTAATTGACCTAGTACTTCACCACCAACTTTATATGCTCTACCAAGTTTGCCATCAGCAATTTCTTGAACATAAACAATTGTTTGTTGTAACATATATCTTTTCATTGCTCTTGATGTTGCTAAAATAAAAGGTATAATTTGTTTTTTATTTTCACTATCAGTAAATGTCATATAATCATCCATTACAATTTGACATAATACACCTTTTATATATAAATCATTACCATTTAATCTTAGTTGTTGAGCAATTTGGTTATCTGTAATTAAACCTTTATTATTAGCCAAATAAACAATAGTATCATAAAGATTATTTGTAATAAAGAAACGACAATTTGCACTATTTCTTAATTGAAATAAAGTATTTCAAGCAGATAACATTGCCTGTATATGCCCTGTTGGTGATGTGTCACTAATTATTACTTTAGTTCCGTTATCGCTAATTACTTGTATATCATCAGTTGCTAATTTATCTGCTAAATCATTAGCGACTTCATATTGCATACTTTCTAATAAATTTTGTCCATTTTCAGCATTTAAGTCAATTGCTGCAATAGTTTCACCAGCAACATATAATTTTTCAATTATTTTTGGAATAGTATCAGTTTGTGCATAAGTTACATCTATTCTTTGACTTTTATCATTTCATGCAATAACTTTAATTGATGGGTCTTTTGGAACTTTAATAATAAATTCTATTTTAGTAGAATTAACTATTTCAATAGGAAAAAAGTTTGCTCATGGACTATTTGATTGTTTGAAAAATTCAATAAATTCTGGTGCTTCAACTAGTTTTTCTGTATTATTTAAGTTTGTTTGAATATTAATTGCCATTTTTATTTTCCTTTCTGTTATAAATTATTTTTCTTTTTATAATCCAATAAACTACTTTTTATTGAATTCGATTGATTTGTTAATATTGTTTCTTGTTTACCACCTGTATTAATTGGTTCTTTAAATACTGGTTGTTCTTTAATCATTTTTTTAATAGTGTCTTCTACTTTTGAATTTTCTATATTACTTGTTTTAAATTTTAAAAAATCATAAAATTCTTTTTTAACTTGATATTTTTTAAATATATTAAGCATTTCTTTTTCTTTAATTTCTTCATTAAGTTTATTTAACTTATTTTCTAATTCAACAATCTTAGTTTCTTGTTCTTTTTGCAAATCATTATTTTCAGTTAAAGGTTCAGTTGTTTCTTGAACATTAGTTTCATTTTCTAACATTTACATTACACCTTTATTTATTTTCTTTATTAATTTTTTCATTTAATTTTGCTAATTTTTTTTGATGTTTTATTACTTTATTATTTGCTCGAACATGTTTTGGAGTTGTAATAAATCGTTTAAATCAAACAATTAATTCTCTGCAAATTAATGTTCCTACACTTGTTCCAATAATGATTAATTCATGCAATAATTCTTTCATTTCAATATTTTCCTTTCAATTATTTATTTTTTAATTATTCGTCAAATTGACCACCATTAATTCTTTCAACCATTGACTGATAATTACTTATAATAGTTACTAATAAAGAAATTTCTTTATTTAATTGTTCCATCCTTTCTTTATGTATTTTTATTTCGTGATTATAATATTCAATTAATTTTTCTTTATTCATAAATTACTCACCTCCTTTATAAACTGTCATAATATGTAGTTGGTCTATATACTGGTGATATTCTATCTACAACATCATTAATTAATCTTGCATTTTCACTAGTAAATGTTGTTTCTTGCATTTCTTCAACATGATTAGTTGTTTCCATTGGTAGTAAATTATGGATAATTTCAGATGCACCAGCAATAATAGTCGGAACTGCATAAGCATTCATAAAATCATTATTAATACCCATAGCAACACCACTACTAATCAAACAACCACCAGTTGCCATATTTGCTATTTTACGTATAGTTTCAAATTTACTTGGTATTAATTCTGTAATTCCAGCAACCAAATTTGCAATACCATATGAATTTAAAGATATATAAGTATCTCAATCCATTAAAGATTGGTCATTAACATTATTGTTAGTTACTGATAATGTTAATGCTGGTCATGGCGGAGTTTCTGTAGTGGTTGTAGTTGGGGTGATAGGATTTATTGTTTCAGTAAATTTACTATAATTTGCTAAACCAATTGTTCCTAATCCTAATGCTATTTTTTTACTTGAATTTAATAGTTTACTTTTTAAATTTGGCATTTGATTTAAATTTCATATATCAATTCCTAATTTTTTAGAAAATAATAAAGCATTTATACTACCTAATATTGGATTACCAATAAGTTGACCATAGTATGCAGAAGTTCCTATCATACCAAATAATGGACTTGCTCCAGTTCTTATTAATTTTAATAAAGTGTAATTACTTGATTGTACAGTTATGTCATTTGGCATTTTCTTCTACTCCTTCTACTTTCTGTTTAATAAAAACTTCTATTCAACCTTGATAATTAAAGTTATCTCCAACTAAAATTGCAGTATTAGCATGTGGTTGAGAAACAATTAAATATTTAGCAATGACATTGGGATATTTTCATAAAATCAATGCTTTTATATCATTACTATCTGTTAAATCTTTGGGATTTGGTGAAAATATTTCTATTTTATCTTCACCAAATAAATCTTTTAATTTAATCATTATCAAATTCTCCATTTTCAATTCTTTCTTTTAAAGAAAAGACATATTCTGTATAAGTTCTATGTGGATTTTTATCATTTATAATTTCATCGATATCTAAAATTAATTTTTCTTTATATTCATTAATATATTTTTGGACAATTTTTCTTCTTATATTTTCAACTTTTATCATATGTTTATCACAAAAATATCTTACTTGAACATTATCTTTATCTAATTTTGTTGGTAAATTATTACAATTTGTTATATGTTTACCAAGTTCATTAACTTCACTAAAACAACATGGTATATTTTCTTTATTGATTATCAATGTCTCCTAAATTTCTTCAACTTCTTCTATTTCATTTATTAACTGATTCTAATCAACAACTATTACAGGTATTGGATAAAAAGTTTTCTTTTACTTTATTGCACATAGAACATTTATCTTCATATTTCATATTATTTCTCCTTATTTTTAATTTGATTAGCAATTTCACTTAATATTTTTAATACTTTATATTCATTTTTTAATTCTTTACTAATAAATATTAAAAATATTATTAGTGTTATGCTTGTTATTAATATTGGTATTATTAATAAAATTTTTCATAATATCATTTTTTACTCTTTTCATTTTTTAAATCATTTAACATTTATTGAACAAAATGCACGATTTTTAGGAATATTTAAAGTGTTAAAAATTTGACCAGTTACAATAATTTCATCGTTTTTGTTTAATAAAATACAGCGTCTATAAAATTTTGGGTTGTTAAAAATTAAAGTAACATAGTTTAATCCATTTCATTGACCTCGAACACTATAATATAATTCTTTATTACCTTTTTCGTAATATTTTGTTTCAATAGTGTTACTCAGTTTTACTGTTAATTTGACATAATTGGCTTTCTCTTTCATTTTTATAATTCCTTAAATAATATTTAATATGCTTATATGCATCTTGTTCATGTTTTGTTAATTTTATATTTCCTTTATAATTTTCTATTTTGTTTTTATTTTTTGGTTCACTTTCTAAATAATCTCAATTCATAACATCTTCTGCTAATACTATTAAAGCACCAATAATTTTAGGAGTTGCTAATGGATTTGTTAATAATTGTTTTGAATTTAAAAAGAAATTTTCTACAATAACTAATATTTTTTTATTATCAAAATGTTTTTTAATTAATAAAAAGTATTCTTTAAATAGATTTTTGCTTTTTAAAACTGTTTTAGTTTTAAATGTTTCATTAAAAACAATATTATTAGTTTCATTTGAGTATATAATAATTCCATTACTACCAATACCAGCAGGGTCAATTCCAATAATTAAGTCATATTGCATTAATCAAATTAACCTCTAACAATTGTTTTAATAATTTCTAAATCACAATTACTTCAGCAATATTTACATTCTTCGATAAACTCTTTATGTCCACAAACTAAATTATTTTTTTGTAAACTATCAATTTGTTTGATTAATCCTACTTTATATTCAATAATCTTTTTTTCCATTATGTAAATCATCCCTTTTCAATTATTTTTGCTGTTTGTTTAAGGTATTTAGGTATTTTGTTATAACAACTGTCACATATTAAATAAGGTATTGGTCAATTTTTATATTTAATAGTTTTAGTAGAATTATTAATACATTCTTTTCAAACTTTATCCATACAAACTCTTAATTCACATTTTTTATTTTTATTATTCATAGTTTTTTTCTTTATAAATAAAATATCTTTTCATTATGAGTTGAAATATGTTTATAAGAAGTGACTATATAATTAATTGACAAATCATTATGGTTATATGGATTATTTAGTTTAAAACCTTTTCTGTTTTCTTCTCATGTAACATTATATTTAAAACAAGGATTAGTAATCTTTGTTTTACTATCAGTTATTTCACCAATAAATCAACTATTATGCTGTTCATAAAATGTTAATGGTTCAAGTTTTATATCATTAAGATAATATTCTTTGGGTGTTTCTGGTTTATTAACAGTTATTTTCTGTTCAGAAATATATGGTTCTAATAATTTTGTTAATTCATCACCATTTAATTCTCTTTTAATATTTTCAGAATTAAAAACCCAATATGTGTAATTATTATCAACAATAAAAGAATTATTTTTAATCATTCATTTTGGAAGTGATAATTTATATTCAACATAATCAATAAGAATAGATTGTGGTTTATCTTTAACAATTTGTTCTTTTTTAAATTCTATTTGCATAATAATCCTTTCCTAATATGTCCTGTTGCTTCTAGCATAAAGGACATATATTTTGATTTTTAAATTATTAATAATACTATTATTAGTTTTATTCATTCCAGAAATTCTGGGCTCAAAAATAAATTGTGAAATTTTAAAAAACATTGAGGCATTCGATTCAATATTTATTTAATTTATGTTTAATAAATTAATATTTTAATTGAACCGGCACCGCTCAATTTTTTTTACAAGTTTGAAATTTATTTTCTCGCCCAAAAAAATTTTTCAAAAAAAATAAAAAATAAAACCAACACTTGCTCACTGGGGAGTGGCAAGGTTGGTTAAATAAAGAATAGAATTAATACAATAGGTCCCTACAACAGGTCTATATATACTAGTTTCCAATTCGCTCCCACCCCAAGAATTACCATTAAATGGTTAGTATATTTTATTAGGTATCACTCCACTTTTTATTTATCCATGCAAGTCCACATGTTCTAGCTACTATTTTTAACAACTGTGTTGTAGTTCACTTTTTTAGTTCCCTAACACGTGTTGATAATAGCGTTAAAGAAGATTATTAATTATTAACTTTCTCCTACTTGGTCACTGCGTGTAGTAGATATTTAAAGGATGTTAATAATAAAAATTTTAAAATTTTACAATTACAAAAAAAAGACAAGAATTTTATTCTCGTCTTTTGTCATTTATTTTTAATTCAAGGATTTAAAAAAGAAAGGAGCTATTTTTAAAACTTTTTAGTTATCGACATCTTCGACACGCTCCCGAAAAAATTAATAAATTAAAAGAAAAAGCAACTGATTTATTTACTAGTGCAGAAAAAAGAGCAATTAAACACGCACAATTAATTCCATTAAATTCACCAGTATTTATGGGTTGTAAAATTCAACCTTTGTCATTAGATAAATGTGCAATTACTATTTATCATCGTAATCCTAAATATAAACCAATTACAGTTGTTGATAGTATTCTTAAAGCAAAAACTTTTGTTACTCAAATACATCCATTTCATTGATATCGTTGATATAGTGGTTGATACATTGGTTATGGTGTTAATCGTAATAAATGATTAAAAGCAATAGCATTTGCTCCACCAGTTGTTCAACAAGTAATTAGAGATAGTTTTAAAGTATATAGAGAAATATTTAGAACTATTAGAACTTATCATAAAGTAGTAAATGTTATTAATAATCCTATTGAAAATATTAACAAATCATTTAAAAATGTTGGTTTAAAATTTTCAGTAAACACTTTATTTGGTACTGGATTATTACATCATTTAGAAAAATTTGCATATAGTCAAGTTGTAGAAAAGGGTAAGAAAAAGTTGCAAAAAGAAATTATCCATATTTCACATAGAAAAACTAAAACAAAAACTAAGCATTATAAAAAAGCATTTTTTAAGGAATGATAAATTATGATTAATAAACTTTGAACTGATGTCAGTCTTGAAAATTATAATAACTGATATCCATTAACTGGAAAAATTACAGAAACCCCACAGCAATATATACAAACATGATCTAATGTTAATGATTGATTTAAAACTTTTGCTATTCGTGCTCAAAATGATATTAATGCTTATCTTGATTTTATTTTATCTAAATTTCCTTTCGATAGTTTTAAAGATGAATTAATTAAAGAAACATTAAGAGATATGGTTTATGTTATGGTTGAACATTGAGTATTTAATCGTACACCAATTGAATTTAATGTTGATGCTACTATTCAATTTAATAATGGTACTCAATTTAGTGCAAATAGTACTCCTACAATTAATGTTTGAGATTTAGCACCTAGTAGAATGAAAATATGAGCAAGATTAACAGAATTAAAACAAATATTTTCAAGTTATAATGATGATGAAATAGATGTTGAAAAAATTGACTTAAAAGCATTTTATACTAGAAATCAAGTTGATGAATTAATTGAACAACAAAAAGAATTTACATTATCAAAACAAATTAAATTATATGATGATTTAGTTGATGATAATGAAAATGAAATATATAGAGGTCCTGTTAGTAAATTTATTAATAAAGGTTATGTTGCAACAGATTATGATAAAGAAACTGAAACAATGATTTTAGATTGACCAGATGAAATTGGAACATTACCACCAGAAGCATTACAAAATAATCCGCAAATTGGTGATTTTACTCATGCACCAACTTGTGATTTTTCTGCTAAACAACAAAAACGAATTACTACTAATGAAAATGAAATTACCAAATTAAATACTGAATTAATTAAAGCAAATGAAAATATTAATGATGTTAAAAATAATTGATTTAATATTGAAACTAGTCCTTTATGAAAGAAAGTTAAAAATGAAAATATTAAAACAGATATATGATATATTATTGATTGAACATATTATTTTATCGATAGTAAACAACTTATTATAAGTAATAATAAATTAACTAAATCTAATATAAGAATTACTAATAGTCAAATAGAACAAAAGCAAATAATAATTGAAAATATTGATGTTAATATTGATAAAGTAACATTATTATATGATGTTGATTTAATAAAGTTTATTGCTACTAATAACACAAAAAAGTATAAACCAATAATTCATAATATATATCAATATCAAGGAATAGGTACACCAACTGAATTTATAGCAGAAGAAAATACTGAACGTGATTATTATACAAAACTAGAAACTAATAATTTATTAGATAAAAAACAAAATAAATTAATTGCTGGTACTAATATAACTATTGATGAAAATAATAAAATTAGTGCTATTGGTGGTTCTACTGATTTAACTGATTATTATAAAAAAGAAGAAATAGATAAAAAATTAGAAGATACAAAAGCATTATTTCCAATTGCTTTTTCTATGAATGCTATTGGTCAAGAAATTCCTAATTTAGAAACTACTAATAAAACAGTTGTTGGTGCTATTAATGAAAATAAAAGTAATATTGATAAAAAACAAGATAAAGAAAATTGAAAAATAATAGGTAAAAGTCTTGATAATCGTACATGAGAAGATTTTGCTCTTAGTTTTAATAAATATTATAGAGTATTTATAACATGAGATAAACCACCTTTTAATCAAACAAGTGTAAAACTAAAAATAGAGTTTAAGAGTTCTGCATATATAGGTGGAGATTATATGCTTGTTAAAGGTAAAATTGATAATGAAGATGCTTCATTAATTATTAAACTAGGAACTGTTGATGGTAATAAAAGTCAATTAATTATTATTGGTGGAAATAAACAATATGGGAATATATTTTCATTAGAAGAATTACAAGATACTATTAAAGTTGATATTAAATCAAAATTACAAATAAGGTCTGGTAGTTTAACTACAAATGAAATAGAAGAAAATATTTGAGATATTGAATTAAAAAATAATCCAACACCAAGTCCAAGTGGTTCAAATTGAAAAGAAGTAGGAACAAGAGAGAAAAATAAATGAGATAATTGACAAATTACTTATTATTTTCAAGAGAATAAACATTATAGAGTTTATTATTCTTGAAGTATATATAATCCAGTTTATACTATTCAAGAATTTATTATAACTGATAAAAAAATTGCTGGTGTACCAATACAAACCTTTAATGATAGTGCTAATATAGTAATTTTATCAGTTCAACATGCTAAATTTATTACTATTTATAGTGGAAAAGGTAATTTAAAAGGTAATGTATGAAAATTAGAAGAATTACAAGAATAATATTATGTTTTTTAAAATTATAAAAATTATTGGGAGCGTGTCGAAGATGTCGGTAACTAATCATTTTCAAAAATAAACACTTTCTTTTTTTTACCCTTGAATTAAAAATAAATGACAAAAGACGAGAATAAAAATCTTGTCTTTTTTTGTAATTGTAAAATTTTAAAATTTTTAATAAACCTCTTTAGCACTATTATCAACACGTGTTAGGGAACTAAAAAAGTGAACTACAACACAGTTGTTAAAAATAGTAGCTAGCATGTGGACTTGCATGGATAAATAAAAAGTGGAGTGATACCTAATAAAATATACTAACCAGTAATGGTAATTCTTGGGGTGGGAGCGAATTGGAAACTAGTATATATAGACCCGGAGTGGGGACGAACTATTATTATTCTTAATTTAACCAACCTTGCCACTATCCAGTGAGCAAGTGTTGGTTTTATTTTTTATTTTTTTTTTGAAAATTTTTTTGGGCGAGAAAATAAATTTCAAACTTGTAAAAAAAATTGAGCGGTGCCGGTTCAATTAAAATATTAATTTGCTAAACGCAAATTAAATAAATATTGAATCGAATGCCTCAATGTTTTTTAAAATTTCACAATTTATTTTTGAGCCCAGAATTGATGGAATGAATAAAACGAATAGTAGTATATTAATAATCTAAAAATCAAATTATATGTTCTTTATGCTAGAAGCAACAGAACATATTAGGAAAGGATTATTATGCAAATAGAATTTAAAAAAGAACAAATTATTAAAGATAAACCACAATCTATTCTTATTGATTATGGTGAATATAAATTACAATGTCCAAAATGAATGGTTAAAAATAATACTTTTATTGCTGATGATAAATATACATATTGAGTTTTTAATTTAGAAAATATTAAAAGAGAATTAAGTGGTAATGAATTAATAAAATTATTAGAACCATATATTAAAGACCAAAAAATAACTGTTAATAAACCAACGACTCCAAAAGAATATTATCTTAATGATATAAAACTTGAACCATTAACATTTTATGAACAGCATAATAGTTGATTTATGGGTGAAATAACTGATAACAAAACTAAAATTACTAATCCTTGTTTTAAATATAACATTACGTGAGAAGAAAACAGAAAAGGTTTTAAAATAAATAATCCATATAAACATGATGATTTACCAATTAATTATATAGTTACTTCTTATAAGGAAATTTCAACTCATAATGAAAAAGTATTTTTGTTGAACATGTAAACAACATAAATTTGATTATTTATTCTTTAATACTAATGATATAAAAACAAGAAAATATTTTTTAAGAGATAAAAATAGTAAAGCAATTTGTTATGACTGTATTTTAAATATTAGGTTAAGTAGGAGGTATAAATATGGATAAAGAAAAATTAATTAGTTGATTAAATTTAATTTTAGATAGTGATATAGAACAATATAATAAAGAAAAAGACATATATTATTTAAATAAATTAAAAGGTTCAATTGATATTATTAAAATTTTAATTAATAAAATACAATGCAGAGAATTTGATTAATAATGAAATATGACTTAATTATTGGAATTGACCCTGCTGGTATTGGTAATAATGGAATTGTTATATATTCAAATGAAACTAATAATATTATTTTTAATGAAACATTCAATACATTAACTGTTTTATGAACTAAAAATATTTATAAAGAAAAATTTCAATTAATTAAAGAAAAATTTATTAATAAAAAAATATTAGTTATTGTAGAAAATTTCTTTTTAAGTTCAAAACAATTATTAACTAATCCATTAGCAACCCCTAAAGTTATTGGTGCATTAATGGTATTAGTACAAGATGTTTTCAACTGAGATTATTTCGAAAATCACCCAAAAAATAAAACTAAAATAGAAAATTATAAAGGAAATATAAAATTAACAAAACATGAACAAGATGCTTTTAAGCATATTAAATATTATTTAAAAAATCATAAAAAAATATTAATTTTTGATAATTATTTAAGGAAATTATAAACATGAAAGATAAAGCAAATTATGTCAAATTAACAGTAAAACTGAGTAACAGTATTGAAGCAAAATATTACAAAAAAGGTAATAAAGAATTATATTATAGTGTTCGTGGTCAATGAAATGGATTAAATTATGTTACTTTAATTTTTAATAACCCAAAACTTTATAATCGATGTATTTTATTAAACAAAAATGATGAAATTTTAGTAACTGGTGAAATCTTTAATAATTGAAATATGAATATAAATCGTGCATTTTGTTCAATAAATGTTAAATGATTTAAAAAATGAAAAGAGTAAAAAATGATATTATGAAAAATTTTATTAATAGTACCAATATTAATAACAATTATAACACTAATAATATTTTTAATTTATATAATTAAAGAATTAAAAAATGAATATAAAGTATTAAAAACATTAAATGAAATTGCTAATCAAATTGAAAATAAGGAGAAATAATTAATGATAATATTACCTACTTTGTTTGAAAATAAAGATGAAATTGAAATATTATCACCATTTCCAAAAGCAATTCATACAAGTAATGATATTAGAGCAATTATTTTAAGACAATACCCAAATGTTAAATCAAAACACATAATTGTTTCTGACCCTGAAAGTAATGTTGCATTAATAGTTGGTGATAATGATGTTTATCAAGGTTGAATTAAAGTAACAATTAAAAAATTAGAAAATTAAAGGAGAATAAAATGCCAAGTATAGAAAATCAATCAAATTATACTTTAACTAAATTAATTAGAACTGGTATAAGTCCGATTTGTGCAATGATTGGTACAAGTGCTTATTATGGTCAAGTAATAGGTAATCCAGTATTAGGTTCAATTAATAGTTTATTATTTGGTAAAAAATTAGGTTTAGATATATGAAATTTAAATCAAAGACCAAATACTAAAACTAAATTAATTAATAGTTCTAAAAAAATATTACTAGGTTTAGGAACAATTGGATTAGCAAATTATAGTAAATGAACAGAAAATAATATTACTCCAATTATTCCAACAACACCAACTCCAATAACTACTACAACTACAACTCAGGGTCCACCATGATTATTATTAGATAAACAAGATAATCAGTCATTAATGGATTGAGATACTTATATTTCATTAAATGCTTATGGTATTTCAAATCTTATTAGTGGATTAACTGAGTTAATACCTAATAGATTTGAAACTATACGTAAAATAGCAAATATGGCAACTGGTGGATGTTTAATATCAAGTGGTGTTGCTATGGGTATTAATAATGATTTTAATAATGCTTATGCAATACCTACTATAATCGCCGGTGCAAGTGAAATTATCCATAATTTACTACCTATGGAAACTACACATCATAATGAAGAAATGCAAGAAACATCATTTAATAATGAAATTGCAAGATTAATTAATGATAATAGATTTTCAATTAATAGTGAAACAACCAGTCAGTATGGTAGTGATAATATGAGCGAAGTACCATTAAATAATGATAATGCTTCATTAAATTGAGATTATAATCACATGAGTTTATAAAGGAGGTGAAAAATATGAATAAAGAAAAATTAATTCAATATTATGATGATAAATTAAAACAACATGAAAAAGATTTAGAAGACATACGACTAAATGAACGTTTAATTGCAAATCTTTTAATGGATGCAAAATGTATGATTGAAAGAATTATTAAAGGTGAATTTGATGAATAATCAAAAATAAAAAAATAAATAGTTGAAAGGAAAATATTGAGATGAAAGAATTTTTACATGAATTAATAATTATTGGAACAAGTGTTGGAACATTAATTTGCAGAGAAATTATTGTTTTATTAAAAAGATTTATCACAACTCCAAAACATGTTAGAGCAAATAACAAAATTATAAAACATCAAAAAAAATTAGCAAAATTAAACGAAAAAATTAATAAAGGAAAAAAATAATATGACAAAAATTGAATTTAATGAAAAATATAGAAAACAAGATATCACTATTGATAGAGATTTTGATTTACATATTGATAATTGTTTTAAATTTTCTGATATTGACATATTGGAAAGTGCTGTTAATGATTATAAAAAACTAATAAGTGAAATGCCACAATTAGTTAAAGATTGATTATTGGGATAAGATTAGGAGAATGTTAAATGTTAGAAAATGAAAATAATGTTCAACAAACAACTGAAACTTTAACTGAAAACAATGATTCTTCACAAGAAATAGAAAATAAAGTTAATGAAGCAGAAAATAAGTTAAATAAACTTAATCAAGAAATTAAAGAAAAAGAAATTATTAATATATTTAAAAAATATCAAGTTAAAACTGAATTTTATGATTATTTAAAATTTAAAACTAATAATTTAGAAAATTCAAAAATTGAAGAAACTATTAAAAAAATGATTAAAGAACAACCAGTATTTAAAGAAACAATTAATACAGGTGGCAAACCACAAACAATAATAACAAATCAACCAAATTCAATAAAAAGCACTTTATTGGATTATAAAAAGAAAAATAATTTATAACAGAAAGGAAAATAAAAAATGGCAGTACCATTCAATAAAAATTTAGATAATACCGAAAAATTAGTAGAAGCACCAGAATTTATAGAATTTTATAAACAATCAAATTCACCATGAGCAAGTTTTTTTCCCATTGAAATGGTTAATTCTACAAAAATTGAATTTATAGTTAAAAAACCAAAAAATCCAGAAATGAAAATACTAAAATGAAATGATAAAAGCAAAGGATTAGATGTTAGTTATGCTGAAACTATTAAAATTTTAAAAGAAATTAAAGAAGAAGCAGTTGCAGGTGAAATAATTGCTAATGTTGATTTAAATGCTGAAAATGGACAAAATTTATTAAATACAATGCAATATGAAGTTGCTAATGATTTAGCAGATTATTTAGCAAATAATGATACAAATGTAATTGCAAAATATGCAACTAAAGTAGATATTACTGATAAGTCACCAGTAGGATATTTAAAATCAATGTTAGATGCTTGAAATACTTTATTTCAATTAAGAAATAGTAATAATTGTCGTTTTTTTATTACTAATAATCTTTATGATAATATTGTTTATTTAGCTAATAATAAAGGTTTAATTACTGACAATCAGATTGCACAACAATTAAGATTAAATGGAAATGACTTATATATTAAAGGTGTGCTGTGTCAAATTGTAATGGATGATTATATGACTTTTACTGATAATAATGAAACTAAAATTATGTCTTTTGTTTTAGCTACACCAAGAGCAATGAAAAGATATATGTTACAAAATACAGTTGTATATGTTCAAGATATTGCTGATGGTAAAGTCGGAAGAAGATATTTAGTTGGTGGAGAAGTAACTGGTGAATCAATACCATATATAACAAATGAAGAAACAACTTCACGCTGAATGTTATGTGCCATTATTAATAATAATAAAACTGATTTAAAAACTAAAATTACAAATTTAACAACTGATATTACTGCAAATGTTAATAACAATAATAGTGAATTAAATACACAAATAAAAAGTACTAATGAACTTAAATCATTAAATCCCAATTTAACAAATCCAACTATTAAATATTTTAGTGATGCACAAGGAAAAACTAATGTAAGTAATCAAAAACAAAAAGCAGGTGACTTATACATAGTTATTTCTTCAAATGTTAATGATTTAAATTATAAAGGTTCAACAAATCCAATTAAAATAACTCTTAAATAAAGGAAATTAATACCATGCCAATCGGTACAACTAGTACAGCAATACTTTTAAACATAAATAAACCAAAACATACTAGAACAAGTAACCAACAAGAAAATAAAAGTTTTTGATGAGAAATTTTAGAAATGATTGGTGTACAAGTTATAGCAGTAGCACTTGCTCCTTTTACTGGTGGATTAAGTGAAAGCGTAGCACTTGGATTAGGTGCAAGTGATTTAGTTGCTAGTATTAGTGCTGTTGGTGTAGAATTTTTAACTGATTTTACTATTAATCAAGTTTATGATTATTTAAAAGGAAATGTAACATCATTAAATACTTTTTTTAATATATTACCAGCATTTGCTGGACTTAATAAAATTAGTCGTGGTTATCGTACTACTAAATTTATTAAATTAGCAGAAAAAACTAAAACATTAGAACAAGTTGGAATTAAAGAAGCAAAAAACTTACAAGAAATTATTAGTCAAGTAAGTGGAAAAGAAATTTTAACAGATAAAATTATTGGTAATAAACGTTATTTAATGAATTATAGTTTTACTCCTAATCGTGAAACAGTATTACGAGATTTAGGTTATGTTGCTGAAAGACAATATAAAAATAATTTTCAAAAATTAGAAGCAAAAGAGTTAAAAGATTACTTATTATTACAAAATACATTAACAAAATTAAGTCCTCAATTAACTCCAAAGTTTAAAATTAAAGATATTGAAAAAGCAAATAATTTTTTAAAAAAATATAATACTGAATTAAAAGAAGTATTAAAAATGAACCAACATGATTGATTAAATTTAGTTCATACAATACATGCAGAGAATAGATATGGTAAATCTTTAATTTTAGATTTACAAAAAATTCGTGCTAATGCTATTAAATTTAATTTTAAAAATAATGTTATTCATCAACTTGTTATAAAAGCAAATCAAACTTTTAAATATTTTGATATTAGATTTTATTTAAAAAAAGGTTTAAATAAATTTTGAAAAGATACTCCATATTTTGAAAAATTACGAGAAAGTATATATAAATTACAAGAAAAATTTGAAAAGTTAGAAAAGCAAGCATTTGAGAAAATTAAAAAATTAAAAGAAAAAGCAACTGATTTATTTACTAGTGCAGAAAAAAGAGCAATTAAACATGCACAATTAATTCCATTAAATTCACCAGTATTTATGGGTTGTAAAATTCAACCTTTATCATTAGATAAATGTGCAATTACTATTTATTATCGTAATCCTAAGTATAAACCCATTACAGTTGTTGATAGTATTCTTAAAGCAGAAACTTTTGTTACTCAAATACATCCATTTCATTGATATCGTTGATATAGTGGTTGATACATTGGTTATGGTGTTAATCATAATAAATGATTAAAAGCAATAGCATTTGCTCCACCAGTGGTACAACAAATAATTAGAGATAGTTTTAAAGTATATAGAGAAATATTTAGAATCGTAAGAACTTATCATAAAGTAGCAAATGTTATTAATAATCCTATTGAAAATATTAATAAATCATTTAAAAGTGTTGGTTTAAAATTTTCAGTTAATACTTTATTTGGTACAGGATTATTACATCATTTAGAAAAATTTGCATATAGTCAAGTTGCAGAAAAAGGTAAGAAAAAATTACAAAAAGAAATTATTCATATATCACATAGAAAAACTAAAACAAAAACTAAACATTATAAAAAAGCATTTTTTAAGGAATGATAAAATATGATTAATAAACTTTGAACTGGTGTCAGTCTAGAAAATTATAATAACTGATATCCATTAACTGGAAAAATTACAGAAACACCACAGCAATATATACAAACATGACCAAATGTTAATGATTGATTTAAAACTTTTGCTATTCGTGCTCAAAATGATATTAATGCTTATCTTGGTTTTATTTTATCTAAATTTCCTTTTGATAGTTTTAAAGATGAATTAATTAAAGAAACATTAAGAGATATGGTTTATGTAACCGCTGAACATTGAGTATTTAATCGTACACCAATTGAATTTAATGTTGATACTACTATTCAGTTTAATAATGGTAGTCAATTTAGTGCAAATAGTATTCCTACAATTAATGTTTGAGATTTAGCACCAAGTAGAATGAAAATATGGGCAAGACTAACAGAATTAAAACAAATATTATCAAATTATAATGATGATGAAATAGATGTTGAAAAAATTGATTTAAAAGCATTTTATACTAGAAATCAAGTTGATGAATTAATCGAACAACAAAAAGAATTTACATTATCAAAACAAATTAAATTATATGATGATTTAGTTAATGATAATGAAAATGAAATATATAGGGGTCCCGTTAGTAAATTTGTTAATAAAGGTTATGTTGCAACAGATTATGATAAAGAAACTGAAACAATGATTTTAGATTGACCTGATGAAATTGGTACATTACCACCCGAAGCATTACAAAATAATCCACAAATTGGTGATTATACACATGCACCAACTTGTGATTTTTCTGCTAAACAACAAAAACGAATTACTACAAATGAAAATGAAATTATCAAATTAAATAATGAATTAATTAAAGCAAATGAAAATATTAATGATGTTAAAAATAATTGATTTAATATTGAAACTAGTCCATTATGAAAAAAAGTTAAAAATGAAAATATTAAAACAGATACATGATATATTATTGATTGAACATATTATTTTATCGATAGTAAACAACTTATTATAAGTAATAATAAATTAATTAAATCTAATATAAGAATTACTAATAGTCAAATAGAACAAAAACAAATAATAGTTGAAAATATTGATGTTAATATTGACAAAGTAACATTATTATATGATGTTGATTTAATAAAGTTTATTGCTACTAATAGCACAAAAAAGTATATACCAATAATTCATAATATATATCAATATATAGGAAAAGATACACCAATTGAATTTATAACAGAAGAAGGTACTGAACGTGATTATTATACAAAACTAGAAACTAATAATTTATTAGATAAAAAACAAGATAAATTAATTGCTGGTGAAAATATTAAGATTGATGAAAAAACTAATACTATTAGTGCTATTGGTGAAAGTCATGAATCATTATGATTAATTGACCCTAATTCACCTAATATTATTCAACCAAAAGAAAAAAGATTAATTACTTCAAATAATACTAGAATTGTTTATATAGCAGACCCTGAACAACCACAAGATGCTACAAATAAAAGATATGTTGATGAAAAAAATGATACAAAACAAAATAAATTATTATTGATAAATGAAAATATGACATATGGAGAATTAAAATATAATAAATTACCAGAGGGAAAATTTGGTGATGATTTAGGAATACCACCTAATAAAGTTATTAAAGAATGAATTAGTGAAAGTGTAAATAAAAAACAAGATAAAATAGATAATTTACAAGATAAGATATTTAATAATAAAGATGATAAAGAAAGTACTACAAGATTAGTTAATGAAGTTATTAAAACTAATGTTGGAGGTAAAACTTTAATTTATAGAAATAATCCTAATATAACTGATGATTTAGATATTCCAAATAAAAAATATATAGATGATAAAATAAAATCTTTAAATATTATTAAATGAAAAAATGTTGGTACAAAAGAAAGTGATATTAAAATTAATTATAATTTTAAATTAAATACTTTATATAAAGTTGGTTATTCTTGAAATACTAATGAAAAAAGTGCAATTTCATATATTGAGTTTTTATGACAGGGAAAAGGTACAGTATTAGATAATTTTTTTGAAGGAACTTATGGAAAAAATGCTGTAAGTAATTATGTTGATTTACTTCTTAGTGATAAAGATATTACAATGGAAAGATTTAATTATAATGAAGGTCGTTTACATTCATTAGAAGAAGAAATAAAAGAAAATACTTATCAAATTAATAGTAATACTTTAAATATTATTGCTCCTGAAAAAATTGATATAGAAAAACCTATAAAAATTAATTCATATAGTTTAGAAACTAATGAAATTAGAGAAAATGAATGAGATATTGAATTAAAAAATAATCCAACACCAACTCCAAATATTCCACAATGAAAAGAAGTAGGAACAAGAGAAAAAAATAAATGAGATAATTGACAAATTACTTATGATTTTCAAGAGAATAAACATTATAGAGTTTATTATTCTTGAAGTATATATAATCCAGTTTATACTATTCAAGAATTTATTATAACTGATAAAAAAATTGCTGGTGTACAAATACAAACCTTTAATGATAGTGCTAATATAGTAATTTTATCAGTTCAACATGCTAAATTGATTACTATTTATACTGGAAAAGGTAATTTAAAAGGTAATGTATGAAAATTAGAAGAATTACAGGAATAATATTATGTTTTTTAAAATTATAAAAATTATTTTAGGTTTAATTGGAGTTTTATTATCTTCTGCAACAGCAGGTTTAATTATATTTATTATAGTAAAAATTGTATTAAAAATTAATCAAATATTTTAGAAAGGTGGTGAATATTATGTTAAATCCATTTAAGAGAAAAGAAAAAAGTAATATTAGTAATAATCAAAATGAAAAAGTAAAATTTTTAAATAATAAAAATAAAAGTACACATGCTTCCATTTTAAATTATTTTGGTTTTAATGATTTTAATCATGAAACTTATTTTACTGATTTTGTAGCAGAAAATAATGCTAATTTATATAATGCTCCATTAGATATTAATAATGAAACTATTAAACAATATTTAATTAAACAAGAGTTTTATAGAAAAAATTGAAATTCTATTTTTAAATTAAGTAAATTAGGAATTAGTGGTTATTTAATTTTTATTGCTAATGATGATTTATATTTTCAAGTAGTAGATATCCAACAAAGAGTTTATGATATTACTGATAAATTAATTCAATGTACTATTTTTTATGATAGTTATCAACAAAATGCACAAACTGTAAGATTATTTGAAATTTATACATTAAATAATGAACAAGTAACTATTAATCGTGCAATTTATAGTATTAGTGATAATAAAAAACAATTTCCATTACATTTTAAATCATACATTAATAATCCAAATTTAGAGCAAGAACAAACACTAAATATTAATTATATTCCAATAGCAATTATGCGAAATAAAGCAAATGAATTAGCAGATTGTGATAAAGTAATGGATAAAATTAAAGCATTAGATGTTATTTATGAACAAATTGTTTTAGATACCATTTTAAATTCACCTAAATTTATATTTAGTCAAACTTATGGTAATGTTCAATCAGCATTAGAAGATGCAGTAAGAACTTTGGTTACTAAAAACTACATATTTAAAAGCGGTGGAGATAATAATGAACAAAACGAAAATATCAATATGACAAATAGTAATTTTAAAGGTAAAAATTTAACTGATATATACGATTGAAATGTTAATGAAATATTTAAACGTTGTGGTATTCATATACCAAGTCAAAAGAAATCTGCACAACAATCAGTTCCCGAAAGTACAGCAGTAAATATTTCAACTATTAATTACATTGAACAAAAATTATGACAATTTAATATTGATATTCTTAAATTTATTCAAATATTAGTGAGAATTGATAAAGATTTATTAAATAGTAAAACATTTAATATTAATGATGAACAAGAAATTAATAATTTAATAGTTAAATTAAAATTATTTAATCCCGAAAATAACCAATTAATAGGAGATAACAATGGAAAACAACAACAAACCACAAACGAAGTTTCCACAGAAACAAACTAAACTTAATCAAGCAGAAGTAGAAAATGATTATTTAATTGATAATATTCCTTATGACTTTACTAATATGATGCGCGCTACTAGTGACCCCGATATTAATAGAGCATACGATGAATTTAAAAAAAGAACAATTTATATTTATGAAATTGAACGTTTATTTAAAAATAATGAAAATAATAGTTTAAAATTTTCAGCAAATACTATTAAAATTGGTTTTATTGATATTGAGAAAGCATTAAAAACTACTGCTGTTGAAACATCTGATTTTACTATGCAATTAAATCAAAGAGCAAGTACTAATATTAATGATAATACTATTGAATATAGTATGACTGATATTAAAAATTTAATATTTCAAGAAATAAATTTATTAAATCAATTTAAATTATATGCTGTATCTATTAATGAACCTTTAACAGAAACTAATATTGATAATTTATATATTATTAATAATTATTCTCAACCTTATCAAAATCCAAAAACAAGAAGTACTAAAAGTATAACTATTATTAAAATTAAAGATTGGAATGGCAACCCTTTTTAGGACTATTTTTTGGTAGACATTTGTTTTTGATAACTAATTGGAGTTAGGTAGTTTAGAGTACTGTGAATTCTTATGTTGTTATATCAATTGATGTAATCAAATAATTCTAATTTTAATTGGATTAATGATGTAAAATTTTTATCATTAATAAATTCAATTTTGAAAGTTTTAAAGGTTGCTTCAGCAACAGCATTGTCATAAGGACATCCTTTTTTGCTTAAAGATCGAGTTATGTTGAAAGCTAATAAAAGTTTATCAATAGTTTTATTATTGAATTCATTACCGCGATCAGTATGAAATATTTCAATATCTTTTAAACAGTGATTTGATTGCATAAATGCTTGATATACTAATGATGCATCTTTTTTAACTCCAACACTATGTCCAATAATTTCGCGGTTAAATAGGTCGATTAATAGGCAAATATAGTTTCATTTACCATTAACTTGAACATAAGTTAAATCACTAACAATAACTTCATTTTTAATTCTATTATTAAAGTTTCTATTAACAAGATTGGTTATTTGACTATCATTGACTTTATTATGATAATTTTTGAATGATAATTTAGTGTATTTTGATATTAAATTATGCTTATTCATAATTTCTTTAATTTTTCTGCGTGATAAATAAATTTCTTGGTTTGCTAGTATGACTTTTAATCTTCTAGTACCATAAACTTCTTTATTTTCTTTAAAAGCACTAATAACAGCTTGTTCATAAATATTATTTTGAATTTTATTTTTTTTCTTTAAATTAAAATAATATGTTGATTTAGAGAGTTTTAAAAAATGACACATTGTGCGAATTTTATATTTAGATTTATTATTTGCAATAATCTCTACTTTCTGCCTATTATTAGTGCTGCTTGCTTTAAAATATCAATTTTCATTCGTAACTGTTTTAATTCTTTATTTGCTTGAATTAATTGTTTTTCTAAATCTGAAAGATTATCTTTAGTTTTAAAACTACCTGAATTAGTAAATTGCTTAATTCAATTGTAAGTAGCTGCTCTTGTAACATTGTATTCTTTAACAAGGCAAGATACTGATTTGCCACTTTGATATAAAGCTACTATTTGTTTTTTAAATTCATCTGAATATGAGTTAATAGTGACCATAATTATAATTCCTTTCTTTTAACTAATTTGTTCACTTGTCTATGTAATTAGTGTCCAATAAAGTGTAACCCATCCAGATTTTAAAACAAGAGATGGTTATCCAATCATTATTAAATTACAAAAACCATTAGATAAAGATACCAAAGTTATTGGTTTAAAAATTAAAGCACCTAGAAGCATGATTTTTGGCAATATAAAGGTACTTGGTGAAGTTGATAATATGGAAGTATACCCAAAGTTATTTGTTAAAGATAAGATAGCATTTCCACTATTATCAATGCCTATTGAAACTCAACCAAAAGTTAGAATATTACAACAATGATTTAGTGAACAAATATTACCTTGAAATTTAGCAAAACAATTTATAGGACAAGAAAAATCAGTTTTAGATTTAATTGCTATTGGTGGTGGTACTGAAACAAGAAAAGAAATTATTAATAATGCAAGAGTAACTAATGCTAAAATAGGTTATGATGTTACTAAAAATTCAAAAGTATGACCATTATCTGATGAACTAGAATTAAAAGATACAAAATTAGAGTCATGATTTTTAGTAGGTAACAATAATCTATTTATTTCTACAACTAATAAATTTCATGATGTTGAATTAGAAATAAAAGATAGACCACCAATTGATAGTTTACAAAAAGTATTATTAGATATGCTAACTTATACATATACTTATAATAGAAATTTTGATGGAGCGAGTTTAGACCCAACAAAAAAACCAAATGAACTAGATAAATTAAGAGCAAAATTTGAGGGGCAAAAACCCGAAGAAGTAATTAGCAATTTGTTTAAACAATGAAAATTAGATTATCCAAATTATGTAAATTTATTACAAGTACAAATACTTAAGAAAATAATTATTCTATTATCAAATAATATTTATTCTAATATGTCAATTAATAAAGGTTTAAATGATGATGATAAAATTTTATTACCATATTATTTTGAATTAAAATCTAATCCAATTCATAAGAATTATGATGAAATTTGAGAGTTTAAGGATGCAAAAGTTATATTAAAATCTGAATATTTTGATTTTACAGATATCAATAATATTAAATTAAAAAATAAGGATATTAGCCAAAATGAATTATTTAAACTTGATGATAATCAATTTAACTGATTATCTATTACAAACGAATTAGAAAGTAATAATATTCCTTCATTAATTCCTGCAGATTGAACATTAGGTAATGGTGAATATGGAAAATACTTTACAAGAATAATTATTGAAAAAAATAAAATTGAAAATGCTTTAAATTTATATGGTTCAAATAAATCTCAATTATTTTCTAAATTAGAGTTTTATGAAGAAATTTCGCAAATTGACAATGATAATGAGTTTGAGTTACAAATTAAAAATCCGATTAATAATTTAAATCGGATTGAAATTAGTGGAATATTTGGTGCGGGTAATTATGATTTAGTTTTAATAACTGATAAACAAGAAATAAATTTAAAAAATATTAATTTATTTGATAAATACAATGAAAATATCTCTTATATAAATCTTGAATTATAATATAATAATATTACAAATATTTAATTTAATAAATTGTTATTATCAAATTCTCCTTTTTTAATTTTTTTAATTAAATCCTTATAAACGTGAATTTCAGCTTCATTACAAACCAACATATGCATTGTATCCATAATAAAATTTTCATCATGATTTTTTTCAAATTCTTTGTCTTCAAGTTCTGTTTGCAAAAATTTTGAAATTTTCTTATTCTCTTTAATTTGTGCTTGTAGTTTTTTAATCATAAATTGTTTACTAATCATTTTTTCAAGTCCTTTAATTTATTTTAATTATCAAAATATCCATTAGGATAATTACCATTTCATTTTTTATCATTATTATTAGCTGGTTTAACTGCAAAATATAAATCTATTTTATAATTGTCGCTTCTTGGACTTTCTCAAATAGAAGCCCCCCCCAGTGCGCATTATAATCATGGTCTAAAAAATAAGTCAAATCATTTGTTTTATTATGTGCTAGTGAACCAATTATTAAACCAGTTACTCCACTGACTGCACCACTTAGTGCTAATGCTAATGTAATTTTACTTAAATTTGTTTTTATTCATGTTTTCATATTAAATTACTCCTTTTTTCCTTGATTTTACTTATAAATTGTACTATTTTTGATTATTTTTACAAGTATGCTTTTAAATGCAAAATAACACCTAAATTAAAGGCATTTATTTTATGATACCTATACTATTAATTATATTGAAATTGTTTATTATATAGCAAATGTGAAGATGCTTTTTTTCACACTAGCATTATTTTTACCCCTAATTATATTTTTATATGGATACAGTGCATAAAACAAAGCATCATATGGGTCTTGGTACATATTTTTGTCTGGAATGTTAGTTTTTGTTTCGTCATAACGTAATTCTTCTAAACATTGAGTTGTTTTTGGTAAATCATCTTTATTTGCATAAAAGTTTCCATAACTCATAATATTTCTCATTCAAACTACTCTATTAGTTAATCCTGCTTCTTGATTTAAATTTGAAGCATGTTTAATAGCAGTTTGTGTTATTAAAATAGTATCGTGTTCATCTATTAATTTTTGATTTAATCAATCCATGGCAGTTCTTGCTTTATCATCATAAAAATAAATTGCTTGTTCAAAATTCTCAAAATTATCCATTAATCCTAAAATTTCATTAACATAAGCATTAATTTTTTCATTTTCATTTATAAAATCATTTGGAGTAACTACTAATTCACAAATGATATAAGCATCATAATAGCCAGTATTATTATATTCTTTAAAACCAACTACCATAAATACAGTATGGTCTTTTGGTCCCGTAGCTCAATCAATACCAACACTATAAAAATCAAATTTATAAATATCTTTTTCTTGATTATAAAATTGTTTTAAATCATATGGTTGTCAATATTTTACTACTTTTTGAAATGGAAAAATTGTTGCATCACTATCTAAAAATTCAAAACCATAAAAAACAGTATTATATTCATCTGGATTACTTTTTTTCATTTCTAATAAAGTTTTTTGTTGAATTTCAGGTAATTTATTTCAAAATGGTTGAATAGTAAATCTTAAAACAAATAAACCCAAACCACTAAATATGTCTTTATTTTCATAATAAACTTTACCAATTTTTTTAAGATTTTCAATTATTTCATCATTTAATGGTAAAAATGGAGTACAGTACTTTAAATAAAATGGATGATATTTATCATAAGGATTACATGTAAAAGTAATAAAGAAACTTTTATAAAAATAACGAGTAATTAATTTTCCAAAAGTAGGACTATATATATTTTTATCAATAAAAGTTCAAGTTCATTCTTTAATAGGTTCTTTTGATACTTTAATACGATTACTTCTAAACATAGAGTTTTGTAAACGTTCATATCGATATGTTAATTGTTTTTCAGTTAATGTTTCCTTTTCTTCTGCCATAATAATTTCATCTGTTCTTGAACCTAAAAAACTTGAACCACCAGCTTCTTTTCCAAAAATCTTATTACCATTAGCACAACCAATAAAGTCAATTTGTTGATTACTAGGAAAAATAATACATCCACCGTCCTTAGTAATTTTTCATTTAATTCCATGTGGATTATTAGGTAATAAATTAATATTATATGTATCTAATAAAACTTGACAAACATTCATTAAAGCACCAATTGTAGTTTCACTATGAGTATTTTCATATCGTCTTACTTCTTGAACACTACTATCACTAAAATTACAACATATAAATAAATCAAATGCTAAGCAGTTTCAAGTTTTTCTTGTTCCACGTGCTGTTGGTATAAAACGATAAAAACAATTAGTAGTAAAATATTCTGCTCATTCATCACCAACAAATTGTTTAAAAATATCTCAACTAAAACCATAATTATTATCACTAAAATTAAGATTATATTTTTTATTTAGTTGTGCATAACTAGTAATAAAATCCATATTTACTCCTTATTAACATATATAAGTTAAAATTAAATTATTTAAAAGAAAGGAACATTAAAAATGTTAAAATTACCATTCCCTAATCTTTTTGATTGAGACAAACACGATTTTAATCAAGATGAATTAAGTTTAAAACAAACAGAAGAATTATTTGCAAAAATAGATGAACAACTATGAAATGAATGTAATAAATCTGAATATAAATCATATAGATTTAGACAACGAAAATTAAAAGCAAAAAAAGGTTTATTAACTTATAAACGATGTATTTGTATATATTATAACCCAAAAACACAAAAAAAGGAATTTGTTTCACTGCTAGATAATTATCTTGGTGTTAAAAAATATAGTAAACTTGCACCAAATGTTATTAAACAAATTATAAAATATTTTGCTGATGGTAAAAAATATCGTGATATTTGTGATACTTTTATTGAGGATTTAATAAGTACTAGTACAGTTTGTAGAACCTATCAAAAATTTCAATTACCAAAAGCTAATATTCCTAAAATACCATTGCAACCAAATCAAACTTTATATATAAATATTGATGATGGACATAGAAAATTTAAGTTTAATGAAAAACACAATACTAAAAATTGTAAAAAATGTTCTATGAGATTATTTGGAATGGCAACCCTTTTTAGGACTATTTTTTGGTAGACATTTGTTTTTGATAACTAATTGGAGTTAGGTAGTTTAGAGTACTGTGAATTCTTATGTTGTTATATCAATTGATGTAATCAAATAATTCTAATTTTAATTGGATTAATGATGTAAAATTTTTATCATTAATAAATTCAATTTTGAAAGTTTTAAAAGTTGCTTCAGCAACAGCATTGTCATAAGGACATCCTTTTTTGCTTAAAGATCGAGTTATGTTGAAAGCTAATAAAAGTTTATCAATAGTTTTATTATTGAATTCATTACCGCGATCAGTATGAAATATTTCAATATCTTTTAAACAGTGATTTGATTGCATAAATGCTTGATATACTAATGATGCATCTTTTTTAACTCCAACACTATGTCCAATAATTTCGCGGTTAAATAGGTCGATTAATAGACAAATATAGTTTCATTTACCATTAACTTGAACATAAGTTAAAAGGAGATTGTCAAAAATCCGAAATAAATTAAATCTATATAGTCTTATTATATTTTAGACAAGAAATAATTTGGATTTTTATGAAATTGTATTTAAATAATATAATTTTTTTAAATAAATTGCAACAAAAATACTTATAATTAAGTTTGTTAAATGTTAAACTTATGAAATAAAATTAAGGAGAATTTAAAAATGAAAATTAAAGCACTTAAAAATTTACAGTTAATAACTGTATTACTATTTATTTTAACTATTTTAACTTTAATTATAGGATTGTGAATAATAGGTTTATTTCATGGAAAAGAAGTAGTAATCTCGAAAAATATTTCTTTACATAAAATTTTAAAAAAAATATTTAAATATAATGGTTTTATATTATGAAGTAAATATAGTTTATATTATATTCTAAGTAATAATAATATTTCTCTTAAAAATTTTGGAAACTATTATACTGTTCATAATTATTATCATTATTCTTTATTACAATTTAAAATTGGAATTATTTTTTGCGAGATTTTAGTACCAATTTTAATATTTATAACTATATTATTAATTTTATGAATAATTTATTTAAAAATAAAAATTAAAAATAAAAATTTTTGAGACTTTATTGCAAATTGTGAAATAATCAATAATTACTATATTCATTAAATTATGTTTCTAAATTTATTTTATTACATTTAAAAATAACCATTTTAATATAAATCAAAATATTATATGTTCTATTACCAAGCATTTCTTTTAAAACATGTCAAATATTAGTTTCAGTAAAACAACCAATATTTCATTTTGCACCTTGATTTTCAATACCTTGTTTATTATTTTTAAAATATTTTTTCTTTAATTTTTTATGATTATCTAATTGATTATATAAATAGTCAATTAATTCATCATATTTACCATTATTAATTAAATTTTTACAGTGATTATATTCTTTTAAATATTTTCCTTTATTTCCAGCCATTATTCCAAGATATAATGTTCTAATTAAATGGAATTTATCTAAAACAAACTGTGCCCCTAAATAATCTGCCACATCTTTAATTCATCCTGCACTATCACCACAAATAATAATTTTTGCTTGCTCAATATTTTCATAAAATTTTTGACAGTGTTCTTTAACAAATTTAGCAGTTTTTTTAACACCAATTGCTGTTTTTGTTGGTCTTATAATTGCTTTTACTCTTTTATTTTGTACTTTGTGATTAATATTATCTGTATATGTTACTATTAAACGCATAGAATGTTTTATACCCTTACGTTTAAAATTTCAAAATTTTCGGTGACCATGATCAATTGCTACAAAAATAGGTTGATTTTTTTCTAATTTTACTTTTATTGGATTTGCTTCAATTACTTCTAAATTCTTAAAAACTCTATGAACAGTACTAACACTAATACCTGCTTTTTTACAAATAGCACAAATATCATGGTATCTTTTTCCGTCAGCAAAATATTCAATAATAGTTTGTTCAATATCTTCACCAATTCTTTTATATTTAGGTAATTCTAGTCATTCATCAACTAAACAAACACAAACTAATTTTTGTAATTTTTCATCAAAATATTCATAAATTCTTCTTTTATAAGTTACTAATCCATACATTGTTTTTCTTGTTCTATATTGATAATCAACAATTTTATATTTCTTTTTATCTCTTGTTTTAAATATTCTTCAATCTCGTTTTTCTCATTTCTTTGTTATATGTTCTAAAACTAATTTATCAATTTTAGCATATTGTTCTCTAAAATTTCATTTATAATTAAAACTCATATTTTTTACTCTCCTAATCTGTTTCTGCATCAATTATTAATTTGAATTTACATAAATTTAAAGTGTTAAAATATAGTAAATTAAAATAATAATCTATTTTTCTTTATTTTATTCACAATAATCCACATAAGAACGTAATTATTATTAAAATAATGGTATTGCGAAAAAAAGTACTTTCATATTTGCCATATAATAAACAATTTCAATATAATTAATAGTATAGGTATCATAAAATAAACGCCTTTAATTTAGGTGTTATTTTGCATTTAAAAGCATACTGTCAATATCGAGTGAAAATTTCCCAAAAATATTGATCAAAAAACACTAATTCTGAATAATCCCTAAAAATTTTAATTCCTATTTTTTAATGTAGGGATTATTTTTATAAAAAGAAGTATAATTTAAACAGATTAAAATAATTAGGAAAAAAATAAATAAAAACTTAATATAGTTTTTAATCCCTTGCTTTAATTTCAAAGTAAATGGTTTTTTTAATGTTAAAAAGTAAAGAAGGTAATAAAAATGGGAAATATTAATGAAAGTTTCAAAAAAGAGACAGCAGATAATGATATTATTAAAAATTTAGAAGAAGGTAATGGAACATACATTAAAAATAACCTTATGCATGTATTAAAACATAAAGAACATCGTAATTTTCAAAATTGAATGGTTACAGAGCCATATTGAAGTGCATGAATAGTATCATCAGATGGAAATACAGCAGAAAGTTCTACAGTTAATATTTTAGAAAGAATAGTTTATGTTGCAAATCATGATAATAAACTTACTTGAGAACTAATGTTAAAAAATGGTGAAAACGATGCAAATCCTAATTTAATTGGCAATTTTTATAATTGATATAGAACTGTAAATGAACCAGAAAATGACAGGTTTGAAAAGAGTGTATTAGAAGCAGCAATTTTAAAAAACAAGCCAAATTTAGTTGAGATTTTAGTTGAAAGTGGTGCAAATATCAATTATCAAAATCCTAAAAATGAAAATAAAACACCATGAGAACTTGCAATTATCGAAAAGAAAAATAAAATAGCAAAATATTTAATTAATAAAATTGAAGTAGATAAAAAAAATAAAAATGGTCAAACACCTTTACATTTAGCAGTTAGATATAAAAATAAGGACATAGTTAAATTTTTACTTGAAAATAATGCCAATTTAAATATTAAAGATAATTGAGATGATACACCTTTATTTGATGCACAAAATGTTAATAATGTTGAAATATTTAAATTATTAGTTAAAAAAGGAGCAGATTTAACGAAAAAGAATAAAAAAGGTCAAACAATTAAACAAGTAGTAAAATTAGAAAAAAAATGTTTAATAATGGAATATGAAAAATTTTGTCCTGATAAATTTACTTTGGAATTATCTGGAAAGTATAAAGTAGTAGATTGAAAACTTACGTATGAAAAAACAGATAATGAGTCAGTGAAAAAAATTATAGGTAAAATTATATCAAAAGATGAAATGCTTAATATAATTAAAAATTACAAAAATGATTTTGATTCAGATGAAATAAACTCAAGCAATTATCAAAATCAACCTTCAACAAGTGGATATACATCACCAAGAATATAAAAAATAAGAGATTGTAATTGCAATCTTTTTATATCTTTAAAATCAATTTTAAGGCATTAAATTTGCTTTTCGACAAACAATTTAAAATTTTATATAGTTAAGTATTCACAAAAATAATCTTTTATAAAAAGAATTTTATCTAATTTTAATTTGACATTATTGGTATCCATATCTTCAAGGATGGTTTTTATTTGGTATATAAACCTTTTTAGTTTTTATCAACTCTTCTTTGATAATTGGTTTTGGTGCTATTTCTTTTAATTCATATACTTGATGATTGTAACTAAGATATAACTCATTAATAAACGATTTAAGTACAATTACATCAGTTCTAGGTTGTATGTATTGAACTTTGTTATTTTTATAAGGAAAATACTTTTTACCATAATATGTTATAGTTGAACCACTATCCGTTTTTCTTTTAGAAAATCTTGAAAGATAAATATTTATTTCTTCTGATGTAGGAGCTTTAATCATAGCAGATTTATTATTATCAATAGCAAAGGCAAATTGATTATTAAAAATACTTATATATGTTTTAAGAAATTGATTAGCTTCTTCTAAATTTTTAATTTTATTAAGTCTAAGTTCACTAATTAAGCGACTTTGAAGTGTTCCAAATAAGCGTTCGATTCTACCCTTAGCTTGTGGAATGGAAGTTCTAATAATTTCAACACCTAAATCATTACAAGACTTTTGGAATTGAGTATAAGTATCATTTTCCGTGTTTATTTTGCCAGCATCGATTTGTTTTTTATATCCAAAAACTGTTCTATTATCAGTATAAAATGTTTTTGGTATGCCATATTTAGTTAAAATTTGATAAAAAACATTATAATAACCATCTAATGTTTCTTGATGATCAAATCATAGTCCGACAATATTGCCTGTAGCATCATCAATTGCAGCATGTAAAAATGCTTTTGGTTTATCCTTACCAAATCAATGATGATTACTTGCATCCATTTGAATTAATTCACCAAAATTTGTTCTACGATTTCTTGTTGGATGTAAGTTATTTTTTTTATTTTTATGTCTTTTTGGTGAAATTATTTTTTCATTCATTAATATATTATAAAGTGTACTATATGAAATTTTAATTTTTTCTTCATTGTTTAATTTCTCATGGAAATGTTGAAAATTAAAATTATAATATTTGGTTTTATATAAATTTATAATCTTAATTTTGATTTCAAAATTTGTTACCTTATTAGAAATTTTATTTCGAGATTTATGAATAAAACCAATTTTACCTTCTCTATTAAAAATTTGAATTAATTGGTTAATTCTTCTAATAGTTAGGTTAAGTTTATTCTTGGCTTGATGTTTAGATAATTTATTAGTAATAATGTCATTTATAATTTTATACTTATATTTTTCTTTCATAGTCATGCTTCTTTCCATATTTATCACCAAGTATATTTAACTTTATTTTTGGGAAATTTTTACTTGATAACTAATAGGAAATTATCACTAAATAATGACACATTTAAAAGCATACTTGTAAAAATAATCAAAAATAGTACAATTTATAAGTAAAATCAAGGAAAAAAGGAGTAATTTAATATGAAAACATGAATAAAAACAAATTTTTATAAAATAACATCAATTTTAGCATTATTTTTAGCAACAACTGGATTAATAGTTGGAGCAATAACACATCATAAAACAAATGATTTAACTTATTATTTAGATTATGATGGTAATGCGCACTGGGGGGGCAACTATATGAGAATATAAAGTAAGTGATAAACATAAAATATCACTTTATTTTGGATTTAAACCTACATCTGAAAATGATATAAAATGAAATGGAATTTATCCCGATGGATATTTTAGTAATTAACAAATAAATTAAGGAGATATTAATAATATGCTTAGTAAAGAATTAGTAATTAAAAAATTAAAAGATAAAATTAAAATATGTGAAAAAATAAAAACTGAAAATCAACTAAAATTGAAAAATCAAAAATCAAAAAATACTGATGAAATAACAGAATTTAAAAATATGGAAATGATAGTTTTTAATGACTTTGAAATTCAACTTTGAAAAAAATTCATTAAAGAAATAGAAAATGGTGACTTTGATAATAAATTACAAAATTAAATATATTATATTAAATTTCAATATTTATATAAGAAATATTTTCATTATATTTGTCAAATAAATTAATATTAGTTAAATTTATTTCTTGTTTATCACTTATTAAAATTAAATCATAATTTCCAGCACCAAATATACCACTAATTTCAATCCGATTTAAGTTATTAATCGGATTTTCAATTTTTAACTCAAATTCACTATTATTATCAATTTGTGAAATTTCTTTATAGAATTCTAGTTTAGAAAATAATTGAGATTTATTTGAACCATATAAATTTAAAGTATTTTCAATTTTATTATTACTAATAATTGCTCTTGTAAAATACTTTCCATACTCACCATTACCTAATGTTCAATCAGCAGGAATTAATGACGGTATATTATTGCTTTCTAACTCGTTTGTAATAGATAATCAGTTAAATTGGTTATCATCTAGTTTGAATAATTCATTTTGACTAACATCATTATTTTTTAATTTAATATTATTTATATCAATAAAATCAAAATATGCAGATTTTAATATTACTTTTGCATCTTTAAATTCTCAAACTTTATCAGCTGTAGAATGTATAGGATTTGATTTTAATTCAAAGTAATAAGGCAATAATAATTTATAGTCATCATTTAAACCATTATTAATAGACATGGTTGAATAAATATTTTTTGATATCATAATAACTATTTGTTTAAATATTTGAATTTGTGGTAAATTTATATAATTTGGGTAATCTAACTCTCATTGTTTAAATAAATTAGTAATAACATCGCTTGGCTTTTGATTTTCAAATTTAGCACGTAATTTTGCAATGTCTTCATTAAGTTTTGATTGGTCAAAACCATCAAAATTTCTATTATAAGTATATGTATAAGTTAGCATATCTAATAATACTTTTTGTAAACTATCAACTGGTGGTTTATCTTTTATTTCTAATTCAACATCTTTAAATTCATCATTTGTAGCAATACTTGTATATGTTGTACCTAATGCATCATGAATTTTTCATACTTCCTTATCTTTTAGTTCTCGTTTTTCTTTTAATGGTCATTGTCCAAAATCATAAGAACTTATAAAATATCCTAATCAAGCATTAGTAACTCTTGCATTATTAATAATTTCTTTTCTTGTATCTCTACCACCACCAATAGCAATTAAATCTAAAACTGATTTTTCTTGTCCAATAAATTGTTTTGCTAAGTTTCATGGTAATATTTGTTCACTAAATCATTGTTGTAATATTCTAACTTTTGGTTGAGTTTCAATAGGCATTGATAATAGTGGAAATGCTATCTTATCTTTAACAAATAACTTTGGGTATACTTCCATATTGTCAACTTCACCAAGTACCTTTATATTGCCAAAAATCATGCTTCTAGGGGCTTTAATTTTTAAACCAATTACTTTTGTATCTTTGTCTAATGGTTTTTGTAATTTAATAATGATTGGATAACCATCTCTTGTTTTAAAATCTTTAATTTTAATAATAGTAATACTTTTAGTACTTCTTGTTTTTGGATTTTGATAAGGTTGTGAATAATTATTAATGATATATAAATTATCAATATTATTTTCAGTTAATGGTTCATTAATAGATACTGCATATAACTTAAATTGATTTAATAAATTTATTTCTTGAAAGATTAAGTTTTTAATATCAGTCATACTATATTCAATAGTATTATCATTAATATTAGTACTTGCTCTTTGATTTAATTGCATAGTAAAGTCAGATGTTTCAGCTGCAATAGTTTTTAAAACTTTATCAATATCAATAAAACCAATTTTAATAGTATTTGCTGAAAATCTTAAACTATTATTTTCATTATTTTTAAATAAACGTTCAATTTCATAAATATAAATTGTTCTTTTTTTAAATTCATCGTATGCTCTATTAATATCTGGGTCACTAGTAGCCCCCATCATATTAGTAAAATCATAAGGAATATTATCAATTAAATAATCATTTTCTACTTCTGCTTGATTAAGTTTAGTTTGTTTCTGTGGAAACTTCGTTTGTGGTTTGTTGTTGTTTTCCATTATTCTCTCCTATTAATTGATTATTTTCGGGATTAAATAATTTTAATCTCACTGTTAAATTATTAATTTCTTGTTCATCATTAATATTAAATGTTTTACTATTTAATAAGTCTTTATCTATGCTTACTAATATTTGAATAAATTTAAGAATATCAATATTAAATTGTCATAACTTTTGTTCAATATAATTAATAGTTGAAATATTTACTGCTGTACTTTCGGGAACTGATTGTTGTGCAGATTTCTTTTGACTTGGTATATGAATACCACAACGTTTAAATATTTCATTAACATTTCAATCGTATATATCAGTTAAATTTTTACCTTTAAAATTACTATTTGTCATATTGATATTTTCATTTTGTTCATTATTATCTCCGCCACTTTTAAATATGTAGTTTTTAGTAACTAATGTTCTTACTGCTTCTTCTAATGCTGATTGAACATTACCATAAGTTTGACTAAATATAAATTTAGGTGAATTTAAAATGGTATCTAAAACAATTTGTTCATAAATAACATCTAATGCTTTAATTTTATCTATTACTTTATTACAATCTGCTAACTCATTTGCTTTATTTCGCATAATTGTTATTGGTATATAATTAATATTTAGTGTTGGAATGGCAACCCTTTTTAAGACTATTTTTTGGTAGACATTTGTTTTTGATAACTAATTGGAGTTAGGTAGTTTAGAGTACTGTGAATTCTTATGTTGTTATATCAATTGATGTAATCAAATAATTCTAATTTTAATTGGATTAATGATGTAAAATTTTTATCATTAATAAATTCAATTTTGAAAGTTTTACAAAGTTGCTTCAGCAACAGCATTGTCATAAGGACATCCTTTTTTGCTTAAAGATCGAGTTATGTTGAAAGCTAATAAAAGTTTATCAATAGTTTTATTATTGAATTCATTACCGCGATCAGTATGAAATATTTCAATATCTTTTAAACAGTGATTTGATTGCATAAATGCTTGATATACTAATGATGCATCTTTTTTAACTCCAACACTATGTCCAATAATTTCGCGGTTAAATAGGTCGATTAATAGGCAAATATAGTTTCATTTACCATTAACTTGAACATAAGTTAAATCACTAACAATAACTTCATTTTTAATTCTATTATTAAAGTTTCTATTAACAAGATTGGTTATTTGACTATCATTGACTTTATTATGATAATTTTTGAATGATAATTTAGTGTATTTTGATATTAAATTATGCTTATTCATAATTTCTTTAATTTTTCTGCGTGATAAATAAATTTCTTGGTTTGCTAGTATAACTTTTAATCTTCTAGTACCATAAACTTCTTTATTTTCTTTAAAAGCACTAATAACAGCTTGTTCATAAATATTATTTTGAATTTTATTTTTTTTCTTTAAATTAAAATAATATGTTGATTTAGAGAGTTTTAAAAAATGACACATTGTGCGAATTTTATATTTAGATTTATTATTTGCAATAATCTCTACTTTCTGCCTATTATTAGTGCTGCTTGCTTTAAAATATCAATTTCCATTCGTAACTGTTTTAATTCTTTATTTGCTTGAATTAATTGTTTTTCTAAATCTGAAAGATTATCTTTAGTTTTAAAACTACCTGAATTAGTAAATTGCTTAATTCAATTGTAAGTAGCTGCTCTTGTAACATTGTATTCTTTAACAAGGCAAGATACTGATTTGCCACTTTGATATAAAGCTACTATTTGTTTTTTAAATTCATCTGAATATGAGTTAATAGTGACCATAATTATAATTCCTTTCTTTTAACTAATTTGTTCACTTGTCTATGTAATTAGTGTCCAATAAAGTGTAACCCATCCAATTAGTATTTTGTACTGGTAAAAAGAAAAATGGAAAATTAATTAATAAAAGAGCTGTATGTAAAATAAGAGTATCAAAAACAGAAATTGGTGCAGAAAAAACAGCTAAATTAATTCAAACATATGGTAATTTATATTTTGAAAACTTTGACCAAGCAAATTTAATAGTTTGTGGAGATAGTGCAAAATGAATTAAAAAAACTGCTACAATTTTAAATGCTAAATTTATTTTAGATAAATTCCATGCTTTTCATGTTTTATTTCTTGGTATAATGGCTGGAAGAAGAAAAAATAAAATTGCTAAATTACATTATGAAAATGCAATAAATTTATTTGCCAAAGGTCAATATTATGAATTAATTGATTTTTTACAATCATTAACTTTACAATATAAAAAATTAAAAGTTGGTTATTTTATTAATGCAAAAGATGGTGTATTAAATCAAGCATTAGTTGAAAATATTGGTTGCTTTACTGAAACTAATATTAAACAAATTTTAAAGCATATGATTGGTGATAGAACTTATAATATTGATATGTATACAAAAATGGTTAATTTTAAATGCTATCAAATAAATACTGCCATCCAGTTATTATAAATTAAAATTAAAGATTTTAAAAAACTAAAAATAAAATAAAACTTATTAAAGTAACTATTAATAAGAATTTTTGAATTATAAAAGTAAGTATTATTGTTGACTAATATTTTACAAGTGTTAAGATTAACATACAATTGCATATTGAAGTCAAAATTATTCTCGTCTAACTTTATAATTTTAAGACAAATTTGAATATTATTGACAACATCGGTATGCTCCCTTTTATTTTGTTTATTGTTAGAATATATTTTTCATTTTTACATGATAATAGGAAATAAAAAAATACGATATTAATAAAACGGGAGATAAATTAATATTTTAGTACAAATTATCTTGAACCAACAATTATTAGTAGTATAATGAAAAGGTATGTTCATTCATTATTTTAAAAATTAGTATAATTAAAAGTGTAACTGCAATTAGCTAAAATATTTAGGAGGAAAATTTAAATGTGAGTTGAGAAATTTGATAATCCCCAAAAAGAAATTTTTCAAATATTAAATGAAAAAGGAGTAATTAATCCTAATTTTGTTGATTATTTAAAAAAATTTGATAGTAAGGTTTTATTAAAAGCATATGAAAACATGTGTTTTTCACGAATACAAGAACAAATGCAAATGGAATTAAACTATGAAAAAGATGAAAAAGGACAAGTTAAATTAGTAAATGGAATTCCAAAAGTAATCGGAAAAGTTATTAACTTTTTATCTTCAAAAGGTCAAGAAGGTGTTGAAGTTGCTTATGCTAGTTGTTTACGACCAGGTATTGATTGATTAGTACCAGCCTATCGTAATAATGCAGCATGAATTACTGCTGGATATCCAGTTGAAAAAGTAATTCAATATTGATTAGGAAATGAAATGGGAAGTCAAATGCCGAAAGGTGTTAATATTTTACCAGTTAATATTCCAATTGCTACTCAATATTCACATGCAACAGGTATTGCTTTTGCTGAAAAATATAAAAAAGATAAAGGAATTGTTATTACTACGATTGGTGATGGTGGTACTTCTGAAGGTGAGTTTTCTGAAGCAATTAATTTTGCTGCTATCCATAAATTAGCTGTTGTTTTCTTTGTTGAAAATAATCAGTGGTCATTAGATACACCAACTGCTAAAGCAACAATGAGTCCAACTTTTGCACAAAAAGGAACAGCATTTGGCGTACCTAATATTCGTGTTGATGGTAATGATTTTTTTGCTGTTTATTATGCTACACAAGAAGCAATTGAAAGAGCAAAAAAAGGTAATGGTCCTTCATTAATTGAAGCTGTTACTTATCGTCAAAATGCGCATTCTGCTTTTGATATTAAAAAAGATTATTTTTCTGCTGAAGATTATAAAATTGAACAAGAATGATTAAAAAAAGATCCAATTGATCGTATTAGAGAATATTTAAAATCAATTAAACTTTGAGATGACAACAAACAAGCAGAATTAGATAAACAAATTACTAAAAAGGTTAATGATGCAATTACTTGAGCATTAAAAAATGAAAATGTTTCAATTGATGAAATATTTGATTATACATATGAAAAATTAACACCACAATTAATAGAACAAAAAGCAGAAGCAAAAGCTTTCTTCAATGAAGGAGAGAAAAAATAATTATGAAAAGAAATAATGTGCAAGCTATTACTTTAGCCTTAGAATTAGCAATGAAAAAAAATCCTAATGTTGTTGTTTATGGTGAAGATGCCGGTAATGTTGGTGGTGTTTTTCGAGCAACTAAAGGTTTACAAGCAAAATTTGGCGTTAATCGTTGTTTTGATGCACCAATTGCTGAAGCAGTTATTGCTGGTAGTGCCGTTGGAATGGCAATTAATGGTTTAAATCCAATTATTGAAATGCAATTTTCAGGATTTGCTTTCCCTGCTTTTCAACAATTGTTATGTCATGCTGCACGAATGAGAAATCGTTCTCGTGGTAGATTCACTTGTCCAATGGTAGTACGTATGCCTTCATATGATTGAAATAACGGTAATAATGGTGCTTTGGAGCATCATTCAGAAGCAATTGAAGCTTTATTTTGTCATATTCCAGGTTTAAAAGTAGTTATGACTTCAAAACCTAATGATACTAAAAAATTATTATTGGCAGCAATTGAAAGTCCAGATCCTGTTATTGTTTTAGAATGTTTAGGAACTTATTTCAATAGTTATACTAGCAATAATTATACATATGATGTTAGAGAAGAAGTTAGTGATGCTTATGAAGTGGCTGTTCTTGGTAAAGCTAAAGTTCTTAAAGAATATAAGTCTGAAGAAAAACCTGATTTAACGATTGTAACTTATGGTTCAAAAGTTTATGATTGTGAAGCTGCTGTTAAAATTTTAGAAGAAAAAGAAAATTTTAAAATTGAATTAATTGATTTACAAACATTACAACCATGAGATGAAGAAACAGTTGTTAATTCTGTTAAAAAAACAAGAAGATTATTAGTTGTTTCAGAAGCGGTTCGTTCATTTTCAGTTGCTTCAGAAATTATTACCGTTGTTAATGAAAAGTGTTTTGAATATTTAGAATGTCCTCCAACAAGATTAACAGGTTATGATATTACTGTTCCACTGTCTAAAGGTGAAAAATGATTTATAATTAGTCCAGATAAAATTATGGAAAAAGTTAAACTAATGATGAATTATCCAGTTTAGTTAGTTGTTTAAAGAAAGGAAAGTGAAAAGATGGAATTGAAGTTTAAAGATATGGATGGAATCGATGAAGTTACTGTAACTCAAATTCATGTTAAAGTTGGAGATAATGTAAAAAAAGGTGATAATGTTGTTGATATTGAAGCAGATAAAGCTTCAGATAGTATTAAAGCCGAAGCGGATGGTAAAGTTTCTAAGATTCTTGTTAAAGAAGGAGATAGTATTAAATCAGGTGCTGTTATTGTTGAGTTTGGTGGAACGATTAGTGATAATAAAAGTCCTTCATCAACAAATTCTTCACCAAAATCTGAATCAGTTGCTAGTACATCTACAGTATCACCAGTTGAATTACCAAAACAAAATGTGCAACCTATTCAACAAACGGGTAAAGTATTAGCAACACCATTAGCACGTAGAATGGCTCGTGACTTAGGTGTTGATATGGGAACAATTAAAGGAACTGGTCCTCGTGGTAGAATTTTAAAAGATGATTTATTAAATACCAAGAATGGTGGTACAACAACCAGTACTACTGCATCAACAACACCTATTAATTCAATATCTTCAGTTTCTGCTACAACTATTAGTTCACAAGGTATTAATGTTACTAAAATCGAAAGTTTTGGTAATGTTGAACATTTACCATTATCAGGAATTCGTAAGGCTGTTGCTAATCAAATGTCATTATCAGTTTATACAGCACCACATGTTAGTTTAATGATTAATGTTGATGCTGAAAACTTAGTACAATTACGTGCAACTTTAAAAGAACCAGCGGAAAAAGATCCAGATGGTAGTGCTAAATTAACATTTATGCCATTCTTTGTAAAGGCTGTTGCTAAAGCGTTAAAAGAAGAACGATTTAAATTACTTAATTCAACTTTGAACATGGCTAATAATGAAATTCTTGTTAAAAAATATTATAACATTGGTATGGCAGCTGATACTGAAAAGGGTTTAGTAGTTCCTGTTATTAAAAATGCTGATCAACTTTCATTATTTGAAATAGCAAGACAAGTTAATTCATTAGGTGATAAAGCTCGTAAGGGGCTATTAAAAGGTGATGAAATGCAAGGTGGATCATTTACTATTACTAATTTTGGTTCAGCAGGAATTGAAATGGGAACACCAGTTATTAATTATCCAGAGGTAGCAATTTTGGGTCTAGGGATGATGCAAAAAAAACTAATTATTGCTGATGGTAAAATTGTTGAACATAAGTTCTTTCCATTATCACTTTCAATTGATCATCGTGTTATTGATGGTGCACCTGCTGGTTATTTCCTTTCTCGACTTAAAGAGTTATTAGAAAATCCAACATTAATTTTAGCTTAAGGAGAAAATGTAAAAGATGTCTAACTATGATTTTGATTTAATAATTATCGGGGCAGGCCCTGGTGGTTATGTAACAGCGGCTCGAGCAGCAAAGATGGGTTTAAAAACTGCAATTGTTGAAAAAGATAACTGAGGTGGAGTCTGTTTAAATGTTGGATGTATTCCTACTAAGACGTTACTAAAGGGCGCAAAAGTTTTTCATTATATTGAAAATGCTGATAAATATGGTGTTGCTATTAAAGATAAAAAAAATATTGAAATTAATTGAAAAGTAATGCAAGATCGTAAAACTGGTGTTGTTAAAGGTTTAACTGGTGGAGTTGGCTTTTTAATGAAAGCTAATAAGGTAGAACAATTATTAGGGATTGGAAGTGCTATTGATAAAAATACGATTTTAGTGAAAGCTAAAGATGGTAAAGAAAAGAAATATACTACTAAATATATGATAATTGCTACTGGTTCAAAAGTAAAAATGTTTGATAATCCTAATGGTCCACAAGGTTTAAGTGAAAAAGATTTAAAAACAAACCAAACATTATTAACTTCGACTGAAATTCTTTCTTTAAAAGAAGTTCCAAAAACACTGACTATTATTGGTGGTGGTGTTATTGGAATTGAGTTTGCTTGTTTATTTAGTACACTTGGTACTAAAGTTACTATTATTGAATATTTAGATCGTATTTTAGCATTACTAGATGAAGATATTAGCACAACTTTAACTAAAATTCTTGAAAAAAATGGTGTTAATATTATTACTGGTCATAGTGTTAATGAATTAAAGGATAAAACTTTAACTTATTATGCTGCAACCGATAAAGAACATAAAAAACCATTAACAGTAACTAGTGACTATTGTTTATTAAGTACTGGAAGAACGCCGATTACTGAAGGTTTTACTAATTTGGGAATTCAAATTAAGCCTAATCAAGCATTTGCCGTAAATAATAAATTGGAAGCTTTAGATGCTAACAATAATGTTATTGATAATATATATGTAATTGGAGATGCTAATGGTCAAAGAATGCTTGCTCATGTTGCATCAACACAAGGATTAGCAGCGCTTAATAATATTTTAGTTAAAGAAGGTAGAACGGATGCTGATAATCATCCATTGAAAGAGCAAGAAGTAGATTATAATAAAATGCCTAGTTGTATTTATTCATTCCCAGAAGTGGCAAGTGTTGGTTTAACTGAAACTGAATGTAAATCTTTAGGTAAAGAATATTTGATGAAGAAAATACCATTTACTATTAATGGTAAGGCATTGGCTGATGGTGAGACTGATGGTTTTGTTAAAATAATTATTGATAAAAAATATGGAGAAATCCTAGGTGCTCATATTTTATGTTCAACGGCTACTGATATAATTGCTGAAATTGTTAATATTATGCAAACGGAAGGTACTATTGTTGAATTAGCCTCTTCTTGTCATCCACATCCAACAATGTCAGAAGTAGTTATGGATGTTGCACAAGATTTAGAATTAGAATGATACAAAGTTAATAAAAAATAGAAAATAATAAAAATGTACCTAAAAATTTAAAGGTACATTTTTATTGTAAAATTAATATAATATTGATTAAATTAAGTAACGTTTTTGTTTTATTGTTGTCAATATCGAGTGAAAATTTCCCAAAAATATTTTTTAAAAAATAAATTATTTTGAAAAGTTATACTGTTAAATAAACATAAATTCCAAATAAATTCTTTTCTAGATAAAAATAGAAATAAAGTTTTTTAATTTTTTAAAATTTTTTGTATAATTAATTTATACAAAAAATTATATAAGTTTTTAACTCATTATTTTATCTTAAAATAAATGAGTTTTTTTATTATTTATTCAAAGGAGAAAAGAAAAAATGTTTAAAGTTAAACCTAATTCACCAGTTTATGAATTTTATTATTCTGAAATAAAAAAATTAGAGGGTAAAATTAAAGATAATAAAGAATTAGATAATATAATAAATACTGAAAAAAATCTTAAAGAAGAAATAGAAAAACTAGAAATATATCTAAAAACATTAAATGAAAATTTAAAAAAGAAATATAAAATAATTCCATATATTGAAAAATTAAATATATATGATTTAGAAGATAAAATCGAATCAAAAGAACAAAAAAGGGTTGATAATGTAGGAAAATATTTAAAATTAAAATCAAGTTTAGATTATGATTTTGATTCAATTTTTGAACAATGAAAACGCAGTGCAAACAGTGAAAATCAACCTTTAACAAGTGGATATAAACCAAGCTCACCACAGATGTAAAAGGGGAAGATATTGCATTTGCAATATCTTTATATCTTTAAAATTGATTTTAAGACACCAAATTTGCTCATATACAAATTTTAAAGGAAATGTTTAGTAATCTGTGTAACTTACAAAAATAACTATGTTTAATTAATTCTAGTAAATATAATTAAATGACTAGAAAGAGTGAGTTACAGATGGCTAAAAAAGATAACTTTAATAATAATGATCCAATATCAAAAGCAGTAGATTTATTACTAGAAAATACTGAAGATTTAACAACAGTTTTTAAACCTGGCGGTTTATATAAAGAATTAACAAAAAGATTAGTTGAAAAAATGTTGAATTCTGAAATGCAAAATTATTTAGGATATGAAAAAAATCAACATAGTACTACTGAAAATGCTCGTAATGGTACAAGTTCAAAAAAATTAATAACTCAACAAGGTAAAATTGAAATTGATGTACCAAGAGATCGCAATAGTAATTTTACTCCTGTAATAGTTCCTAAAAGGCAAAGAAGATTTGATGGTTTTGATCAACAAGTTCTTTCCTTGTATGCAAAAGGAATGACATTATCTGACATTAGAATGCAGTTGCAAGAGTTATATCATGGTGCTGATATTAGTGAAAGTGTTATTAGTCAAATTACTGATGATGTTATTGATGATGTTAAAGCATGACAAAATCGACCATTAGAAAGTATTTATCCTATTGTTTATTTTGATTGTATAGTAGTTAAAGTACGACAAGATAAACGGATTATTAACAAATCAGTTTATATAGCATTAGGAGTTGATTTAGAAGGCAAAAAAGATGTTTTAGGATTATGAATTAGTGAAAATGAAGGTTCTAAGTTTTGATTATCTAATTTCACAGAAATGAAAAATCGTGGCTTAAATGATATTCTTATTGCTTGTAGTGATAATTTAACAGGCATGTCAGAAGCAATACAATCAGTTTATCCTAAAACAGAACATCAATTATGCATTGTTCATCAAATTAGAAATAGTTTAAAATATGTTTCATACAAACATCGAAAAGGTCTAGTTGCAGATTTAAAACCAATTTATAGTGCATGTAGTGAAGAACAAGCAATGCAAGCTTTAGAATCGTTTGAAAGTAAATGAAATAAACAATATCCTCAAATTACTAAATCTTGATATAAAAATTGAGATAATTTAATGGTTTTTATTAGTTATCCAGTAGAAATCAAAAGAGTGATTTATACTACAAATGCTATTGAATCTGTTAATAGTCAATTACGAAAAATCATCAGAAATAAAAAAGTTTTTCCTAATGATATGGCAGTTTTCAAAATATTTTACTTGACAATTGAAAATATAACAAAAAAATGAACATTGCCTATTCAAAATTGAAATACAGCAATTGCTCATTTTATGATAAAATTTGAAGACAGAATTAATCTAAATTAGTAACTTTGTAAAACAAAGATACACAGATTATTAAAAAGCCTCGTTTTAAAATTTTATATGGTTTAGTATTAATAAAATAAATCTCTTCTAAAATATGTTTTTTTACTTTTAATTAAAAATTATTGATATCCATATCTTCAAGGATGGTCTTTATTTGGTATATAAACTTTTTTAGTTTTTATCAAATCTTCTTTAATAATTGGTTTTAATGCTATTTCTTTTAGTTCATATATTTTATTATTATAACTAAGATAGAATTCATTAATAAATGATTTAAGTACAATTACATCAGTTCTAGGTTGTATATATTGAACTTTGTTATTTTTATAAGGAAAATATTTTTTACCATAATATGTTATAGTTGAACCACTATCTGTTTTTCTTTTACAAAATCTTGAAAGATAAACATTTATTTCATTTTGTGTAGGAGCTTTAACCATAGCAGATTTATTATCATCAATAGGAAAAGCAAACTGATTATTAAAAATGTTTATATATGTTTTAAGAAATTTATTACCATCTTCTAAATTTTTAATTTTATTAAGTCGTAATTCACTAATTAAGCGACTTTGAAGTGTTCCAAATAATCGTTCAATTCTGCCTTTAGCTTGTAGAATTGAGGTTCTAATTACTTCAACACCTAAATCATTACAGCATTTTTGAAATTGAGTATAAGTGTCATTTTCTGTGTTTATTTTACCTGAATCAATTTTTTTCTTATATCCAAAAACTGTTCTATTATCAGTATAAAATATCTTTGGTATGCCATATTTAGTTAAAATTTGATAAAAAACATTATAATAACCATCTAATGTCTCTTGGTGATCAAATCATAGTCCAACAATATTTCCTGTAGCATCATCAATTGCAGCATGTAAAAATGCTTTTGGTTTATCGTTACCAAATCAATGATGATTACTTGCATCCATTTGAATTAATTCACCAAAATTTGTTCTACGATTTCTTGTGGGATGCAAGTTATTTTTTTATTCTTATGTCTTTTTGGTGAAGTGATTTTTTCTTGAATTAATAGATTATAAACTGTACTATATGCAATTTTAGTGTTTTCTTCATTAATTAATTTTTCCTGAAAATGTTGAAAATTAAAATTATAATATTTTGTTTTATATAAGTTTATAATTTTATTTTTAATTTCTATTTTTGTTGCCTTATTAGAAATTTTATTGCGAGATTTATGAATAAAACCAACTTTACCTTCTTTATTAAAAATTTGAATTAATTGGTTAATTCTTCTAATAGTTAGGTTAAGTTTATTTTTGGCTTGATGTTTAGATAATTTATTAATAACAATGTCATTTATAATTTTGTATTTATATTTTTCTTTCATAGTCATGCTTCTTTCCATTTTTATCACCAAGTATATTTAACTTCACTTTTTGAGAAATTTTCACTCGATAACTAATAGGAAATTATCACTAAATAATGACACGTTTTTGTTTTATTGTTTGTTTTTATAATTTTTTATGTTAAGATTTGTTTGTTATTAAAATATATAAAATTGGTTTTTAAAACCTAGAATTAGCGAGTTTTATGTATGGATATTCAACAAGATTTTTATGTTAAAAATGTAATTTTACCTATTTCTTTTTTAAATAATATTGGGAATGTTAGGGGTAAGTCTTATGTTGGCAATAAACAAAAATTAAGAAATAGTACTGTTCGTACTAAAACTAATTTAATTCAAAAAGCATTACATAATTTTTATAATAGTAAAATGTTAAGTTTTGTTACTTTAACTTATAAAGATAATATAAAAGATATTAAAAAAGCAAAAAAAGATATTCGTTTATTTTTTCTTAAACTAAAGAAGTGATGAAATGACCCTAAACGTTTTCATTATTTAGGAGAATTAAAATATTTTTATGTTTATGAATATCAATCTCGTGGTGCTATACATTTTCATATAATTTTTAATAGAAAGATACATAAAAGTATGTTAGCAGAATGATGAACTCATGGTTTTAATGATTTAAGGGTAGTTAAAAAAGGTACTAATGAATTTGTTATTAAATATTTAGGAAAATATGTTACAAAAGCAATAGATGATGTTAAGTCTTTAAATCAAGCAGATATAGGTGTAAAAGCTTATGCTTTTAGTCGTAATTGTAAAAATCCTATTGTAGTTCGTGGAATTAAGAAATTAACAATTGCAGATATAATTAAAGCAAGTTTTAATGCAACAAATGTGTTTTATTTTAAAACTCAAAAAGATAATAATGGTGATACTGTTATGATTGGTGGGATTATTGAAAGTACTGTTGTTAATGATTATTTTAAAGAGTATGAAGATTATGAACGCTATTTATATTTAAGTGCTTTATCGTATAAGCATTATTTACGGACTAGTGAAATCGGTTATTTAATTCAAAGAGATAAAGATGTTTTGACTTGGACAGAAAAAGTTTTTGGTAATAAAGTTGAAAAAATAGATTTTAAGAAAAAAGTTTTACATTAAATTTATTTATATATTTTTATTTTTTATATTATAATTATTTTAAAAAGGAATATAGAAAGGTTAAATATAATGGATTTATTTGGTATTAGAAAAAAGAGAATAAAATATATTAATAATTCTGTTGATGTAATTAAAAAAGATTTTGATATTAAAGAAAAATCAGACTTACATATTGCAAAATTAGATAATAATTGTATTATTTGTTATGAAATTTTATTAAAATTATCAAAGGAAAATTTGATTTTTTCTGAAAAATTAGAAAAATGAAAATTATATTATAAAACTAATGAATTAAAAAAAGAAATTGTTGAAGTTGGTAATAAAGTTGAAAAAAGAAATTCTGGTTTCTTTTTAAAGTGATTTTTTATTTTTTTAGTTGCTCCTTTATCAATGTTGTTTTGATTATTTAAAGATAATGGTTATTTTTGTGATAATCATATTGAAATAAAATTTTTAAAAGAAGAAAGAATCAAAAAAATAATTATTTACTCTTTTATTTCATTAATTTGATTAAGTTTAATTTTATGTTTTTATTTTTTTGAATTTAGTAAATGAATAAAATAATTTTAAATATATTAATAAAATACTTGTATATATATATATATATATATATAATGCTTAATGGATACTAGTAATTACGCTAATTCTTACTAGTGTTCGTTTTTTTTTATTGTATTTTTATTTTTTATGTTATAATAATTTTGTAAGTATAGGTTTACCCTACTATGCTTAACTTATTAAATTAAATTTTAATGAATTAGCGAGGTTAAGTATTTTTTTATGTTTAAAGTACAGTTAGTTAATATTGAAAAAGGGCGTATTATTCCCGATAAAAATAATAAAGGTCAAAAATTAAAGTTTGATGTTTTGAAGTTTGTAGAAATAAATAAACAAACAAGCGTGCCAACTGGTCAAACACGTGATAAATGATATAATCCAGAATTTGCTAGTGATTTTAATAATTGTTTATCTACTGTTGATTTAAAAGTTGGTAATTTTTATTCACTTGAACTTGATTTAAGCGGTAATATTAAAAAACTTTCTAATTGAAAATAGTTATTTATTAAAAGGGTAATTTTAAATAATTATTAATAGGTTAGGAGTTAAGTTTAAATTATGGCTAAAAATGATAATTGTTCATGTGAGCAAGCATTTCATTTAGCAGTTTATATATGTAAACTTTGCGACCAAGTTATTTGTCCTAAAAGAGTTTTGCAAAACTTATATACTAGAAAATATTATTGTCCAAATTGTATATTAGATATTGCTTTAAATAAATCAATGAGACAACAAGAAAGTAAGTTAAATTATGAGACATAAGTGTAGTGATTGAACTTATGAAAGAGTATTTGGTTGTGAAATGTGTTACAGAGTTGCTAATGAAATGGAACGAATAAGAAAAGAGAATAAAAGAAATAAATAAAAATTAAATAAGGGGCTTATATATGGATTATATATTTTTCATTAAGCCCCAATGGATTAGATTATAATTCATAAATAAGCTCCTTATTAGTATATAAAGTAAGGAGTTTTATTTATGGAAAAAAGAAAACAGTTTAAGTATGACTATATGCTAATTGATAAGGCATTTAAAGATGTTAAGCAAGATAAGTGTTTGCAAGAGATTTTAAAAAAATTAAGTGAAAAATAAAGGAGACAGTAAATATGCCTAATGAATTAGAACAAACTAGTAATTATACTTTAACTAAAATTTTAAGAACTGGATTAAGCCCATTAAGTGCTATGGTAGGAGTTAGTGCTTATTATGGTCAATATTTAAAAGACCCAGTATTAGGTTCTATTAATTCATTATTATTTAGTAAAAAGTTAGGAATTGATATATGGAATATTAATCAAAGACCTACTACTAGAAATAAAGTTATTAATAGTTATAAAAAGATATTTTTAGGATTAGGAACAATTGGTTTAATAAATTATGCTAAATTTGTTCAGTATGTAGATAAGTCAGTTTCTTTATTAAGAGATGAACCATATTTTTGACCACCTTGCCCTACTGAACCCCCAAGACCAACTTATCCACCTTTTACAACTGTTAAACCGATAATCAATGTTCCTTTTGTAGATTGAGATACTTATATATCTTTAAATAGTTTTGGTATAACAAATGTTATTAGTGGTTTAACTGAATTAATACCTAATAAATTTCAAAATATAAGAAAGATTTGTAATATGGCTACTGGTGGCTGTTTGATTAGTAGTGGTGTTGCTATGGGTATAAACAATAATTTTAATAATTATTTTGCTATTCCTACAATTATTGCCGGAGCAAGTGAGATTATTAATACTTTATTATTACCGTTAGGAAATACACATAATAATACAGAGTTACAAGAAGTATTTACAGATGAAAGAGCAAGATTAATTAATGGCAGTGTTAATGATTATCAAAGTACAGATGACGGTATGGCTGATGTTGATTTAAATGATGATAGTATGTCGGAGATTAATTTAGATAGAGCAAGTTTAAATTGGGATTATTCTTATGCTTATACACTAGGTGGTGTTTAAAGTGAAAATATATATGTGATGAATTTTAAAATTTATGGCATTAACTGGATGTATTACATTTAGTATATTTTTAGGATTAATTCCTAGCATTATAGTTTTAGGAATTGTTGCAATTAAACCAGTATCTATTTTAATTGGTATTGTTGTAGGTTATATTGGTATTCCATGAAATAATATTAAAACTAAAATAACAAATTGAGTTTTTAAGAGAAAAGAAAATAAATTTAGTAAAAAGAATGATTTAAAAGTTGAAAGAAAAAGATATGAAAAACAAAAATTAGAAAGAAAATTTGAAAATTTAAATAATCAAATAAAAGATTTAAAACAAACATTAGAATTTCAAAATAAATTATTAGAAATTAATAATGAAAATTCAAAGATTAATGAACAAAATAAAACAATAAAAACGTTTATTTTATAAGGAGTGAATTAATTTTATGAAAAAAGATAAATGAAAAAATATGTCAAGACAAAAGTTGCATAAGAAAAAGGCAAAAAGAAATTTTGACCAAAGATTAAGTGAAAATATGAATTATGATGATTTTTTATTAGGGGGTAAAAAATAATGGAAAATAAAGAAATTAAAAAAAAGTGGTATGACACTTCTAAATTTCATGTTTTTTGTTTTATTGTTGGTTTCTTTTCTATGGTTTGAACTGTTGCTGAAATACATAATATTATAAATGGTAATTTTGATTTTTTTATTGGTTTAGATTTCCTAATAGGCAGAAAGTAGAGATTATTGCAAATAATAAATCTAAATATAAAATTCGCACAATGTGTCATTTTTTAAAACTCTCTAAATCAACATATTATTTTAATTTAAAGAAAAAAAATAAAATTCAAAATAATATTTATGAACAAGCTGTTATTAGTGCTTTTAAAGAAAATAAAGAAGTTTATGGTACTAGAAGATTAAAAGTCATACTAGCAAACCAAGAAATTTATTTATCACGCAGAAAAATTAAAGAAATTATGAATAAGCATAATTTAATATCAAAATACACTAAATTATCATTCAAAAATTATCATAATAAAGTCAATGATAGTCAAATAACCAATCTTGTTAATAGAAACTTTAATAATAGAATTAAAAATGAAGTTATTGTTAGTGATTTAACTTATGTTCAAGTTAATGGTAAATGAAACTATATTTGCCTATTAATCGACCTATTTAACCGCGAAATTATTGGACATAGTGTTGGAGTTAAAAAAGATGCATCATTAGTATATCAAGCATTTATGCAATCAAATCACTGTTTAAAAGATATTGAAATATTTCATACTGATCGCGGTAATGAATTCAATAATAAAACTATTGATAAACTTTTATTAGCTTTCAACATAACTCGATCTTTAAGCAAAAAAGGATGTCCTTATGACAATGCTGTTGCTGAAGCAACTTTTAAAACTTTCAAAATTGAATTTATTAATGATAAAAATTTTACATCATTAATCCAATTAAAATTAGAATTATTTGATTACATCAATTGATATAACAACATAAGAATTCACAGTACTCTAAACTACCTAACTCCAATTAGTTATCAAAAACAAATGTCTACCAAAAAATAGTCCTAAAAAGGGTTGCCATTCCAAATTTTTATATAAATTACTTGTACCATCACACATTGGAGTTTGATTAATAAAATTATATAAATCATTATTATTGATAATTAAATTAATAATATTATTTACTATTCCATATGTTTTTTTTAAACTACTATGTTCCATAAAATAACTTGCTAATAAATCAGCAATTTTTTCATCAATTCCTCCTGTTTGTCGCACTGCTTTAGCAATATAATATAATCCCAATGTTTCACTTAAATTATCACTATGTTCAACTTTGTGACCACCGGCTTGTTGTGAAATATCAATATGATTTTCAATTCCACCTTCTTGAAAAAACATTCACTTATTACTATTAAAACCAGTAAAATAATTTGTTGAATATTGACTATTACTATAAAAATTATCATTATTATTTATTGTTACTTGACAATTAGTTATCATTTCTTGTTTAGTATTATTAACATCAACTTTATCTTTTTCTGGTATTATAATATCTTTTTTATAAACTAATTCACCTTTATCATCAACAGTAAATAATGTTCGTGCTAATGTCTTACCATCACTTAATAAATAATTAGCATGACTAGTATCATAACTATAATACTTATGGTCTATTATTGATTGATTAGTAATTCAATCATCATCACTTAAGTAACCATATTGATTATTAAATAATGAAGTTGAAATATTATTTATTGATGATTTGTTTATTAATCTACTGTTAATAACAGTATTATCATTAATATTATTAATAATAGTATTACTTGTTAAAGTTAATGTTGTTAATGTACTTAAAGTTATTAATAATTGTTTCATTTTATATTCTCTTTTCTTTATTAACTCATTAATTGGTAATTAAAATTAAAATTAAAATCAGGAAATGTTAAAGTAGCACGTTCACTAACAGTTTCACCTTTAAATCTGTCTGATAAATCAAAAATATAAAGCGTATTATCTTTGGCTGGTTGTATTTCATCATTAGTAAATATCAATTTTACATTATTTAAAGCTCAATCTGAACTTACTGAAACATCAGTTTCTAAAAAAATACTTTTAGTTTTAGTAATTAAATCTCAAAAATTAGTTACCTTATCGCTAGTAATATCTTTACTAATATCAGCTGTCATACTACCTTTATTTTTGCCATCTAATATATAATTAATAATAAAGTTTCCACCAAAACTATCAGCAATTGGATAATAAGAATTATTAACAATTGTATTTAATAAACTATCTTTATTAGAAATTCATTTATCTAATAATTTGTTTTGTTCATAAAAATGTTGACCTTCCTGTAAAACGTTTGCATCTTTACCATCTTTTAACCAAATACCATCTAAATCAAAAGGTGTTCTTGAAAAATTACCAGCAATACTTTTTTTATTATGACCATGAATAGTAACGTTAATATTATCTAAACTATTTTTTAATTTATAAGTAGAACCGTTATCTTTAATACTAATTGTAAAATCTTTACCTAATTTATTATTAAAAATATTATCACCCACCGCTAAAGTAGTTGTTACATCATAATCTGTTTCATCAATAATAAGTTCAGTATCATGAGTTTTAAAATAATTTTGAACAATAACTTTAATAGTAGTACTAATATTAGTATTAATTAAATCTAAAGTAGTTTGTGTTAATTTAGTGTCAACATTTTTATTATCAATAGTATTATCAACATCAACATTTAATCATTTAGATTTATCATTTTGATGATAGTAAGCATTTTCAATAATATTTTTTAAATCTGTTTCATTACTTAAATCAACACACTTATTAATTACACTAACTTGTCCTTGATAAGTACCTGCAAAATTTAATTGATTAGCATTTTTTCAAGAACTAGTTATTTTATAATCAATATTTACTGCCTTAGTAAAATCTTGATTTTGTTTATTATCTTTAATAAAAATATTGTAATATTTATCATTAATATCTTCTGAATTAATTTTTAATTGCTGACTTAATTTTTGTTTAAATTCTGTTTAAATTTTACTAACTAAATTAACTTTTATATCAGTAATTGGAGTTGCTTCTGGTGTTTTTACTGATATTACTTGTTGTGGAATTATTAATGACAAAGTTGAAAGATCAAAAGCTTTATCATAATAACTGTAATAAATTTGAATGATATTGTTAAACTCATCAAAAATGTAATTAATTGTATACTTACTATTATCATTAGTTAAAAACGGAACATTAGTCATATAATCATAAGCATTATCATTAGTAATCAATAAATGAACAATTTTGTCAATTAAAACATCACTTAAACTACCGTTTAGACTACTTTGAGTAATAAAATAGTGTGCTAAAATATCAGCATCTTGTTCTTTAAAAGAGCCATCTGATTCTCTTACTGCCTTAGCAATATAATATAGTCCTAAACCTTCACTTAAACTATTATTATTTTCAACATTATTAGCATTTTCTTGTTGTGAAATATCAATATGAGTTTCCACTTCACTTTGTTGAACATATTTTCAATTAATACCGTCACCAGCAAAATAATTAATATCATATTGGCTACCACTATAACTGTTAGTTGGATTATTAATAGTAGCAACTTTACGATGAAATATCATTTCTTGTTTAGTATTATTAACGTCAACTTTATCTTTGTCTGTTATCATAGCATCTTTTTTATAAATTAATTCACCTTTATTATCAACAGTAAATAATGTTCGTGCTAATGTCTTACCATCACTTAATGGATAATCAGCATGACTAGTATCATAACTATAATACTTATTGTCTATTATTGATTGATTAGTAATTCAATCATTATTATTTAAATAACCATATTGATTATTAAATAATGATTTATTTTGATTTATTGGAATGACAGGTAGTATTTTCTTTTTACTAGCACTATTGTTTTTTTGATCCACTATCATCATACTATTAAACATTGTATTACTTGCTATTGTTAATGTTGTTACTGTACTTAGAGTTAATAAAAACTGTTTCATTTACAATACCTTCTTTTACTTTTTACCATTTTTAAAATCGTAATTAAATTTAATAATAAATAATTACTTTGAAAAAACATATTTATTTAATTCATAATATTATTAAATGTTATATTATTTAATTTAACATCAGAATATGAAGTTGAACCTAAAAAAGTAGCTGTCATTATATGTCATTTTCAATAAATATTATTATCATCACGTCAAAGTTCTAAATAAATATCAATAGCAGTTCCTACACCTCCTGGGTAATTTGGATCATATGGTGGTCACGTACTAATATTGACTTGAAAAATTGAATTATCAATATCTTTTTGTTGATTAGTTTTTATATTTGTTGTTGCGACTTGAGAATTTAAAGATTTATAGTCTTCTTTACCACTTCCCGTTGAAACTTTTAAATATGAATTAGCATCAAAATTAAAAGTTGGATATTTATTAGTAAAAGTATTTCAATCACTTGCATAGTCAGTTCATTTTACTATTGTATATGTATTAGAATAATCACTATAATTTGAACTAAATCAATTATATGAATCATTTCATTTATAATTTAAGTTATTTTCTATATTTGATTTATCAAATTCAGTATAATAAACTTCAATTAAATTATTATCTTTATCAAAAATATAATTAATTGAATAATTTTTATCATTTACATTCATTGGTGCACTATATATAAAATTAAAAATATTATTATTGTTACTAATTAAATTAATAATAATATTAATTAAATTATCATTAATTTGTCCTTTTAAACTACTTTGCGTCATAAAATATTGACCTATTTTATTAGCAATAGCATTATCAATTAAATTATTTTTTGCTGCTTTTGCAATATAATATAAACCTAATGCTTCACTTAAACTATTGCTATGTTCAACTTTATCAGCACCTGCTTGTTGTGAAATATCAATATGTTTTTCAACTCCACCAAATTGAATATATTGTCAATCAGTATTATCACCACTAAAATATGTATGAGAATATTCACTTTTACTATATAGATTATATTTATCTTTAACTGTGGTAATTTTTTTATGAGTAATCATTTCTTGTTTAGTAGCATCAACTTCGATTTTATCTTTTGGTGGTATTACAGCATCCTTTTTATAAACTAATTCACCTTTATTATCAACAGTAAATAATGTTCGTGCTGATGTCTTACCATCACTTAATAAATAATTAGCATGACTAGTATCATAACTATAATAGTTATTATCTATTTGATTAGTAATTCAATCACTACTACTTAAATAACCATATTGATTATTAAATATTGAAGTTACAGAATCACTTATTGATAATTTATTTGTTAATAGTTTATTAACAGTAGTGTTAGCAACATCAATAGTATTATTAATACTATTACTTGTTAAAGTTAATGTTGTTAATGTACTTAATGTCATTAGTAATTGTTTCATGTTACATTCTCCTTTCGTTTTAAGTTTACTAAAAATTATTTTATAAAAAATATCTGGCTAATCTATACTAAATATAACACTTTATTAATTTTATTTAAGAAGATTAATAAAATGCTCATTTTAAAAAGTAAATTTAGTATGTAAGTATTTAATTTCATTGAGAAATACTTTTAATATAAAATTTATCAACTAATGAAGGATGTCATATATCTGTACCATAACAGTCAATATGAATTATTATTCCATTAACACCCACATTATTTAAAAATTTTGTTAAATTATCTTTAAATATAGAATTTCAAAAATTTTTAAAAGTTCAATTATCACCAATTTCATGCTCCATATTACTATAATCAAATAAGTTTCCATTAGTAAAATACTTATAAATTACATCTCAATTATTTTGATTATTAATTAAATAATATAAATCTTGATAATTAATATAAATATCACCTGTATAATCAACTGAAGCAAAAGGACCAGGACTAACATGAGTTTCAAAATTACTTGTATTACTTTTTTCGTAACTATAATGATTATAATTTAACTTAATATTATTATTATTATGATCAAAAATATAACTAATGGCATAACTCGTATCATCATTTGAAAATGGCATATTTAACATAAAATTATAAACATATTTATTATTAATAATTAAATCAATAATTTTAGTAATTAAGTCATTATTAATTTTTCCTTTTAAACTACTTTGTGCTATAAAATATATTCCCAAATTAATAGCAACTGACTGACTAATCTTATTTTCAATTACTGCTTTTGCAATATAATATAAACCTGATGTTTCACTTAAACTATTGCTATGTTCAACTTTATCAGCACCTGCTTGTTGGGAAATATCAATATGTTTATTAACACCACCAAATTGAATATATTGTCAATCAGTATTATCACCACTAAAATCGGTAGATGAATACTGACTATTACTATAAGAATTGTAATTTGCTTTAACTGTAGTTATTTTTTTATGACTAATCATTTCTTGCATCGTATTTTCAATATTTAATTTTTGATCAGTAGGAATAATAACATCAGGATTATAAATTAAAGTTCCTTCATTATTTACTAAAAAAACATCTCTTGCATTAGCAAAAGTATAACTTTTTAAAGCTGATGTGTCATAACTATAAAACTTATGATCAGTTATTGATTGATTAGTTATTATATCACTATCATTTAAATAGCCATATTGATTATTAAATAATGAAGTTACAGAATCACTTATTGATGATTTATTTGCTAATAATTTATTAATGGTAGTATTAGTAGCATCAATAGTATTAATAATACTATTACTTGTTAAAGTTAATGTTGTTAATGTACTTAAAGTAATTAATAATTGTTTCATTGTATTTTTCCTTTCTATTTTTAGTATCCTAAAATAATATTTTTTATAAATTAAAATATCTTATTAATCTATAATAATAGATATAACATTTTATAAATTTTATTTCATAATGTTAATAAAAGATGATTGATTTAGTGTAGTTGAGAAAAAAGCACCTTCCGTTGCAAATTTAGAATATTCATATCATCTATAACTAATATAAATATTATGATCATCATGTCAAATTTGTGCATCAGCTTTTATTTCAACATGAGCCCCAAATATTCCTCCATCATGATTAACACTTACTGATCAAAAGTTATGATTAAAATTGTAACTAGTATCAATTTTAGAAGTATCAATGCTTAATTTTGAACCACTATATTGTTCCTTACCATATTGACAATAAACAGAAAAAAATGAATTATCATCAAAAGTTAATGTTGGATATATAGTAATAAAATCTTTTCAGCTAGCAATCTTACCATCTTGCGTAAAATTACTAATAACAGTTGTAGGTCCATAATATCACATACCATAATCATTATTTCCACTATAACTTTCATAAGTTTTAACATTGATATTTGAAACAAGATTATCATTATTTCATTTTGTATAATAAATAGAAATTATATTATTATTACTATCACAAATATAATTGATTGAATAATTTTTATCATTTACGTTCATTGGTGAATCATATATAAAATTAAAAATATTATTATTAGTAACTAATTAAATTAATAATTTTACTAGTTAAATCTTTATTAAAACTATCTTTAATACTTGTTTGACTCATAAAATATGTTCCTAAATTAACAGCTACTACTTTACTAATTTTATTTTCACGTGCTGCTTTTGCAATATAATATAAACCTAATGTTTCACTTAAACTATTGCTATGTTCAACTTTATCAGCACCTACTTGTTGTGAAATATCAATATGTTTTTCAACTCCACCAAATTGAATATATTGTCAATCAGTATTATCACCACTAAAATATGTATGAGAATATTCACTTTTACTATATAGATTATATTTATCTTTAACTGTGGTAATTTTTTTATGAGTAATCATTTCTTGTTTAGTAGCATCAACTTCGACTTTATCTTTTGGTGGTATTACAGCATCCTTTTTATAAACTAATTCACCTTTATTATCAACAGTAAATAATGTTCGTGCTGATGTCTTACCATCACTTAATAAATAATTAGCATGACTAGTATCATAACTATAATAGTTATTATCTATTTGATTAGTAATTCAATCACTACTACTTAAATAACCATATTGATTATTAAATAATGAAGTTACAGAATCACTTATTGATGATTTATTTGCTAATAATTTATTAATGGTAGTACTAGTATCATCAATAGTATTAATAATACTACCACTTGTTAAAGTTAATGTTGTTAATGTACTTAAAATGATTAGTAATTGTTTCATATTAGTTTTTCCTTTTTTTAACTTACTAACTGGTAATTAAAATTAAAATTAAAATCAGGGAATGTTAAAGTAGCACGATCACTAATAGTTTTGCCAGCAAATCTTTCTGATAAATCAAGAGTATAAAGTGTATTATCTTTAGTTGGTTGTGTTTCGATGTCAGTAAATACTAGTTTTACATTATTTAACTCTCAACCCGATTTTGTTGTTACTGCAACATCGGTTTCTAGAAAAATACTTTTTGTTTGAGTAATTAAATCTCAGAAATTATTTACCTTACCAACTTTAATATCTTTACTAATATCAACTGACATACCACTTGGTTTTGTGTCACCATCTAATAAATAATTCATAGTGAACTGTCCAGTAAATGCATTCTCAACTGGACGATAAGAATTGTTATTAATTGTATTTAATAAACTATCTTTATTAGTAATTCAATTACCTAATAAATTATCTTGTTCATAAAAATGTTGACCTTCTTGTAAAATATTTGCATCTTGACCATCTTTTAATCAAATACCTTTTAATGCAAAATCTTTTGGTGAATAATAATTACCAGTAATATTATTTTTATTATGACCATGAACAATTGCCTTAATGCTATCTAAACTTTTTGTTAATTTATGATCATTAGGACTAGCAGTTATTTTTATTTCAATATTTTTACCTAACTTATTATTAAAGATATTATCACCAACTTTTAAATTTGTTGATATTGTATAATCACTATCTTCAATATTAAGATCTGAATAATTTTTTTGGAAATAATTTTGACAAATTGTTTGAACACCTTTAATAATTTGATCATTAATAAATTTAAGATTATCTTCTGATAAACTAACATCAGCATTAATATAGTTACCATTTTTATCTTTTTGATTATCTAAAGTAATTTGAAAGTTTTTATTATCTTTATCATTATTATATTGTGCTTCAATTTCATTAGTTAATTCTTTCATACTACTTAAATCAGCAATATCATTTTTAACATTTATAGTGCAATCATCTTTTTTTCCTGTAAAGTTTCAAGGATTATTATCTAAAGATGTAATTGAAAATTGAACAGGAACACTTTTAGTAAAGTTTTGTGATTCTGAACCATTTTGAAATTCAATTTTGTAATAACTAGGTTTAATTTCTTTTTTGGGTACATTTAATGCTTTACTTAAAGTTGTTGCAAATTGATCTTGAATTGTTGGAATTAATCATTTATCTTTTATTGAATCAATAGTAGCATTTTCAGGATTAGTAATATTAATAATTTTATCAGGAAAGTTAACTGGTAAACTAGCAATATTAATTGCAACTTGATTTATAATATTAATATTAATTTCGATATTAATGTTAGTATTTTCAATACCAAAAATTGATGCTTGATCATTAGTTGTTCAATTTAAAACATAACTTTTAGACTCATTAAAGTTCTTTGGCAAAATAAAAGAAGTATTAGTTATCGGTTTTTTATCCTTACCAACAGTAAACTTAACTGATGGATTATAATTAGCATTTAAGAAAAAATTAATTGGTAATAAATTTGAATTATCATTATCAATATCACTTTCAATTTTAGGATCAGTTTTTTGTAAATTATTATCAATACTACTTAAAACATTTGTAAAATCAATATTACCATTATCAGCAGCATTTTCAATAACATTAAAATTAACAATATTTGTTGATTTACTAAAATAAGCAATAGTAGAATTTAAACTAATAGGTTTAGAGTTACGATGATGTTTTTGATAATAATCATCTCATAATTTATTATTAGAATTAGGATTAAATTCAGAATTATTGAAAGCAGCAGTAGTATGTAAGAGTAATATTGTAGTAACTGTTGTAGAACCAAATGCTAATAAATACAACGAAAATAATAAGATTCTTTTCTTCTTATTTTTTTTAACATTAATTGTATATATTGAATTAGATCCTGTTTTTATTTTTTTATGTTTATCCTGATTAACCATATCTTTACTCGGGCTATTACTATTTATTTTATATTTCATTTTAACAATCCTTTCCTAGCATTATTTTTTAAATAATCTAAAGTGAAAAATATAGCTTAACGCTTTAACTTGCTATTTTTAACTAAAATATTAAAATAGGAAAAAATATTAAAATAGTTTAAACCTTAGTTTTAATAAAATAAAACTAAGGTTTAAAGTAAACCAATTAAATTTAGTTTTTATATTTTAATATTAATAATTTTAATAATTATATAAACTTTGCTATACACCTATTAAAATTATAAGGAAAGAAATACTCTGTCCTTAAAAATAATATTACACTTATTATAAAAAAAGACAATATTCTTTTTAAAAAATGTCATTATTTAGTGATAATTTCCTATTAGTTATCGAGTGAAAATTTCTCAAAAAGTGAAGTTAAATATACTTGGTAATAAAAATGGAAAGAAGCATGACTATGAAAGAAAAATATAAATACAAAATTATAAATGACATTGTTATTAATAAATTATCTAAACATCAAGCCAAAAATAAACTTAACCTAACTATTAGAAGAATTAACCAATTAATTCAAATTTTTAATAAAGAAGGTAAAGTTGGTTTTATTCATAAATCTCGCAATAAAATTTCTAATAAGGCAACAAAAATAGAAATTAAAAATAAAATTATAAACTTATATAAAACAAAATATTATAATTTTAATTTTCAACATTTTCAGGAAAAATTAATTAATGAAGAAAACACTAAAATTGCATATAGTACAGTTTATAATCTATTAATTCAAGAAAAAATCACTTCACCAAAAAGACATAAGAATAAAAAAAATAACTTGCATCCCACAAGAAATCGTAGAACAAATTTTGGTGAATTAATTCAAATAGATGCAAGTAATCATCATTGATTTGGTAACGATAAACCAAAAGCATTTTTACATGCTGCAATTGATGATGCTACAGGAAATATTGTTGGACTATGATTTGATCACCAAGAGACATTAGATGGTTATTATAATGTTTTTTATCAAATTTTAACTAAATATGGCATACCAAAGATATTTTATACTGATAATAGAACAGTTTTTGGATATAAGAAAAAAATTGATTCAGGTAAAATAAACACAGAAAATGATACTTATACTCAATTTCAAAAATGCTGTAATGATTTAGGTGTTGAAGTAATTAGAACCTCAATTCCACAAGCTAAAGGCAGAATTGAACGATTATTTGGAACACTTCAAAGTCGCTTAATTAGTGAATTACGACTTAATAAAATTAAAAATTTAGAAGATGGTAATAAATTTCTTAAAACATATATAAACATTTTTAATAATCAGTTTGCTTTTCCTATTGATGATAATAAATCTGCTATGGTTAAAGCTCCTACACAAAATGAAATAAATGTTTATCTTTCAAGATTTTGTAAAAGAAAAACAGATAGTGGTTCAACTATAACATATTATGGTAAAAAATATTTTCCTTATAAAAATAACAAAGTTCAATATATACAACCTAGAACTGATGTAATTGTACTTAAATCATTTATTAATGAATTCTATCTTAGTTATAATAATAAAATATATGAACTAAAAGAAATAGCATTAAAACCAATTATTAAAGAAGATTTGATAAAAACTAAAAAAGTTTATATACCAAATAAAGACCATCCTTGAAGATATGGATATCAATAATTTTTAATTAAAAGTAAAAAAACATATTTTAGAAGAGATTTATTTTATTAATACTAAACCATATAAAATTTTAAAACATTTGTATATGAGCAAATTTGGTGTCTTAAAATCAATTTTAAAGATATAAAGATATTGCAAATGCAATATCTTCCCCTTTTACATCTGTGGTGAGCTTGGTTTATATCCACTTGTTAAAGGTTGATTTTCACTGTTTGCACTGCGTTTTCATTGTTCAAAAATTGAATCAAAATCATAATCTAAACTTGATTTTAATTTTAAATATTTTCCTACATTATCAACCCTTTTTTGTCCTTTTGATTCGATTTTATCTTCTAAATCATATATATTTAATTTTTCAATATATGGAATTATTTTATATTTCTTTTTTAAATTTTCATTTAATGTTTTTAGATATATTTCTAGTTTTTCTATTTCTTCTTTAAGATTTTTTTCAGTATTTATTATATTATCTAATTCTTTATTATCTTTAATTTTACCCTCTAATTTTTTTATTTCAGAATAATAAAATTCATAAACTGGTGAATTAGGTTTAACTTTAAACATTTTTTCTTTTCTCCTTTGAATAAATAATAAAAAAACTCATTTATTTTAAGATAAAATAATGAGTTAAAAACTTATATAATTTTTTGTATAAATTAATTATACAAAAAATTTTAAAAAATTAAAAAACTTTATTTCTATTTTTATCTAGAAAAGAATTTATTTGGAATTTATGTTTATTTAACAGTATAACTTTTCAAAATAATTTATTTTTTAAAAAATATTTTTGGGAAATTTTCACTCGATATTGACATATTCTTTTTAAAAAAAGATTGAATATTTTTAATTAAAAAGAACACTAATAGTAAAATAATTTTCAAAATAATTTTTCTTAATTAAGATAAAAATTAAATTAAAAATTCAATGATTGAATTAAATAGTCATTGAATTTTTAATTTATGATTAATTTTTTTTAATATTACATTCAACATGCATTGGTTGTAAATTTTCTAAACTATTATTATTTGGATCACCATCAATGTGATCAATATTTCAAGCAAATGCTGAAGTTGGTTGTTCACCTTGATAAGCACCTTTTATCATTGGCAAACAACATCACGGACAAGGAGCTTGCACATTCAATGTTCAAAATTCAGATAATCCTTTAAAATATTTCTCCATTTTTTGAATAGAATAGTTTCATATTTTTTCTTTGTCTTCTTTTTCTCACTTTTTACGACGTGCCACAATGAATTAACCCCTTTCGTATTAAATTATACTATAAGTTACAATATTTTTTTATATTTTTTTAAACTTAATATTACAATTTATTTTATTAACGTGCTAATAATCTATTATAAGCAGTTTGCATTTGTGGGTCAAAACTACGAGTATATAAACCGTTAAAATATCCTTCATGATGCTTACTTGGATCTAATGGATCAGGTAATTGACCATTTTTTGGAATATATACATGCTTTCAAATTTCTGCTGAAAAATTAGTACTAACTTCATCCATAGCTGCTTGTAAAGGTGAGGTATAACCAAATTCACTACTTAAATCAACTTGTGTTTGTTTTTGCATTATATAATTAATAAATTTAAAAGCTAAATCTTTATGAGGAGAATCTTTACTAATTACCATATCATCATTTCAAACATTAGTCCCCATATATGGTCTAACAACAAGGTACTTACCATTATAAGAAGCAGGATCATCAGCAATTGCAGATAATAAATCACCGTTATACATCATTGCTACATCCCACTTATTTTCATTACTAATTTCATCAACAATATCATCATTTAATAATTTTGTATTTTTATTTTTGATAACTGGTTCTAACCAATCACTTGCATCTTTAATTTCAATTGGACTATGAGCATTAATATTATCAGAAAATTCATTTCCTACTTGATTATATTGACCTGAACCAGTATTTTCTCCTCATTTATTTTTATAGTGTAAATCAGTAAGCGCAGTCATAAATAAGTTATGCATATCATCATTTAAAACGATACGTTTACCCAATTTTGCAGCATTTGTTAAAACACTTCATTGAACATTTGAACCATCAGCTTTAATACCAAGATCACTAAGATTATTTGTATTAGTAGTATTAATTACTAATACAACATCACCTCAAAAATAAGGAATACTATAACTATTTAAACCAAATTTATTTAAAATTCCATCACTATTTTCAACTCGATAATTATTCATTAATTCATATAAATCATGATTTATATCTTCTTTGGGATTAAAATCAATTCTACTATCATATTCAATATCACCTGCAGAATTTTTTGATGCAATTGGAAAAAGTCTATCTTCACTTGCTAATTTAGCCACCATATAATCACTAGGAACCATTACATCATAACTAGTAGTATACAATTTAGCATACAATGATTCATTATCATCAAAAGTTGAATATTTTATTTTAACTTGATATTTATTTTCAAATTCTTTTAAAATATTGGGATTCATATATTCGCCTCAATTAGCAATTGATAAATCATAAACATTAGTATAAATGTAGAAAGCACCCAAACTAATAAAACTTGATAATAAGATGATACTAATCATAATTAATTTTCACGGTCATAGTAAAAAACGATACTTCTCTCTTCTTAATTTTGAGCGTTCTTCTTTTAACTCTTTCTTTTTTTTAATCTTATTCTTTATATGTTCAATTCAAATTGATTCCATCTCAAGTTTTGCTTCAAGTTTAGAAATTTGATTAATAAGTTTCGGGTGATTTTTAATATAATCTTGAATTTTAATAATATCTTGCTCAGTTACAATTTCAAAATTACCATCACTATATAATGATTTACGCTTTCTACCTTTACTCTTAACCTTTTTATAGTTAAAACCATTTAATTGTAAATAATATTTAGTTAACAACTTCTCAGTTTTAATAATTTTTTTATCATGATAAATACCTTTATCAATTTTTTCATTACGTTGTTTAATTTGTTTTTTGCAAAGAATATAAGTATTTCAAGAAATAATAAGTACTGCAATTAATAAAATAATTATTGTTGAAAAAGCATTAATATAAGGCTTAATTCGTTTTAAAGAATAAATAAAAGTTGAAACGTTAGAAGTATTACCGCCAGTAAAATAAGAAATTAAAAAATCATCAAAACTCATAGCAAACGCAATAGCTGCACCGGCAATTATTGCCGGTTTAATTGTTGGTAATACAATTTTACGTAGCGTATATCAAGGGGTCGCTCCTAAATCTTGACTTGCTTCTAATTGTGACATATTTATTGATCTAATTTTTGGTAAAACAGTAATAATAACATAAGGAATATTAAAAGAAATATGAGCGAAAATTAATGTTCCAAGACCAAAACTAAAACCAAATGCCATAAATAATAACATTAAAGAAACAGCAGTAACAATATCAGCATTAACTAAAGGAATATTAGTAATCCCTAAAGTAATATTACGTGTTATTTTTTTTGTTTTACTTAAACCCAAAGCAGCAAACGTACCAATAATAACAGCAACAAAAGTAGAAATAAAAGCAACAATTAATGTTACACTAACCGATTCTCAAAGTTCACTTTGTTGAAATAAATCGTAATAAGGTTGCAATGATCAAGAATTTCAACTGCGAACTGAATCGCCACCATTAAAAGAGAATATCATTAAAACTAAAATTGGAGTATAAAATAATAAAAAGATAATAGCTAAATAACTATTTTTAAAAAAAGATCTCATTAATTAATACCTCCTATTTTTTTACCAGTAGCTCAACTACCAATCGCTTTTAAAGTAAAAATAATAATTAAAACAATAATACCTAAAATAACAGAAATAGCAGCACCATAAGCAAAATTAGCACCACGATAAAAATATGATTCAATAATATTTGCAATTAAAATAGTTTTTCCTTCACCAATATATTTAACTACTACTAGTGAAGTCATAGCACTTAACATCATTAAAGTAAAACCAGAAACAATACCAGGCACTGAAAAACGAAAGGTAACTTTTCAAAATGTTTTCATCTTAGAAGCTCCTAAATCTTGACTTGCTTCTAATAAATTGCGATCTGTTTTTTCTAAAGAATTATAAATTGGTAAAATAACGAAAGGCATAAACATATAAACCATTGCTAAAATAATACCAATTGGAGTTCCTAATAAAACATTAGGACCTAAAATACTAAAAATAATTTGTAATCCAATTGTACGTAATAAAATGTTAATTCAAATTGGTAAAGTAACTAAAACCCAAATATTTTTTGAAGCAATTTTTGTGGACATAAAAGCCATAATATAAGCAATGGGATAACCAAAAATAACAGCAATTAAAGTGGCAACAAATGAATAACCAATTGAACGTAATAAAACCATAACATAACTATTTTCTTTAAAAAAATCATTAAAATTACTAAATGTAAAACGAAATATTCAAGCATTATTAGTTGCTTTAATAATTGAATATAAAATTACAATTAATAATGGCAATACAATTAAAATTACCATCACCAATAAATATGGATAAGCAAGCGTAACTCATGATTTAAAACCAAAATTTACTGATTTATCTTTGATTTTATTTTTAATAAAACTTATTTTTTGGTTTGTTTTTTTTCAACATAACAATGCTTTTTTCTTTTTTACTCGTTTCATTTTCGATTTATTTTTTGCTACCTCTTGTAAAGAAACATTATTTTTTTTAAGTTTAAACCATTTTTTAAATCTATACTTTTTTTTTATTTTGATTATCAATAATTTTTTCTGGATTTGAATTATTAACTAACATATCTTGTGATTTTAAAATTTGTGTTTTAATATTACGTTTAAACAAATTTTTCATTTTACTCTTCAATTTCCTTTCACATAACATGAATATCTTCAACATTTCATTTTAAACCAACACGGTTACCTACTTCAAAATTATCAGTAGTATGAACTATCCATTTGCGTTTATTAGCAATAATTTCAATTTCTCATAATAATCCTTTAAAAGCAATAGTTTTAATAGTTCCATCAAAAAAACCACTACCTGCATTAACTAAATCAATATCTTCTGGTCGAATAACAATATCAATATTACGTTCTTGTTCACCAAAACCAGTATCAGAGCATGCAAATTTTTTACCGTCAAAACGAACACAATAATCATTAACAAATACACCATTTTCAATAACATTCGAGCTACCAACAAACTGTGATGTTCATTTATTTTCAGGCTCATTGTAAATATCTTGTGGTGTCCCAATTTGTTGAATTTGACCTTGATTTAAAACAACTACCCGATCTGACATAATAAATGCTTCTTCTTGATCATGAGTAATAAAGATAAAAGTAATATTAATTTCTTCTTGAATTTTTTTTAATTCTACTTGCATTTGTTGACGTAATTTCAAATCCAAAGCAGCAAAAGGTTCATCTAATAATAAAATTTTAGGATTAAGAACTAATGCTCTAGCTACTGCTACTCTTTGTTTTTGACCACCAGATAAATCATTAACATCTTTATCTTCCATACCATTTAATTTAACCAAATCTAAAGCTTTTTTAACTTCTTTTTTGATTTTTTCACGATCAATTTTTCTTAACTTTAAACCATAAGCAATATTATCAAAAACATTTAAATGTGGAAATAAAGCATAATTTTGAAAAATAGTATTTATTTCTCTTTTATGAATTGGAATTTTAGTTAAATCCTTACCTTTAAACAATAATTGACCATTGTTTGGTTGTTCAAAACCAGCAATAATCCTTAATAATGTTGTTTTTCCACAACCACTAGGACCAAGAATGGTAAGAAATTCACCTTCATGAATATTTAAACTAATTCCTTTTAAAACAACTTTACCATCATATTCTTTGGTAATATTACGTAATTCTAAAATATTTACACTCATAATTTCCTCCTTTAAATGGTTTAAAAAATTGGTGGATTTGAAACTCATAAAATAGTTGCAATTGAATTATTGGGATTTTCTAAATAATGTTTTTCATTACCTTTAATATAAAATGCTTCATTAGCTACTGCTTTTACTCTCGTTGCACCATAATGAACAAATACTGTTCCACTTAATACATATCCAAAGATCTGACCTTGAAATGGCGGAATTTTATTTGAATTACCAAATGGTTTTAAAGTTAAAATTACTGGTTCTAATGTTAATTTTTGAGCATTAGGAATAATTCATTTTATTTGATAATCTTCTTCGTCACTAACAGTAACATCTTGTGATTTAAAAACTATTTTTTCTTTTACTTCACCAGCAAAAAAGGTTGATAATGGACAATCAAAAATGTCTAAAATACTTTTTAGTGTTTCAATACTGGGTGAAGAAACATCATGCTCTAACTGACTAATAAATCCCTTTGATAAATCACAACGTTTCCCTAACTCTTCCATAGTTAAATTGTGTTTCAATCTTAAAGTTTTTAACTTTCTTCCAATTTTCATATTGATTATTTTCTCCTTTTGTTTATTTATACTAAACTTTAAGTTAAATAATACAAATAAAATTATATAATATTTTTTTAAAAAAACAATTATTTATTTTATTTTTAAAAAATAAAATAAATATAAAATTATTAGTGTAAAAATGTGTAATAAAAAGAATAATTTTTTCATTTTTCTACTATAAAATTAAAATAAAATTTATTACTTTATTTTAAAGTAATAAATTTAAAAAATATATTTTATTTTTTAGTAAAGAAGAAATTGATATGTTTTAATAAATTACCTTTTACATTGTTGATGTATTAGAATTGTATACACTTGTTGAAGAATATAAATTTTCTAAATTTGAATTTATAATTTTTTTGAATCTTCAAAATCTAATTTTTGCTCTTCTTGTTTTTCATCATCTTTTTTTGCTAACATTTGAGTTATTTCAAAACCACCACCGATAGCACCACTAATGGCACCAACAGCAACTCCCCCAGCAACTAAACCAATAATAGTAGGAGCACCAAGAATAGCAACTCCTCCGGCTGCACAAGTAATAGAGGCCACATTAGTAGCAACATTAGCAACCGTAGAAGCAACTAAATTAACAGCCGCAACACCAATACCAACAACTTTTGCAGCACCAGTAATAACTCCAATAGTGCTACCCGCTGCAGCACCCACTGCAATAAGTTCAATGGGAGTAACATTATTTTTTACTTTATTATTTAATTTTTCTCTTTTTTCTATAATGGACATATCTTTTAATCTTTCTTATTTGAAATTTAGAATAAAAAACCTATTTACTTTATTTTAAAGTAAATAGGTAAAAAACTTATATTAAGTTTGATGTTATTATAACATAATAGATCAGTATATTTTAAAATTTATATTACCTTTTTCATATACAGTATGTAAAATAACTATAATCAATTATTAAATTAAATTTTATTTTTACATTCTTGACCAGATAAAATTACTTTTAAATTTTCATAAGTAATTTCAATCATATTTTTAATAGCTTCATCAGTATACGATCCAATATGTGGTGTCACAATAATACGCGGATATAATGATAATAATTTATTTGTAATATTATCGGGAGTTGGTTTTCCAGCAAAATCTTTGAAAAAAACTTTGCTTTCATTTTCTAAAACATCCAAACCAACACCTTTTAAATGACCACTTTTAACTGCATCATAAACTGCTTGTAAATCCATTAATTCACCACGAGCTACATTAATTAAAACTGATCCAGGCTTCATTTTTGCTAAAAAACTCTTGTCAACTAAATGATAATTTTCTTCTTTAATATATGGACAATGTAATGAAATTAAATCCGATTCTTTAAGTAAAGTTTTTAAATCACAATAAGTTAGAATACTTTTTGCTTGATCACTTTCATAAATATCATATCCCAATACCTTTGCTCCCATTCCATGTCATGCCTTAGCTGCTTGATAACCAATACGGCCAGTTCCAATAATACCTATTGTTGAATTACGAATTTCTTTGGCAAACATAAAATCATCAATTTTAAAATTATGATTTTGTTGATGATTAGCACTATAAAATAAATTTCGAAGTAAGCCGTTTCCCATACTTACTGCTAATTCACTAACAGCATTTGGCGAATAACCAGGTACATATGCCATTTCAAAACCTAATTCATGAGCTTTTTTTAAATCAATATGATTATAACCAACAGTTCTAGTTAATAAATATTTAACGCCATATTCTTTCATTTTTAATAAATTTTGCTCATAACAGTCACAATTAGCACGAACCATTACTGCTTCATGTCCCTTTGCCGTTTCAATATTATCCTTTGTTAAATACTCTTCAATTAACGTTAAATCATATCCATAATTTTTATTTAATGTTTCAAAAAAAAGCTTTTCTGTTTTACGAACACCATAACAAACCATTTTAATTTTTTTTGCCATATTTTTATTCCCTTTCTTTTGTTTATATTTTAACTAAATAACGGTGTTGCGCCAATCGCTGTAGTAATAATTACTCAAAATGGTAATAAAATAATTGAAAATAATGTAGCAATTAATGTTAAATTACTTGTTAACAATGGCTGTTTTTTATAAGCAATTGAATAGGCAACAATAACTGATGCTGGGGGGGCTGCTAACATGATTACAATAACGCCTAATCCAAAAGTATCTAATTTTCATGCTCCAGTTTCTTTTCCAATTGCCGCAACTGCACAAACTAATGCTAATCCAAATAATGGTGCAAAAATAATTTTCATTACCATTCCAAATCATACTTTTTTATCTTGTGCAGCATCTTTAAAATTACCTTTTGCTAAAGTAATTCCAATTGCCAATCATGCTAATGGCGTACATAATGCCTCTAAAGTTTTTGTTACTTTAAACAATGGTGGAAATGTATTATCTAATCATAATGGTGAAAAATATTGACCACTAGTAATATCATTTTGATCAGGAACAATAGCAATTCCAGGAATTAATTGTGTAACTCAAAAAATAAATCCAACCATAGTTGCAATTAAAATTGGATTTAAAAAAATCTGCTTTACATTCTTTATTAAATTTTCTCTTTTTATTACTTTCATTTCTGATTTAATTTGTGCATATCCATCAGTATTTAGTTTTGTATCAACAATAAAATCAGCACCAGTTTGTCCTTTTGTTACTACTGCTGCTTTAATAGGTTTGCTCATTACAATAAACCCTAATGAATATAAAAATATTCGATATGGAATATTAAAAATATTAGCCGGTAAGGTGGCAGCTCCATTATCAAATAGTGCTGTTACTACAGGAATTCCAAAAAATGTTGTTGAAGCAAATACAGTACACATTGCTAATGTATCTTGAATATCCTTATCATATTTAATATAAAAATATTTAGCAACTATTCCCAGTATCATATAGAATAAAAAACCAACTAGTAAAATTGCAACTTGCGTTTTAACTTGCTCTGTTGTTGTATTTGTCATAAAACCATCAAAAGCTAAAGATGGTAAACCAACAACCATAACAATTTTAATTAAAACCGCTTCTCAGTCTTTTTTAAATGTCCCTCTCTTCGTTAAAAATCAACCTAAAAAAATTACAAATATCGTTGCTAAAATTGCACTTCAAAATTCTCAAGCTTTTAATGTATTTATAACAGCTTGACCAACATCAGCTTGTAAATAAAATTGCATATTTCTTTCTATTTCTCCCTTCTTTAATACTTTCTCCTTTCTCTAAAATCTAAGTATTTTGTAACTACTTATGTGTTATTATATAACTTTCAAATAAAAAATAAAACTAATTTACCAAATTTTCAATATTGTGTATAGAGTAATAAATTTGGTAAATTAAAGTTGTAATATTTTTTTAAAGTTACAGACCCATTCTTTTCATAGTTCTAGCTGGTGATTTTTGTCTATTATCTTCTTCTGGAATAAATCCATTTACTCTAGTTTCACTAGTTTCTTTTTCTAACTCTTTTAGTTTATTTTTTCATTCTTGAAATTCTGATCATATTTCTTTTGTTTTTTCTTCGGATTCAATTTGATACTTTTCTTTTTTATTTTCAGTAAAAACATCTTTTATTTTTTTTATATGTTTAGGTTCTAAATATTTTGAAAATGCAATATTTTCTTGTCATTTTTCGTTTCATTTATTGATTGATTGGTAATATTTTTTTGAAAATTTATTTCTTTTAAATTTTCGATTTAATTCTTTTTTGCAAGTTTCAAAAGTTTTTGATTCATTTTTTTCTCTAGTTTGTAGCAAACAGTTTAAAATTCTTTCTTCTATTACTTCTTTTGAATTTAAAGATATGTCTTTTAAATATTGAACTTCTTCTTCTAAATTATTTGATCTATTTTCTAGTTCTTTTATTTTTTGTTCTAATTCAAGTTGATACTTGTCTTTTACAATTAAAGACATTACTGGTCTTAATTTTTTAGCACATTCACATAAAATTTTGTAACAAATACCAGCAACAATACCAGCAATAGTAAAAGGTAATCAACCCATAATAGCACTTGACACAACAAATGTACTAATTATTGGTGTGATAATTATTTTAGCAATAGGAGATGTGGCACCCCACGCAATAAAAAATATTAAACCATGAAAAATCTTTCATATAAACCTTTTAAAAATTCAATATTTATCTTGTACTTCTTCTGTAATATTATCTTGTTTTTGATTTGTAATAGTTCTTACAAATTCTAAAAATGGTGTTCTAATGATAGTTGTATGTTTAGATTCTTTTTTTATAAGCTTTGCATTATTTTTAATTTCATTTAAAAATTGCTTATAACGTAAATGTCTAATTTGTTGAACAATTTCATTTTTTTCAAAATAAATTAATAATTCTCAAACTTTTTTTCTTTTATCATCATATAATCTTAATAAAAAAAAGGTTTTATCTTCTCTTTTTATTATTTCATCATAAATAAAATAATCTTCATTTTGTTTCTTAATAATTGTTCTAAATTGAAAACATTTTTTATCTTTTTCATCAAAATGATTTTCAAATTTACATGTTTCACCATGATGTCAATTTTGATGACACCTAATAAAATTTTTAGTAAATTATGTTAAATCTGCTACATTTCTTAATTCTTCTTCAATAATAGTTTTTGTTTGTAAACTCATTTTGATTCCCCCTTATTTAAATAAAAACCCATTATTTTAAAAATAAAAAACAATAGGTTTATTTAGTTTACACTTATTTTTGCTAAAGTTTTAAAATTATGCAATAAACTTTTTAATATTTTTTACAAGTTTGGTAAATTTAATTTAGATTTAACTGTTGATGATTGAGTTTGTAAATCAATTGCATTGATATCTTTTTTTTCAATGTCATCAAAATCACTATCACATTCTAAATTACTTTCTAATTCATTAATTTTGTATTTTAATCTTTCTGCAAAATTTATATTGGAACTTTCAATATCATTTATTTTAAATCATTTTCCATCAAATAGTAATTCATATACTATTGTTTCTTCAGATTTATCATTTGTATTTAATAAACCAGAATAATTAGATTCCTCTTTATTTGGATTTTTCAAAGTAACACTTAATTTATACATGCCAAATGATAAACATAGTTCATCAAGGGGTAAAGAAATATTTTTAGTTCAAATTATTTGCTTAGAATCTTTATTAATACAGTTCAATACTACTGATTGTAAACATTCTTTTTCTAATCCTAATAATTGCTTTGAAATAGTTATTTCTGTTGTTAATTCTTTACGAAATACTTGTGTTGCTGCTACTCAAAGTATTTTTAACGCAGCCGCTTTTTTATTAGGTGATGTTTTTAACTTTAATCTATCTAAATGACTAATCTTTGTTTGACTTTTTTCTTTATTCATAAATTTTCTCCATTCAAATTAATAATCTTATTTAATTTTATTATATGACCAAGTTCTCCATTAATGCCTAATATTTTAACTATTAATAAATTCATTATTTAAATAACATAGTTATTCGAAAATTATTATTTTTATTTATTTTACTGTTTTATTTAACATATCTTTTTATCTTCCTTTTCTCTAAAACTTTAATTTAATAAAAATTCCTAATATAGATAAATTTCTATATTAGGAATTAACTTTATTAAATTAGTAATTAAAATTATAGTTTATTTTTTTAGTCTATCAATAAATATGCTTGTTACTAATTTTATTAACACTATAAAATGTAAGTAAATATTATAATCTTAATAAAAAGACTTTCATTTTATTTAAAAAAACCAATATTAATTAGAATAATATATTAATATTATTCATTTTTCCAGTCCAATTAATTACACGACACTATCTTAATTTTTAATTTGATATAATTATAAAAAGAGTAAGTATATTAAAAATAGATTGGGGTATTTTTATGATAGAGGAAATAAATTCTAGTTCAATGAAAGAACCAAAAATTTATCGTATTGGTCTATATAGCAAATTAACAATTCTTATTAATGGTCTTCTAATTACTACAAGTTTAATGATAGGTTGGGCTTTATGAGCAACTATTGGTCGAGATGCAGTTGATAACTATATTAAATGATTCAATAATCCACAACAGCCTAATTCTAATTTACAAATTAGTTTCAATATAATAAGTATTATTGTTTTCATAGTTTCTGGTTTATCTTTAGCATTAGTAGTCGTACCTTTTATTTTTTTAAAAACTAAAAATAGTGTATCAGCACTTTTTTGTTTAATAAGTTTTATTTTTTCAGCAATATTTGTTATCTTTCTTATTGTATTTTTTATTTTTAGATTTAAAACTTTTACTTTCTTAGCTAATAAAAAAGACGGCGAAATAATAAATACAACTGGTAACTTTCTAATAACTTTTTTACCATGAATGTTGGCTGAGCTATTTGCAATACTTTTATTAATCCACAGTCTTTGATTAATTATTAATATTACCTCTAAATACAAATCAAATACACTATTAATGCCTATTGCTAAACCAAAAGCAAAACAAGAAACAGTAATAGCAAAACAAGAAGTTGATGATACGATAACGCTTCCTAACATCGTACCAATACCAGTAACTCAAAATAATGAAGAACAACAAATAGCAAACCAAGAAACTAACAATACTGTTCTTAAGCAAGATCTAACACAAGAAAAAATAATCACTAACCCTTCAACAGCAACTGTCCATTATACTAATCATGAACTATCACAAACACCAACGCAAGGTGCCTATCATGCCGAAACTGTTTCACCAACACCAGGTACTCTTACTAATCTTAAATCCGAATCTATTACAAATGAAGAAGAAATAAATGATAATATTGAAAATATAACAATATATTCAGAACCAACAGTTGAAAAAACAAGTGTAGAAGATACAACAATATATTCAAAATCACCAACAACAGAAAGTAATATTAATACCGAAACTAATTACCAACCAAAAAATCAAGGTGGTTTTGATGTTAAAGACAGTAGTTATTCTGAATCTGAAACATCTAATTTTAATGAACAAGCAACAACAATAACTGTTGAAGAAACACAACCAATAATAGAGAAAACAAACACAAAAACAAAAAAAGAAACAATCGAAGTGCAAAAAGTTACTACTCACCATTGAACATTAGAACAAATTGAAGCTGTTTGAGAAAAAGCGGAAATAATTGATGGTGTTAGTGATAAATTATATCGTAAAGATTATAGTGGTGCTTGAATGTTTCGTGATTCATTTACCACTGATTATAGCGCAGCAGATAACTTAGAAACTTACTCTTGAACTATTGTTCTACATCGTCCTACTAGTCAACAAGGAACAACTGAATTATATAATCTAGATCCAATGAATATTGTTAATGCAAAAAGTAAAGGTGAAAATTACCCTTCTTGAAAAACTAAAATTTCTTCAAAAGGAAATAAAAATATTGCGAAAGAACAACATTGAAAAGCAAGAACATAATAAATATAATAAAAAAGATTTATTTTAAAATAAATCTTTTTTATTATATTTAATATTTAATAGTAATTTAAAATAAATATAGTATCATTTATTTATGAATACACAAACTACTATTGAACATTTATATATAGAAATACCTAATTTTAAACATGAAGTAAATACTAACTATTCTTATTTTATAGAAAGTATTAAAAAAGAATTAACAAATATAATAAATAAATACCAATTAAACTTAAAAACAATTTATCTTGCTAACAAAAATAAGTCAGTTTTACCAATTATTTTTTTAGAACAATTATTAATACTACTTAAACCATTGACAACCACTATCAAAGAATACAACTTTGAATGTACTATTAATAATACTAATTTCACAACTCTACAATTATTTTCCAAATTTCAAATTAATCGTTTAATTTGAAAAATAATTAGTTTTCAAAATCAATTAAATAACAAATTTAATTATCAACAAAGTATAAAAATTATTAATGATGCTATTAACTTAAAAATTAATAATTTCTCAATTGATTTAAAATATAATCTTCCTCATCAAACAGTAATTGATGTTAATAATGATTTACAAATATGTATGCAATTAAAAACACCTCATATTAGCTATGATAGTTATAATCACAAACAAAATCTTACTATTAAAAGATACATTAATAATTTCTTAAAAAAACACAAATATGATAACTATGAATACTATAGTTATAGTAAAAATACTAATAATCAATCAAAATATATTATTGCATATTGTTTATTAGAAAACTATTATGGAATTGGTCCAAATGCTGTTTCATATATTAAAACAGAAGATAAAGCAATAATAATTACTAATAGCAATAACATTAATAATAACAATCAAAAAAATAGTATCTTATCAACAAATGAAATTTTAATCCAAAAATTAATACAAGGTTTATTACTAAAAAAGGGAATAAAATTTAACAAAAGTGATAACATTCTAGAGCAGCCACTGATTAGTAAATTAATCAAAAATAAACAAATAAAAATAAAAAATAATCATTTATCTTGCACAAATAGTTCCTGATTATTGTTAAATGATTTAATAGTTGATATTATAACTAATACTACTATTTAAATTTATATATCAAGGAGTGAATAAATATGAAATTCAATGAAAAATTGTTAAAAGAAAAATATTTTCCGCAAGCACTAACAAAAATAAAAGAAATTGTTAAAATTCAATCATATGCTCAACCACCCACAACAACAGCACCTTATGGGCCTGGTGTTAAAGAAGTATTAGATTATGCTATTAATTTAGGGCAAGAATTAGGTTTTAAAACTTATCGTGACAAAAACAATAAATATGGATATTTAGAATATGGTGAGGGTAAAGAAATATTTGCCATATTAGGTCATCTTGATGTTGTACCACCAGGTAATTTAGAAGAATGAAAAATTTCACCTTTTTCGCCAGAAATTATTAATGATATTTTATATGGACGAGGTGTATTAGATGATAAAGGTCCAACAATTATTATTCTATACTGTTTAAAATATTTAAAAGATCATGGTTATCAACCAAATCGTCGAATTAGAGTTATCTTTGGTTTAACTGAAGAAACAACATGAGATTCAATTAACACATATATGAAGCAAGAAGGTACTCCAACTTTTGGTTTTACTCCTGATGGTATGTTTCCGCTAGTATATGCTGAAAAAGGAATTATTAACTTAGATATTATTGGTATAGGTCATAAATCCATTGTTATTAATGCAGGTGATGCTTACAATGTCACTTGTTCTACTAGTAATATTAATGGTGTTGATATTGAATCATTTGTTAAAATTGGGAAAAATAAGAACTATCGAATTGAAAATAATAATCAACAAATTACCATTCATGGTAAACCAGCACATGGGTCACGACCAGATGAAGGAATTAATGCAGGATTAAGAAGTTTATTAATTTTAAATGAACTTAAAGTTGAACACAATCTAATTAAATTTGTTGGTGATATTTTACAAGAAGATACTGCTTTAACAAAATATTTTGATGATTTAGATGATGAATCTGGAAGTTTTACTATTAATGTTGGCATCGTTGAAATTAATAGCAAAAATTCAAAATTAGGATGTAATATCCGTATTCCAGTTAAAACTGATTTACAAGAAATTTTAAATAGATTAACAAAAATATTAAAACCTTATAATTTAACAATAAAACAACAACATTATGATAAACCATTATATATGCCACAAGAATCAACAATTGTTATTAAATTAATGGAAATTTATCAAGAAGTTACTGGTGATAAAAAAGCAAAACCAATTGCAATTGGTGGTGGAACTTATGCTAGAGCAATGCCAAATTGTGTAGCATTTGGTGCAATATTTGATCATACTAACTCAACTGAACATCAATATAATGAATGTATTAAAGTTGACGAATTATGAAAATCAATGTTAATTTATGTACGTGCTATTAGTACACTGGGAAGTTTAGAAATTGGTAAATTATAAAAAAAGTTAGAATAGTTTATTGGAATGGCAACCCTTTTTAGGACTATTTTTTGGTAGACATTTGTTTTTGATAACTAACTGGAGTTAGGTAGTTTAGAGTACTGTGAATTCTTATGTTGTTATATCAATTGATGTAATCAAATAATTCTAATTTTAATTGGATTAATGATGTAAAATTTTTATCATTAATAAATTCAATTTTGAAAGTTTTAAAAGTTGCTTCAGCAACAGCATTGTCATAAGGACATCCTTTTTTGCTTAAAGATCGAGTTATGTTGAAAGCTAATAAAAGTTTATCAATAGTTTTATTATTGAATTCATTACCGCGATCAGTATGAAATATTTCAATATCTTTTAAACAGTGATTTGATTGCATAAATGCTTGATATACTAATGATGCATCTTTTTTAACTCCAACACTATGTCCAATAATTTCGCGGTTAAATAGGTCGATTAATAGGCAAATATAGTTTCATTTACCATTAACTTGAACATAAGTTAAATCACTAACAATAACTTCATTTTTAATTCTATTATTAAAGTTTCTATTAACAAGATTGGTTATTTGACTATCATTGACTTTATTATGATAATTTTTGAATGATAATTTAGTGTATTTTGATATTAAATTATGCTTATTCATAATTTCTTTAATTTTTCTGCGTGATAAATAAATTGGGAGCGTACCGATGTTGTCAATAATATTCAAATTTGTCTTTAAATTATAAGATTAGACGAGAATAATTTAGACTTCAATATGCAATTGTATGTTAATCTTAACACTTGTAAAATATTAGTCAACAATAATACTTACTTTTATAACTCAAAAATTCTTATTAAATTTTACTTTAATAAGTTTTATTTTATTTTTAGTTATCTTTAAATTGAAATGGTTAATTTATAATAATTGTATTGCTGTATTTATTTGATAACATTTAAAATTAACCATTTTGGTATACATATCAATGTTATAAGTTCTATCACCAATCATATGCTTTAAAATTTGTTTAATATTAGTTTCAGTAAAGCAACCAATATTTTCAACTAATGCTTGATTTAATACGCCATCTTTTGCATTAACAAAATAACCAACTTTTAATTTTTTATATTGTAAAGTCAATGATTGTAAAAAATCAATTAATTCATAATATTGACCTTTGGAAAATAAATTTATTGCATTTTGATAGTGTAATTTAGCAATTTTATTTTTTCTTCTTCCAGCCATTATGCCAAGAAATAAAACATGAAAAGCATGGAATTTATCTAAAATAAATTTAGCATTTAAAATTGTAGCAGTTTTTCTAATTCATTTTGCACTATCTCCACAAACTATTAAATTTGCTTGGTCAAAATTTTCAAAAAATAAATTACCATATTTTTCAATTAATTTGGCAGTTTTTTCAGCACCAATTTCTGTTTTTGATACTCTAATTTTACATACAGCTCTTTTATTAATTAATTTTCCATTCTTCTTTTTACCAGTACAAAATACTAATAATCTCATTGAACATTTTTTACAATTTTTAGTATTATGTTTTTCATTAAACTTAAATTTTCTATGTCCATCATCAATATTTACATATAAATTTTGATATGGTTGTAATGGTATTTTGAGGATATTGGCTTTTGGTAATTGAAACTTTTTATATGTTCTACAAACTGTACTATTACTTATTAAACCTTCAATAAAAGTATCACAAACATCATGATACTTTTTACCATCTGCAAAATATTTCAAAATTTGTTTAATAACATTAGGTGCAAGTTTACTATATTTTTTAACACCAAGATAATTATCTAACAATGAAAGAAATTCCATTTTTTGTGTTTTTGGGTTATAATATGTACAAATACGTCGTTTATAAGTTAATAAACCTTTTTTTGTTTTTAATTTTCTTTTTCTAAATCTATATGACTTATATACAGATTTATCACATGCATTTCATAAATAATCATCTATTTTTTTAAATAATTCTTCTGTTTGTTGTAAATTTAATTCATCTTGATTAAAATTGTGTTTGTCTCAATCAAAATGATTTACAAATGGTAATATAAACATTTTTAATGTTCCTTTCAAAATTTTATTTGTTAATAATTTAAGTTTAATTTTTTTTAAAAATAAGGAGTAAATATGGCTTTTATCACTAGTTATGTACAATTAAATAAAAAATATAATCTTAATTTTAGTGATAATAATTATGGTTTTAGTTGGGATATTTTTAAAGAATTTGTTGGTGATGAATGAGCAGAATATTTTACTACCAATTGTTTTTATCGTTTTGTACCAACAGCACGTGGAACAAGAAAAACTTGAAATTGTTTAGCATTTGATTTATTTATATGTTGTAATTTTAGTGATAGTAGTGTTCAAGAAGTAAGAAGATATGAAAATACTCATAGTGAAACTACAATTGGTGCTTTAATGAATGTTTGTCAAGTTTTATTAGATACATATAATATTAATTTATTACCTAATAATCCACATGGTATTAAATGAAAAATAACTAAGGATGGTGGATGTATTATTTTTCCTAATAATCAACAAATTGACTTTATTGGTTATGCTAATGGTAATAAGATTTTTGGAAAAGAAGCCGGTGGTTCAAGTTTTTTAGGTTCAAGAACAGATGAAATTATTATGGCAGAAGAAAAAGAAACACTAACAGAAAAGCAATTAACATATCGATATGAACGTTTACAAAACTCTATGTTTAGAAGTAATCGTATTAAAGTATCAAAAGAACCTATTAAAGAATGAAGTTGAACGTTTATTGATAAAAATATATATAGTCCTAATTTTGGAAAAAAAATTACTCGCTATTTTTATAAAAGTTTCTTTATTACTTTTACATGTAATCCTTATGATAAATATCATCCATTTTATTTAAAATACTGTACGCCATTTTTACCATTAAATGATAAAGTGATGGAAAATCTTAAAAAAAATGGCAAAATTTATTATGAAAATCAAGATATGTTTAGTGGTTTAGGTTTATTTGTTTTAAGATTTACTATTCAACCATTTTGAAATAAATTACCAGATATTCAAAAAAGAACATTATTAGAAATGAAAAAAAGTAATCCTGATGAATTTAATACTGTTTTTTATGGTTTTGAATTTTTAGATAGTGATGTAACAATTTTCCCATTTCAAAAAACTGTAAAGTGCTGACAACGATATGATTTAAAAGAATTTTATAATTCAAAAAAAGATATGTATAAATTTGATTTTTATTCAGTTGGTGTGGATTGAGCAACTGGTCATAAAGACCATACTGTATTTATAGTAGTGGGTTTTAAAGAATATAATAATACTGGTTATTATGATGCTTATATTATTTGTGAATTAGTAGTTACTCCAAATGATTTTATAAATGAAAATGAAAAAATTAATGCTTATGTTAATGAAATTTTAGGATTAATTGATAATTTTGAAAATTTTGAACAAGCAATTTATTTTTATGATGATAAAGCACGAACTGCCATTGATTGATTAAATCAAAAATTAATAGATGAACATAATACTATTTTAATCACACAAACTGCTATTAAACATGCTTCAAATTTAAATCAAGAAGCAGGATTAACTAATAGAGTAGTTTGAATGAGAAACATTATGAGTTATGGAAACTTTTATGCAAATAAAGATGATTTACCAAAGACTACTCAATGTTTAGAAGAATTACGTTATGACCAAACCAAAACTAACATTCCTGATAAAAATATGTATCAAGACCCGTATGATGGATTATTTTATGCATTGTATCCATATAAAAATGTAATTAGGGGTAAAAATAATGCTACTGTGAAAAAAAGCATCTTCACATTTGCCATATAATAAACAACTACAATATCATTAATAGTATAGGTATCACAAAATAAACGCCTTTTATTTAGGCGTTATTTTGCGTTTAAAAACGTACTTGTAAAAATAATCAAAAATAGTACAATTTATAAGTAAAATCAAGGAAAAAAGGAGTAATTTAATATGAAAACATGAATAAAAGCAAATTTAAGTAAAATAACATTAGCATTAGCACTAACTGGTGCTACAACTGGAACAATAGGATTAATCATGGGGGGGTGCTTACCCATAATCTTAGTGGACTTAAATATTATTTAAATTCATATAAAAAACCTATAATGGGTGTTCAGAAAATATGAATGTCTGACATTCATGGTATTTCAGTTTCTATAAAAAGTGAATTTAAAATATACTTTGCTGATAATCCTAAAAAAACAAAATTTTATAATGGTGGAGATACTATTGAAAGAATAGATATACCATGAGATGGCAATTATCCATATGGTTATTTTAATAAATAACTGGAATGGCAACCCTTTTTAGGACTATTTTTTGGTAGACATTTGTTTTTGATAACTAATTGGAGTTAGGTAGTTTAGAGTACTGTGAATTCTTATGTTGTTATATCAATTGATGTAATCAAATAATTCTAATTTTAATTGGATTAATGATGTAAAATTTTTATCATTAATAAATTCAATTTTGAAAGTTTTAAAAGTTGCTTCAGCAACAGCATTGTCATAAGGACATCCTTTTTTGCTTAAAGATCGAGTTATGTTGAAAGCTAATAAAAGTTTATCAATAGTTTTATTATTGAATTCATTACCGCGATCAGTATGAAATATTTCAATATCTTTTAAACAGTGATTTGATTGCATAAATGCTTGATATACTAATGATGCATCTTTTTTAACTCCAACACTATGTCCAATAATTTCGCGGTTAAATAGGTCGATTAATAGGCAAATATAGTTTCATTTACCATTAACTTGAACATAAGTTAAATCACTAACAATAACTTCATTTTTAATTCTATTATTAAAGTTTCTATTAACAAGATTGGTTATTTGACTATCATTGACTTTATTATGATAATTTTTGAATGATAATTTAGTGTATTTTGATATTAAATTATGCTTATTCATAATTTCTTTAATTTTTCTGCGTGATAAATAAATTTCTTGGTTTGCTAGTATGACTTTTAATCTTCTAGTACCATAAACTTCTTTATTTTCTTTAAAAGCACTAATAACAGCTTGTTCATAAATATTATTTTGAATTTTATTTTTTTTCTTTAAATTAAAATAATATGTTGATTTAGAGAGTTTTAAAAAATGACACATTGTGCGAATTTTATATTTAGATTTATTATTTGCAATAATCTCTACTTTCTGCCTATTATTAGTGCTGCTTGCTTTAAAATATCAATTTCCATTCGTAACTGTTTTAATTCTTTATTTGCTTGAATTAATTGTTTTTCTAAATCTGAAAGATTATCTTTAGTTTTAAAACTACTTGAATTAGTAAATTGCTTAATTCAATTGTAAGTAGCTGCTCTTGTAACATTGTATTCTTTAACAAGGCAAGATACTGATTTGCCACTTTGATATAAAGCTACTATTTGTTTTTTAAATTCATCTGAATATGAGTTAATAGTGACCATAATTATAATTCCTTTCTTTTAACTAATTTGTTCACTTGTCTATGTAATTAGTGTCCAATAAAGTGTAACCCATCCAAACATTTAAATTTCTAAATTAATATAAGAAATATTTTCATTATATTTGTCAAATAAATTAATATTAGTTAAGTTTATTTCTTGTTTGTCAGTTATTAAAATTAAATAATAATTACCAGCACCAAATATTCCACTAATTTCAATCCGATTTAAATTATTAATTGGATTTTTAATTTGCAATTCAAATTCATTTTTATTATCAATTTGTAATATCTCTTCATAAAATTCTAATTTAGAAAATAATTGAGATTTATTTGAACCATATAAATTTAAAGCATTCTCAATTTTATTGTTACTAATAATTACTCTTGTAAAGTATTTTCCATATTCGCCATTTCCTAATGTTCAATCTGCTGGAATTAATGACGGAATATTATTGCTTTCTAATTCATTTGTAATAGATAATCAATTAAATTGATTATCATCAAGTTTAAATAATTCATTTTGACTAATATCATTATTTTTTAATTTAATATTATTCATATCTGTAAAATCAAAATATTCAGATTTTAGTATTACTTTTACATCTTTATATTTTCAACTATTATCCTTATTAGAATGTATAGGATTTGATTTTAATTCAAAATAATAAGGTAATAAAATTTTATTATCATCATTTAGACCTTTATTTATTGATAATGTTGAATAAATATACTTTGATAACATAATAAATACTTGTTTAAATATTTTAACTTGTTGCAAATTTATGTAATTTGGATAATCAAGTTCTCATTTTCTAAATAAATTAGTAATAACTTCATCAGGTTTTTGACCTAAGAATTTATTACGTAATTTTGCTATTTCATTTTTATCATCATAATCTGCGCCATCAAAATTTCTATTATAGTTATATGTGTAACTTAGCATATCTAATAATAACTGTTGTAAACTATCAATTGGTGGTTTATCATTTATTTCAATTTCTACATCATAAAATTTATTTGTTGTAGAAATAAATAAATTATAGTTACCTACTAAAAATCATGACTCTAATTTTTTATCTTTTAATTCTATTTCATCTGATAATGGTCATACTTTTAAATTTTTAGAAACATCATAACCTAATTTAGCATTTGTTACTCTTGCATTATTAATAATTTCTTTTCTTGTTTCAGTCCCTCCACCAATAGCAATTAAATCTAAAACTGATTTTTCTTCTCCAATAAATTGTTTTGCTAAGTTTCAAGGTAATATTTGTTCACTAAATCATTGTTGTAATATTCTAACTTTTGGTTGAGTTTCAATAGGCATTGATAATAGCGGAAATGCTATCTTATCTTTAACAAATAACTTTGGGTATACTTCCATATTGTCAACTTCACCAAGTACCTTTATATTGCCAAAAATCATGCTTCTAGGTGCTTTAATTTTTAAACCAGTTACTTTGGTATCTTTATCTAATGGTTTTTGTAATTTAATAATAATTGGATAACCATCTCTTGTTTTAAAATCTTTAATTTTAATAATAGTTATACTTTTAGTACTTCTTGTTTTTGGATTTTGATAAGGTTGTGAATAATTATTAATGATATATAAATTATCAATATTATTTTCAGTTAAAGGTTCATTAATAGATACAGCATATAACTTAAATTGATTTAATAAATTTATTTCTTGAAATATTAAATTTTTAATATCAGTCATACTATATTCAATTGTATTATCATTAATATTAGTACTTGCTCTTTGATTTAATTGCATAGTAAAATCAGATGTTTCAACAGCAGTAGTTTTTAATACTTTATCAATATCAATAAAACCTATTTTAATAGTATTTGCTGAAAATTTTAAACTATTATTTTCATTATTTTTAAATAAACGTTCAATTTCATAAATATATATCGTTCTTTTTTTAAATTCATCATATGCTCTATTAATATCTGGGTCACTAGTAGCACGCATCATATTAGTAAAGTCATAAGGAATGTTATCAATTAAATAATCATTTTCTACTTCTGCTTGATTAAGTTTAGTTTGTTTCTGTGGAAATTTCGTTTGTGGTTTGTTGTTGTTTTCCATTGTTCTCTCCTATTAATTGGTTATTTTCGGGATTAAATAATTTTAATTTAACTGTTAAATTATTAATTTCTTGATCATCATTAATATTAAATGTTTTACTATTTAATAAATCTTTATCTACACTTACTAATATTTGAATAAATTTAAGAATATCAATATTAAATTGTCATAATTTTTGTTCAATATAATTAATAGTTGAAATATTTACTGCTGTACTTTCGGGAACTGATTGTTGTGCTGATTTCTTTTGACTTGGTATATGAATACCACAACGTTTAAATATTTCATTAACATTTCAATCATATATATCAGTTAAATTTTTACCTTTAAAATTACTATTTGTCATATTGATATTTTCGTTTTGTTCATTATTATCTCCACCGCTTTTAAATATGTAATTTTTAGTAACTAATGTTCTTACTGCGTCTTCTATTAAAGATTGAACATTGCCATAAGTTTGACTAAATATAAATTTAGGTGAGTTTAAAATAGTATCTAAAACAATTTGTTCATAAATAACATCTAATGCTTTAATTTTATCCATTACTTTATTACAATCTGCTAGCTCATTTGCTTTATTTCTCATAATTGCTATTGGTATATAGTTAATATTTAGTGTTTGTTCTTGTGCTAAATTAGGGTTATTAATGAATGATTTAAAATCTAATGGAAATTGTTTTTTATTATCACTAATACTATAAATTGCACGATTAATAGTTATTTGTTCATTATTTAATGTATAAACTTCAAATAATCTTACCATTTGTGCATTTTGTTCATAACTATCATAAAAAATAGTACATTCAATTAATTTACCAGTAATATCATAAACTCTTTGTTGTATATCTACTACTTGAAAATATAAGTCATCATTAGCAATATAAATTAAATAAGCACTAATTCCTAATTTACTTAATTTAAAAATTGAATTTCAATTTTTTCTGTAAAATTCTTGTTGAATTAAATATTGTTTAATAGTTTCATTATTAATATCTAATGGAGCATTATATAAATTAGCATTATTTTCTGCTACAAAATCAGTGAAATAAGTTTCATGGTTAAAATCATTAAAACCAAAATAATTTAAAATTGAAGCATGAGTACTTTTATTTTTATTAGTTAAAAATTTTACTTTTTCATTTTGATTATCACTAATATTACTTTTTTCTTTTCTTTTAAATAGACTTAACATAATATTCACCACCTTTTTTTAAAATATTTGATTAATTTTTAATACAATTTTTATAATAATAAATATAATTAAACCTGCTGTTGCTGATGATAAAATTACTCCTATTAAACCTAAAATAATTTTTATAATTTTAAAAAACATAATATTATTCCTGTAATTCTTCTAATTTTTTAAAAATATAATCTCTACCCATACCCCACATTATTCTATTATTATAAATATTAATTTCAGTATCCGCATTAACATTATTATTTGATATTCATAAACTACTTTTTAAAACATTTGTATCTAATTGATAATAAAAATTAATTATTTGTCAACTATAATTTTTATTATTTTCTTTACTAGTATAATCACCAAAACTATAATATATTCTATAATGTGTTTTATCTTTAAATATATTGGAATGGCAACCCTTTTTAGGACTATTTTTTGGTAGACATTTGTTTTTGATAACTAATTGGAGTTAGGTAGTTTAGAGTACTGTGAATTCTTATGTTGTTATATCAATTGATGTAATCAAATAATTCTAATTTTAATTGGATTAATGATGTAAAATTTTTATCATTAATAAATTCAATTTTGAAAGTTTTAAAAGTTGCTTCAGCAACAGCATTGTCATAAGGACATCCTTTTTTGCTTAAAGATCGAGTTATGTTGAAAGCTAATAAAAGTTTATCAATAGTTTTATTATTGAATTCATTACCGCGATCAGTATGAAATATTTCAATATCTTTTAAACAGTGATTTGATTGCATAAATGCTTGATATACTAATGATGCATCTTTTTTAACTCCAACACTATGTCCAATAATTTCGCGGTTAAATAGGTCGATTAATAGGCAAATATAGTTTCATTTACCATTAACTTGAACATAAGTTAAATCACTAACAATAACTTCATTTTTAATTCTATTATTAAAGTTTCTATTAACAAGATTGGTTATTTGACTATCATTGACTTTATTATGATAATTTTTGAATGATAATTTAGTGTATTTTGATATTAAATTATGCTTATTCATAATTTCTTTAATTTTTCTGCGTGATAAATAAATTTCTTGGTTTGCTAGTATGACTTTTAATCTTCTAGTACCATAAACTTCTTTATTTTCTTTAAAAGCACTAATAACAGCTTGTTCATAAATATTATTTTGAATTTTATTTTTTTTCTTTAAATTAAAATAATATGTTGATTTAGAGAGTTTTAAAAAATGACACATTGTGCGAATTTTATATTTAGATTTATTATTTGCAATAATCTCTACTTTCTGCCTATTATTAGTGCTGCTTGCTTTAAAATATCAATTTCCATTCGTAACTGTTTTAATTCTTTATTTGCTTGAATTAATTGTTTTTCTAAATCTGAAAGATTATCTTTAGTTTTAAAACTACCTGAATTAGTAAATTGCTTAATTCAATTGTAAGTAGCTGCTCTTGTAACATTGTATTCTTTAACAAGGCAAGATACTGATTTGCCACTTTGATATAAAGCTACTATTTGTTTTTTAAATTCATCTGAATATGAGTTAATAGTGACCATAATTATAATTCCTTTCTTTTAACTAATTTGTTCACTTGTCTATGTAATTAGTGTCCAATAAAGTGTAACCCATCCAATATATTCTATATGTGTAATATTATTTTTATCTACTACGACTTTACCTACTTCTTTTCAATTTGAACCACTTGGACTGGGTTGTGGTTGTTTTTCTAATATTTCATTAATTGCTTGTAATAATTTTTTATTTTGAGTTTTTAATAATTTATATTCATTATTTTCTAATAAATCTTTACAAAGTAATGAATTTTCTTCATTATTTAATGCAATTTCATTTGTTTCAGTTTTATATTTAAAATAATCATTTGAAAATTTTTTATCTTTTATTTTTTCTTTTAATTCATTAATAGCACCGGCAATAGTTTTATCAGTAGTTTCTAAATTAGGAATTTCTGCACTAATAGCATTTATTTGAAATGCAATAGGAAATTGTGATTTTACATCTTCTAATTTTTTATCTACTTCTTCTTTTTTATAATAATCAGATAAATTAGGAATTTTATTATTGATTTCATTAATTGCAGGAACGATTTGTTTAGAAACTGTTTGTAAAGCATCATCATTGATATTTTGCTTTTTATCTAATAAATTATTAGTTTCTAGTTTTGTGTAATAATCATGTTCAGTACTTTCTTCTGTTATAAATTCAGTTGGTGTATCTATTCCTTGATATTGATATATTTCTTGTATATCACCAATTAAATTAATTTTTCCACGTTCAGGATAGGAATTACCTCCACCACTAAATTTTTTATTTCTATTGTCATAGTAAATAGTTCCAATATTTAAAATATTTTTATTTTGTATTTGTTCTTTATAAGTCATGGAATCAACATTTAACAATTCAAATTCATGAAAAATATTATTTAAATAAATTTTAATTATTTTATAAAATTTCATAAAGTTATTTTCTGTTGAATAATGATAACTGATTTTAATAAAATATCATTTCAACATTTCTATATTATTATTTTCAACTTTTTTTCATAAAGGACTAGTTTCAATATTAAATCAATTATTTTTGATATCATCAATGTTTTCATTTGTTTTAGTTAATTCACTATTTAATTTGGTAATTTCATTTTCATTAGTAGTAATTCGTTTTTGTTGTTTAGCAGAAAAATCACAAGTTGGTGAATGAGTAAAATCACCAATTTGCGGATTATTTTGTAATGCTTCTGGTGGTAATGTTCCAATTTCATCTGGTCAATCTAAAATCATTGTTTCAGTTTCTTTATCATAACCAGTTGCAACATAACCTTTATTAACAAATTTACTAACAGGACCTCTATATATTTCATTTTCATTATCATCAACTAAATCATCATATAATTTAATTTGTTTTAATAATGTAAATTCTTTTTGTTCTTTAATTAATTCATCAACTTGATTTCTAGTATAAAATGCTTTTAAGTCAATTTTTTCAACATCTATTTCATCATTATTATAACTTGAAAATATTTGTTTTAATTCTGTTAATCTTGCTCATATTTTCATTCTACTAGGTGCTAAATCTCAAACATTAATTGTAGGAGTACTATTTGCACTAAATTGATTACCATTATTAAATTGAATAGTAGCATCAACATTAAATTCAATTGGTGTACGATTAAATACTCAATGTTCAACCATAACATAAACCATATCTCTTAATGTTTCTTTAATTAATTCATCTTTAAAACTATCAAAAGGAAATTTAGATAAAATAAAATCAAGATAAGCATTAATATCATTTTGCGCGCGAATAGCAAAAGTTATAAATCAATCATTAATATTTGGTCATGTTTGTATATATTGTTGTGGAGTTTCTGTAATTTTTCCAGTTAATGGATATCAGTTATTATAATTTTCAAGACTGACATCAGTTCAAAGTTTATTAATCATAATTTATCATTCCTTAAAAAATGCTTGTTTATAATGATGAGTATGTTTTTTTGTTTTTTTATGTGTTATATGTTCAATTTCTTTTTGTATTTTATTTTTACCTTTTTTTATTTTTTTCTTACTTTTTGTTACAACTTGACTATATGCAAACTTTTCTAAATGATGTAATAATCCAGTACCAAATAAAGTATTAACACTAAATTTTAAACCAACATTTTTAAATGATTTGTTAATATTTTCAATAGGATTATTAATAACATTTACTACTTTATGATAAGTTCTAATAGTTCTAAATATTTCTCTATATACTTTAAAACTATCTCTAATTACTTGTTGCACCACTGGTGGAGCAAATGCTATTGCTTTTAATCATTTATTTTGATTAACTCCATAACCAATGTATCAACCACTATATCAACGATATCAATGGAATGGATGTATTTGAGTAACAAAAGTTTTTGCTTTAAGAATACTATCAACAACTGTAATTGGTTTATATTTAGGATTGCGATGATAAATAGTAATTGCACATTTATCTAATGACAAAGGTTGAATTTTACAACCCATAAATACTGGTGAATTTAATGGAATTAATTGTGCATGTTTAATTGCTCTTTTTTCTGCACTAGTAAATAAATCAGTTGCTTTTTCTTTTAATTTCTGAATTTTTTCAAATACTTGTTTTTCTAACTTTTCAAATTTTTCTTGTAATTTATATATACTTTCTCGTATTTTTTCAAAATATGGTGTATCTTTTCAAAATTTATTTAAACCTTTTTTTAAATAAAATCTAATATCAAAATATTTAAAAGTTTGATTTGCTTTTAAAACAAGTTGATGAATAACATTATTTTTAAAATTAAATTTAATAGCATTAGCACGAATTTTTTGTAAATCTAAAATTAAAGTTTTTCCATATCTATTTTCTGTATGTATTGTATGAACTAAATTTAATCAATCATGTTGATTCATTTTTAATACTTCTTTTAAATCAGTATTAAATTTTTTTAAAAAGTTATTTGCTTTTTCAATATCTTTAATTTTAAATTTAGGAGTTAATTGTGGACTTAATTTTATTAATGTATTTTGTAATAATAAGTGTTCCATTAATTTTTCTGTTTCTAGTTTTTGAAAATTATTCTTATATTGTCTTTCAGCAACATATCCTAAATCTCGTAATACTGTTTCACGATTAGGAGTAAAACTATACTTCATTAAATAACGTTTATTACCAATAATTTTATCTGTTAAAATTTCTTTTCCACTTACTTGACTAATAATTTCTTGTAAGTTTTTTGCTTCTTTAATACCAACTTGTTCTAATGTTTTAGTTTTTTGTGCTAACTTAATAAATTTAGTTGTACGATAACCACGACTAATTTTATTAAGTCCAGCAAATGCTGGTAATATATTAAAAAAAGTATTTAATGGTGTTACATTTCCTTTTAAATAATCATAAACTTGATTAATAGTAAAATCAGTTAAAAATTCTACACCAATAGCACTAATACTAGCAATTAAATCACTTGCACCTAATCCAAGTGCTAAATCTTCACTTAAACCACCAGTAAAAGGAGCAAGTACTACTGCTATAACTTGTACACCAATCATTTCTAAAATTTCTCATCATAAACTTTTATGTTCTTGTTGTTGACTAATTCTAGTATGTTTGGGTTTATTTATTTTTAAGAGTGTGGCTGTATTTGCTGTACCAATAGGCATAATTAATGTCCTTATTATTTAAGAGTTATTTTTATAGGATTTGTTGAACCTTGATAATTTGCATCATTAATATCTGCAGTAATAATTACATATAAATCTCCTGCTTTTTGATTTTGATTACTTACATCAGTTTTGCCTTGTGCATCACTAAAATATTTAATATTTGCATGTACTAAATCTAATGCTGGATTCAAACCAGTAATTTCTCTTGCATTTTTTATTGCTGTATCTAGTAATTGATTTTTTCTATTCGTATTAGCAGTAATATCAGTTGTTAAAATTGTAAGTTTACTACTTAAATCTGTTTTAGTAATAATTCCACATAGCATTCAACGTGATGTTGTTTCTTTTTTTGACATATAAGGAATTAATTGACCTAGTACTTCACCACCAACTTTATATGCTCTACCAAGTTTGCCATCAGCAATTTCTTGAACATAAACAATTGTTTGTTGTAACATATATCTTTTCATTGCTCTTGATGTTGCTAAAATAAAAGGTATAATTTGTTTTTTATTTTCACTATCAGTAAATGTCATATAATCATCCATTACAATTTGACATAATACACCTTTTATATATAAATCATTACCATTTAATCTTAGTTGTTGAGCAATTTGGTTATCTGTAATTAAACCTTTATTATTAGCCAAATAAACAATAGTATCATAAAGATTATTTGTAATAAAGAAACGACAATTTGCACTATTTCTTAATTGAAATAAAGTATTTCAAGCAGATAACATTGCCTGTATATGCCCTGTTGGTGATGTGTCACTAATTATTACTTTAGTTCCGTTATCGCTAATTACTTGTATATCATCAGTTGCTAATTTATCTGCTAAATCATTAGCGACTTCATATTGCATACTTTCTAATAAATTTTGTCCATTTTCAGCATTTAAGTCAATTGCTGCAATAGTTTCACCAGCAACATATAATTTTTCAATTATTTTTGGAATAGTATCAGTTTGTGCATAAGTTACATCTATTCTTTGACTTTTATCATTTCATGCAATAACTTTAATTGATGGGTCTTTTGGAACTTTAATAATAAATTCTATTTTAGTAGAATTAACTATTTCAATAGGAAAAAAGTTTGCTCATGGACTATTTGATTGTTTGAAAAATTCAATAAATTCTGGTGCTTCAACTAGTTTTTCTGTATTATTTAAGTTTGTTTGAATATTAATTGCCATTTTTATTTTCCTTTCTGTTATAAATTATTTTTCTTTTTATAATCCAATAAACTACTTTTTATTGAATTCGATTGATTTGTTAATATTGTTTCTTGTTTACCACCTGTATTAATTGGTTCTTTAAATACTGGTTGTTCTTTAATCATTTTTTTAATAGTGTCTTCTACTTTTGAATTTTCTATATTACTTGTTTTAAATTTTAAAAAATCATAAAATTCTTTTTTAACTTGATATTTTTTAAATATATTAAGCATTTCTTTTTCTTTAATTTCTTCATTAAGTTTATTTAACTTATTTTCTAATTCAACAATCTTAGTTTCTTGTTCTTTTTGCAAATCATTATTTTCAGTTAAAGGTTCAGTTGTTTCTTGAACATTAGTTTCATTTTCTAACATTTACATTACACCTTTATTTATTTTCTTTATTAATTTTTTCATTTAATTTTGCTAATTTTTTTTGATGTTTTATTACTTTATTATTTGCTCGAACATGTTTTGGAGTTGTAATAAATCGTTTAAATCAAACAATTAATTCTCTGCAAATTAATGTTCCTACACTTGTTCCAATAATGATTAATTCATGCAATAATTCTTTCATTTCAATATTTTCCTTTCAATTATTTATTTTTTAATTATTCGTCAAATTGACCACCATTAATTCTTTCAACCATTGACTGATAATTACTTATAATAGTTACTAATAAAGAAATTTCTTTATTTAATTGTTCCATCCTTTCTTTATGTATTTTTATTTCGTGATTATAATATTCAATTAATTTTTCTTTATTCATAAATTACTCACCTCCTTTATAAACTGTCATAATATGTAGTTGGTCTATATACTGGTGATATTCTATCTACAACATCATTAATTAATCTTGCATTTTCACTAGTAAATGTTGTTTCTTGCATTTCTTCAACATGATTAGTTGTTTCCATTGGTAGTAAATTATGGATAATTTCAGATGCACCAGCAATAATAGTCGGAACTGCATAAGCATTCATAAAATCATTATTAATACCCATAGCAACACCACTACTAATCAAACAACCACCAGTTGCCATATTTGCTATTTTACGTATAGTTTCAAATTTACTTGGTATTAATTCTGTAATTCCAGCAACCAAATTTGCAATACCATATGAATTTAAAGATATATAAGTATCTCAATCCATTAAAGATTGGTCATTAACATTATTGTTAGTTACTGATAATGTTAATGCTGGTCATGGCGGAGTTTCTGTAGTGGTTGTAGTTGGGGTGATAGGATTTATTGTTTCAGTAAATTTACTATAATTTGCTAAACCAATTGTTCCTAATCCTAATGCTATTTTTTTACTTGAATTTAATAGTTTACTTTTTAAATTTGGCATTTGATTTAAATTTCATATATCAATTCCTAATTTTTTAGAAAATAATAAAGCATTTATACTACCTAATATTGGATTACCAATAAGTTGACCATAGTATGCAGAAGTTCCTATCATACCAAATAATGGACTTGCTCCAGTTCTTATTAATTTTAATAAAGTGTAATTACTTGATTGTACAGTTATGTCATTTGGCATTTTCTTCTACTCCTTCTACTTTCTGTTTAATAAAAACTTCTATTCAACCTTGATAATTAAAGTTATCTCCAACTAAAATTGCAGTATTAGCATGTGGTTGAGAAACAATTAAATATTTAGCAATGACATTGGGATATTTTCATAAAATCAATGCTTTTATATCATTACTATCTGTTAAATCTTTGGGATTTGGTGAAAATATTTCTATTTTATCTTCACCAAATAAATCTTTTAATTTAATCATTATCAAATTCTCCATTTTCAATTCTTTCTTTTAAAGAAAAGACATATTCTGTATAAGTTCTATGTGGATTTTTATCATTTATAATTTCATCGATATCTAAAATTAATTTTTCTTTATATTCATTAATATATTTTTGGACAATTTTTCTTCTTATATTTTCAACTTTTATCATATGTTTATCACAAAAATATCTTACTTGAACATTATCTTTATCTAATTTTGTTGGTAAATTATTACAATTTGTTATATGTTTACCAAGTTCATTAACTTCACTAAAACAACATGGTATATTTTCTTTATTGATTATCAATGTCTCCTAAATTTCTTCAACTTCTTCTATTTCATTTATTAACTGATTCTAATCAACAACTATTACAGGTATTGGATAAAAAGTTTTCTTTTACTTTATTGCACATAGAACATTTATCTTCATATTTCATATTATTTCTCCTTATTTTTAATTTGATTAGCAATTTCACTTAATATTTTTAATACTTTATATTCATTTTTTAATTCTTTACTAATAAATATTAAAAATATTATTAGTGTTATGCTTGTTATTAATATTGGTATTATTAATAAAATTTTTCATAATATCATTTTTTACTCTTTTCATTTTTTAAATCATTTAACATTTATTGAACAAAATGCACGATTTTTAGGAATATTTAAAGTGTTAAAAATTTGACCAGTTACAATAATTTCATCGTTTTTGTTTAATAAAATACAGCGTCTATAAAATTTTGGGTTGTTAAAAATTAAAGTAACATAGTTTAATCCATTTCATTGACCTCGAACACTATAATATAATTCTTTATTACCTTTTTCGTAATATTTTGTTTCAATAGTGTTACTCAGTTTTACTGTTAATTTGACATAATTGGCTTTCTCTTTCATTTTTATAATTCCTTAAATAATATTTAATATGCTTATATGCATCTTGTTCATGTTTTGTTAATTTTATATTTCCTTTATAATTTTCTATTTTGTTTTTATTTTTTGGTTCACTTTCTAAATAATCTCAATTCATAACATCTTCTGCTAATACTATTAAAGCACCAATAATTTTAGGAGTTGCTAATGGATTTGTTAATAATTGTTTTGAATTTAAAAAGAAATTTTCTACAATAACTAATATTTTTTTATTATCAAAATGTTTTTTAATTAATAAAAAGTATTCTTTAAATAGATTTTTGCTTTTTAAAACTGTTTTAGTTTTAAATGTTTCATTAAAAACAATATTATTAGTTTCATTTGAGTATATAATAATTCCATTACTACCAATACCAGCAGGGTCAATTCCAATAATTAAGTCATATTGCATTAATCAAATTAACCTCTAACAATTGTTTTAATAATTTCTAAATCACAATTACTTCAGCAATATTTACATTCTTCGATAAACTCTTTATGTCCACAAACTAAATTATTTTTTTGTAAACTATCAATTTGTTTGATTAATCCTACTTTATATTCAATAATCTTTTTTTCCATTATGTAAATCATCCCTTTTCAATTATTTTTGCTGTTTGTTTAAGGTATTTAGGTATTTTGTTATAACAACTGTCACATATTAAATAAGGTATTGGTCAATTTTTATATTTAATAGTTTTAGTAGAATTATTAATACATTCTTTTCAAACTTTATCCATACAAACTCTTAATTCACATTTTTTATTTTTATTATTCATAGTTTTTTTCTTTATAAATAAAATATCTTTTCATTATGAGTTGAAATATGTTTATAAGAAGTGACTATATAATTAATTGACAAATCATTATGGTTATATGGATTATTTAGTTTAAAACCTTTTCTGTTTTCTTCTCATGTAACATTATATTTAAAACAAGGATTAGTAATCTTTGTTTTACTATCAGTTATTTCACCAATAAATCAACTATTATGCTGTTCATAAAATGTTAATGGTTCAAGTTTTATATCATTAAGATAATATTCTTTGGGTGTTTCTGGTTTATTAACAGTTATTTTCTGTTCAGAAATATATGGTTCTAATAATTTTGTTAATTCATCACCATTTAATTCTCTTTTAATATTTTCAGAATTAAAAACCCAATATGTGTAATTATTATCAACAATAAAAGAATTATTTTTAATCATTCATTTTGGAAGTGATAATTTATATTCAACATAATCAATAAGAATAGATTGTGGTTTATCTTTAACAATTTGTTCTTTTTTAAATTCTATTTGCATAATAATCCTTTCCTAATATGTCCTGTTGCTTCTAGCATAAAGGACATATATTTTGATTTTTAAATTATTAATAATACTATTATTAGTTTTATTCATTCCAGAAATTCTGGGCTCAAAAATAAATTGTGAAATTTTAAAAAACATTGAGGCATTCGATTCAATATTTATTTAATTTATGTTTAATAAATTAATATTTTAATTGAACCGGCACCGCTCAATTTTTTTTACAAGTTTGAAATTTATTTTCTCGCCCAAAAAAATTTTTCAAAAAAAATAAAAAATAAAACCAACACTTGCTCACTGGGGAGTGGCAAGGTTGGTTAAATAAAGAATAGAATTAATACAATAGGTCCCTACAACAGGTCTATATATACTAGTTTCCAATTCGCTCCCACCCCAAGAATTACCATTAAATGGTTAGTATATTTTATTAGGTATCACTCCACTTTTTATTTATCCATGCAAGTCCACATGTTCTAGCTACTATTTTTAACAACTGTGTTGTAGTTCACTTTTTTAGTTCCCTAACACGTGTTGATAATAGCGTTAAAGAAGATTTGGATGGGTTACACTTTATTGGACACTAATTACATAGACAAGTGAACAAATTAGTTAAAAGAAAGGAATTATAATTATGGTCACTATTAACTCATATTCAGATGAATTTAAAAAACAAATAGTAGCTTTATATCAAAGTGGCAAATCAGTATCTTGCCTTGTTAAAGAATACAATGTTACAAGAGCAGCTACTTACAATTGAATTAAGCAATTTACTAATTCAGGTAGTTTTAAAACTAAAGATAATCTTTCAGATTTAGAAAAACAATTAATTCAAGCAAATAAAGAATTAAAACAGTTACGAATGGAAATTGATATTTTAAAGCAAGCAGCACTAATAATAGGCAGAAAGTAGAGATTATTGCAAATAATAAATCTAAATATAAAATTCGCACAATGTGTCATTTTTTAAAACTCTCTAAATCAACATATTATTTTAATTTAAAGAAAAAAAATAAAATTCAAAATAATATTTATGAACAAGCTGTTATTAGTGCTTTTAAAGAAAATAAAGAAGTTTATGGTACTAGAAGATTAAAAGTCATACTAGCAAACCAAGAAATTTATTTATCACGCAGAAAAATTAAAGAAATTATGAATAAGCATAATTTAATATCAAAATACACTAAATTATCATTCAAAAATTATCATAATAAAGTCAATGATAGTCAAATAACCAATCTTGTTAATAGAAACTTTAATAATAGAATTAAAAATGAAGTTATTGTTAGTGATTTAACTTATGTTCAAGTTAATGGTAAATGAAACTATATTTGCCTATTAATCGACCTATTTAACCGCGAAATTATTGGACATAGTGTTGGAGTTAAAAAAGATGCATCATTAGTATATCAAGCATTTATGCAATCAAATCACTGTTTAAAAGATATTGAAATATTTCATACTGATCGCGGTAATGAATTCAATAATAAAACTATTGATAAACTTTTATTAGCTTTCAACATAACTCGATCTTTAAGCAAAAAAGGATGTCCTTATGACAATGCTGTTGCTGAAGCAACCTTTAAAACTTTCAAAATTGAATTTATTAATGATAAAAATTTTACATCATTAATCTAATTAAAATTAGAATTATTTGATTACATCAATTGATATAACAACATAAGAATTCACAGTACTCTAAACTACCTAACTCCAATTAGTTATCAAAAACAAATGTCTACCAAAAAATAGTCCTAAAAAGGGTTGCCATTCCATTTTTTCTGCTCCCCATTTTCATAAATTCATTGCTTGTGTACTAATTACCAATTGTACTGGAGTTACTCCAAAATCAACTAAATTATTTAAAGGATTTACTTTATTTCAATCAAATGATCCAATACTAGTAACTGCTACCTGAAATACTCGTTGTACAGTTTTCAAACCAACTGCTGCTGTTAATAAACCAGCTGTTCCAATTATTTTTTTAGTATCTGATCATATTAAACTACTTCAACTATTATTAATAGTATTTGCTTCTATATTACTATCTATATCATTATTTATTAATAACTCTTCTTCTTGTGGCATTTTTTCTCTTCTCTCTATTTCTTTATTAAAACATAAAAAACACATTAGTAACAAACTTTACAAAAGTGGTTATAAACCATATTTTGTTAAATTGCTTTTATGTGTTTTAACATTAGTATAAAGGATTATCACTTAATAATCAATATGTAAATTCAATAATTTAAAAATATTTATTTGGGTATTTATTATATATTTGTTACAATTATTAAGCATTTATGAAAAGTACTAAGGAGTAATAAAATGACAGAAAAAAAACGCATTGTTGTTGGTATGAGTGGTGGAGTTGATTCATCAGTAACAGCAGCACTTTTACAAGCAGAAGGCCATGAAGTTATTGGTCTTTTTATGCGTAATTGAGATTCACTTTTAAATAATGATTTACAAGGTAACAATAATCAAGATATTTGTCCACAAGAACAAGATTATCTTGATGCTTTAGCTGTTTGCCAAAAATTAAATATTAAATTAGAAAGAATTGATTTTGTTAAGGAATATTGAGATAATGTTTTTACTTATTTTCTTGAAGAATTTAAAAAAAGCCGTACTCCCAATCCCGATATTTTATGTAACAAATATATTAAATTCGATGCTTTTTTAAAATATGCACAAAAAAATTTACAAGTAGATTATATTGCAATGGGGCACTATGCACGAATTAACTACAACCCAATTACTAAACAATATCAGTTATTAAAAGGAATTGATGATAATAAGGATCAAAGTTATTTTTTATGTCAATTAACACAAAAACAATTAAAATATAGTTTATTTCCTTTAGGTAATAAAACTAAAACTGAAGTTAGGGAATTAGCAAAAATATATAATTTACCAACAGCAACAAAAAAAGATTCTACTGGCATATGTTTTATTGGTAATCGTAATTTTCAAACATTTTTAACAAATTATTTACCAGCTAATCCGGGCAAAATTGTTGATATTAATACCAAAACTACTATTGGTAATCACAATGGTGTTTACTACTATACACTTGGCCAAAGAAAAGGTATTAATCTTTCAGGAATGAAAGTTCCGTATTTTGTTGTTGAAAAAGATGTTACTAATAATATCCTTTATGTTGCTAATGATAATGAAAATAAATGACTAATGAATAGCGGTTGTACTGTTAAATCATTGAATTGAATTAATAATAGTACATTAAAAAACTCTTTAAAATGTAATGCAAAATTTCGCTATCGTCAATCTGATGTTGCTGTTATTATTAATTTTATTAATAATGATGAAATTAAGGTTGAATTTTCAGAAAAGATACGCGCTATTACGCCTGGTCAAACCGCTGTTTTTTATGATGGTGATATTTGTCTTGGTGGTGGAGTTATTGACCAAATATTTCGCTAATCAATTATTAAAAAACTAATATAAATAATAAAATTTTAATTACATATTTTTTTATAATTTTCAAGATTCAAAAATTACTATGTCATTATTTAGTGATAATTTCCTATTAGTTATCGAGTGAAAATTTCTCAAAAAGTGAAGTTAAATATACTTGGTAATAAAAATGGAAAGAAGCATGACTATGAAAGAAAAATATAAATACAAAATTATAAATGACATTGTTATTAATAAATTATCTAAACATCAAGCCAAAAATAAACTTAACCTAACTATTAGAAGAATTAACCAATTAATTCAAATTTTTAATAAAGAAGGTAAAGTTGGTTTTATTCATAAATCTCGCAATAAAATTTCTAATAAGGCAACAAAAATAAAATTATAAACTTATATAAAACAAAATATTATAATTTTAATTTTCAACATTTTCAGGAAAAATTAATTAATGAAGAAAACACTAAAATTGCATATATTACAGTTTATAATCTATTAATTCAAGAAAAAATCACTTCACCAAAAAGACATAAGAATAAAAAAAATAACTTGCATCCCACAAGAAATCGTAGAACAAATTTTGGTGAATTAATTCAAATGGATGCAAGTAATCATCATTGATTTGGTAACGATAAACCAAAAGCATTTTTACATGCTGCAATTGATGATGCTACAGGAAATATTGTTGGACTATGATTTGATCACCAAGAGACATTAGATGGTTATTATAATGTTTTTTATCAAATTTTAACTAAATATGGCATACCAAAGATATTTTATACTGATAATAGAACAGTTTTTGGATATAAGAAAAAAATTGATTCAGGTAAAATAAACACAGAAAATGACACTTATACTCAATTTCAAAAATGCTGTAATGATTTAGGTGTTGAAGTAATTAGAACCTCAATTCCACAAGCTAAAGGCAGAATTGAACGATTATTTGGAACACTTCAAAGTCGCTTAATTAGTGAATTACGACTTAATAAAATTAAAAATTTAGAAGATGGTAATAAATTTCTTAAAACATATATAAACATTTTTAATAATCAGTTTGCTTTTCCTATTGATGATAATAAATCTGCTATGGTTAAAGCTCCTACACAAAATGAAATAAATGTTTATCTTTCAAGATTTTGTAAAAGAAAAACAGATAGTGGTTCAACTATAACATATTATGGTAAAAAATATTTTCCTTATAAAAATAACAAAGTTCAATATATACAACCTAGAACTGATGTAATTGTACTTAAATCATTTATTAATGAATTCTATCTTAGTTATAATAATAAAATATATGAACTAAAAGAAATAGCATTAAAACCAATTATTAAAGAAGATTTGATAAAAACTAAAAAAGTTTATATACCAAATAAAGACCATCCTTGAAGATATGGATATCAATAATTTTTAATTAAAAGTAAAAAAACATATTTTAGAAGAGATTTATTTTATTAATACTAAACCATATAAAATTTTAAAACATTTGTATATGAGCAAATTTGGTGTCTTAAAATCAATTTTAAAGATATAAAGATATTGCAAATGCAATATCTTCCCCTTTTACATCTGTGGTGAGCTTGGTTTATATCCACTTGTTAAAGGTTGATTTTCACTGTTTGCACTGCGTTTTCATTGTTCAAAAATTGAATCAAAATCATAATCTAAACTTGATTTTAATTTTAAATATTTTCCTACATTATCAACCCTTTTTTGTCCTTTTGATTCGATTTTATCTTCTAAATCATATATATTTAATTTTTCAATATATGGAATTATTTTATATTTCTTTTTTAAATTTTCATTTAATGTTTTTAGATATATTTCTAGTTTTTCTATGGAATGGCAACCCTTTTTAGGACTATTTTTTGGTAGACATTTGTTTTTGATAACTAATTGGAGTTAGGTAGTTTAGAGTACTGTGAATTCTTATGTTGTTATATCAATTGATGTAATCAAATAATTCTAATTTTAATTGGATTAATGATGTAAAATTTTTATCATTAATAAATTCAATTTTGAAAGTTTTAAAAGTTGCTTCAGCAACAGCATTGTCATAAGGACATCCTTTTTTGCTTAAAGATCGAGTTATGTTGAAAGCTAATAAAAGTTTATCAATAGTTTTATTATTGAATTCATTACCGCGATCAGTATGAAATATTTCAATATCTTTTAAACAGTGATTTGATTGCATAAATGCTTGATATACTAATGATGCATCTTTTTTAACTCCAACACTATGTCCAATAATTTCGCGGTTAAATAGGTCGATTAATAGGCAAATATAGTTTCATTTACCATTAACTTGAACATAAGTTAAATCACTAACAATAACTTCATTTTTAATTCTATTATTAAAGTTTCTATTAACAAGATTGGTTATTTGACTATCATTGACTTTATTATGATAATTTTTGAATGATAATTTAGTGTATTTTGATATTAAATTATGCTTATTCATAATTTCTTTAATTTTTCTGCGTGATAAATAAATTTCTTGGTTTGCTAGTATGACTTTTAATCTTCTAGTACCATAAACTTCTTTATTTTCTTTAAAAGCACTAATAACAGCTTGTTCATAAATATTATTTTGAATTTTATTTTTTTTCTTTAAATTAAAATAATATGTTGATTTAGAGAGTTTTAAAAAATGACACATTGTGCGAATTTTATATTTAGATTTATTATTTGCAATAATCTCTACTTTCTGCCTATTATTAGTGCTGCTTGCTTTAAAATATCAATTTCCATTCGTAACTGTTTTAATTCTTTATTTGCTTGAATTAATTGTTTTTCTAAATCTGAAAGATTATCTTTAGTTTTAAAACTACCTGAATTAGTAAATTGCTTAATTCAATTGTAAGTAGCTGCTCTTGTAACATTGTATTCTTTAACAAGGCAAGATACTGATTTGCCACTTTGATATAAAGCTACTATTTGTTTTTTAAATTCATCTGAATATGAGTTAATAGTGACCATAATTATAATTCCTTTCTTTTAACTAATTTGTTCACTTGTCTATGTAATTAGTGTCCAATAAAGTGTAACCCATCCAGATAATATTTATGTATTAGCTAAAAAAAATTATCCTTATAAATGCTTAGCTAATGAAATGAATTTTAAAGAAATTTGTAATAAACAAACATTCAATGATGAAAATCAATTTCAAGTAACGTATCGTTTTGCTGCTCACGATTCAATAATTATAAAAATTAGTTATGATATTTTTTTGAATATGGAACAAATATATAATGATGAAAATCAAAGTAATTTTCAAAAATTATTTTATAACATTATTATTGATTTTACTAAAAAAGATGAGACTGGGTTTGCTGGTAGTATTTTAGAATCAGATTATACTACAGCAATTTCAATAATAATTGAACATTTTGAAGAAATTAATCAATTTTTTAAAACTTTATCACAAGGTCAAGGTATAAAAATTATTACAAATAGAATTGGATCATGAGATAAAAATGATAATATGGGAATATTTAATCAGTAAAACCTAATTATAATTAAGTAATATTTAGTTTTTATTGTGATATTTTTTTCTAAAATTAAATTGTAAAAAAATATTAATTTAAAATTCGTGGTTTAGATTGAAAAGTATTACTAATACCATTATTACTACTATTACTATCAATAGTATTATTTATAATTGGCTTAATACGCATATCAAATATAGTAATAGCAACATTTTTAATACTAATAAAAAATTGCTTTAAAAAATCTAATTGTTCAAATGTAAAATTTAGTTCTTGATTACTAATCAAATCATTAATTTTTTTAATATCATAATTATTTTCATAATACACAGCAAAATTATCACATTGATTTTGTTTGATCAACATAAAAAAAGAATCAATAGTATTATTATCCAACTCTTCAATTGGTAATGCTTTTAAAATTTTAGGTTCAGTATCATTATAAGTTGTTGTTACTTTATATAAAATTTTTAAATCATTATCAATTTTATATTTTTCTAATTTATAATTTTTTAATTGATTGTTATCATTAACATAATATGATTTGTTTGCCATTTGATTACCACCTTTAAATAAAATAAATCCTTTTTCAATTTAAATAAATGAAAAGAGATTTAAGAAATCAAGTATTAGTTCTTATTTAATTTTACAACTAAATTATTTAGAAATAAAGTAAATCTATAATAAAATATATTATTTTATTATAGATTTAAATTTAATTTATATTAATTAGAAAATTTATTATTTGCCTGGAGTTCCAACAGCCATTTTTTGTGCAAGAATAACACTATCAAAATGTAACTGTAAAAATGCGGGTTCACCATCATTAAAAGTTTTTATTTCTTCTGTGCCGGTAGGTGAACTAAAAAAATGATTTGTAAAAGATGTATTTAATACTTTAAGTAAAGACTCAAACTTTGTTTTGTTTAATTCATCAGTAAACTTTAATTTAAAACCAGAAGTTGGCTGATCGACCTTGAATCCTTGATCAGCAGTTAGTTTTAAATCATTTAAAGGTTCTTTTATAATATTACTTGTTATTACCTTTGAAACATTTAAATTTGCTGCCTTTATATTAATATTATAAGATTTAACAAGCTTAGCAGCAGTTTTGCTACTCATAATATCAATTTGACAAATACCATCCGCTACTTTAAAGTCAGTTGTGTCAGCAACTGATATTTCACCTGGAGCAGCAGTTTTAATTGTTACAATTAAATTGGTAATAGCATCAACATCGGGTTCTGAATAATCATTATCTTGATTACCAGATGTAAATCCCAATTCCCTTAAAAAGGTTGCAGAATCAGTATTTTTTGCTTTCCATTTACCATCAGTAGAACCTTCAACTAATAACTTTTCTTTAAACAACTTATCTTTAATAAGATTAGTAGAGTCAGTAGTGATAATACAAGTTCCAAGATTATCAAAATTTATTACTTCATCAATTATACTTGTATTTTCATCACTATATCATCCTAATAATTCTGCATATTTGCCATTTAATTGCGGATTATTAGGAATATTTGAACCATTATTACCGCATGCAACAACTGAAGGAGTTGCTCCTGCTGTTAATGCAAGGGCACCCATTAATCTTAATATATTTTTCATATTCACATATACCTCCAATAATATTATTTAAACTTATTATAATAACTATAAATTAACAACTTAGTTACTTTTTTCCAAATATAATATCATATAATAAGTTATCCAATATTTATATGTTTATAATGTTTAAAAATATGAAAAAAATAAACATTTTGTAAAATAAAATACTCCTTTTAATTTAAAAGGAGTATTAATATTATTTTTATTTTATAAAATTATGCAAGTGTTAATTCAGTTTTTGCTTCAAAAGTAACATCACCAGTTTTATAAGTTATTTCTAATTTATCACCAGCAGCTCAAGCATCACCAGCAGCAGTAATTGTTCCTAAATTTGCCCCAATTTTTAAAGCAGTTAGAGTATTTAAAGCAGTAAACTGTTTTACTTGATCTGATTCTCCTTTAATTTGTATTGGTTCTCCTGGTTTTTTTGCAGTTTCTGGAATTATAGTACCATCTACAAACATAATTTTTTGATTTGTAGTAACATCAGTATCTACTATTTTAATTTCAGCAGCTATTGTAGTAAGAGCAGCAGCAATAACACCTTTTGTTTTATCAGCTTTTAACTTAATACCATAAACATCACCAAGTGCCTCTTCACCTTTTTTAAATTGGAAATTAAAAGTACCACCAGTAATAGCATAATCTTTACCATCATCCATTTTAGCTAATTCTGGTTTAAAATCAGTAACTGCACCAGTAATTTTTTCTAATTCTTCTTTATTAAATTTTCCATCTGTAGCTGTTTGTTTTAATTTACCAGTAAGAAAATCAGCACATGCTTGATTAGCAGCTTTATTATCTTCTCCTAATAATGCACTAGCTTTAATTGGTGTTTTTAAAGCATCAACAGTTCAAGTAACATTATCCTTGACAGTTGTATCAAGTGAAGCTGCTTGTACACCTTCTCCTTTATCATCTGTTAACCCTAATTGTTTTGATACTTCTACGTTCATGGCTACACCAGCTTTATCACCACAAGCAACAACTGAAGTAGTAGCTGCTGTTGTTAATGTTAATGCACCCATTAATCTTAATATATTTTTCATATTCATATATAGTACCTCCAATAATATGACTTTTGAACTACAAATACAATAACCACAATTTAGAATTACTTCTAAACATAATATTGAAATGAATCCAATTAACATTATACATCATATTTTACTTTCTACCATCAATATACTTTATAATAATATAAAAAAATATTCATTATTAACACCTTTAATATTACTATAAAAATTTGTCAAAAATAATAAATACTAAAAATGTATTAGTTATTATAACTAATACATTTTTAAACTTTTTTTATTCTTCATCTTCACGCCATTCGCCTTCTGACATCAATAATTCTTTACGTACATTTTTAGCAATTATATAATTAGGGTTTTTATCATCACCATTAATTAAAACATTACGTACTAAATAATTTTCAATTTCATTTTGTAGATTTTTTGCAACAAAAGGTCAATCATCTTTCACTCTAAATTCGCTATCCAATTCTTCTTGTAATTTAGGATTTGTAAGTGCTCTTTTTCTTTGCATTGGTTTATAATAAGCAAAGTATCAAATTAGAGCAAATGCAATGCTAGCAATTAAATAAACTAATTGTAAAACATTAGAAGTTATATCAGATATTCCTTTTGTAGTATCAGTTCCACCTTTACCAATAAGATTTGCTCCTGAAATTAAACTATTGATTAAAGATCTTAATCATTCTTCAAATTGTCAAACTAAGAAAAGTGTTGCTGCAAGTCAAATAATAATTTCAAAAATATTTTTTTTCAATTTCTTTTCTATAGACAGTTTAATTGCAATGGAAAGTACAAAAACATAAATAATAACCATAATAATACCGGCTTCAGCAGTTAATGTTCCATAATTAACAATCGAACTTAAAACTAATTGTCCATCCTTATAAACAGGATGTAACGTATCAACTATTACTCCAATAATATCAGGTAAAATTAATCATACAAAAGCTGAAGAAAAAGTAATAATTAAATTTAATCTAGAAGCTTTAAACGGAATGTTATCTTTTGATAATTCTTTATATTTAGGTGAAATATACCCTTCAACAGATAATGGTTCTAAAATAGCACCACTATATAAAGCATTTTGCATTCCAGCATTAGACTTTAATGAAATAGTACAAATTAACATTACAAGGATACCAATTATTCCTAATCATTGTGCATGAGCTTTATCACCTAAAATTTTAAAAATACTTAAGTTGGGATTATCTGAAAAATTGCCAGCAACAGCACCAATCATAAGAATTGTTACTGCCATATAAAAAATAGTAGATAAAATCATAACAATAACTAATGAACGACTAATATTTTTTTCAGGATTTCTAACATTTTTACCAATTGTTGAATAGGTTTCAAATCCTAAAAAGAAAAAGAAACACATGACAAAAGCTTGTGAAAAGTTATTGGCAGTTAATTGTTGATGAGAAGTAGTCATATCTCAATTTGAAGTTCCTGCCATCACAAATAATATAATAGTTGCTATGATTAATAAAAAAGTTGTTCCTCATTTTAAATAACTAGAAATATTCACAAATTTTTTAAATGCAGCCATTCCTAAAAATAATACACAAGAAGCTAAACCATAAATTAGAATTCCAATCAAATCTAATCCTAAATGTTGTCATACTCCTCAATTAGCATATAAAAAAGAAGATGGATCAGTAAAGTTAATTCTAATCATTGATACAATTTGTGAACTAACTATAACAGGTAAAGTAGCATACTGTAAAAAAGAAATTAATCAACCTCAGAAGCGACCATAACTACTTCTAACATAAATATAAGCAGCACCATTATTACCCGGATGTACTCTTGAAAGTCTTGAAAAAGCTCAAGCACAAGTTCCTGCAATTAATCCTTCTACTAAAAAAATTCAAATCATATGAGAACCTAAATTTAAACTATCTTTATTAATTAAAATTGCAAAGTTAGCAGTAAAAGTAATTCCAACAGTATAATTAAAACCAAACCAGACTAATTCTGATAAAGTTAATTTATGATTTGTCCTTTCTTTTTTCTTAAAAAGTTTTAACATAATATTCTCCTTTCAATTATAATAATTATATACCTTTAAAGTGATTTCATTAATTAATAAAATAGTCAATAAAATCAAAAAAATAAAAAAATATATGTAATTTATAATAACTAATTTTATTTTAAAATACTACTAATATTTAATTAAATTTTCAAATAATACTAATAAAAAAATAACATTTTTTTAAAAACTATTATTATAATAGTGTTACTTAAATAAAAATACTACTTTTTTAATAAGTTATTTTAAAAAATAAGCTTAAACATCTTTTATTCTACATGATAAATAGTGTATTATATAATAATACTTTTAAAAAAATAAAGAAGGAGGTATTAATCATATATGGGAATTACCAAAAAGAAAAAATTTCGTTTATTTCCATTTAAAATGCCAACAGCAATTACAGTCTTATTCTTTATTATTGCTCTAATTATCATTATTTCTTGGATTCCAGGAACAACAGGTAAATGATTAGAAGATGAATCAAAGCCTGTAAGCACCGATAACCCTTGACAAGACGGTGGGCCATTAGGTATCATGGACTTATTTTTGGCTCCAATTAAAGGTTTCATTGGTAGCAGTGATATTATTGTTTTTGTTTTAGTAATTGGTGGATATATTGGCATAGTTATGAAATCAGGTGCACTAGATGCAGGAATTGGTCGTTTAGTTAAACGTCTAAACGGAAAAGAAATTTGAATTATTCCTTCAATTATGACTATCCTATCGATTGGTGGAACAGTTGAAGGAATGTGTGAAGAAACTATTCCTTACTATTTAATTATTATTCCAGCAATGTTAGCTGCTGGTTTTGATGTTGTTACAGCTGTATTAATGATTTTATTGGGTGCTGGTGTTGGTGTTATGTTTTCAACACTTAATCCCTTTGCTATTGCTACAGCTTCACAAGCTAGTGGTTTAAATCCTGGTGATGGAATCATCTGACGTTTAATTTGTTGATTTTTAGCAACTATCGGTACTATTGCTTTTGTTATGTGATATGCAATCCGTGTTAAACGTAATCCTGAAAAATCAGTTGTTTTTCACTTACATAGCGAGCATCATGAAGAATTTATTAATAAAGAAGAAATACCTGAATTTACTAAACGTCGTAAAATTATTTTAGCACTATTTGGATTAACATTTTTAATTATGGTGCTTTGTATTATTCCATGAGGTAAAATTACAGGAACAACTATTTTTGATGATTTTCACAATACATTAATTAAATATTTTCCATATTTCACAAGTCAAATTAATGCATTTGGTGACTGAAACATTGAAATGTTAGCTTTCTTATTTTTCTTTGTTTCAATTATCATTGCAGCAATTGATTGAAAAGGCGAAGAACAATATGTTCGTAATTTTATTAGTGGTTCTTCAGAATTATTAGGTGTTGCTTTAATAATTGCTGTTGCTGGTGGAATTGGCTGATCATTACAACATTCAGGAATGCAACATGTTGTTGTTGGACAATTGCAAAGTATTGATAAATTACCAAGATTTGCTATTGTTATTATTGGTTTTTTTGCTTTTCTTTTGATTGCCTTTGTTATTCCTTCAACATCAGGATTTGCAAAAGCCGTTTTCCCTATTGTTTCAAAAATAGTAATTCCTTTAGGATTAGGTTCAGGAATGATTACTACTTTTGTTATGGCTAGTGGTTGAATTAATTTATTTGCACCAAGTGCAGGTGTAATGATGGCAGGACTTGCCATTGCTAAAGTTCCCCTAACAAGTTTTTATCGAGCAATTTGACCATATACTATTGGTATTACTGTCTTTGCCTTAATAATGTTAAGTATTGGAACTTTATTACCTCAATCAATATTTTAGTAGAATTTAAAGCACTATGTTAATTAAAACTTTTCTCTAATTAGAGAAAAGTTTTTTTATTTTTTATTTCATTTTTATAAAATTAAACAGTATTTGGGAAAACATTCACTTTCACGATTTGTTTGCGTTTGTTCATTATTTAGTAGACTTAATTGATCATCTGCTAATTCTGAAATTTCTACAACTTCATCTTCTGGTAAAAAAATTTGTTCTAATATTTTATTAATATTATTTCAATCATTTACAAAATTTTCACTCATTTTACTGTCTTTAATTATTTTTCCAGTAGCAGGATCATATTCTGTTGATTGATAAGAATTTAACAACATTTCTTCAACAAAAGCAGAAACTTTATAAATAATTAATAATTTTTGGTTAATATTATCATCACTTTTTTCTTTCTGTAATTGCTGTTTATACTTACTTAATTCATCTCATAATGATTTAATATTTTCCTTTTTTGCTGCTATTTTTCTAAAAATTTCTATAATTTCTTTATAATCAAATTTTATTTCAGATAGTAAAGATTTTAAATTCATATTTTTCCCCTTTCAAAATAAAAAACCTACTTGCTTAAAACTTAAACAATAGGTCAAAAACTTATATTTTTTTATTTATAGAAATATTATACTTTATTATTTTTATTTTTTTCAGATATTACTTTATAACAATAAATACTAATATAATTTTAATTTTTAATATAATAAAAATATATTAAAAATTAAAATTATAAGTGTTTTTTTTATTTAATTTTACTATTAATAATTTACAAATACACTCTTAAAGGTGTAAAAAAAAAATAAAATTTTTTTTATGTATTATAATAGTGTTAGTGAGTTATTTAAAATAATATGTTTTACATAAGATTATTGAAGATAATTTCTCACATCTATTCTAGATTTAACTGAGGAGGTTAAGAGAAAAATGAGGAATATGAGAACTTTATTAAAGTTATTAGGTGCTAGTGTCATAACAACAGTACCAGTAACTACTGTTATAGCTTGTGGTAACAACAAAGAAGATCAGGTAAAAATATTACTAGATCAAGTATCAATAAATTTAGGTTTAACAAATGATGAAGGAAACGGTTTAAAAACTATTAGACTTAATTGAGAAAAAGATACATCCTTTTTCTGAATTGATAATTCCGATATTTTGGTTACTAAATTATTAGAAAAAGAGGCAACTACTGGTCAAGCCAAAGCTAAAGATAAAGACAGTTTCTATTTTTTAAAATCTGTTTTACAACAGAAATTAACATCAGAAAGAACACCTGAAGATGGTACTTTTGATGCAGCGGAAGTTGCTAAAATTAAAAATAAAATATCTAATATAAAAGTTTCTACTAGTAAATTTGTAGAACCAAATGATGATGAAAAACTTGTAGTTGGTGATGGGACATATAATTTACAATTCTTTAAAGAAGATGGTAAAACAAATTTAGGGGATAAATATACAGTAAAAGTAATGACTGGAACTGATGCTTTATTTAATATTTTTGCAAGTGATACTCTTGCTAAGTTAAGTTATAATGAATTTGTTTATGAAGGAAGTTCTATTGAGTATTTCCAAGCGGGTTATAAATTAGAAGAAACTGTTAATAAATGATTAAAAGATAAAACAGAAGTACCATTAATAAGCAAAAGCAGAACTGAAAAAGCTATTAAATTTAATAACTTTGAACAATTGGTTGGTTGAAAAGCAAAATTTAATGTTATAAATTTTGAAAGAACAGGAATACCTCGTCCAAATAATTTAACAGACGGAGATGAACTAACACTTTCTATTGCTTTAGTAAAAAACCAAGAAACTATTTCTTTAAAGTCAACAATAATAATAAGAATAAACAATTAATAGTAAAATAATAATGATATGATTAGCATAAAATTATTATTCAACTTTTCTAAAATATATTAATTAAGGTAATACTAGACTAGTATTACCTTAATTTTTACTTCAAAATAATATATATTATTTTAATTCTTCGCTATTAATTTTCATTGCTGAGATTTGTTTTAATTGAAATTGTTCATGCACTACTGCTTCAAATTCTAAAACAACACCTACTTTAAACTTAAGAAAAGCATCATTAACATATTTTTTATTATTAAAAATTAAAACTGCCAATTGTTCAAAAGCATAATTTAAAATTTTATCAGAATTTGGTTCTAAAGAAAGATAACAAAATATTTGTTCATTCCTTAAATATTGCGATATCTCAAAACTATTATTTAATTTATCTAATTGTTTTCATAAAAATGGTGTTAAAATAATTTTAGCAATACCATTATCACTATACTTAATACCATCTCTTTCGTAAGAAAAACCATTATTAAAAATAATGGTATTCATTCCTAATTCTTTATAATTAATAGTATATTCGGTTATTAACTCTGCAAAAATATTCTCATTACCTACTCAATCAGCGCTAAATTCTAGATTTTTATTAACAGTAATAATAAGAGCATTTGTTATTTTTTTACTTCATTGTAAAAATAGTTCTCATTGTTCAAGAATAACAAAAACTATTTCATCAATCAAAGTATATGGTATTGAAGATTCTTCTGCTAAAGCTGAAATTTTAGAAACAATATTACTACTTAAAAAATTAGATAATAATCTTACCTTATCACTTATTTGTAAATTTTTATTTTTCTTGTAAATTTTAATAATATGTTTACATGTACTTTTTTTCAAAACTAATTTAGCAGTACCGCGACGTTGATTTGAAAAATATACAAATGTTAGTAAATTATAACCGAATTTCTTTGTCATTATAATTCCCCTGACTATCTTAAATTATAAATTAAAAACTATTTTACTTTAAATTAATATAGTTTAATTATAACAGAACTAGAAAATTTAATAAACATATAAGTTTATTTCAAAAAAATTAAATTAAAAATCTCAATAAGATTTGTCCATAATTATGAAGAAAAGCAATAATAAAAAATAAATAGTATTATTTCATATTTTTAGATATAATTATTTTAATTTAATAAATGTATATATCTAATATAGCTATTTTTCTATATTAGGATTTTTATTAAATTAAATATCCAAATAAAAAAGGAAAAATAAAATGTTAAAAAAAATATATAAAGAAATATTTTCAACTATGTTAGTAATTGATAATAAAGATAATAAATTTTGTTTTAAAATAAATATAATTAAAACTTCTAATAAAATTAGACAAAAATACAATATTAAAAAAGAAATAATCAATGACTTATTATTACCATATAAAAATGTTACTAGTTATTCTACTGAATTATTTCCACTACACTATTTATTAGAAAATATTAGCAAAGACATTATTAACAATAATGCCTTTCAAAAAATATTAAATAAAAATATAATAAATAAAATAGAAAAAATCTATAAAAAATATCAAGATTTTGACCATGACTTTCAAAAAAGATTCTTTTATTTAGAAGTTGCCTATAATATTAAAACACCTACAAGCCAATTAGAAAAGAATTTACAAAAACATGGCCTTCAATCATTTAAAAATATTTTAATAAATCAAGGAACTAAACCAATTAAAGAAATTTTTAATATTCAAAATAATAAATTATTAGCAACAGATATAAATAAATTAGATAATAACTTATTACCAATAAATAATTGTAATAATAAAAGTTTCTCTATTATATAATCCCACTATATTTTTTAACGGGCGCACAACTAATACGATGAATATCACAAATACCATAATTTTGTAATGCTATCTGATGATTTTTTGTATAATACCCTTTATGATTTTTAAACCCATAATTAGGATATTTAGTATCATAATTAATCATAATTTTATCTCTTACTACTTTAGCAATAATCGAAGCGCTAGCAATATTAAGTGATTTTTGATCACCTTTAACTATTGCTTCAACTTTTCCTAGAAAATTAGGAAATTGTGGTTTTTCAAAATCAACTAAACACACATCAGGTACTATTTTTAATTTATTAAATGCTTCTATCATTGCTAAAATACTAGTCTGCTTAGGATTATGAATATTAACAAATTGATGACTTTTAATACTAACAGCAACTGTTAGTGCATTATCAATTATAATTTGATACATTGCTATTCGTTGTTTTGTTGATAATTGTTTTGAATCTTTAATTAAAGGATGATTAAAGTTTAGTTTAAGAATAACGCTTGCAACAACAATTGGTCCTGCAATAGCTCCCCTTCCCACTTCATCAAAACCAGCAATTAATGTTCCTGATGAATAATTATCAATTTCGTATCGTAAACTACTTTTCATGTTTTAAAATCTTAGGTGGTATTTCAAATGAAATTAATCCTAATTTCCCTACTTGTAAATCATTAATAAATAAATTCATGGCACGATGAGTATTATCTTCATCATTAGCCAATTTTAAATGATATTTTTGTGCTAATTTCTTAAAATAAAGAAATAATGTTTCATCATTAATATTTTTAATTTCAAAATTAATATTATAATATTTTACTAATCTTTCATCATAATTCTCAAGTAAAAAGGTTAAAGCAAAATTAGCCATTTCTTCTAAAAATAAATGTTTAACAGGAATTGCTTTAATTAAAGCTAAAATCATTACTACTTTTTGATCATTCATTTTTGGTGGTAAAATACCAGGACTATCTAACAAATCAATCGTTGGATTTAATTTAATTCATTGTTGACCTCTAGTAACACCAGGTATATTAGCAGTTTGTGTTACTTTACGTTGTAATAAATTATTGATAAATGTTGATTTCCCCGTATTTGGTAATCCCATAATTAATACCTTAATTTTTGGATTAACAATACCTTTTGCCAATTGTTTTTCCATTTGTGGCTCCATTAATTTAGTAATTAAATTTAATAACTGCGGTTTCATTTTTGTAGTTAATAATTTTGCCAATAAAACAGAAAAACCTTGACTTTCAAAAAAAATAACTCATTCTTTAGTAAAATTATCATCTGCTAAATCAACTTTGTTAAGAACAATAATTCTTATTTTTTTCTCTAATAAACGATCTAATAAAGTACTTTTTGTTGCTAATGGTGCTCGTGCATCTAAAACTTCAATTGCAACATCAATAATTGGTAACTTAGTTTCAATTGCTTTAATGGCTTTCATCATATGACCAGGGAATCAATGAATTTGATTATGGGTACTTTCATTAGGCATTTTTTTTAACTCCTTTAATACATTTTATTATTATTTTATATCAATTTAGAAAACCACCATTGATTTTAATAACGGTGGTTTAATTATTATTTAACAGGTTTTACTGTTTTAATTTCTTTAATTCTAGCAGCTTTACCGCTTAATTTACGTAAGTAGAAAATACGTGCTCTTCTTACTTTACCCTTACGAATAACATTAATTTTATCAATTAATGGTGAATGTAAAGCAAATGTTTTTTCGACACCTTTACCACCAACAGTTTTACGAACAATAACATTTTGCGTAATTCCTGAACCTTTGCGAGCAATAACTACCCCTTCAAACATTTGAATACGTTCTTTTTTTTCTTCTTTAATTTTAGAAAATACTTGGATTGTATCTCCAGATTTAAAATTAGGAAGATTATGATTTAGTTGACTTTCACTAACTAATTTAATAATTGCATTTTGCATGTTTTATTTCTCCTTTCGTTTATTTTTTTTAAGTGAAGATTTATATTCTTCAATTATTATTTTATCTTTTGCAGATAATTGATATTTTTTAAATAAATCAATTCTTTTTTTATAAGTATTAATTAATGCTTGTTGATGACGATATTCTGCTATCTTTTCATGGTGACCACCAATTAGAACCTCTGGAACTTTCATACCTAATACTTCTTCTGGTCTTGTATATGTTGGATAATCCAATAATGAATTATTAAAAGAATCATTAAGATGAGATTGATGTTGAATAACATTAGGAATTAACCTAGTAATACAATCAATAATAACCATTGCTGGTAATTCACCACCAGTTAATACATAATCACCAATTGAAATCTCTTCATCAATATAAGACATAATGCGTTCATCAATACCTTCGTAATGACCACAAACTAAAATATAATTAATATTTTTTTGACTATATTTATAAGCTAATTGTTGATTTCATTGTTGACCTTGTGGACTAAGTAAAATTGTTTTAGCCTCAGGATATTTAAGTTTTACGCTATTAATAGCATTAATTACTGGCATTGCTTGTAAAACCATACCATTGCCACCACCATAAGGAGCATCATCAACTTGTTGGTGTTTATTATTAGCAAAATTTCTAATATCAATAATATCAATGCTAATTTGTTTTTTAGTAATAGCTCGTTTGATAATTGATGTTTGCATAAAATCATTAAAAGCATTGGGAAATAAAGTTATAATTGTGAATTGGTTTTTAGTCATTATTAATTAATCCTTCAATAATATTAAAATAAACTTTTTGTTCTTCTTTATTAATTTTATTAATAAATACTTTATTATTAGGAATAAAAAAGGTTTTTTTATTAGTCATTTTTATTTCTCATAAACCTTGATGATTATTATCTAAGAAAGCAATAACTTTTCCTAAAAAAGCATTATTATTAGCATCAAATGCTTCATAATTTAGAATATCTTCATAAAATCAAGGTAAGTTGTCATTAATTATTTCTTCAGTATTAATAACTAAATTTTTATTTTTCATACCTTCTACTAACTCAATAGTATTATAATTTTCAAATGTTAATAATAAAAACTGCTTATGATTTCTTACTCTTGAAATAATTAAAGGTGTTAGTTGTTTAGTTTCTTCTAAATAAACTGTTGTTTTTTCTTTTCATGAAAATTTATTACCATAATAATTACATAAAACCTTAACTTCACCAATAAGACCATGAGTATTAACAATAGTACCTAATTCTAAATATTTCATCTTAAAACTCATTAATTACTAATTTAATAGTATTATTTTCTAAATATGCTTTACTTTCAATAATTGTTGATAATGCACGAATAGTATTTCCTTTTTTACCAATCAATACTGATATTAATGATTTTGGTACCATTAATATTAAATCATAGTGATTTTTTTCTACTAATTCGCGAATCTCAACTTCACAAATTTTATCAAGTAAAATTGGTTCAATTAAATGTTCTAACAATGTTACATACATATTAATTAATCACTTGTAGCATATTTTAATATTAAGTAGCAGGTGCTTCTTCTTTTTTAATAGAATTAGTAGTAGCAGTTTTTTTATTTTTTACAGTAACTTTTTTTGTTATTTTTTTAGGTTTGCTACTTTTTCTCTCTTGTCTTAAATTATGAAATTTAGTCATAATTCCTTCTGTTGATAATAAACTACGAACAGTTTCTGTTGGTTGAGCACCATTTGATAAAAATTTTAATGCTTTTACTTCATCGATAGTTACTTGTTTTTCTTTGCTTGTTGGATTATAAGTACCTAATTTATCAATATATCTACCATTAAGTTTTGTTCTTGCATCAATCGCAACAATTCTGTAACTAGGTTGCACTGATTTACTTTTTCCTGTTGGTATTAAGCGTAATTTAACCATAAATTACCTCCTTCTATTAATTTGTGGCAAATAAACCTTTTTAATAATATCTTATTCACATAATGATGTCAAGTTAAAATACTTAACAGATAAAAAGATTTTAAAATAATAATTTCTTTATTTTTACTAAGTTACATATTTTTTCTAAATAAATAAGTTTTTTTATTAAAAACACTTACTGATATAAGTATTTAAATAATTTATTTATTAATATTTAATTATTAAAATAATTGTTAATTTTAATAACTACATTTATCTATTTATATTTTTGGCAAAATTGGTTTACTAAAAATACTGGTTGATTGAGAACTTACATCATCATCATTAATAAATGGATTTAATTTTTCTGGATAAGAAGATTCTTCACTATCGCTACTTGCATTTGAGTCAAAACCACTATCTTGTGAACAAAATGACCTTCTTTTTTTTACTTAGTACTTCAATTGCTTCCTCTGCAATTTCACATTCAGGTTCATTATTAGTTTTTTCACTGAGCATTTTTTTAAATTCTTCTTCTAAAATGTCAACTTCTGCAAGAACACTAGTTATTTCAAACATATTTTTCTTTAGTTTTTCAATCAAAATAGTAGTTTTTTCTTCTTTTAGTTTTTCATTTTCTAATTCTTTCGCTTTTATCAATTCTTCATTATTAATTTTATAATTTTCTAATTCTTCTTGTTGAACTGTTATTTTTTTATTTCAATCTCAAAAACCAAAAGTAATAATTTTTAAAAAATTATTTTTTCATTTACTAATTTTTTTATTATTTAAACTTGTAATAATATTACTATATTTATTATTGACTACTAAACAATTATCAATAGTTTGTTGATTTTGATCTAAAATTTTGGCAATTTGTTCTATTTCATATTTATAATTTTCCTGATATTTTTTCTTAGTTTTTATTATTTCTTCTTTTAAAAAAATAAAAAAATTATTATATTTTTGTTCTTCTTCTATAGTTATATTAAATAATGAAAAAATATTGTTTAATTTTTCAATTAATTCATTATATATTTCTATATTTTCTCTTATTTCATGATAATAATATTGTTGCATCAAATCTATACTATTAATATTATTTGTATTTAAACTTTTTATAAACTTATTTATATTAACTAAATCATTTATCATTCTTCTTTACCTCTTATTTTTTTTATTAATAAACCCATTTACTTAAAAAAAGCAATGGGTAAAAAACTTATATTAAACTTAATAATTATATTGTACATATTATTTTTTGTTTTACAAAATTTATTTATTTTTCATAAAATTAGTTTTTTACTCTTATTAAAGTCAAAATACTACGATTTTAATAATCTATTTTATAATTAATTTATAGTAAAAAATGCTTTTAACCAATAATTATCGCTAATACTAAAGTTTTTTTTACAATTAATAATAATTTCCAAAAAGAAGAAGTTTCAAATATTATGTGTTAGAATAAGAATACAAGATTCACACTATCACATCTTGTCCCATAAGTGTTTAACTAAGTTTTTGATTATAAAATTAATATTTAAAAAATTAGAAAAAATATAAAAGTTTATAAAAAACTTGCATAACAAATTATACTTATTTAAAAATTATTAGACTCCCTTGTATAAAGAATTTGAGATAAAATATGAGCATTACTTCAATTTTAAAGTATATGTTGATGTTATATAAATATAATAATAATAACCTACTTTAAAATCATTAAATAATTTTAAAAATAACATTTTAGAATTTAAAGTTAATAATATTTTTTAACTTGTTTAAAAAATATTAAAATTGGTAATTTTTACTAAAATTTAAAAAAAGTCATTTATAATGATAGAATATTAAAGAAAATAGTTGACCTTAAAACACTTTTTAATTAAATTATTAAAACTACAAAAAAAGAAAGTTAGGTGCCAAATAATGTTAATTAACAAAACAGCTGATGAGTGTATCATTGAAACTGGCGGTGCTTTATTCCAATGTTTCGTTGATACAAATTTAACTGTTGATCAAAAAAAAATGTGTATAAATTGAATTGTTTTATTTTTAAACTATCAAGATGCAGTTATTCTTTGTGATGAAGAAAAAATTAATAGTTTACAAAAAGAACTTTCAGAAACATTCACAACAGATTATTATAAAAATGCTTTAAAAGAATTTAATAATGCAAATCTTATATATAAAAAAACTATACTTACCAATTTTAAAAACGTATGTTTGGAAAATACTTCACAAGATATTATTAATATTATCACTCAATTCCATCAGTCATTTATTAAAACAATAGATGAACATAAAAAATCACTTACCTTTTTGAATTTAAATAAAATATATGAAAATCTTTTATTATTATTTTTTATAATTCACTACCATTTAGGCTATCAATTTAAACAAGAATTAATTCCAATCATTAGAAGTTTCACTAATATGATTAAAATTCCTATTTATATTGAACAAAATGATAGTCATGTTAAAATGTTATTAATGAAAAAAAATTTGCAAGATAATGAACAATTATTTGAAGATCTTGAATTAATTCAATTGAGAAATTTTATTCATAGTTTAGATGATATATTTGCTAATGGTCTTAATATTAGTAGTGCCATTGAAAAATTAATATTAACTAGACCACATAAAATAAAACATTCAATGAATATGTTATTTAAAAAACACGGTATTAAACTACAAAAAATACTTTGAAAAAATAACAAAGAAAGTAATCCTACCATTGGTAATATGATTATGCACTTATTTGCTTATGAAACATATTATGTACAAAGAAATCACAACTATGAAACATATGAACAACTAGTATTAAATAATGTTTTAACAGATCCTCTTTTTCAAAAAATATTTGTTGAATATAAAACAAAAAATCAAATTAATAAGGTTATTTAAAAATAATAATTACTTTAATTTTCTAAGTAAAAAATTAAGGGCGAATAACAAATTTAACAAATTTTATTCAATATAATATATTATAAAAATAACTTCCTAATTTTTTTAACCCTTGAATTAAAAATAAATGACAAAAGACGAGAATAAAAATCTTGTCTTTTTTTGTAATTGTAAAATTTTAAAATTTTTTATTATTAGCACCCTTTAAATATCTACTACACGCAGTGACCAAGTAGGAGAAAGTTAATAATTAATAACCCTCTTTAACGCTATTATCAACACGTGTTAGGGAACTAAAAAAGTGAACTACAACACAGTTGTTAAAAATAGTAGCTAGCATGTGGACTTGCATGGATAAATAAAAAGTGGAATGATACCTAATAAAATATACTAACCATTTAATGGTAATTCTTGGGGTGGGAGCGAATTGGAAACTAGTATATATAGACCTGTTGTAGGGACCTATTGTATTAATTCTATTCTTTATTTAACCAACCTTGCCACTCTCCAGTGAGCAAGTGTTGGTTTTATTTTTTATTTTTTTTGAAAAATTTTTTGGGCTCAAAAATAAATTATGAAATTTTAAAAAAAATTGAGCGGGGCCGGTTCAATTAAAATATTAATTTGTTAAACACAAATTAAATAAATATTGAATCGAATGCCTCAATGTTTTTTAAAATTTCATAATTTATTTTTGAGCCCAGAATTACTGGAATGAATAAAACGAATAGTAGTAGTATTAATAATCTAAAAATCAAAATATATGTTCTTTATGCTAGAAGCAACAGAACATATTAGGAAAGGAATTTCAAATCATAATGAAAAAGTATTTTTGTTGAACATGTAAACAAAATAAATTAGATTATTTATTCTTTAATACTAATGATATAAAAACAAGAAAATATTTTTTAAGAGATAAAAATAGTAAAGCAATTTGTTATGACTGTATTTTAAATATTAAGTTAAGTAGGAGGTATAAATATGGATAAAGAATATTTAACTAAAAGAGGAACGATTTGCATACCAGACAGTGATGATATTGAATTTAAAATAGGGCTAATTAAACTGATTGATGATTTAAAAAAAGATAATTTAGTTTGTGGTCATAAAGAATTTATTGAAGAATGTAAATATTGTTGATGTAATTGTGATTTAGAAATTATTAAAACGGTTATTAGAGGTTAACTTAATTAATGCAATATGACTTAATTATTGGAATTGACCCTGCTGGAATTGGTAATAATGGAATGGTTATATATTCAAGTGAAACTAATAATTGGAATGGCAACCCTTTTTAGGACTATTTTTTGGTAGACATTTGTTTTTGATAACTAATTGGAGTTAGGTAGTTTAGAGTACTGTGAATTCTTATGTTGTTATATCAATTGATGTAATCAAATAATTCTAATTTTAATTGGATTAATGATGTAAAATTTTTATCATTAATAAATTCAATTTTGAAAGTTTTAAAAGTTGCTTCAGCAACAGCATTGTCATAAGGACATCCTTTTTTGCTTAAAGATCGAGTTATGTTGAAAGCTAATAAAAGTTTATCAATAGTTTTATTATTGAATTCATTACCGCGATCAGTATGAAATATTTCAATATCTTTTAAACAGTGATTTGATTGCATAAATGCTTGATATACTAATGATGCATCTTTTTTAACTCCAACACTATGTCCAATAATTTCGCGGTTAAATAGGTCGATTAATAGGCAAATATAGTTTCATTTACCATTAACTTGAACATAAGTTAAATCACTAACAATAACTTCATTTTTAATTCTATTATTAAAGTTTCTATTAACAAGATTGGTTATTTGACTATCATTGACTTTATTATGATAATTTTTGAATGATAATTTAGTGTATTTTGATATTAAATTATGCTTATTCATAATTTCTTTAATTTTTCTGCGTGATAAATAAATTTCTTGGTTTGCTAGTATGACTTTTAATCTTCTAGTACCATAAACTTCTTTATTTTCTTTAAAAGCACTAATAACAGCTTGTTCATAAATATTATTTTGAATTTTATTTTTTTTCTTTAAATTAAAATAATATGTTGATTTAGAGAGTTTTAAAAAATGACACATTGTGCGAATTTTATATTTAGATTTATTATTTGCAATAATCTCTACTTTCTGCCTATTATTAGTGCTGCTTGCTTTAAAATATCAATTTCCATTCGTAACTGTTTTAATTCTTTATTTGCTTGAATTAATTGTTTTTCTAAATCTGAAAGATTATCTTTAGTTTTAAAACTACCTGAATTAGTAAATTGCTTAATTCAATTGTAAGTAGCTGCTCTTGTAACATTGTATTCTTTAACAAGGCAAGATACTGATTTGCCACTTTGATATAAAGCTACTATTTGTTTTTTAAATTCATCTGAATATGAGTTAATAGTGACCATAATTATAATTCCTTTCTTTTAACTAATTTGTTCACTTGTCTATGTAATTAGTGTCCAATAAAGTGTAACCCATCCATTTATTCATGAACCACATTATGATGAAATTAAAAATGAACAAAGACAAAGACAATGTGAAAATATGACAGAAGAGCAATTTGATGAATATTGTAGAGCATATTGTAAAGAACATAGAATTAAAGTTGATGAAATTAATAAATCAAGACATAAAAATTGTATTAATAAAGAAAAATTAGTATCTTTTTTATCTGAATTTTATAATAATTTTAATCAAGTTGAAGACAAATGATTTCAATCAAAAGCAGATACTTATGCAAATATATTAGAATATTTAGAAAGTAATGAATTTTATAATGATAATAAAAATTAAAAAGAATAATAAATGTGGTTATGGTAGAGTTTTTGCTCATAAATGTAATAACTTATGTAAACAAAAACAAAATAAAAGAGTTAGGAAAGAAAGGTTAAATTATGAATAAAGAAAAATTAATTTTAGATATCGATGAAATTATAAATGATAAAAATCCACATAGAACTTATACAGAATATGTCTTTTCTTTAAAAGAAAGAATTGAAAATGGAGAATTTGACTAATGTGTTTTTGTTATGAAGATGAAGCAATAAAATGTGATAAAGGATATTGTGATAACTGTTGTGAAAAATATTGTAATCAAGGAGATGAACATTAATGATAATATTACCTACTTTGTTTGAAAATAAAGATGAAATTGAAATATTGTCACCATTTCCAAAAGCAATTCATACAAGTAATGATATTAGAGCAATTATTTTAAGACAATACCCAAATGTTAAATCCAAACACATAATTGTTTCTGACCCCGAAAGTAATGTTGCATTAATAGTTGGTGATAATGATGTATATCAAGGTTGAATTAAAGTAACAATTAAAAAATTAGAAAATTAAAGGAGAAAAAAATGCCAAATATAGAAAATCAATCAAATTATACTTTAACTAAATTAATAAGAACTGGTATAAGTCCAATTTGTGCAATGATTGGTACAAGTGCTTATTATGGTCAAGTAATTGCAAATCCAGTATTAGGTTCAATTAATAGTTTATTATTTGGTAAAAAATTAGGTTTAGATATTTGAAAGAAATGCTTGGTAATAGAACTTATAATATTTCAATTTATATTAAAATGGTTATTTTTAAATGTAATAAGATAAATTTAGAAACATAATTTAATGAATGTAATAATTACTTATTATTTCACAATTTGCAATAGCATCTCAAAAATTATTATTTTTCATTTTTCTTTTTAAACCAATAATTAAGAATGTTAATGACAAAATTATAGACACAAAAACTGGAACTACAATTGTAGAAAAGATAATACCAACTTTTAACCATAATAAAGAATAATTATAAAAATTATGAATAATATAATAACTTCCAAAATTATTAAGGCAAATATTGTTATTAGTTAATATGTAATATCAACTATATTTACTTCATAAATTAAACCCATTATATTCATAAATTAAAGATTTTGTATTTTTAAATAAATGATTATTTTTAATAGTCACTACTTCTTTTCCATGAAATAAACTTAGTAATAATAATCCTGCAATCATAATTAAAATAGTTAAAATAAATATTAATACAGTTAATAACTGTAATTTTTTAAGTTTCATTTTTAAATTCTCCTTAATTTACTTTAAAATTTTAGCACTTACTAAATTTAATTATAAGTATTTTAGTTGCAATAAATTTAAAAAAATTATATTATTTAAATACAATTTCATAAAAATCCAAATTATTTCTTGTCTAAAATATAATAAGACTATATAGATTTAATTTATTCCGGATTTTTGACAATCTCCCAAAATTTCAACAATCTAAAAGACTATATTTATTTAAATTGATTTTTATTTCTGGTAAAGAAACTATTTTAACACCATAATTTGATGTTAAAATAGTAACATTATTTATTGATTTAATGTAGTTAATGTTTAAAATCAAACCAGTATCAATATTAAACATATTTTAACTATAACCTAACTCTTTTAATTTTCTAGGATTATTTCTTCAATCAGGTATTACTTTTACAAAAGTTTTTAATATAATATGAGAATCAAAAATACTTTCTAAATCTGTTCTAGCTCTTATTCCAATTTCTTTAATCATACTACCTCCTTTACCAATAATAATTCCTTTTTGTGAGTCTCGTTCAACAACAATAACAGCATTAATATCAGTAATATTAGTATTTGGATTATAATTAATACTTTCAATTAATACTGCTACACTATAAGGAATTTCTTCTTCTGTTAAATTTAAAATTTTTTCACGAATAATTTCCTTAATTAAAGTATTATCTGAAACATCATCGTTATTTTCGATTAAATGATTCTTTTCACCAATTGGTAAATACTCATATAGTTTTTTCAATAATATATCTAAATTCATTTCTTTTATAGCAGAAATTGGAATTATTTCTTTAAATAGTAATAAATCTTTTCACTCATTAATTTTATCCATTAATTTTTCTTTTGTTACTAAATCAACCTTAGTTAATAAAAGTAGAATAGTTGTATTTACCCTTTCTGATAATAATTTAATAATATGTTTATCGCTATTTCCAATGTATTCATTACATGGCGCTAATAAACAAATAATGTTAGTTTCTTTAATGGCGCGATTAGCATCGCGATTCATCATTCGTCCAAGTTGGTTATTATGTTTATGAATGCCGGGAGTATCAAAAAATATGATTTGCATATCATCACTATTATAAATACCTTGAATTTGATTTTTGGTTGTTTGTGGTTTATTAGACACAATTGCCTTTTTTTCTTGAAGAATGGTATTTAATAAAGTTGATTTTCCAACATTACTTCTACCAATAAAACTAACAAAACCTGATTTAAAATTATTATTCATAAATTAATTCCCTTTCAATGAACTTGGTTTAAACGCTAAAGGTAATAAGTCTTTTACTAATATTTTACAAATTGTTTTAGTATCATTATTTTCATTTTTATTACTAATATAAATAGGACATGTTTCTGGCATAATTTCAATCATAAATTGACGACACATACCACAAGGAGAACCAACAGTTTCACTATCAGTAATTAAAAATAGACTAATAATATCTTCTTTTTTATAACCTTGAGCAATAACTTGTGACAAAGCCGCTCTTTCAGCACAAATGCCTACTGAGTATGCAGCATTTTCAACATTTACTCCTAACACTTCTTTACTATTTTTCAAAAGTACTATTGCAGCAACTCTAAATAAAGAATAAGGAGCATAAGCATTTTTTTGTATTGCTTTTGCTTTTTTCAATAATACTAATAAATCTATATCTTGTTCCATTATACCACCCCTTATTTTCTAGTAATACCAAGAATATTTAAAATTTCATCTTGTAAATCAAACATAACCTTTTCTTCTACGCTATTTTGATGATCATATCCTAATGTATGAAGTAATCCATGAATAAAAAGAAATGATAATTCTCTAATTAAACTATGGCCATATTCTTGTGCTTGCGCTACTGCCTTTGAATAACAAATATAAACATCACCTAAATCTCTAATATCAATATTAATATTTGGAAAATCATCATCATTATTTCCAAATGATAAAACATCAGGAACATAATCTTTATGACGATACATTTTATTTAATTCAATACTAGTCTGTTCGTCATTAAAAATAGCAGCAATACACCATGTAATTTTCTGTTTTAACTTAATAGCTACTGCATTTAAAATTTTTTCTGATAAAATATTAAAATTTTTAATGTCATAGTTATGATCATTGTAAATATTTACAATATTAATTTTTGCTGGCATTTATCTACCTAACTTCTTTTTGATTAAATTATATCAATATTTACATTTATGTTGTAATATTATTTCAAATAAATGTTAACAAACTTTCTTCACCAATAATTATTAATACCATTTGATTTAAATATGTATTAGAATTAATATTTTCTTCAATTAAAAGTTGATTATTATCATTTCATTTTGGAAAAAAAATTGTTAAATAACATTTATTAATAGAGAAAAAAATAGTAATTTGATTAAAACTATTAAACTTTAAACATTCTTCTCTTTTAAAATCTAATAAATAAGCAAAGTGTCCCTTATTTTCATATCTTGTCTCACTTATAAAAATAGTTTGACCATTACCAGCATAAACATGAGGAATATTAATAATTTTTAAACCTAATAAGAGTCTTAAAAAAAGAAAAATTGAACTACTCCCTAATAAATAAGTACTTTTTCTAAAAAAAATCATTATTCATTACCATCTATACTTTTATAATTATTTAAATCAATTACATTTTTAAATAATTTGGGCGGTTGTCAAAGTTACGAAATAATTAATTATCATATTAGTAACTTATTTCCGAAATTACCATTTAAAAATGATGATAGACAAATTAAATTCTCTTTTACCCTTAAATTTATATTCGACGTATTTTAAAAAATATAGATTTTATAAGATAAAATAAAAATTATTAACAAGGAAAAAGACAAGAAATAATCTTGTCTTTTTTTGTAATTGTAAAATTTTAAAATTTTTAATAACCGTCTTTAACGCTATTATCAACACGTGTTAGGGAACTAAAAAAGTGAACTACAACACAGTTGTTAAAAATAGTAGCTAGAACATGTGGACTTGCATGGATAAATAAAAAGTGGAGTGATACCTAATAAATTATACTAACCATTTAATGGTAATTCTTGGGGTGGGAGCGAATTGGAAACTAGTATATATAGACCTACTAGGGAACCTACTATATTAATTCTATTCTTTATTTAACCAACCTTGCCACTCCCCAGTGAGCAAGTGTTGGTTTTATTTTTTATTTTTTTTGAAAAATTTTTTTGGGCGAGAAAATAAATTTCAAACTTGTAAAAAAAATTGAGCGGTGCCGGTTCAATTAAAATATTAATTTGTTTAACACAAATTAAATAAATATTGAATCGAATGCCTCAATGTTTTTTAAAATTTCACAATTTATTTTTGAGCCCAGAATTGCTGAAATGAATAAAACGAATAGTAGTATTATTAATAATCTAAAAATCAAAATATATGTTCTTTATGCTAGAAGCAACAGAACATATTAGGAAAGGATTATTATGCAAATAGAATTTAAAAAAGAACAAATTGTTAAAGATAAACCACAATCTATTCTTATTGATTATGTTGAATATAAATTATCACTTCCAAAATGAATGATTAAAAATAATTCTTTTATTGTTGATAACAGTTACACATATTGAGTTTTTAATTTAGAAAATATTAAAAGAGAATTAAGTGGTAATGAATTAATAAAATTATTAGAACCATATATTAAAGACCAAAAAATAACTGTTAATAAACCAACTGCTCCAAAAGAATATTATCTTAATGATATAAAACTTGAACCATTAAAATTTTATGAACAGCATAATAGTTGATTTATAGGTGAAATAACAGATAACAAAACTAAAATTACTAATCCTTGTTTTAAATATAACATTACGTGAGAAGAAAACAGAAAAGGTTTTAAAATAAATAATCCATATAAACATGATGATTTACCAATTAATTATCTAGTTACTTCTTATAAGGAAATTTCAACTCATAATGAAAAAATATTTTTGTTGAACATGTAAACAAAATAAATTAGATTATTTATTCTTTAATACTAATGATATAAAAACAAGAAAATATTTTTTAAGAGATAAAAATAGTAAAGCGATTTGTTATGATTGTATTTTAAATATTAGGTTAAGTAGGAGGTATAAATATGGATAAAGAATATTTAACTAAAAGAGGAACGATTTGCATACCAGACAGTGATGATATTGAATTTAAAATAGGACTAATTAAACTGATTGATGATTTAAAAAAAGATAATTTAGTTTGTGGTCATAAAGAATTTATTGAAGAATGTAAATATTGTTGATGTAATTGTGATTTAGAAATTATTAAAACAGTTATTAGAGGTTAACTTAATTAATGCAATATGATTTAATTATTGGAATTGACCCCGCTGGAATTGGTAATAATGGAATTGTTATATATTCAAATGAAACTAATAATATTGTTTTTAATGAAACATTCAATACATTAACTGTTTTATGAACTAAAAATATGTATAAAGAAAAATTTCAATTAATTAAAGAAAAATTTATTGATAAAAAAATATTAGTTATTGTAGAAAATTTCTTTTTAAATTCAAAACAATTACTAACTAATCCATTATCAACGCCTAAAATAATTGGTGCATTAATGGTATTAGTTCAAGATGTTTTCAACTGAGATTATCTAGAAAACCAACCAAAAAATAAAAATAAAATAACAAATTATAAAGGAAATATAAAATTAACAAAACATGAACAAGATGCTTATAAGCATATTCAATATTATTTAAAAAATCATAAAAAAATATTAATTTTTGATAATTATTTAAGGAAATTATAAACATGAAAGATAAAGCAAATTATGTCAAATTAACAGTAAAACTAAGTAATACTATTGAAGCAAAATATTACGAAAAAGGTAATAAAGAATTATATTATAGTGTTAGAGGTCAATGAAATGGATTAAACTATGTTACTTTAATTTTTAACAACCCAAAATTTTATAGACGCTGTATTTTATTAAACAAAAACGATGAAATTATAGTAACTGGTCAAATTTTTAATACTTTAAATATTGCTAAAAATCGTGCATTTTGTTCAATTAATGTTAAATGATTTAAAAAATGAAAAGAGTAAAAAATGATATTATGAAAAATTTTATTAATAGTACCAATATTAATAACAAGCATAACACTAATAATATTTTTAATATTTATTATTAAAGAATTAAAAAATGAATATAAAGTATTAAAAATATTAAGTGAAATTACTAATCAAATTAAAACTAAGGAGAAATAATAATGAATAAAGAAGAGTTAGAACAATGAGTATTTAATGAAATAGGTAAAATTGAAAGTATTAAAGAAGATAAATTATTACATGAAAATTGTATTAATAAAGAAAAATTAGTATCTTTTTTATCTGAATTTTATAATAATTTTAATCAAGTTGAAGACAAATGATTTCAATCAAAAGCAGATACTTATGCAAATATATTAGAATATTTAGAAAGTAATGAATTTTATAATGATAATAAAAATTAAAAAGAATAATAAATGTGGTTATGGTAGAGTTTTTGCTCATAAATGTAATAACTTAGTAAACAAAAACAAAATAAAAGAGTTAGGAAAGAAAGGTTAAATTATGAATAAAGAAAAAATAATTAAAAAATTAGATGAATATTTAAAACTTACTGGTGATAATTGATGAGCAAAAGCGGTAATTATTAGTATTATAGATTCTATAAAAAAGGGTGAATTTGACTAATGATAATATTACCTACTTTGTTTGAAAATAAAGATGAAATTGAAATATTATCACCATTTCCAAAAGCAATTCATACAAGTAATGATATTAGAGCAATTATTTTAAGACAATACCCAAATGTTAAATCAAAACACATAATTGTTTCTGACCCAGAAAGTAATGTTACATTAATAGTTGGTGATAATGATGTTTATCAAGGTTGAATTAAAGTAACAATTAAAAAATTAGAAAATTAAAGGAGAATAAACAAATGCAAAAGGAAAAAATTAAAATTAGAAATTATGAATTTGAATTAAATTCTTATGTAGTAGATTCTTTATTAGATGTTATAAGAGAACTGATAAAAACAAATAAAGGAGAATAAACATGACTAAACGCGAATTTTTAATTAAATGAAATGTAGATGAAAAATTATGATTTATTAATAATGTTGAATTTTTACATTCAGATACACATATAATTTTTAATTGAAATGATAATTATTTAAGCATTGATTATTATTCAAAAGAGATGAAAAAATTTATAGAATTATTAAATGATTTAAAACAAATTAAAGGAGAATAAAAATGGAAACAAATAATTATACTTTAATCAAATTAATTAGAACTGGTATAAGTCCTATTTGTGCAATGATTGGTACAAGTGCTTATTATGGTCAAGTAATAAGTAATCCATTATTAGGTTCAATTAATAGTTTATTATTTGGTAAAAAATTAGGTTTAGATATATGAAATTTAAATCAAAGACCAAATACTAAAACTAAATTAATTAATAGTTCTAAAAAAATATTACTAGGTTTAGGAACAATTGGTTTAGCAAATTATAGTAAATGAACAGAAAATAATATTAATCCTATTATTCCAACAACACCAACTCCAATAACTACTACAACTACAACTGAGGGTCCTCCATGATTACTATTAGATAAACAAGAACATCAGTCATTAATGGATTGAGATACATATATTTCATTAAATGCTTATGGTATTTCAAATCTTATTAGTGGATTAACTGAGTTAATACCTAATAAATTTGAAGCAATAAGAAAGATTTGTAATATGGCTACTGGTGGATGTTTAATATCAAGTGGTGTAGCAATGGGTATTAATAATGATTTTAATAATGCTTATGCAGTACCTACCATAATTGCTGGTGCAAGTGAAATAATCCATAATTTACTACCTATGGAAACTACACATCATAATGAAGAAATGCAAGAAACATCATTTAATGATGAAACTGCAAGATTAGTAAATGATAATAGATTCACAATTAATAGTGAAACAACTAGTCAATATGGTAGTGATAATATGAGCGAAGTAGCATTAAATCATGATAATGCTTCATTAAATTGAGATTATAATCACATGAGTTTGGATGGGTTACACTTTATTGGACACTAATTACATAGACAAGTGAACAAATTAGTTAAAAGAAAGGAATTATAATTATGGTCACTATTAACTCATATTCAGATGAATTTAAAAAACAAATAGTAGCTTTATATCAAAGTGGCAAATCAGTATCTTGCCTTGTTAAAGAATACAATGTTACAAGAGCAGCTACTTACAATTGAATTAAGCAATTTACTAATTCAGGTAGTTTTAAAACTAAAGATAATCTTTCAGATTTAGAAAAACAATTAATTCAAGCAAATAAAGAATTAAAACAGTTACGAATGGAAATTGATATTTTAAAGCAAGCAGCACTAATAATAGGCAGAAAGTAGAGATTATTGCAAATAATAAATCTAAATATAAAATTCGCACAATGTGTCATTTTTTAAAACTCTCTAAATCAACATATTATTTTAATTTAAAGAAAAAAAATAAAATTCAAAATAATATTTATGAACAAGCTGTTATTAGTGCTTTTAAAGAAAATAAAGAAGTTTATGGTACTAGAAGATTAAAAGTCATACTAGCAAACCAAGAAATTTATTTATCACGCAGAAAAATTAAAGAAATTATGAATAAGCATAATTTAATATCAAAATACACTAAATTATCATTCAAAAATTATCATAATAAAGTCAATGATAGTCAAATAACCAATCTTGTTAATAGAAACTTTAATAATAGAATTAAAAATGAAGTTATTGTTAGTGATTTAACTTATGTTCAAGTTAATGGTAAATGAAACTATATTTGCCTATTAATCAACCTATTTAACCGCGAAATTATTGGACATAGTGTTGGAGTTAAAAAAGATGCATCATTAGTATATCAAGCATTTATGCAATCAAATCACTGTTTAAAAGATATTGAAATATTTCATACTGATCGCGGTAATGAATTCAATAATAAAACTATTGATAAACTTTTATTAGCTTTCAACATAACTCGATCTTTAAGCAAAAAAGGATGTCCTTATGACAATGCTATTGCTGAAGCAACTTTTAAAACTTTCAAAATTGAATTTATTAATGATAAAAATTTTACATCATTAATCCAATTAAAATTAGAATTATTTGATTACATCAATTGATATAACAACATAAGAATTCACAGTACTCTAAACTACCTAACTCCAATTAGTTATCAAAAACAAATGTCTACCAAAAAATAGTCCTAAAAAGGGTTGCCATTCCAGAAAATGAAAATAATGTTCAACAAACAACTGAACTTTTAACTGAAAATAATGCTTCTTCACAAGAAATAGAAAATAAAGTTAATGAAGCAGAAAATAAGTTAAATAAACTTAATCAAGAAATTAAAGAAAAAGAAATGATTAATATATTTAAAAAATATCAAGTTAAAACTGAATTTTATGATTATTTAAAATTTAAAACAAATAATATAGAAAATTCAAAAATTGAAGAAATTATTAAGAAAATGATTAAAGAACAACCACTATTTAAAGAAACAATTAATACGGGTGGTAAATCACAAACAATAATAACAAATCAACCAAATTCAATAAAAAGTACATTATTGGATTATAAAAAAAATAATAATTTATAACAGAAAGGAAATCAAAAAATGGCAATACAATTCAATAAAAATTTAGATAATACCGAAAAATTAGTAGAAGCACCAGAGTTTATAGAATTTTATAAACAATCAAATTCACCATGAGCAAGTTTTTTTCCTATCGAAATGGTTAATTCAACAAAAATTGAATTTATAGTTAAAAAACCAAAAAATTCAGAAATTAAAGTATTAAAATGAAATGATAAAAGCAAAGGATTAGATGTTAGTTATGCTGAAACTATTAAAATTTTAAAAGAAATTAAAGAAGAAGCAGTTGCGGGTGAAATAATTGCTAATGTTGATTTAAATGCTGAAAATGGACAAAATTTATTAAATACAATGCAATATGAAGTTGCTAATGACTTAGCAGATTATTTAGCAAATAATGATACAAATGTAATTGCAAAATATGCAACTAAAATAGACATTACTGATAAATCACCAGTAGGATATTTAAAATCAATGTTAGATGCTTGAAATACTTTATTTCAACTAAGAAATAGTAATAATTGTCGTTTTTTTATTACTAATAATATTTATGATAGTATTGTTTATTTAGCTAATAATAAAGGATTAATTACTGATAATCAGATTGCTCAACAATTAAGATTAAATGGAAATGATTTATATATTAAAGGTGTACTATGTCAAATTGTAATGGATGATTATATGACATTTACTGATAATAATGAAACTAAAATTATGTCTTTTGTTTTAGCAACACCAAGAGCAATGAAAAGATATATGTTACAAAATACAATTGTATATGTTCAAGATATTGTGGATGATGCCTAATAAAATATACTAACCAGTAATGGTAATTCTTGGGGTGGGAGCGAATTGGAAACTAGTATATATAGACCTGTTGTAGGGACCTATTATATTAATTCTATTCTTTATTTAACCAACCTTGCCACTTACCAGTGAGCAAGTGTTGGTTTTATTTTTTATTTTTTTTGAAAAATTTTTTTGGGCGAGAAAATAAATTTCAAACTTGTAAAAAAAATTGAGCGGTGCCGGTTCAATTAAAATATTAATTTGTTTAACACAAATTAAATAAAGATTGAATCGAATGCCTCAATGTTTTTTAAAATTTCACAATTTATTTTTGAGCTCAGAATTGCTGAAATGAATAAAACGAATAGTAGTATTATTAATAATCTAAAAATCAAAATATATGTTCTTTATGCTAGAAGCAACAGAACATATTAGGAAAGGATTATTATACAAATAGAATTTAAAAAAAACAAATTGTTAAAGATAAACCACAATCTATTCTTATTGATTATGTTGAATATAAATTATCACTTCCAAAATGAATGATTAAAAATAATTCTTTTATTGTTGATAACAGTTACACATATTGAGTTTTTAATTTAGAAAATATTAAAAGAGAATTAAGTGGTAATGAATTAATAAAATTATTAGAACCATATATTAAAGACCAAAAAATAACTGTTAATAAACCAACTGCTCCAAAAGAATATTATCTTAATGATATAAAACTTGAACCATTAAAATTTTATGAACAGCATAATAGTTGATTTATAGGTGAAATAACAGATAACAAAACTAAAATTACTAATCCTTGTTTTAAATATAACATTACGTGAGAAGAAAACAGAAAAGGTTTTAAAATAAATAATCCATATAAACATGATGATTTACCAATTAATTATCTAGTTACTTCTTATAAGGAAATTTCAACTCATAATGAAAAAATATTTTTGTTGAACATGTAAACAAAATAAATTAGATTATTTATTCTTTAATACTAATGATATAAAAACAAGAAAATATTTTTTAAGAGATAAAAATAGTAAAGTGATTTGTTATGATTGTATTTTAAATATTAGGTTAAGTAGGAGGTATAAATATGGATAAAGAATATTTAACTAAAAGAGGAACGATTTGCATACCAGACAGTGATGATATTGAATTTAAAATAGGACTAATTAAACTGATTGATGATTTAAAAAAAGATAATTTAGTTTGTGGTCATAAAGAATTTATTGAAGAATGTAAATATTGTTGATGTAATTGTGATTTAGAAATTATTAAAACAGTTATTAGAGGTTAACTTAATTAATGCAATATGATTTAATTATTGGAATTGACCCCGCTGGAATTGGTAATAATGGAATTGTTATATATTCAAATGAAACTAATAATATTGTTTTTAATGAAACATTCAATACATTAACTGTTTTATGAACTAAAAATATGTATAAAGAAAAATTTATTGATAAAAAAATATTAGTTATTGTAGAAAATTTCTTTTTAAATTCAAAACAATTACTAACTAATCCATTATCAACGCCTAAAATCATTGGTGCATTAATGGTATTAGTTCAAGATGTTTTCAACTGAGATTATCTAGAAAACCAACCAAAAAATAAAAATAAAATAACAAATTATAAAGGAAATATAAAATTAACAAAACATGAACAAGATGCTTATAAGCATATTCAATATTATTTAAAAAATCATAAAAAAATATTAATTTTTGATAATTATTTAAGGAAATTATAAACATGAAAGATAAAGCAAATTATGTCAAATTAACAGTAAAACTAAGTAATACTATTGAAGCAAAATATTACGAAAAAGGTAATAAAGAATTATATTATAGTGTTAGAGGTCAATGAAATGGATTAAACTATGTTACTTTAATTTTTAACAACCCAAAATTTTATAGACGCTGTATTTTATTAAACAAAAACGATGAAATTATAGTAACTGGTCAAATTTTTAATACTTTAAATATTGCTAAAAATCGTGCATTTTGTTCAATTAATGTTAAATGATTTAAAAAATGAAAAGAGTAAAAAATGATATTATGAAAAATTTTATTAATAGTACCAATATTAATAACAAGCATAACACTAATAATATTTTTAATATTTATTATTAAAGAATTAAAAAATGAATATAAAGTATTAAAAATATTAAGTGAAATTTCTAATCAAATTAAAACTAAGGAGAAATAATAATGAATAAAGAAGAGTTAGAACAATGAGTATTTAATGAAATAGGTAAAATTGAAAGTATTAAAGAAGATAAATTATTACATGAAAATTGTATTAATAAAGAAAAATTAGTATCTTTTTTATCTGAATTTTATAATAATTTTAATCAAGTTGAAGACAAATGATTTCAATCAAAAGCAGATACTTATGCAAATATATTAGAATATTTAGAAAGTAATGAATTTTATAATGATAATAAAAATTAAAAAGAATAATAAATGTGGTTATGGTAGAGTTTTTGCTCATAAATGTAATAACTTATGTAAACAAAAACAAAATAAAAGAGTTAGGAAAGAAAGGTTAAATTATGAATAAAGAAAAATTAATTAAATATTTAAAAACTTTATTTATGGAAACTGATAATTGAGAAAAACAAACAATTATTGCAACGAATTTAATAATACGTGAAGAACTGATTATAAAAATAGAAAATGGAGAATTTGAATAATGATAATATTACCTACTTTGTTTGAAAATAAAGATGAAATTGAAATATTATCACCATTTCCCAAATCAATTCATACCAGTAATGATATTAGAACAATTATTTTAAGAGAATATCCAAATGTTAAATCAAAACACATAATTGTTTCTGACCCCGAAGGTAATGTTGCATTAATAGTTGGTGATAATGATGTTTATCAAGGTTGAATTAAAGTAACAGTTAAAAAATTAGAAATTAAAGGACAATAAAATGATTAATAATTATGAATGACTATGATATTGTGATAGTTATGGTTGTAAAAATAACAATAGTAATCAAGAAATATATGTTTGCTCAATTAAAAAAGATAAAAAATTAGGATTATGTAAAACTCATTTTAATAATTACAAAAATATAACAATTGATTATGTTATCAAAATTAAAGGAGAATAGAAAATGCCAATATTCAAATTAGACTTAATAAATAAAAAATTAGAAAAATAAGATGAAAATCACCAAAAATGGGAAAAAATTAAAAACAAGGAGAATAAAAATGGAAACAAATAATTATACTTTAACTAAATTAATTAGAACTGGAATAAGTCCAATTTGTGCAATGATTGGTACAAGTGCTTATTATGGTCAAGTAATTGCAAATCCAGTATTAGGTTCAATTAATAGTTTATTTTTTGGTAAAAAGTTAGGTTTAGATATATGAAATTTAAATCAAAGACCAAATACTAAAACTAAATTAATTAATAGTTCTAAAAAAATATTATTAGGTTTAGGAACAATTGGTTTAGCAAATTATAGTAAATGAACAGAAAGTAATATTAGTCCTATTATTCCAACAACACCAATTCCAATAACTACTACAACTACAACAGAAGGTCCGCCATGATTACTATTAAATAAACAAGAAAATCAGTCATTAATGGACTGAGATACATATATTAGTTTAAATGCTTATGGTATTTCAAATCTTATTAGTGGATTAACTGAGTTAATATCTAATAAGATTTGAAACAATAAGAAAGATTTGTAATATGGCAACTGGTGGATGTTTAATATCAAGTGGTGTAGCAATGGGAATTAATAATGATTTTAATAATGCTTATGCAGTACCTACTATTATTGCTGGTGCAAGTGAAATAATCCATAATTTACTACCTATGGAAACTACAAATCATATTCAAGAAATGCAAGAAACATCATTTAATGATGAAACTGCAAGATTAGTAAATGATAATAGATTCACAATTAATAGTGAACAACTAGTCAATACGGTAGTGATAATATGAGCGAAGTAGCATTAAATCACGATAATGCTTCATTAAATTGAGATTATAATCACATAAGTTTATAAAGGAGGTGAATAATTTATGAATAAAGAAAAAATACTTGAATATTATAATAATGAAATAAAAACATATAAAGAACAAATAGAAGAATTAGAAAAAAACTATCTGTATTAGTAGAAGTTATAAGTAATTCACAATCAATGATTGAAAGAATTAATAAAGGTGAATTTGATGAATAATCAAAAATAAACAATAAATAGTTGAAAGGAAAATATTGAAATGAAAGAATTTTTACATGAATTAATAATTATTGGAACAAGTGTTGGAACATTAATTTGCAGAGAAATTATTGTTTTATTAAAAAGATTTATCACAACTCCAAAACATGTTAGAGCAAATAACAAAATTATCAAACATCAAAAAAAATTAGCAAAATTAAATGAAAAATTAATAAAGAAAATAAATAATAAAGAGGTGATGTAAATGTTAGAAAATGAAAATAATGTTCAACAAACAACTGAACCTTTAACTGAAAACAATGCGGAAATGTTTAGTAATCTGTGTAACTTACAAAAATAACTATGTTTAATTAATTCTAGTAAATATAATTAAATGACTAGAAAGAGTGAGTTACAGATGGCTAAAAAAGATAACTTTAATAATAATGATCCAATATCAAAAGCAGTAGATTTATTACTAGAAAATACTGAAGATTTAACAACAGTTTTTAAACCTGGCGGTTTATATAAAGAATTAACAAAAAGATTAGTTGAAAAAATGTTGAATTCTGAAATGCAAAATTATTTAGGATATGAAAAAAATCAACATAGTACTACTGAAAATGCTCGTAATGGTACAAGTTCAAAAAAATTAATAACTCAACAAGATAAAATTGAAATTGATGTACCAAGAGATCGCAATAGTAATTTTACTCCTATAATAGTTCCTAAAAGGCAAAGAAGATTTGATGGTTTTGATCAACAAGTTCTTTCCTTGTATGCAAAAGGAATGACATTTTCTGACATTAGAATGCAGTTGCAAGAGTTATATCATGGTGCTGATATTAGTGAAAGTGTTATTAGTCAAATTACTGATGATGTTATTGATGATGTTAAAGCATGACAAAATCGACCATTAGAAAGTATTTATCCTATTGTTTATTTTGATTGTATAGTAGTTAAAGTACGACAAGATAAACGGATTATTAACAAATCAGTTTATATAGCATTAGGAGTTGATTTAGAAGGCAAAAAAGATGTTTTAGGATTATGAATTAGTGAAAATGAAGGTTCTAAGTTTTGATTATCTAATTTCACAGAAATGAAAAATCGTGGCTTAAATGATATTCTTATTGCTTGTAGTGATAATTTAACAGGCATGTCAGAAGCAATACAATCAGTTTATCTTAAAACAGAACATCAATTATGCATTGTTCATCAAATTAGAAATAGTTTAAAATATGTTTCATACAAACATCGAAAAGGTCTAGTTGCAGATTTAAAACCAATTTATAGTGCATGTAGTGAAGAACAAGCAATGCAAGCTTTAGAATCGTTTGAAAGTAAATGAAATAAACAATATCCTCAAATTACTAAATCTTGATATAAAAATTGAGATAATTTAATGGTTTTTATTAGTTATCCAGTAGAAATCAAAAGAGTGATTTATACTACAAATGCTATTGAATCTGTTAATAGTCAATTACGAAAAATCATCAGAAATAAAAAAGTTTTTCCTAATGATATGGCAGTTTTCAAAATATTTTACTTGGCAATTGAAAATATAACAAAAAAATGAACATTGCCTATTCAAAATTGAAATACAGCAATTGCTCATTTTATGATAAAATTTGAAGACAGAATTAATCTAAATTAGTAACTTTGTAAAACAAAGATACACAGATTATTAAAAAGCCTCTTATTTATACCATCCATTTTTTTAAAAGTATTTTGATTTTTTTGATATTTATAAACGTTACCTTTAAAACTACTTTCTCTAGTACCTATATAAACATTTTCATTTTTATCAATAGCTATTGTTCATATTTCACCATATATTCCTAATATTGGTTTAAAGTTTGTTTCTCCTGCTAAACATTTATAAAAAGCACCATGTCAAGAACTATTTCTAGTTCCAAGATAAAGATTACTTTTTGTATCAGTTGCTAAAGAACATATTTCACCAGGTATTATTAAATTTATTTTTGGAATTATAATTTTTTTATTATTATTTTTTATTTCTGCTTGTTGTTGAGTTTCTGTTAACTGTGTTTCTAATTCTGTAATTTTATTTGCAAGATTTATAATTATTTTTCTTTTATCTAATGCATCTCTTTCTGATTTTGCATAGAGATCACTTATTTCTTTTAAATCATCAAGAGTTTCTTGTAGTTTTTTATTTAATTTTTCAATTTTGGTTTTATATTTATTATTAGTTAGACTTTCTTTTTCTAATATTTTCTTTTTATTATTTATCATTTTTTAATAAGTACCTCTTTCTTTAAATTAATATAAATATTAATTTTTAATATTAAGATTTACCAAAAATTTGATTTTTTATTATTTAATATCGTAGGTTTAGAAAAAAAATGTAAAATATTGTTAATTAATTTAATTCATATAAAAATTAGTCTTTTTATATTATTTATAAAGTTAAAATAGTAATAATAACATCATATATATATATATATAATTTAATCAATAATATATTACTAGTTTTGTTATAGATTTAAAAAAGTAGATTAATACTTAATTTTGTTGAAACAGTTTTGTATAAATTTAAAAAAATATTAGCAACGACAGCTACTGTGGGAATATCAACAACAGCAACCCTTAGTACAGTTGCATGTGATAATTATTCATTACCACAATTAGACAGTAAATATGCACAATTATTAGGTTGATATGATACTGATGGTAAAAGTTTAATTTTACAAAAATTAAACTATGATAATACATCTGATAGTGAAAAATATTCGGTTATTGCAGATGATCACTTAATGAAAATTAATGATCTTTTTAAAAATAAATTGTTAAGAACAGGTGTACCACCTCATAAATATAGGGCAGAAAATGCTAATGCAGCACATTTTTAAAAGATTTAGGTTTCAAAACTGGTGATGAAATTGGTGTTTATTCAGATGAAGAATATGCTGAAATTGTTAGTTTAACTGTTAGTATTAAAAATACTTTTCCAGGAGAAATTAAAGAAAAATATACCGAAGATGGTTTTGAATTAGAAGCAGGTAAATGTCAAATTGATATTATCAAAAATAATGAAATTTTAAAATCTTATATTATTAATACAGCCGACAATAAGGATTTAGATGTTAGTGAAGAATTTCGAAAAATTTTACCTGATTTGAAACTTTATAATAATCTGGGAGTTAAAAAAGGAAGTTTAGCCTCTGGTTTTAAATTAGAATTTTCACCATATAAACAAAAGCAATGAGAAGCTTTAATTGGTTTATTAAATACAAAAGTTTATACATTTTTTTATGATGCCGCTAAAAATGGTAATAAAATTACTAGATTTATTAATGTTCAGAGAGTGTGATTACAAGTAGATTTTGGGAAAGTAAATGCACTAAAAGATTCAAGAATTGGATCATTACCAGTTTTAGATTAAAACTATATTAACACAATTATATTTTACAAAAAGAGCAGTTGACAATGCTCTTTTTGTGTTAATTAATAAATTATTTTATCTAATCTTATTTTAATATTTGAGTTTGTTGAATTAATTTATTTTTTCTTTTATTCATAAATAAAATAATTTGATATTTTATTTATGAACTAAATTTATAATTATCAAATAAGAGGGGGTGTTAAAATGATAAATAATGTTGTATTAGTAGGTAAATTAATGAATGAACCAGAAATAATACCAACCAGAGAACAAATTCCAACAAAATGAACCAAGTTTATAATGACAGTTGAAAGACCTTTTAAAAATCGTCAAAATCAATTTGAAATTGATTTTATCACTATTAAAACTTGAATAGCTAATACAGAGGAATTAAAAACACTATTAAAAAAGAATGCAATTATTGGTATTAAAGGTAGAATTCAAACATTTGCTAATAAATCTAATGATTTTTACTATACAGAAATTATTGCTGATCGTATTATTTGAGGCTTTTTAATAATCTGTGTATCTTTGTTTTACAAAGTTACTAATTTAGATTAATTCTGTCTTCAAATTTTATCATAAAATAAGCAATTGCTGTATTTCAATTTTGAATAGGCAATGTTCATTTTTTTGTTATATTTTCAATTGCCAAGTAAAATATTTTGAAAACTGCCATATCATTAGGAAAAACTTTTTTATTTCTGATGATTTTTCGTAATTGACTATTAACAGATTCAATAGCATTTCTAGTATAAATCACTCTTTTGATTTCTACTGGATAACTAATAAAAACCATTAAATTATCTCAATTTTTATATCAAGATTTAGTAATTTGAGGATATTGTTTATTTCAGAAATGTTTAGTAATCTGTGTAACTTACAAAAATAACTATGTTTAATTAATTCTAGTAAATATAATTAAATGACTAGAAAGAGTGAGTTACAGATGGCTAAAAAAGATAACTTTAATAATAATGATCCAATATCAAAAGCAGTAGATTTATTACTAGAAAATACTGAAGATTTAACAACAGTTTTTAAACCTGGCGGTTTATATAAAGAATTAACAAAAAGATTAGTTGAAAAAATGTTGAATTCTGAAATGCAAAATTATTTAGGATATGAAAAAAATCAACATAGTACTACTGAAAATGCTCGTAATGGTACAAGTTCAAAAAAATTAATAACTCAACAAGGTAAAATTGAAATTGATGTACCAAGAGATCGCAATAGTAATTTTACTCCTGTAATAGTTCCTAAAAGGCAAAGAAGATTTGATGGTTTTGATCAACAAGTTCTTTCCTTGTATGCAAAAGGAATGACATTATCTGACATTAGAATGCAGTTGCAAGAGTTATATCATGGTGCTGATATTAGTGAAAGTGTTATTAGTCAAATTACTGATGATGTTATTGATGATGTTAAAGCATGACAAAATCGACCATTAGAAAGTATTTATCCTATTGTTTATTTTGATTGTATAGTAGTTAAAGTACGACAAGATAAACGGATTATTAACAAATCAGTTTATATAGCATTAGGAGTTGATTTAGAAGGCAAAAAAGATGTTTTAGGATTATGAATTAGTGAAAATGAAGGTTCTAAGTTTTGATTATCTAATTTCACAGAAATGAAAAATCGTGGCTTAAATGATATTCTTATTGCTTGTAGTGATAATTTAACAGGCATGTCAGAAGCAATACAATCAGTTTATCCTAAAACAGAACATCAATTATGCATTGTTCATCAAATTAGAAATAGTTTAAAATATGTTTCATACAAACATCGAAAAGGTCTAGTTGCAGATTTAAAACCAATTTATAGTGCATGTAGTGAAGAACAAGCAATGCAAGCTTTAGAATCGTTTGAAAGTAAATGAAATAAACAATATCCTCAAATTACTAAATCTTGATATAAAAATTGAGATAATTTAATGGTTTTTATTAGTTATCCAGTAGAAATCAAAAGAGTGATTTATACTACAAATGCTATTGAATCTGTTAATAGTCAATTACGAAAAATCATCAGAAATAAAAAAGTTTTTCCTAATGATATGGCAGTTTTCAAAATATTTTACTTGGCAATTGAAAATATAACAAAAAAATGAACATTGCCTATTCAAAATTGAAATACAGCAATTGCTTATTTTATGATAAAATTTGAAGACAGAATTAATCTAAATTAGTAACTTTGTAAAACAAAGATACACAGATTATTAAAAAGCCTCTTTTCTTCCTCTTTTTCTTCTTTTTCTCCTTCTTCAGTTTCTTTTTCTTCCTCTTCAGTTTCTTTTTCTTCCTCTTCTTTTTCTTCTTCTTTTTCTTCCTCTTCGGTTTCTTCTTCCTCTTCTTTTTCCTCTTCTTTTTCTTCTTCTTTTTCTCCTTCTTCAGTTTCTTTTTCTTCCTCTTCTTTTTCTTCTTCAGTTTCTTCTTCAAATTCATTTATTGTATTATCTATTTCATTATTATTTAGTTTACTTGACATAAAATTTGTCTCCTTTTTATTTATTAATTTGATTTATTTTTGGACTCCTTTTATAGTAATATTTTAATAAAACACAAATTTAGAGTAGAAATTAAATTATTTTTTTGTTTTTTGAAATAATAAATAAATTCAGTTGTTTAAAATTTCATTTTAAAAAAATGAATAGTAATTTAATAGTTATTGTTCTTACAAGGATTAATTTTAATAAATTAATAAAATTTTTAATGCTAGATTTGATTATAAAACTTCAATTAATTATCATTTTTATTTTTTATATTTAAGATTTACTTAAAATATTTTTTTATTTAAAATTATAGATTTAAAAATATAAAAAATGCATTAATATATTAAATTAGTTACTATATTAAATAGTAAGTAATATTGAATTAAATGAATTAATTTTATATAATTTAATGATAAATTTTTATTTTTTAAAAGTTATTCTAAGCAAATCTTAACTAAAGTTTATATCTGAAAAAATGAATATACAATAAAAAAAATACCAGTTAAATTATATTTTTAATTAAATAGAAAAAATCTTTCTTGTAATTTTTATTATATAAAGTTAATAATTAATATTTTTTCTTTTTAATTTATAAAAATATTTCATAATTTTATCTTTTTGCTTGTAATAACTAATATTTATGGTTAATATTAAAATTGAAATTAATATTTATATTAATCTAAATTAGATAAGTATAATTAATAATAATTAGTTTTCAGCGAGAGTGAATAGTGTAAGCACTTAACCATTATTAATTAGAAGCTCCTAATTTAACAATTTTAATCATTAATTAAGCGCATTTACTTTGTAAGTGAATTAGGATGGTACCGCGTTAAAAAACGTTCCTATTTTGATAGGAATTTTTATTATTTTGAGGAGAAATTATTATGTCAATAAAATGAACAACAGATAAAGTTAGAACAACTTGATTAAATTTTTTTAAAAGTTATGATCATCACATTTTAGAAAGTGCATCACTTGTTCCAAATGATGATCCTTCATTATTGTGGATTAATTCTGGAGTTGCTACATTAAAACCATATTTTGATGGACGACAAACCCCAATTGCTAAAAGATTAGCAAATTCACAAAAAGCAATTAGAACTAATGATATTGAAAATATTGGTATTACAGCAAGACATCAAACTTTTTTTGAAATGTTAGGTAATTTTTCAATTGGTGATTATTTTAAAAAAGAAGCTATTATTTGAGGATGAGAATTTTTAACTAGTAAAAAATGATTAAATTTAGATGCTAATTTATTATATGTAACAGTTTTTAATGAAGATGAAGAAACATATAATTTATGATTAAATATTATTAAATTACCAAAAGAACGTATTATTAAAGGTACAAGATCTACTAACTTTTGAGATATGGGTCAAGGTCCTTGTGGTCCTAATACTGAAATTTATTATGATCGTGGTATTAAATATGATCCTAAAAATATTGGTATTAAATTATTAAAAGATGATATTGAAAATGATCGTTATATTGAAATTTGAAATATTGTTTTTTCACAATTTAATAATGATGGCAAAAATAATTATACTGATTTACCAAGAAAAAATATTGATACTGGTGCAGGATTAGAAAGACTAGTAGCAATTTTACAAGATGTGCCAACTAACTTTGATACTGATTTATTTCAAAATATTATTCATGAATGTGAAAAATTGACAAATTTTCGTTATGATATTAATAATTATTTTACACAAGAGATTAAGCAAAAAACTATTAATACTGCATTTAAAATTATTGCTGATCATATTCGTTGCTTAGTTTTTGCAATTAGTGATGGTGTTTTTCCTAGTAATAAAGATCGTGGTTATGTATTACGAAGATTGATTAGAAGAGCTGTTGTATATGGACAAAAACTTAATATTAATGAACCATTTTTGTTTAAGTTAGTTTCAATTATTATAAAAGTTATGGGTCAACATTATCAAGAATTACATGAAAAAGTCGATTTAGTAACTAATATTATTAAAAGCGAAGAATTAAAATTTTGAACAACATTAATAACAGGAAAACAATTATTATTACAAGTTATTAGTGATAATAAAAAAGTAGATGCAACTGCGGCTTTTAAATTATTTGATACCTATGGTTATCCTATTGAATTAATATTAGAGATTGCAAATGAAGAAAATGCTACTGTTGATTTAAAAGGTTTTCAAAAGTTATTGGATAACAGTAAAGATAATACAAGAAAAGTAAGAATTAATCATCAAGCATTAACAATTCAATCTTCATTACTAACTAATTTAAAAGTTCCTTCAACCTTTGTTGGTTATGATAAAGAACAAATAAATACAAATATTGTTTTTATGTTTAAATCAGAGCATGAGGTAAAATTTTTAAAAAATGAAAAAGGTTATTTAATTTTAAATGAAACACCTTTTTATGCAGAAAAGGGGGGACAAGCATCTGATGATGGCATTATCACAGGAGAAAATGGAACGGCCTCTGTTATTGATGTACAACAAGGACCACAAAAACAGCATATTCATCAAGTGGAAGTAAAAGGTGAATTAACACAAACAGAAATTGTTGAAGCACAAATTAATAGTTCACATCGTTTTTATACAAGAAAAAATCATTCAGGAACTCATTTATTACATGCTGCTTTAAGAAAATTATTAGGTTTACATGTTATGCAATCTGGAAGTTTTAATAATTATCAATATTTACGATTAGATTTTAGTCATTATCAAATGTTAACTTTAGAACAAATTATAAGTATAGAACAACAAGTAAGTAAATGAATTAAAGGTAAATATCCTTGTGAAATTATTTATTGTACATATGAAGAAGCAATCAAAATTGGAGCTTTAGCTTTTTTTGGTGAAAAATATGAAGAAAAAGTTCGAGTAATTAAGTTTGGTAATTTTTCAATTGAACTTTGTGGGGGTACTCATTGTTATAATTCACAAGAAGTAGAACAATTATTAATAACTAATGTTGAGTCAAAAGGATCTGGTTCTTATCGAATTCATGCTTTAACATCATTAAAAACTATTAATGAATACTTAACACAACAAATAATGATGATTAAAGAACAAAGAAATAGTTTATTTATTCAATATCAAAAAAATAAAGATAATTGTATGCAAGAAGAAGAAATTGAAAAAATATATGATACTATTAATAATTTAAAAGTGGTAGCTGCTGATTGAAGAAAAGGAAAAATGTTATTACTAGAATTACATGGTTTATTTAAAAAATGACAAATTAATTTTGAAGAATTAAATCGTCAGAAGATAGTGAAAAAATATTTAACTTTAGTTCCAAAAAATGAAAATAATTATAAATTATTAATTGCAAATTTTGAAAATTTAGATATTAAAACATTAAGAGAAATAATTGAACATTATCGTAATCAATATCAAAATATTATTATTATTTTTATTAATAAAATTAATAATCAAGAATATTTAGTATTAGTTGCTTCAAGTAAAGAATTGCATAATAATAAACAGTATCAAAGTAATAATATTTTACAAAAAATATTAAAAACATATAATGGTAAGGGTGGTGGTAGCCCAATCTTAGCGCAAGGGAAGATTGATAAGTTTATTACAGAAAAAGAAATTAATAAAATTATATATTAAACTTAATACTTATATGTATTAATTTATATAAATATTATGATATACAATAATATATGTTCAACGTCAATAATTTTTTACAATCATATATAACATTTGGAATGGCAACCCTTTTTAGGACTATTTTTTGGTAGACATTTGTTTTTGATAACTAATTGGAGTTAGGTAGTTTAGAGTACTGTGAATTCTTATGTTGTTATATCAATTGATGTAATCAAATAATTCTAATTTTAATTGGATTAATGATGTAAAATTTTTATCATTAATAAATTCAATTTTGAAAGTTTTAAAAGTTGCTTCAGCAACAGCATTGTCATAAGGACATCCTTTTTTGCTTAAAGATCGAGTTATGTTGAAAGCTAATAAAAGTTTATCAATAGTTTTATTATTGAATTCATTACCGCGATCAGTATGAAATATTTCAATATCTTTTAAACAGTGATTTGATTGCATAAATGCTTGATATACTAATGATGCATCTTTTTTAACTCCAACACTATGTCCAATAATTTCGCGGTTAAATAGGTCGATTAATAGGCAAATATAGTTTCATTTACCATTAACTTGAACATAAGTTAAATCACTAACAATAACTTCATTTTTAATTCTATTATTAAAGTTTCTATTAACAAGATTGGTTATTTGACTATCATTGACTTTATTATGATAATTTTTGAATGATAATTTAGTGTATTTTGATATTAAATTATGCTTATTCATAATTTCTTTAATTTTTCTGCGTGATAAATAAATTTCTTGGTTTGCTAGTATGACTTTTAATCTTCTAGTACCATAAACTTCTTTATTTTCTTTAAAAGCACTAATAACAGCTTGTTCATAAATATTATTTTGAATTTTATTTTTTTTCTTTAAATTAAAATAATATGTTGATTTAGAGAGTTTTAAAAAATGACACATTGTGCGAATTTTATATTTAGATTTATTATTTGCAATAATCTCTACTTTCTGCCTATTATTAGTGCTGCTTGCTTTAAAATATCAATTTCCATTCGTAACTGTTTTAATTCTTTATTTGCTTGAATTAATTGTTTTTCTAAATCTGAAAGATTATCTTTAGTTTTAAAACTACCTGAATTAGTAAATTGCTTAATTCAATTGTAAGTAGCTGCTCTTGTAACATTGTATTCTTTAACAAGGCAAGATACTGATTTGCCACTTTGATATAAAGCTACTATTTGTTTTTTAAATTCATCTGAATATGAGTTAATAGTGACCATAATTATAATTCCTTTCTTTTAACTAATTTGTTCACTTGTCTATGTAATTAGTGTCCAATAAAGTGTAACCCATCCAAATTGTAATATTTTTATTTAATAAATTTCTAGCATTATTAAATTGATTTTTACTAACAATCATATTTACATGTTCATGTTCACTAATAATATTAGCAAGTTTACTTATTTTTTCTTGTGCTGGTTTAGCGCCTAATCTTCAATTATCGGTTCTTTCTGGTCATACCATTCAACATTGTTGATGTTCTAAAAATTCAGGAATAACATAAAAATCATCACTATTTGGTGTTGAATAAATTTTTTGTGCCATTAATAGTAGCTTTCCTTTCTTACTTAGTAGCTACTGAATAATTCCCTTATTTTATTGATGATTCCTTTTTTTATTATACTAATAATTTTATTTTTTTAAATAGTGTTTTATAGTAATTATTAAATAATTATTATAAAAAAATTTTAAATTTAAAAAAATAAAATGAGATTTATAATCTCATTTTATTTTTTTATTCATTTGAAGAATTATTATTTTTGATATTTTTTAATATTTCTTCAATGTTTTTAACTCTAGTGTTGGTATTATCATATTTAAAGCGTAATTCTGGAACTTTATATTTATTACTTGTTTTAGCAAGTGCGCTTCGACAAAAACCTTTCGCTTTTTCTAAAGCAGTACTAATGGTTTTAATATCTAAATTATCTAAGTAAACTGTTCAATAAATGGTAGCATAACTGTTATCTTTTGTTATTTTTACATTAGTAATAGTGATATCTTTGAAAAGAATATTTTTTGATTCTTTTTTTAATATATTAGTAATTTCTTTTTTTAAGAAACTTTCTTGTTGTTCAAATTTAATGATAGACATCCTATTTTGTCTCCACTTCTTCTACTAAATATGATTCAATAATATCATTTTCTTTTAAGTCATTAAAATTTTTAATAGTAATACCGCATTGAGTTTCTTTTTTAGCAATTTTTAAATCATTTTTTTCATGTTTTAAACCACTGATTTCACCGTTATAAATAACAACATCATCACGAATGATATGAACTTTGCTATTACGTTGAATGAAACCATTAATGACAACACAACCAGCAATTGTTCCTACTTTTGAAAAATGAAAAGTTTTAATAACTCGTGCTTGACCAAGAATTTTATCTTCATAAGTTGGTTCTAATAAACCTTTAGCAGCCAATTCTAATTCTTCAGTTATTTTATAAATGATATTATGTAATCTAATTTCAACACCGGCATTGTTAGCAGCTTCACGAATAACATGATTGGGGCGAACATTGAAACCATAAATAATACTTCGTGAAGTTTGAGCAAGTTTAATATCTGATTCACTAATACCACCAATAGTTGCTCTAATAAACTTAACAGTAATATCATTAACATTAATTTTATTTACTGCTTGAACGATTGCTTGCACTGAACCTTGAGTATCTGCTCGTAAAATAACATTAATTTGTTTTAATTCACCTGTAGCAACATCTTGTGTTAAATTACCTAAACTAATTTGTCGATTATTTCTAATTTTATTTGTTTCTTCTGTTTGGCGTACTAGTGCTACTTTTCTTGCTAATTTATCATCATTAAAAACAATAAAAGATTCACCAGGAGTAGGGGCTGTTTCAAATCCTAAAACTTGAACAGGCATTGAAGGTCCGGCTTTAGTAATTATTTTACCAGTATCATTAATAAGGCGTTTAATTTTTCCTTTAACACTACCCGCAACTACAATATCAGTAACTTTTAGTGTTCCACCTTGTATTAATAAAGTACAAATTGAACCAACATTTTTATCATGATGAGATTCGATAACAGTTCCATTAGCAAATCGATTTGGATTAGCATTTAGTTCTTTTAATTCAGCAATTACTAATATTGCTTCTAATAATTCATCAATTCCTTGATTTTTTAAAGCACTACCATAAACAAAAATAGTATTGCCACCTCATTCTTCACTAGTTAAATCACAATTAGCTAGTTCATTCATAATGCGATCAGTATTAACATTTGGTTTATCCATTTTATTAACAAAAACAATAATTGAAACACCAGCTACTTTTGCATGGTCAATTGCTTCACGAGTTTGTGGCATCACACCATCATCACCAGCAACTACTAAAACAACAATATCAGTAATTTTAGAACCACGTGAACGCATTTCAGTAAATGCTTCGTGACCTGGGGTATCAATAAAAGTAATTAATTTATTATTAGTTTTAATTTGATAAGCACCAATATGTTGAGTAATACCACCGTGTTCTTGATTAGTAACTTTAGAATTACGGATAGTATCTAATAGTGTTGTTTTTCCATGATCAACGTGGCCCATAATTGTAACAACAGGTGGTCGAGTTACTAAATTTTTTTTATCATCTTCGAGATTAATATTTTCTAATAAGTTTTCATATGTTACCACTTTAGCTTTTTCAAAATCAATATTTCATTCCAAACAAAGTTCAAGCATTAATTCTTGAGTTAATATTTGATTTTGATTAAATAGTTTGCCTTGTTTCATGAAGTATTTAATAATGTCAGTTACTGGATGATGCAATGCTTTAGCAAATTCTGAAATAGTTAATGGTTCGTTATATAAAAATACTCCTTTTTCATTAATTTGAGATGTTTTTTGTTTTAGTTGTTGATTAATATTTTGTGTTTGTTGAGATATTCGTTTTTTTGCCATTTGCATCCCGCCTTTCGCTTGGGAAAATTAATCTCAATTTTTTTTAATTTCATTAATTAATTGTTCATAAAATTCATTTGGAATTTTTGTTTTTAATGCTCGTTCTAATGCCTGCTTTTTAATAAGCAAAGGTATTAATTCAAGTTTAGGTTGGATGTAGGCACCTCGACCATTTTGTTTGCCAGTTTTATCAATGAATAATTGTCCTTCTTTATTAATAACAATTCTAATTAATTCACGTTTAGGTAAAATAGTATTTGTAACTATACATTTACGCATTGGTATTTTTTTACGTTGAATTAAAGGTATTTTATTCATAACGACCTACTTTATTGTTTATTGATTTTTATTTTTTCATTGTGTTTTTTTTAATAATTCAGATATAAACTTTTCATATTCACTTTCTTTAATATTACCATTTCAAGTAAATTTAATATTATTTTCTTTTGCTTGTTCTAATGAAGTAATATTAATATTTCAGTGAGTTACACCGGCAACTAATTTAGCAGCCATACCATTTTTACCAATAGCTAATGATAATTGTTCAGTAGGAACAATAATATTTGCTTGTTTTTCTTCTTCATTAATATCAATTGAAATAACTTTAGCTGGTGTTAAAGCGTTAATTATATATTCTTTTATATTAGGATTTCAGGCAATAATGTCAATTTTTTCGCCACTTAATTCTTGCGTAATTAGTTTTGTTCTTTCGCATTTTGGGCCAATACATGCACCAATCCCATCAATGCTTGGATCATGACTAACAATTGCAACCTTAGCTCTAATTCCAGGAATACGAGCAATATCTTTAACTTCGATTACACCTTGTGCGATTTCAGGAACTTCTAATTCTAGTAAACAACGTAAAAAATTAACGTGAGTTCTTGATGCTAAAATTTGACCATAGTTTTTATTTTTAATAATATCTTCAACATAAAATTTGATATAAGTATTATTAGCGATTGGTTTATTTTTTGGTAAGATCTCACTAGGGATTTGATTTTGTTTTGGTAAGAAAGCATAGGCTCTACCAATTTTAATTAACATATAAGTTTCTTCAACGCTTTCAATAGTACCAATTAATATGTGATCTTTTTTATCAATAAATTCATCATAAATTGATGTTTTTTCTGCTTCACGAATTGATTGTTTAACTACTTGAATGGCTTTAAAAATTGATAAACGAGAGAATTGATCACTAGGAATTATTTGCGTATATGTATCACCAATTGTTAAGCCGGGATTCTTTGTTTTAATAGTTGAAAGTGCAATTTCTAATTCAGGATCTTCAACTTTTGGAACAACAATTAAATCCTTTAAAATTTTAATAGTACCTTTATTTTGATCAATTTCAATTCTGATATTTGTACTATCATCACGATGACTTTGATATTCATATGCTTTTTTTAGTCCTTCTTTTAAAGCTTCAATGATATCTTCTTTTGCTATTTGTTTTTCTTCAGCAATTTCATTTATGGCATTTAAAATGATTTGACTAATTTCTTTGTCCACTTTTTCTCCTCCTTGTTTTTTATAAACATTGTTGTTTATTATTTAATAGTATTTGAAATAGATTTATTTCAAAATGAAAATATACTTAAATAAAAAAATATATTACACTAGAAATAATAAAGACAGCTGGTAGCTGTCTTGCTATAATTCTAATTCATTGTTCATTATACAATATTATTAATTTGAAAACAATAGAAATTTATTAAAGGATAGAGTTTTATTATCGTAGATTATATTATAGAAATATCTTTCATTATATTAATGGTAATTTTCAAGTTTTAAATTGATTAAATATAATTATTTATATAGTCGTAATTGTTTTTGTTGGAATGGCAACCCTTTTTAGGACTATTTTTTGGTAGACATTTGTTTTTGATAACTAATTGGAGTTAGGTAGTTTAGAGTACTGTGAATTCTTATGTTGTTATATCAATTGATGTAATCAAATAATTCTAATTTTAATTGGATTAATGATGTAAAATTTTTATCATTAATAAATTCAATTTTGAAAGTTTTAAAAGTTGCTTCAGCAACAGCATTGTCATAAGGACATCCTTTTTTGCTTAAAGATCGAGTTATGTTGAAAGCTAATAAAAGTTTATCAATAGTTTTATTATTGAATTCATTACCGCGATCAGTATGAAATATTTCAATATCTTTTAAACAGTGATTTGATTGCATAAATGCTTGATATACTAATGATGCATCTTTTTTAACTCCAACACTATGTCCAATAATTTCGCGGTTAAATAGGTCGATTAATAGGCAAATATAGTTTCATTTACCATTAACTTGAACATAAGTTAAATCACTAACAATAACTTCATTTTTAATTCTATTATTAAAGTTTCTATTAACAAGATTGGTTATTTGACTATCATTGACTTTATTATGATAATTTTTGAATGATAATTTAGTGTATTTTGATATTAAATTATGCTTATTCATAATTTCTTTAATTTTTCTGCGTGATAAATAAATTTCTTGGTTTGCTAGTATGACTTTTAATCTTCTAGTACCATAAACTTCTTTATTTTCTTTAAAAGCACTAATAACAGCTTGTTCATAAATATTATTTTGAATTTTATTTTTTTTCTTTAAATTAAAATAATATGTTGATTTAGAGAGTTTTAAAAAATGACACATTGTGCGAATTTTATATTTAGATTTATTATTTGCAATAATCTCTACTTTCTGCCTATTATTAGTGCTGCTTGCTTTAAAATATCAATTTCCATTCGTAACTGTTTTAATTCTTTATTTGCTTGAATTAATTGTTTTTCTAAATCTGAAAGATTATCTTTAGTTTTAAAACTACCTGAATTAGTAAATTGCTTAATTCAATTGTAAGTAGCTGCTCTTGTAACATTGTATTCTTTAACAAGGCAAGATACTGATTTGCCACTTTGATATAAAGCTACTATTTGTTTTTTAAATTCATCTGAATATGAGTTAATAGTGACCATAATTATAATTCCTTTCTTTTAACTAATTTGTTCACTTGTCTATGTAATTAGTGTCCAATAAAGTGTAACCCATCCATGTTCTATTATCATTGAAAGATATAACATTCATTTTAAAGTTTCTATTTTTTTAAAATCAAGGGGAACTAAATCGATTTTCAATACTAATTTGTTCTTATATTGATATTAATTTCCTATATATTCTGCTTATCAAAGATTAGACATTTTTTTAAAATATTTTCAAACATTAGTAAAAATGTTAAGATTTATTTATTAAATTTTATTAAATAATAAAAATTTGGAGTAAATATTATGAGTAAAAATAAGAAAAAGAATGAAAATATTAGTATTGTAGTTTTTATTTCATTAATAATTATTATCACTATTATATTTTTGATTAAGTCATTATTTAAAGGTTTAGAAAAATGAATTGTTAATAATGTTTGAATAACTATAATTATTATATTTTCTATAATTATTGTTTCAATTTTAACTACTATTATATTGGCAAATAAATATTTAAAATATAAAAAAAATTATTTTAATTTAGAAAAAAGTAAAGAAATAGAATATTCTTATCAAATAATAGAATTAGAAAATCGAATTAAAAATTATGAAAAAATTTATCCAAATTTAAAAAATTTTGAACATCCTTATCAATATAATGATAATTTAAATAATACGTTAGGTATTAAAGGTGAATTAATTGTTAAAGAAAAAATAATAAGTATGTTTAATGAAGAAGATTTACAATTATTTAACAATTTATATTTACCATCTATTGAAGGAAAAATTAATCAAATTGATCATTTATTAATTTTAAATAGTTGTATTTTTATAATTGAGACTAAAAATTGATCTTTAAAAACTTATGGAGATTATTTTAAAAAAATTGAATCCAATATCATGGTGAAAGACAAGAATTTATTCCATCACCTCTTTATCAAAATAGAAGTCATGTTAGAACTATTCTGTATCTTTTAAAAAAAGAAAACATTAATTTAAAACAATTTAAATTTTTTAGTCTTGTAGTATTTGTTCAAAATAATTTACAAATTACTGAAAATAGTAACTTAAAAATAAATGAGAAAGCATTAAATTTATTTGAATTATCTGAATATATTAAAAATAAAATTGAAGAAAATTCAGGAAAATGTACTTCTTCTTCTAATATTCAAAGAAATATAATGAATCAAATTATTTTAAATAATAATAATCCAGAAAACATTCAAATTCATAAAGAACAATTAGACTATTAAAAACACAGTTATAAGCGAACAAAATTTAATAAATTAATTTTTCTAATAATCTTCTGTCCTTGAAATTTTAATTAAAAAAATGTATTTTTATTTTCTGTTCTTAATTTTTAAATATAAAAAAACCTGAAAAATTTTCAGGTCTTTTTACATTATATTACTCAATAATCTTGGAAGTACTGTAGAGTATATATAAAAAATAATAAGAATGTTCAGTTAATGAACAATTTAATCCTAACATTTTTGAAATTATTTTTTTAAAAAAAGCAAAATAACACTTAATAATGAAAAATATTATAAAAAGAACACCAAATAAAAAAGAATGTATAATTATGAACAGAAAATAGTTTATATTTTTCAGAAAAATTATCTAAGGGGGAAAAACAATATGAGAAACATGAAAACATTACTACGACTAATGGGTGCTGCTGCTTTAACAACAGTTGCAGCAAGTTCAGTTGTTGCATGTGGAACTCAAACAAAAGCGCCAACATTAGATGGCAAATATGCAGCATTACTAGAATGATATAGTGATGAAAATACAAGTACAATTAATCAAGAACTAAAAAAGGATGATACTGCTGGTAAAGAAAGTTATTCAATTTCTGTTCCTGCTGCTGATAGTACAAAAATTACAACAACTAAATTTAACGAAAAATTATTAAAAGCAGGTGACGGTGCTGATGTTGGCAAATTTAAAGCAAAAGATGCTGATGCTGCAGCGTTTTTAAAAGATTTAGGATTTACATCTGGTAGCACTACTGCTTTTTATAAAGCTGAAGAAGTTACATCTATTACTGCTTTATCTGCAAAAGTTGAAAGTACTGAAGCAGGTAAAATTGAAGCTGTTGGTACAACTGATTTTAAAGTTGCAGCTGGTACTTGTCAAATTAATATTATGGATAAGGCAACTGAAGATGATGCCAAATCTGTAAAAAAATATACTATTAGTACTCTTAAGAAAGATACATTAGGTGTTCCTGCTCAAGTAGATACGCTTGTACAATTAGCAAAATTGGATTTAACTAAAGCTAATGGATTTGAACAAGGCAAAGATGTACTTAAGTCTTTACCTTGAAAAACTGATAATTCTAAAGAAAAAAATCTATATAATTCTTTAGTTAACTTATTTAGCAAAGATAAAGTATCATTAGTTTGAACTTCTGATGATCAAGGTCAAACAGTGATACCTAAGTATACAGCTCAAAAAGTATACTTAACCGTAAAATTTGGAGAAGTAAAAGTTACAAATACTCTAGATTTTGGAACTCCACAAGCTTAAATATATTTTAAAAGATTGCAATTGCAATCTTTTTTAATTTATATTCTTTTTTTATCATTTAAAAAATATTATTAATAATTAAAAGGACGGTTGTCAAAGTTACGAAATAATTTATTATCATATTAGTAACTTATTTCCAAAAATGAATTATTTGAAAAATAATGAAAATTAGACAAAATTACTCTCTTTTCTTAAAACATTAAATTTATATTTTATATTCGACGTATTTAAAAAAAAATAAAATATACATTTTGTAAGTTAAATTAAAATTATCAACAAGGAGAAAGACAAGAAATAATCTTGTCTTTTTTTGTAATTGTAAAATTTTAAAATTTTTAATAACTGGATGGGTTACACTTTATTGGACACTAATTACATAGACAAGTGAACAAATTAGTTAAAAGAAAGGAATTATAATTATGGTCACTATTAACTCATATTCAGATGAATTTAAAAAACAAATAGTAGCTTTATATCAAAGTGGCAAATCAGTATCTTGCCTTGTTAAAGAATACAATGTTACAAGAGTAGCTACTTACAATTGAATTAAGCAATTTACTAATTCAGGTAGTTTTAAAACTAAAGATAATCTTTCAGATTTAGAAAAACAATTAATTCAAGCAAATAAAGAATTAAAACAGTTACGAATGGAAATTGATATTTTAAAGCAAGCAGCACTAATAATAGGCAGAAAGTAGAGATTATTGCAAATAATAAATCTAAATATAAAATTCGCACAATGTGTCATTTTTTAAAACTCTCTAAATCAACATATTATTTTAATTTAAAGAAAAAAAATAAAATTCAAAATAATATTTATGAACAAGCTGTTATTAGTGCTTTTAAAGAAAATAAAGAAGTTTATGGTACTAGAAGATTAAAAGTCATACTAGCAAACCAAGAAATTTATTTATCACGCAGAAAAATTAAAGAAATTATGAATAAGCATAATTTAATATCAAAATACACTAAATTATCATTCAAAAATTATCATAATAAAGAGGCTTTTTAATAATCTGTGTATCTTTGTTTTACAAAGTTACTAATTTAGATTAATTCTGTCTTCAAATTTTATCATAAAATGAGCAATTGCTGTATTTCAATTTTGAATAGGCAATGTTCATTTTTTTGTTATATTTTCAATTGCCAAGTAAAATATTTTGAAAACTGCCATATCATTAGGAAAAACTTTTTTATTTCTGATGATTTTTCGTAATTGACTATTAACAGATTCAATAGCATTTGTAGTATAAATCACTCTTTTGATTTCTACTGGATAACTAATAAAAACCATTAAATTATCTCAATTTTTATATCAAGATTTAGTAATTTGAGGATATTGTTTATTTCATTTACTTTCAAACGATTCTAAAGCTTGCATTGCTTGTTCTTCACTACATGCACTATAAATTGGTTTTAAATCTGCAACTAGACCTTTTCGATGTTTGTATGAAACATATTTTAAACTATTTCTAATTTGATGAACAATGCATAATTGATGTTCTGTTTTAGGATAAACTGATTGTATTGCTTCTGACATGCCTGTTAAATTATCACTACAAGCAATAAGAATATCATTTAAGCCACGATTTTTCATTTCTGTGAAATTAGATAATCAAAACTTAGAACCTTCATTTTCACTAATTCATAATCCTAAAACATCTTTTTTGCCTTCTAAATCAACTCCTAATGCTATATAAACTGATTTGTTAATAATCCGTTTATCTTGTCGTACTTTAACTACTATACAATCAAAATAAACAATAGGATAAATACTTTCTAATGGTCGATTTTGTCATGCTTTAACATCATCAATAACATCATCAGTAATTTGACTAATAACACTTTCACTAATATCAGCACCATGATATAACTCTTGCAACTGCATTCTAATGTCAGATAATGTCATTCCTTTTGCATACAAGGAAAGAACTTGTTGATCAAAACCATCAAATCTTCTTTGCCTTTTAGGAACTATTACAGGAGTAAAATTACTATTGCGATCTCTTGGTACATCAATTTCAATTTTACCTTGTTGAGTTATTAATTTTTTTGAACTTGTACCATTACGAGCATTTTCAGTAGTACTATGTTGATTTTTTTCATATCCTAAATAATTTTGTATTTCAGAATTCAACATTTTTTCAACTAATCTTTTTGTTAATTCTTTATATAAACCGCCAGGTTTAAAAACTGTTGTTAAATCTTCAGTATTTTCTAGTAATAAATCTACTGCTTTTGATATTGGATCATTATTATTAAAGTTATCTTTTTTAGCCATCTGTAACTCACTCTTTCTAGTCATTTAATTATATTTACTAGAATTAATTAAACATAGTTATTTTTGTAAGTTACACAGATTACTAAACATTTCCTTAATTAATTTTTTCAAATACTTGTTTTTCTAACTTTTCAAATTTTTCTTGTAATTTATATATACTTTCTCGTATTTTTTCAAAATATGGTGTATCTTTTCAAAATTTATTTAAACCTTTTTTTAAATAAAATCTAATATCAAAATATTTAAAAGTTTGATTTGCTTTTAAAACAAGTTGATGAATAACATTATTTTTAAAATTAAATTTAATAGCATTAGCACAAATTTTTTGTAAATCTAAAATTAAAGTTTTTCCATATCTATTTTCTGTATGTATTGTATGAACTAAATTTAATCAATCATGTTGATTCATTTTTAATACTTCTTTTAAATCAGTATTAAATTTTTTTAAAAAGTTATTTGCTTTTTCAATATCTTTAATTTTAAATTTAGGAGTTAATTGTGGACTTAATTTTATTAATGTATTTTGTAATAATAAGTGTTCCATTAATTTTTCTGTTTCTAGTTTTTGAAAATTATTCTTATATTGTCTTTCAGCAACATATCCTAAATCTCGTAATACTGTTTCACGATTAGGAGTAAAACTATACTTCATTAAATAACGTTTATTACCAATAATTTTATCTGTTAAAATTTCTTTTCCACTTACTTGACTAATAATTTCTTGTAAGTTTTTTGCTTCTTTAATACCAACTTGTTCTAATGTTTTAGTTTTTTGTGCTAACTTAATAAATTTAGTTGTACGATAACCACGACTAATTTTATTAAGTCCAGCAAATGCTGGTAATATATTAAAAAAAGTATTTAATGGTGTTACATTTCCTTTTAAATAATCATAAACTTGATTAATAGTAAAATCAGTTAAAAATTCTACACCAACAGCACTAATACTAGCAATTAAATCACTTGCACCTAATCCAAGTGCTAAATCTTCACTTAAACCACCAGTAAAAGGAGCAAGTGCTACTGCTATAACTTGTACACCAATCATTTCTAAAATTTCTCATCATAAACTTTTATGTTCTTGTTGTTGACTAATTCTAGTATGTTTGGGTTTATTTATTTTTAAGAGTGTGGCTGTATTTGCTGTACCAATAGGCATAATTAATGTCCTTATTATTTAAGAGTTATTTTTATAGGATTTGTTGAACCTTGATAATTTGCATCATTAATATCTGCAGTAATAATTACATATAAATCTCCTGCTTTTTGATTTTGATTACTTACATCAGTTTTGCCTTGTGCATCACTAAAATATTTAATAGTTGGATTTGTTAAATTAGGATTTAATGATTTAAGTTCATTAGTACTTGGATGGGTTACACTTTATTGGACACTAATTGCATAGACAAGTGAACAAATTAGTTAAAAGAAAGGAATTATAATTATGGTCAATATTAACTCATATTCAGATGAATTTAAAAACAAATAGTAGCTTTATATCAAAGTGGCAAATCAGTATCTTGCCTTGTTAAAGAATACAATGTTACAAGAGCAGCTACTTACAATTGAATTAAGCAATTTACTAATTCAGGTAGTTTTAAAACTAAAGATAATCTTTCAGACTTAGAAAAACAATTAATTCAAGCAAATAAAGAATTAAAACAGTTACGAATGGAAATTGATATTTTAAAGCAAGCAGCACTAATAATAGGCAGAAAGTAGAGATTATTGCAAATAATAAATCTAAATATAAAATTCGCACAATGTGTCATTTTTTAAAACTCTCTAAATCAACATATTATTTTAATTTAAAGAAAAAAAATAAAATTCAAAATAATATTTATGAACAAGCTGTTATTAGTGCTTTTAAAGAAAATAAAGAAGTTTATGGTACTAGAAGATTAAAAGTCATACTAGCAAACCAAGAAATTTATTTATCACGCAGAAAAATTAAAGAAATTATGAATAAGCATAATTTAATATCAAAATACACTAAATTATCATTCAAAAATTATCATAATAAAGTCAATGATAGTCAAATAACCAATCTTGTTAATAGAAACTTTAATAATAGAATTAAAAATGAAGTTATTGTTAGTGATTTAACTTATGTTCAAGTTAATGGTAAATGAAACTATATTTGCCTATTAATCGACCTATTTAACCGCGAAATTATTGGACATAGTGTTGGAGTTAAAAAAGATGCATCATTAGTATATCAAGCATTTATGCAATCAAATCACTGTTTAAAAGATATTGAAATATTTCATACTGATCGCGGTAATGAATTCAATAATAAAACTATTGATAAACTTTTATTAGCTTTCAACATAACTCGATCTTTAAGCAAAAAAGGATGTCCTTATGACAATGCTGTTGCTGAAGCAACCTTTAAAACTTTCAAAATTGAATTTATTAATGATAAAATTTTACATCATTAATCCAATTAAAATTAGAATTATTTGATTACATCAATTGATATAACAACATAAGAATTCACAGTACTCTAAACTACCTAACTCCAATTAGTTATCAAAAACAAATGTCTACCAAAAAATAGTCCTAAAAAGGGTTGCCATTCCAACTTTTTATTTGTGTATTTAATTCACTATTATTGTTATTAACATTTGCAGTAATATCAGTTGTTAAACTTGTAATTTTAGTTTTTAAATCGGAAATGTTTAGTAATCTGTGTAACTTACAAAAATAACTATGTTTAATTAATTCTAGTAAATATAATTAAATGACTAGAAAGAGTGAGTTACAGATGGCTAAAAAAGATAACTTTAATAATAATGATCCAATATCAAAAGCAGTAGATTTATTACTAGAAAATACTGAAGATTTAACAACAGTTTTTAAACCTGGCGGTTTATATAAAGAATTAACAAAAAGATTAGTTGAAAAAATGTTGAATTCTGAAATACAAAATTATTTAGGATATGAAAAAAATCAACATAGTACTACTGAAAATGCTCGTAATGGTACAAGTTCAAAAAAATTAATAACTCAACAAGGTAAAATTGAAATTGATGTACCAAGAGATCGCAATAGTAATTTTACTCCTGTAATAGTTCCTAAAAGGCAAAGAAGATTTGATGGTTTTGATCAACAAGTTCTTTCCTTGTATGCAAAAGGAATGACATTATCTGACATTAGAATGCAGTTGCAAGAGTTATATCATGGTGCTGATATTAGTGAAAGTGTTATTAGTCAAATTACTGATGATGTTATTGATGATGTTAAAGCATGACAAAATCGACCATTAGAAAGTATTTATCCTATTGTTTATTTTGATTGTATAGTAGTTAAAGTACGACAAGATAAACGGATTATTAACAAATCAGTTTATATAGCATTAGGAGTTGATTTAGAAGGCAAAAAAGATGTTTTAGGATTATGAATTAGTGAAAATGAAGGTTCTAAGTTTTGATTATCTAATTTCACAGAAATGAAAAATCGAGGCTTAAATGATATTCTTATTGCTTGTAGTGATAATTTAACAGGCATGTCAGAAGCAATACAATCAGTTTATCCTAAAACAGAACATCAATTATGCATTGTTCATCAAATTAGAAATAGTTTAAAATATGTTTCATACAAACATCGAAAAGGTCTATTTGCAGATTTAAAACCAATTTATAGTGCATGTAGTGAAGAACAAGCAATGCAAGCTTTAGAATCGTTTGAAAGTAAATGAAATAAACAATATCCTCAAATTACTAAATCTTGATATAAAAATTGAGATAATTTAATGGTTTTTATTAGTTATCCAGTAGAAATCAAAAGAGTGATTTATACTACAAATGCTATTGAATCTGTTAATAGTCAATTACGAAAAATCATCAGAAATAAAAAAGTTTTTCCTAATGATATGGCAGTTTTCAAAATATTTTACTTGGCAATTGAAAATATAACAAAAAAATGAACATTGCCTATTCAAAATTGAAATACAGCAATTGCTCATTTTATGATAAAATTTGAAGACAGAATTAATCTAAATTAGTAACTTTGTAAAACAAAGATACACAGATTATTAAAAAGCCTCTTTAAATCATTTTTATCATTATTAACAATTGCACATAACATTCAGCGTGAAGTTGTTTCTTCATCTGTTATATAGGGTATTGATTCACCAGTTACTTCTCCACCAACTAAATATCTTCTTCCAACTTTACCATCAGCAATATCTTGAACATATACAACTGTATTTTGTAACATATATCTTTTCATTGCTCTTGGTGTTGCTAAAACAAAAGACATAATTTTAGTTTCATTATTATCAGTAAATGTCATATAATCATCCATTACAATTTGACATAGTACACCTTTGATGTATAAATCATTTCCATTTAATCTTAATTGTTGAGCAATTTGATTATCAGTAATTAGACCTTTATTATTGGCTAAATAAACAATAGTATCATAAAGATTATTAGTAATAAAAAAACGACAATTATTACTATTTCTTAGTTGAAATAAAGTATTTCAAGCATCTAACATTGATTTTAAATATCCTAATGGTGTTTTATCAGTAATGTCTATTTTAGTTGCATATTTTGCAATTACATTTGTATCATTATTTGCTAAATAATCTGCTAAGTCATTAGCAACTTCATATTGCATTGTATTTAATAAATTTTGTCCATTTTCAGCATTTAAATCAACATTAGCAATTATTTCACCCGCAACCGCTTCTTCTTTAATTTCTTTTAAAATTTTAACAGTTTCAGCATAACTAACATCTAATCCTTTGCTTTTATCATTTCATTTTAATACTTTAATTTCTGAATTTTTTGGTTTTTTAACTATAAATTCAATTTTTGTTGAATTAACCATTTCGATAGGAAAAAAACTTGCTCATGGTGAATTTGATTGTTTATAAAATTCTATAAACTCTGGTGCTTCTACTAATTTTTCGGTATTATCTAAATTTTTATTGAATTGTATTGCCATTTTTTGATTTCCTTTCTGTTATAAATTATTATTTTTTTTATAATCCAATAATGTACTTTTTATTGAATTTTGTTGATTTGTTATTATTGTTTGTTGTTTACCACCTGTATTAATTATTTCTTTAAATACTGGTTGTTCTTTAATAATTTTTTTAATAGTTTCTTCAATTTTTGAATTTTCTAAATTATTAGTTTTAAATTTTAAAAAATCATAAAATTCAGTTTTAACTTGATATTTTTTAAATATATTAATTATTTCTTTTTCTTTAATTTCTTGATTAAGTTTATTTAACTTATTTTCTGCTTCATTAACTTTATTTTCTATTTCTTGTTGAGCATTATTTTCAGTTAAAGGTTCAGTTGTTTGTTGAACATTATCTTCATTTTCTAACATTTACATCACCCTTTATTATTTATTTTCTTTATTAATTTTTTCGTTTAATTTTGCTAATTTTTTTTGATGTTTTATAATTTTGTTATTTGCTCTAACATGTTTTGGAGTTGTGATAAATCTTTTTAATAAAACAATAATTTCTCTGCAAATTAATGTTCCAACATTTGTTCCAATAATTATTAATTCATGTAAAAATTCTTTCATCTGAATATTTTCCTTTCAATTGTTTATTTTTAATTATTCATCAAATTGACCACCATTAATTCTTTCAATCATTGATTGTGAATTACTTATAATTTCTACTAATACAGATATTTCTTTATTGAATTCTTCTATTCTTTCTTTATATGTTTTTATTTCCTGATTATAATATTCAATTATTTTTTCTTTATTCATAAATTATTCACCTCCTTTATAAACTCATGTGATTATAATCTCAATTTAATGAAGCATTATCATTATTTAATGGTACTTCGCTCATATTATCACTACCATATTGACTAGTTGTTTCACTATTAATAGTAAATCTATTATCATTAATTAATCTTGTAGTTTCATCATTAAATGATGTTTCTTGCATTTCTTGATTATGATGTGTTGTTTCCATAGGTAGTAAATTATTGATTATTTCACTTGCACCAGCAATAATAGTAGGTACTGCATAAGCATTATTAAAATCATTATTAATTCCCATTGCAACACCACTTGATATTAAACATCCACCAGTAGCCATATTACAAATCTTTCTTATCGCTTCAAATTTATTAGGTATTAACTCAGTTAATCCACTAATAAGATTTGAAATACCATAAGCATTTAATGAAATATAAGTATCTCAATCCATTAATGACTGATGTTCTTGTTTATTTAATAATAATCATGGAGGACCCTCAGTTGTAGTTGTAGTAGTTATTGGCATTGGTGTTGTTGGAATAATAGGATTAATATTATTTTCTGTTCATTTACTATAATTTGCTAAACCAATTGTTCCTAAACCTAATAAGATTTTTTTAGAACTATTAATTAATTTAGTTTTAGTATTTGGTCTTTGATTTAAATTTCATATATCTAAACCTAATTTTTTACCAAATAATAAACTATTAATTGAACCTAATACTGGATTACTTATTACTTGACCATAATAAGCACTTGTACCAATCATTGCACTTAAAGGACTTATTGAAGAGCGTATTATTTTTGTTAATGTATAATTATTTGTTTCCATTTCTATTCTCCTTTATTTGCTTTTAACATTTCTCTTACAATATCTAATAAAGTATTTACTTGATAATCATATAATTCAAATTCATGAATTCTAATTTTAATTTTTTTAATTTTCTAATTTTTTAATGGTTACTTTAATTCAACCTTGATAAACATCATTATCACCAACTATTAATGCAACATTACTTTCTGGGTCAGAAACAATTATGTGTTTTGATTTAACATTTGGGTATTGTCTTAAAATAATTGCTCTAATATCATTACTGGTATGAATTGATTTTGGAAATGGTGACAATATTTCAATTTCATCTTTATTTTCAAACAAAGTAGGTAATATTATCATTAATGTTCATCTCCTTGATTACAATATTTTTCACAACAGTTATCACAATATCCTTTATCACATTTTATTGCTTCATCTTCATAACAAAAACACATTAGTCAAATTCTCCTTGTTCAATTTTAATTAATAGATTTTTTAAACATATTTTTTCTCATATATAAAATTCTATTTGTTTAAAATATTTAACATTAGATATTTCATTTGTAAGTCATGTTATTCGTTCTTCTAAATCTTTAATTAATTTTTCTTTATTCATAATTTAACCTTTCTTTCCTAACTCTTTTATTTTGTTTTTGTTTACATAAGTTATTACATTTATGAGCAAAAACTCTACCATAACCACATTTATTATTCTTTTTAATTTTTATTATCATTATAAAATTCATTACTTTCTAAATATTCTAATATATTTGCATAAGTATCTGCTTTTGATTGAAATCATTTGTCTTCAACTTGATTAAAATTATTATAAAATTCAGATAAAAAAGATACTAATTTTTCTTTATTAATACAATTTTTATGTCTTGATTTATTAATTTCATCAACTTTAATTCTATGTTCTTTACAATATGCTCTACAATATTCATCAAATTGCTCTTCTGTCATATTTTCACATTGTCTTTGTCTTTGTTCATTTTTAATTTCATCATAATGTGGTTCATGAATAAATTTTTCAAATGTTATTGTTTCAGTTCATGTACATCTATTCATTATTTATTCTCCTTATTTTCAATTTGATTAGCAATTTCACTTAATATTTTTAATACTTTATATTCATTTTTTAATTCTTTACTAATAAATATTAAAAATATTATTAGTGTTATGCTTGTTATTAATATTGGTACTATTAATAAAATTTTTCATAATATCATTTTTTACTCTTTTCATTTTTTAAATCATTTAACATTTATTGAACAAAATGCACGATTTTTAGGAATATTTAAAGTGTTAAAAATTTGACCAGTTACAATAATTTCATCGTTTTTGTTTAATAAAATACAGCGTCTATAAAATTTTGGGTTGTTAAAAATTAAAGTAACATAGTTTAATCCATTTCATTGACCTCGAACACTATAATATAATTCTTTATTACCTTTTTCGTAATATTTTGTTTCAATAGTGTTACTCAGTTTTACTGTTAATTTGACATAATTGGCTTTCTCTTTCATTTTTATAATTCCTTAAATAATATTTAATATGCTTATATGCATCTTGTTCATGTTTTGTTAATTTTATATTTCCTTTATAATTTTCTATTTTGTTTTTATTTTTTGGTTCACTTTCTAAATAATCTCAATTCATAACATCTTCTGCTAATACTATTAAAGCACCAATAATTTTAGGAGTTGCTAATGGATTTGTTAATAATTGTTTTGAATTTAAAAAGAAATTTTCTACAATAACTAATATTTTTTTATTATCAAAATGTTTTTTAATTAATAAAAAGTATTCTTTAAATAGATTTTTGCTTTTTAAAACTGTTTTAGTTTTAAATGTTTCATTAAAAACAATATTATTAGTTTCATTTGAGTATATAATAATTCCATTACTACCAATACCAGCAGGGTCAATTCCAATAATTAAGTCATATTGCATTAATCAAATTAACCTCTAACAATTGTTTTAATAATTTCTAAATCACAATTACTTCAGCAATATTTACATTCTTCGATAAACTCTTTATGTCCACAAACTAAATTATTTTTTTGTAAACTATCAATTTGTTTGATTAATCCTACTTTATATTCAATAATCTTTTTTTCCATTATGTAAATCATCCCTTTTCAATTATTTTTGCTGTTTGTTTAAGGTATTTAGGTATTTTGTTATAACAACTGTCACATATTAAATAAGGTATTGGTCAATTTTTATATTTAATAGTTTTAGTAGAATTATTAATACATTCTTTTCAAACTTTATCCATACAAACTCTTAATTCACATTTTTTATTTTTATTATTCATAGTTTTTTTTCTTTATAAATAAAATATCTTTTCATTATGAGTTGAAATATGTTTATAAGAAGTGACTATATAATTAATTGACAAATCATTATGGTTATATGGATTATTTAGTTTAAAACCTTTTCTGTTTTCTTCTCATGTAACATTATATTTAAAACAAGGATTAGTAATCTTTGTTTTACTATCAGTTATTTCACCAATAAATCAACTATTATGCTGTTCATAAAATGTTAATGGTTCAAGTTTTATATCATTAAGATAATATTCTTTGGGTGTTTCTTGTTTATTAACAGTTATTTTCTGTTCAGAAATATATGGTTCTAATAATTTTGTTAATTCATCACCATTTAATTCTCTTTTAATATTTTCAGAATTAAAAACCCAATATGTGTAATTATTATCAACAATAAAAGAATTATTTTTAATCATTCATTTTGGAAGTGATAATTTATATTCAACATAATCAATAAGAATAGATTGTGGTTTATCTTTAACAATTTGTTCTTTTTTAAATTCTATTTGCATAATAATCCTTTCCTAATATGTCCTGTTGCTTCTAGCATAAAGGACATATATTTTGATTTTTAAATTATTAATAATACTATTATTAGTTTTATTCATTCCAGAAATTCTGGGCTCAAAAATAAATTGTGAAATTTTAAAAAACATTGAGGCATTCGATTCAATATTTATTTAATTTGTGTTAAACAAATTAATATTTTAATTGAACCGGCACCGCTCAATTTTTTTTACAAGTTTGAAATTTATTTTCTCGCCCAAAAAAATTTTTCAAAAAAAATAAAAAATAAAACCAACACTTGCTCACTGGGGAGTGGCAAGGTTGGTTAAATAAAGAATAGAATTAATATAGTAGGTTCCCTAGTAGGTCTATATATACTAGTTTCCAATTCGCTCCCACCCCAAGAATTACCATTAAATGGTTAGTATAATTTATTAGGTATCACTCCACTTTTTATTTATTCATGCAAGTCCACATGTTCTAGCTACTATTTTTAACAACTGTGTTGTAGTTCACTTTTTTAGTTCCCTAACACGTGTTGATAATAGCGTTAAAGACGGTTATTAAAAATTTTAAAATTTTACAATTACAAAAAAAGACAAGATTATTTCTTGTCTTTTTCCTTGTTAATAATTTTTATTTTATCTTATAAAATCTATATTTTTTAAAGTACGTCGAATATAAATTTAAGGGTAAAAGAGAATTTAATTTGTCTATCATCATTTTTAAATGGTAATTTCGGAAATAAGTTACTAATATGATAATTAATTATTTCGTAACTTTGACAACCGCCCTAGTTGATTTAAACAATGATGAAAATAAAATCCAAAGATATTAATAAAAAAACATCATTAATTAATGATGTTTTTTATTTTTTTAAATAGTTTTCCATTGGTTTTAATAAAAATTATTATATAATTTTTATAGTTTGATTTAAAAACAACTTAAAATTATTAACTAGGAGGAAAACAAATATGGAAGTTATTATTTTAGAAGCCACAAATCTGATGAATGAAATAATTTTACGTTATAAAAATGAAATTAACAAAATTCGCACCGGAAGAGCTAATCCTAATATCTTAGAAGGAGTTAATGTTAAATGTTATGGTGGTGTTGATAGTTTAAGTAATATTGCGCAAGTTAAAGTAGCAGAAGCACATCAATTATTAATTAAACCATATGATCGCAGTTTAATTAAAGACATTACAGAAGCTGTTACAAAAGCTGATTTGAAATTACAAATTAAAAGCGAAGCAGAGAATATACGTTTAATTTTCCCACAATTAACAGAAGACGTTCGTAAATCTTTAGTTAAAGATTTGAGTAAAAAAACTGAAGAATATAAAGTTAAAATCCGTAATTGTCGACGTGATGCTGTTCAAAATCTGAAAAAAATAAAATTACCAGAAGATCAAGAAAAGCATGCAGAAACTACAATTCAAGATTTAACTGATAGTAAAATTAAAGAACTTGTATTAATAGAAAACAATAAAAAAGCCGATTTAATGAAAATTTAGCAATAAAGCAATAAAAAGTTAGGGGTTAAATATTGTGAAAAAAAAGATAATAAATAAAGAAAATATAAAATCTAAAATTTCTTTTTTTGCAAAACTTAGTAATTTTTTTAGAACCTATCGAAATCGTATTCTTACAAGCTTTATGTTAATTGCTTGTGGTGTATTATGAATGTTTATTGGGGCAGTTTATTTAGAACCAATTTTTGGTAATAAACCACAGTGATCAGCCTATACATTTATGATAATTAATACTTTAATTTTTATTGGTTGTTTATGAGAAATTATTAATTTAAAAAAAGAATCAAATTGATCAATTGTACTTAAAATTTCTATAATTTTAACAGGAGTCATACTTTTATGAGTTCCGCTTGGTAAAGAAACTTTTGGTCCATATATTTATAATCATTATTGATTTGAAACTTGAATGACTTTATTAACTTTATTATTTTTCATTTGTATTTTTATTTTAATTGCTTGACGAAGTAAAAATTTTCAATTAAGTGATGTTATTTTTATTTTTACTTGAATTATTTATTTAGTATTTGTTGTTAAAGCTGTTAATTTTTTAATGTTATCAGAAATTAAACTTTCAAAACTAGGATGACCAACATTATTGTTTTTATTCATTATTGTTATGTCTAATGATGTTGGTGCTTTTATTGGTGGTATAATTTATGGTAAAACAAAAATGGAACCAAGTATATCACCAAATAAAACTTGAGAAGGTGCTATTACTGGTTTAATAACAGCAGTTATTTTAAGTATGATAACAGTAACTGTTTTTTTAGAAACAAGTAATTATAATCCATTGCCTTTTTTAGAAGTTAATAGTAAAGCACCAATCTATATTGCTTATTTTGCTACTAGTTTTATTCTTTCAATCGTTAGTCAAATGGGTGATTTATTATTTTCTTATTTGAAACGTAATTATCATGTTAAGGATTTTTCAAATATTTTACCTGGACATGGAGGATTATTAGATCGTTTAGATTCATTTTCAACAGTAGTTATTTTTGGTTCTCTAATTACTCTAGCAGCTATTGCTTAATATATAAAATTTAAGGATGAAGTTATGTATATATTTTTAGCCATTTTAATTGGTTTATTTACAATATTATTTTTAATTACATTGCATGAATTTGCTCATTTTGTAATTGCTAAATTATCAGGAGCATATGTATATGAATTTGCTATTGGTATGGGACCAAAACTTTTGCAGTGAGGTAAAAAAGAAACACGTTATACTTTAAGACTATTACCATTGGGTGGTTATGTTTCTATTGCTTCAGAAATTGCTGATGCTCCTAAAGGACGAGAAGATGAAGTAATTGATGGTAAACGAATGATGGAAAACTTGCAACGTGGTAAAAAAGCAGCTTTCATTAGTGCAGGTGCACTAATGAATTTATTATTAGCTTTTATTTTATTAATGATTGGATATGGAATTTATCCACATAAATATGATCCTAACTTGCCACCAACTTATGCAACAACAGGACCATTATATGAAGCAGTTAAAGAATATAATGAACATAATCCAACTTTTAAAATTTTAGATACTGATGTTATTACTAGTATTTATAATACTGGTGATATTGAATCTAAACAATCAATTAAATCATATTATGATTTAGAAGCATGATTAAGTAAATATAATAAAAAGACTACTAATGGTACAGTTATTGCTGATTACGAAATTACTTTTGATAATAAAAATGATAAAACTGTTACTTTTAAACCAGTAGAACAAAAAGGTGTACTATTCATTGGTGTTAGTCAAGGTAGTTATTATTTAAATGCAGGGCAAGTTATTAGTAATGGTATCATTGATACTTTTAAAGATAGTTACAGTCTTTTACAAGCATTAGGACAATTAGTTACTTTTCATTGACAAAATTTATCAGGACCTGTTGGTATTGTTAAATCAACTAATAGTTTTTTAAATCCTGATTTATCATCAACACAAGCAGCAAGTACATATTTTCGTTGAGCAGCATTATTATCATCTAATTTATTTTTATTAAATATGTTACCAATTCCGCCATTGGATGGTTATAAATTTGTTGAAAATGCAGTTGAAGCGGTAACAAGAAAAAAATTAAATGAAAAATATAAAATTATTGTCAGTATTGCTGGAGCTATATTATTTTTAGTTATCTTTATTGCTATTACTATTAAAGATATATTTTTTTAATCTTTACTTTATAATAAAATCTTATTATAAATAGGATAATAAATTTGAATGAAAAAGTTTTGAGTAATTTTCTTAATTATTTATATTTTAAAAAAATAAAATAGTTACTATTTTAAGTGAACAATATTGTTCACTTTTTATTTTATTTTGAAATATACTTTATAAGTATAAAAACTAAAATTTATATCGATTATTTGCTCCTAAGAGAATTATTTTTTCTTCAACAAATTTCTGAATAGCTATCATTGCATTTTCTGTTAATGTATTAAGATTAGACAAATTAGAATTAGTTTGCAAACTTTTTTTTAGACTTTCAACGTAAATCTTTCTTAAATCACTACTAATATTAACTTTAGTAATACCAGCTTTAATTGCTAGAGTTAATTGTTCATCATTAATAGTAATATTATCATGTAATACTAAAAAAATTTCAGGCATTTTAATAGCAATTTCTTTAATTAGAGAAATTTTTAAATCTTGTCTATTATCTTGATGATGACTATTGATAGCAGTAAATACAAGACAATTAATATTAGTTTTATTTCTAAATAATATTGCTTGTTCAATTAAATTAATATCATTAGTAATATCTCCTTTTGTATTATTGTAAAAAATTTCTGATTCAACAATAATACCCAAAGGAGCAGCAAAATGAACAATATCTTTAGTTTTTTCAATATTTTCTTTAATTGGATAGTTACTGTAATTTAACATAACTGAACTAAAATCAGATGTAATTTTAGTTTTAATAAAGTGTGGATCAAGACAGTGGTCTAGTTGTAAAAAAATTGGTACTTTTGCACGATTAATAACATTATTAATAATAGCAAGTACATATTTTAAATCAATACAATTAATAGTGTTAGGTGTTATCATTAAACATATTGGTGCTTTTTGTTTTTCGGCTGCATTAGTAATTGCAATTAACATTTCTAAATTATCAAAGTTAAAACTTGGGATTGCGTATTTGTTAATTTGTGCATGTTTTAACATTGTTTTCAAGTTAATTTTCAATTACAATCACCTAACTTTTCTTTTTTTTATTAAGTTGACGTAATATTTTTTGATAAAAATCATATAAACGATGTTCAGAAGTTTGATAACGTTTGAACATTAAGTTATTAATTCAAATATAAAAATATTGTAAACTGAAAACTAAACCAAAAACAAAAACAACAGCACTAGCAGCGATTAATCATCCATATTCGCCATTTGAATAATCAAAGAAAAAATATGGATATCATGTATCTCTTGGTGGATGACCAGTTTCTATAAAATCTAAATAACGTAAATGACCTCTAATTAGAATAACAATACAATAAATTGCTGGATAAATAACAATTAATCATAAATATATTTTATGTTGTTGTTTCATATTAATATATTGATGACCTGACGTAACAATAAAACTAGTAATCATAATTATTGGCATTAATAAGTGTAAAATTAATGTTGTAATTCAATTATAAGCACTGTATTGTTTTGGATCTTGCTCAGCAGTGAAAATACCTATTCAAAATACTAACATCGTAATAGTAATATAAACAGTTACTGCTAATCGAGTTTGAAAACTTGGTTTAGTACCACGAAAATAAGAATCAAATAAATAAACACAAAAATAAATAACAACCATATAATTACTCTCAGTAGTAAAAAAAGCATAGTAGTTACTTACTCGTTCACCATATCCTAAATGTTCAAATTTTTCCATTGGATAATATATTGCACTAATTAAATCAATAATTAAAAATAAAATTATCATTATTAATGCAGATAAACGTATATAAAAGTTGGCTTTGTTACTTAATTTATACATAATAATCCCACATCTTTTCTTTTTTCTTTGTATTATAATTCTAACATTAATTGTGTATTTTCTTCTAAATGTTCTAATACTCCTAACTTATTTAATAGTTGATAATTAGTTTTAGTAATATTAGTTCGTAGTTGTAAATCATTTTTTGAAGTAATTGCTTGTTCACTCCTTGCTTTAACAATTGAATTAGCCACAATTTCACCCAATCCATCTAAAGTAATAAATGGTGGTAAAATTTGTTTTTCACCATTTATTACTTTAACTTGAAAAAGTTTAGCATCAGAATGTTCTAAACTAATATTGCTAAATTTAATATTTCTAGCATTCATTTCTAATGCCACTTCTAATAATGGGATTAAATCTTTTTCTTTAGTAGTAACTGTATTTTTTTGACCATCATTTTTTCTTAATCTGTTATTAATATCTTTTAATTTATTAGTAATAGCACCAATACCTTGTAACATAGTTTTAATATCAAAAATTTCACATCTTGTTGTAAAATAAGTAGCATAATATTCATGTGGATAATAAACTTTAAATCAAGCTACTCTTCATGCCATTAATACATAAGCAGTAGCGTGTGCTTTAGGAAACATATATTTAATTTTTTTGCAAGATTGAATGTATCAATTAGGAACTTTCTTTTCTTGCATTAACTTTTCATATTCTTGTTTAATGCCTTTTCCTTTACGGACATCTTCCATAATATTAAAAGCAATTTTTGCTGGTAAGCCTTGATATACTAAATAAGTCATAATATCATCACGACAACCAATTACATCTTTTAGTTTTAAACCTTGTTGTGAAATTAATTCATCAGCATTATTTAATCAAACGTCAGTACCATGTGATAAACCAGATATTTGTACTAATTCAGAAAATGAAGTAGGTAATGTATCACTTAACATTTTACGAACAAAACCAGTACCAAATTCAGGGATACCAATTGCTCCTGTTTTTTCGCCAAGTAAATCATCACTAGTAATATTTAAGGAACTTAAATTAGAAAATAATGATAAAACTTTTTCATCTTGATTAGGAATTGTTTTTGGATCAATACCAGTTAAATTTTCTAACATTTTTAATGCTGTTGGATCAACATGACCTAGAATATCTAATTTTAATAAATTATCATGAATAGCATTAAAATCAAAGTGGGTAGTTTTTCATGTAGAACTAGTATCATCAGCTGGAAAATTAATTGGTGTAAAATCATTAATATTATATTCTTTTGGTACAACAATAATACCACCAGGATGTTGACCAGTTGTTCTTTTAATTCCAACACATCCTTGACTTAGTAACTCTAGTTTTGCTGCACGCATATCTGATTGACCAATTTTTTCTGCATAAGCTTTAACATAACCATAAGCTGTTTTATTGGCAATTGTTGAAATTGTTCCGGCACGAAAAACATTTTCTTCACCAAACATTTCTTTAGTAAAATCATGAGCTTTATTTTGATATTCACCAGAAAAGTTTAAATCAATATCAGGTGTTTTATCACCATCAAATCCTAAGAATGTTTCAAAAGGAATATCATGACCATCAGTAATTAAATCAATATTGCATTGTGAACACATTTTTTTTGGTAAATCATAACCACACTTATAAGAACCATTACTAATAAATTCACTAGTTTTACATTGTGGACATAAATAGTGTGGTTGTAGTGGGTTAACCTCAGTAATGTTAGCAAAAGTAGCTACTAAAGATGAACCAACTGAGCCACGACTACCAACAAGATAACCATCTTGTAAAGATTTTTCTACTAATTTGTGTGCAATTCAATAAACAACAGCAAAACCATGAGTAATAATTGCATCTAATTCACGAGTTAAACGTTTTTCTACATATGTTGGTAATGGATTACCGTAACGATTTCATGCTTGTTCATAACAAAGATTACGTAATTTAGTATCAACATTAATAATACTTGGTGTAAATAAGCCATCTTTGATTGGTTTAATCATTTCAAATTGTTTAGCTAATTGCAAAGGATTATTAATAACAATATCATTAATTAAATTAGGGTCATCTAAAAAATTAAATTCTGTTAACATTTGATTAGTAGTTCTTAAATGTTGATCAGGATATGATGTAACTTTACCTTTACGATCAAATAATGGGTGCAATAAACCACCAATTGCTTTGCTATTAATAATAACATCACGATATATTTTTTCATGGGGATGTAAATAGTGGGCATCGCTAGTAGCAATTACTAATTTATTTAATTTAAGGGCATTATTAATAATTTTTTTAATAGTATCATGTAATTGTTCTTTAGTAATATTTCCTAACTGTATTAAGTGTTTATAAACAGCAGGTGGTTGGATTTCAATAAAATCAAATCACTTCATTATTTTAATTAGTTCTTCTTCACTTTTATTTAATGCTGTTTCAAAAACAGCACCATTTATACAACTACTACCAATTAATAATTCTTTTCTATTTTCATTAATTGCTTCTGATATGATTTTTGGTGTTTTATAAAAATACTTTGTATGAGATAGTGAAACTAATTGATATAAATCTTTTAAACCTAATTGATTTTTTGCAAAAATAGTAATATGTTCACCACGAAGTTTATAATTAATTTGTTCATTAATTAAGTTATTAATTTCTTGTAAATTAATACAATTAAATTCTGTTTTTAATTGTTGTAACATTTTTAAAAATACTTGTGCTAATACATTAGCATCATAATCAGCACGGTGAGCAATTTCATCATCATATTTAATGCCATAAGTACGACAAATAGTACCTAATCGATAATATTTTAGTTGTGGTAGAATTGCTCTAGATAATTGCAAAGTATCAATGACAGGATTATTTAAAGGCATGAAACCCAATTGTTTCATTGCTGCTTGTAAAAAACCAAAGTCAAAGTTAGCATTATGAGCAACTATTGTTTTATTACCAATTATTTCAATAATTGTTGGCAATATTTGTTGTAATGTTTGTTTATCTTTTAGCATAACATTGGTAATACTAGTAAGTTCAGTAATATGTTCAGGTATGGGATTATTTGGTTTAATTAAAATTGTATCTTGTTTTAAAATCATATTGTCTTTAACAATTGTATAACCAAATTCAATAATTTCGTGATAATTGGTTGATAAACCAGTTGTTTCTAAGTCAAGAACAATGTATTCTAAATCTAATAATGATGTATTAATATTATTTTTAGTAATACTAATATTATCGGGGATTAAATCCATTTCAACACCATACATTACTTTTAAGTTTGGATGTTTTTTAGCAGCATTAGCAATATCTGGGTATGCTTGTACATTTAAGTGATCAGTAAAACCAATTGCTTGGTGTCCTCATTTAGCTACTTGATTGATATAATCACTTGCTGAAGTAATACCATCCATAGCACTCATTTTAGTATGAGTATGAAATTCAATTCTTTTAGTTTTAGCATCATCATTATTGTTAGCATTTTTATTATTTAAATCGATAATTAAATCATCAATTCATAGTACTTGTTCTTTACTATAATTATCATAACGACTATTAGCATTAATTTTTATTCAATCATCAACTTTAATATTATCAAATTTCTCATCTGGTTGATCGCTATTAATAAATGCTTTGCAAGTAATTGCATCGCTATAATCAGTAATTCAAAATGAATAAAATCATTTTTGAGTTTTGGTTAAAAATTTATTAATTTTAAAAACTTTACCACTAATAATAATATTGGGTTCGTCGCCAATGATATCTTTAATGCTATGAGTTGGGTCTGTTATTTCTAAATTAACTTTTGCTTTTTTGCTATAAGTAGTGGTACTAAAATTTTTACTTACATTATTTTTAGTAATTTTAGTTTTTAAATTGTTGGTAATTTTGCTAATTTCTGTTTTAGATTCATTTTCATAACTAATAAATGGTTGCTCTGCTTTATTTATTTTAGTTTTTAATTGAATTTTTTTAAAACCATATTGTTGAAAGTAATTAATAAATTGTAAAAATTCATTAGTTATTAATTTCTCTTCAATACTATTATGAATAGTAATGGTAATAATATTATTTTTATAATTAATTGCTGAGTCGGGTAAAGAATAATAAATACCAGCTAATAGTTGCAATTTATGAGTTTTAATATAATGAAAATATGTTAATACAGTTGATTCATCAGCAGTAAGAGAAACATTAAAATCGACACTAATATTCGAAACAGGTAATTTTTCAAAATGTTGTTCAAAACTTTTTAAAGTAGTAGTTGTTAGAAAATTAGGTAAATTGATGGTAATTATTACTTGTTGATTATGATGAAAATATTGTACTTTTTTAATAGTGGCATGATTAAATTCATTATTAACATCATTAAAATCCATTTCATGGAAAAGTTTTTGCAAATCTTGGTTCATATATTTTTCCCTCTCTTAATACTAAATAATTAACAATAATAACTATATTTTAATTAAAATATATTAAATCATTATTCTAATGTTTAATCAAATTTCATATTTTAATTATAACTTAATTAAAATTCTTATTCTTATTCTTATATAAAAAAAGTATGAAATTTTAGTTATAAAAAAAAATAAAAACAAAATAATTTAATTACAATAAAAAGTAATGCCTAAATATTAGGCATTACTTTTTATCATGAAGGTGTTATTGGATTATTTGTTTTAGGTAATGTTTCGGTTTCAAAAATAGCATTTATATTATTCACATTAAAATTTGAATTTAATTGTTGATTTCTTGTTTGTATAGATGGTTTATTAAAAGATTTTTTTGTTCTTTTGTAAACACTTGTATTTGTTCTTTGGTAAATGCTGCCTTTTGATTAGAAGTAAATCATTCTAATTGTTTTGGAGTTAATAATTCAATTTGAAATTTAAATTCATAAAAATCATATTCTATTGTTAATTGATTATTAATTGTTTTTAATGCTTTTCTTATTCCTTTTTCTAGTAGTGAAAACTTATTATAACTGAAATTTTTTATTTGTTCTGTTGTAAATGCTTGTATTTGTATTTTTGTAAGTGCTTTCATTTGTTTTTTTGAAAAAGCATAAAGCAGTAAATTATTTTTTGTAAATAAGGGAATTAAGTTGGAATTAATTGTTGAAACTTGATATGGGCTTAATAGTTGCAATAATTGTCTTCAAATTGGTAACCCATTATTAACATTTGCTTTAATGATACTTAAAATAAATTTATCAATTTCTTGTTTATTGACAGTGTTTGTAAATGATTGTATTTGTGTTTTAGTAAGTCCTTTAAGTTCTGCTTTGCTAAATAATATTTGATTTTCTGTAGGCATATCTTTTAATCTTTGTCCTTTTCATTTAAATTTAATTTAATAAAAATCCTAATATAGAAATAATTTCTATATTAGGTATGAACATTTATTAAATTATAAAATAATTATAATATAAATTAATTATTTTTGTTATATTATGCATTTTATGAATTATAATTTAATATTTTTTAAATGAATATGTAATTTGTTTTTTTAGACAGAAGTTACTATTAAACTTCTGGTTGTCATAACTGGTTCTTTTGATGAATTTGCTAGTTCATTAGATACTCTAATGTAATCAAGAGTAATATTTGCTTTTGATACTTTTTTTGTAGAAACAAAACCACTTAATCTTAAAAATTCGTTAAATCGTGATTCTTTAATGTCATTAGGATTAACATTTTCTTTTGATACTCTTACTGTGGGGATAGTAGGATTTGTTCTTAAAAATTTGTTAATTCTTGATTCTTTTCTTCCAAAATTTGTAGTAGTAGCCATTCCACCAGCTATTAAAGTTGTACCAATAGCAACTGGTAATAATGAAGCACCACCAGTCATAGGTGCTGCAGCAACACAAGCTGTTGTTATTCCTGCAGTTGTTGTTAATGTTCCTGTAGTTATTGTGACACCAGCAATTACTTTTCTTTTTGTACTTATTTCACTAGGCATAATACTTTTCTTCCTTTTCTTTTTCAATATTTAATTTAATAAAAATCCTAATATAGAAATAATTTCTATATTAGTAATGAACAATTATTAAATTACAAAAAATATTATAATATAAAAAAATGAAAATATTTTATTTTTTTTAAAAAAATATTACTTAAAGGTACATAATGAAATATCAAAATAATATTAAATATATTATTATTATTATTATTTTATTGAAAAGTAGCCAATTAATAATTGCATTTTTTAATCAAACAAGTTAAGATTACTTATGGTAAATGTTATGCCCACGTAGCTCAGTGGATAGAGCACCGCCCTTCTAAGGCGGGGGTCAGAAGTTCGAATCTTCTCGTGGGCGCCATTAAATTTTAAAATACTAAGAAGGTTTAACTAAATAATGATAAATCATGACAATTATTATCAAGACATTATTGGTAAAATTAACCACCTCATTAGTGAAAATAAATGAGATCAAGCAATGAAGTTGGTCAAACATGAATTAGAGATGCCTTATATTCCTATTCATCATGAAGTTACATTACAAGAGTTACATCATAATATTACTACTCATATTAGATTAAATAATAAAAATGAAAGTCATGAGTGAAATTTAGAGAGAATAAGTCATGTATTAATGAATCCATTTGATGAAGATCTTCATCCGGTGGCATTTTATTATTTACAAAGTCATAATGCTAGGTTAATTTTGCCAACAATTAAGATTTATCTTACAAATAAAAATATAAATAATATAAATAAAACACAACTATTATTTATATTAAATAATCAAGGTATTGATGAAGAAATAGAATTAATAAAAGGTCATGATACATTTAAAATTAATCCAAAAAAAATAACACAATGACAAGAATCACTCGTTTATTTAAAGATTACAAAAATATTTGAAGATGAAGTTCATATTGATGATCCAGGTATTTATGGTATTTGCTTGTTTTTATTGGATAGTTATTTTGAGAATTTGTTTCCAACATTACCTAATAAAAATCAAGCAGCAGCATTAGCAGCTGCTTTGTATATTTGTGCTTGTAGTTTCCAATTTATTAGTGTAAAATTGGTAGAAAGTGCTAAAAAATTTAAAACTACTACTACTTTAATAAAAAAATACTTAAGTATTATGATTCAACAACAAATTACATAAGGAGAGATTTGAAAAATGACATTAAATATTATAAAAGATGAAAAAAATGGTCTTGGAAAATGACATGTTACCATTGATGCTAAAACTTGAAAAGATCAATTGGCAAAAGCTGAAAATAAATTGATTGCACAAGTAGAAATTCCTGGATTTCGTAAAGGAAAAGTTCCTACTAAAATGGCTAAAAAACATGTAACTGAAGAACAAACTTTACAAACAGCAACTAAAGCAGTTATTACTATTGCTTATGATTTTGCCTTAAAAAAAAAACCTAACTTAATGCCTACTAATCAACCCGAAGTTAATGTGGAAAAATCTACTATTAAAGAGTGTGAAATAATGTTTGTATTTGATTTACCAGCAGAAATTACTATTGGTAAATATCGTGGTATTGATATAGTAAAACCTGTAGCAACTGTTAATCAAGAAGAAATTGATACTCAAATTAAACTATTACAAGATCGTTTTGCTATTTTTAATCCAAAAGAAAAAGGAAAATTAGAAAAAGGTGATACTGCGGTTTTTAATTTTACTGGTTTTTTAGAAGGTAAAAAATTCCCTGGCGGTGAAGCTAAAAACATGGAATTAGAAATTGGTTCTGGTAAATTTATTCCTGGTTTTGAAGAAGGAATGATCGGTATGGAACCTAAATCTAAAAAAACTATTGAAGTAACTTTCCCAGAAGATTATCATGTTCCAAATTTAAAAGGTCAATTAGTACAATTTGAAATTGAATTAAACGAAATAAAAACAAAAGTTATTAATGAAGATTTAGAAGAATTAGTAAAAGATGTTAACATTCCAGATGTTACTACTACTGAACAATTATTAGAAAATATTAAAAAACAAATTGAAGTACAAAAAACAATGACAATTAAGGAACAATTTATGGAAGAACTTATTGCTAAAATTGTTAAAGATTCAAAAATAATAATTCCAAATTTTGCTGTTAAAAATGAAACTGAACGTTTAGAAAATGAATTTAAAAAACAATTAGCTAATCAAAACTTTACAATTGAAAACTATATGGCAGCAACCGGTTTATCTCATGAAGAAATTATTAATGAAATAAAAAAGGATGCAATTATGCAACTTCAGAATTTTTTAGTTATTGAAGAAATTATTAAACAAGAAAAAATAGAAATTACCGAAGAAGAAGTTCAAAAACAATTAACAACATTTGCCGACCAATTTAAAATAAGCATTGAAGAAGTTAAAGCAAATATTAAAGATTTAAGTTTAGTGACTACTACCCTAAAACGTAATAAAGCCTTTGATTTATTATGAGAAAGTAACGGTAAAAACCAAAAGCAAACAACAAGTGCTTAATTAATTTAATTTGATAATTATTATATAACCTAATTACCAATTTAATAATTAGGTTATTTTATCGTTTATTTTTTTTCAAAAAGTAAAAATTATCAAAAAAAAAATAAATGTAATAAAATACTACTAGTATAAATTAAATATGAATTAATAAGTGCTGCTGTAATAGTATAGTATAAATCAAAAATTAGATATTTTAGCAATTAAGTATTGCAAGTGCTAATGTTTTATATTATAATCCAGTTAATACATTATTTGAGGTGAGACAATGAAGATAAAAAATATTACTAATATTCCAGTACTAGTAACAAGAGGAAGTTTTGTTTTCCCAACAGTTGAAATAGAACTAGAAGTTGGCAGACATAAATCAGTAGCGGCAATTAATGAATCGGTAGCTAAGTTTAATTCAGAAATTATTTTAGTTTCGCAAAAGGATCCAAAAGTAGATAATCCTCAATTAAGTGAAGTCTACAATCATGGTACTTTGTGTAAAGTGCAAATTCAAAAAAGTCATAATGATGGTACACTTACCGTATTTTTTTATGGACAACAAAGAGTTAAAGTTTCTAAGTTTTATGATGATAAATTTTATACAGGAGATGCTGAAACTTTAGTTAGTCCTAATGTTTCAAAATCATTAGAAGAAGAGTTGATCCAAAGAATTGTAAATAATTTACAACAGATTTTAGATGTTCATGGTTCAATTCCACAAGGTGTAATTAGTCAAATCACCGATGGAATGAAAGCTAGTGAAATTATTGATAAAATGGCTCAATTTTTACCATTTTTAACTATCAATAAACGCCAAGAAATTTTACAAGAAATTGATATTAATAAACGTTTAGATTTATTATTGAAAGATGTTGGTGGTCAAAAACAAGTTGGTGCTATTGAAAAGGATTTAACAGCTAAAATTAAAGATCGTATTGATGAACAACAACGTGAATATTATTTACGAGAAAGATTGCGTGCTATTAAAGAAGAATTAGGCGAAATTGATGGTAAGTCTAATGAAATGAAACGTTATTTAGAACGTTTAGAAACAGAAGAGTTTCCTGAAGCAATCAAAACTCGTGTTAAAGAAGAAATTAGTCGTTATGAAGATATGCCACAAGCTTCAAGTGAATCAAATATAATTCGTACATACATTGATTGAATGATGACTTTACCTTGATTTCAAAAAAGTGAAGAAAAATTTGATTTAATTAATGCAAAAAAAATTCTTGATAAATATCACTATGGTTTAGAAAAAGTTAAAGAAAGAATTATTGAATATCTTGCTGTTAAAAAAATGGCTAAGGCAATGCCAGGGCAAATTATTTGTTTAGTTGGTCCTCCTGGTGTTGGTAAGACTTCTTTAGCTAAATCAATTGCTGAAGCGATGGGGCGTACTTTCGTTAAAGTTTCACTTGGTGGAGTTAAAGATGAATCTGAAATTCGTGGTCATCGTAAAACTTATATTGGTGCGATGCCAGGAAGAATTATCCAAGGTATGAAACGTGCTAAAGTTATTAATCCATTATTTTTATTAGATGAAATTGATAAAATGTCATCTGATTATCGTGGTGATCCAGCTAGTGCTATGTTAGAAGTATTAGATCCTGAACAAAATGCTAATTTTTCAGATCATTATATTGAAGAAAATTATGATTTATCACAAGTTATGTTTCTAGCAACAGCTAATTATATGGAAGGTATCCCTGAACCATTAAAAGATCGAATGGAAATTATTGAGCTTTCTTCATATACAGAATTAGAAAAACTTGAAATTGCAAAAAAATATTTAATTCCTCGTGTTATTGAAATTACTGGTTTAAATAATAAAATGTTAAAATTTAAACCAAATTCAATTGAAGAAATAATTAAATATTATACAAGAGAATCAGGTGTTCGACAATTAGAAAGATTATTAAATAAAATTGCTCGTAAATTTATTGTTAAACTTTTGAATAAAAAAATTAGTACTGAAGAAATTGTTGCTGATAATGTTAAAGATTATTTAGGAAAACAAATTTTCGATTATACTAAAAAAGAAAATGAATCACAAATTGGAGTGGTAACTGGTCTTGCTTATACTCAATATGGTGGTGATATCTTACCAATTGAAGTAAACTACTTTAAAGGAAAAGGTAATTTAGTATTAACTGGTAAATTAGGTGAAGTTATGAAAGAATCTGCTACTATTGCTTTAGATTATATTAAAGCAAATGCTATTACTTTCAATATTCCTGATACTTTCTTTGCAGAACATGATATTCATATCCATGTTCCTGAAGGAGCAGTGCCAAAGGATGGTCCAAGTGCTGGTATTACTTTAACAACTGCAATTATTTCTACTCTGACAAGTAGACCTGTATCAAAAGATATTGGTATGACAGGTGAAATTACACTTCGTGGTCATATATTACCAATTGGTGGATTAAAAGAAAAATCAATTTCTGCTCATCGTAGTGGACTAAAAACAATTTTAATTCCAAAAGCTAATATAAAAGACTTAGAAGATATTCCAGAAGAAGTAAAGAAAAAATTAAATATTGTTTCAGTTGAATTTTATTCTGAAGTATATGATTTTATTTTTAATAAACATAAAGCAAAAATTCACTCACCTATTAATAATATTAAACCAACTTCAAGTATTATTGATGAAGGTTAAAATCTAATTAAATTATTAATAACTATAACTTTAAAAAAGTAAATACTAAAAACAAGTATTTACTTTTTTTATATAAAATTTTTTTATATTTGTGATAAATTTGATTTGCTTTTATTTGTTACAGAAAAATTAATTTCCGAATTTACACTTTTAATTATATTTTTTTTGTTAATTCGTAATATTAGTTCATTTATTTTTACTAAATTTTGTTGTTTAATTTCTTTGATTTTTGTTAAAATAGTTATTTTTGTTTCTATTTTTTTATTTCAATTAAATAATCCAATAGTAAGTATTTTCATTATTTTATTTATTTTTTTATTATTTTAATTTTTTTGATAGGTTATTTATTGAATTTATAAAATTATTTTCTAATTTTTTTAAGGATTCTAAAGTTTTTATTTTTTTATTTAAAAATTGATAATGATTTTGAGTATTTTTTTTATTATTTTCTCAAAAGTCAAAAATATCATTGTAATCTTTACTATAAGTTTCAATCGGAAAATGTAAATAAAGATTAATAATATGATAATTATTTGCTATAAAGTTAACTTCTCTTTCTAAATCATTAATATCCATTTTTTAATGTCTCCTATCTTTTAAAAAATAAAAAAACCCTTTACTTTTAAAATAAAGTAATGGGTTAAAACTTTGATCAAGTTTGTTTTTATATTATATATTATTTTAATTTTATAATTGAAAAATTAAATTATAAATAGTAAAAGTGTTGTTATTAATATTTTTTTATATTTTTATATAAAAATATTTAAAATTAAAAAATTGTGCATGGTGGACAACATTTTTTACCATATTGCATATTAATTAATTCTTCTGAATTTATACTATTTATATCATCATTAGTTATTAGAAAAGTACTATCTTTTAAATATTGATCTTCATTATTTAACTGTTGGAGGTTAAAATTAAATTCTAGATTTCCATTTTCAATTTCATCTAAATGTTCTTCATAATCTACTAATAATTTTTGTTTTAAGTTAACAACTTTTTCATTGATTAAAGCAATTTCTTTTAATATCTTTTCTTTATTATTAAGACTAAAATTTTTGTTAAATGGATTCAAACTTTTTTCTAATTCTTTTTTCTCTTTTTTTAATTTTTTTATTTCTTTTTTTGTGCATTTTTTTTCATAATTTTCTCCTTTTAAAAATAAAAACTCATTTACTTTTTATGAAATTAATGAGTAAAAACCTAATAAAGTTTACAATATATTATATAATATTTTAATTTTTATAACTTAAAAAACAAGTAATATTTATGTAGTAATTATGATAAAATTATAAAGTTATAGGAAGGAAGTAATTATGATTAAAGATAAAAAAAATAATGTTGAAATCATTAATGTCAGTAAAAACTATGATAGTAATGAAGTCATTAAAAATGTTAGTCTGAATATTGCTATTGGTGCCAAAATTGGTATTGTTGGCCCCAATGGTACTGGAAAAACAACATTATGTGAAATGATTTCCCAACTTCGTAAACCAACAACAGGTACTATTAATATTAAACCTGATTTAAAAATAGGCATGCAATTACAAGAAACTAAATTTCCTCGTGGTCTAACTGGTTGAGATATGGCCCAATATTATATGAGAGCTTATCGTTTAAATAAGTCTGTTGAAGACATTCAAAAGTTATTGTACTATTTGGACGCTGAAGCATTTATTAATAAACCTATTATTACTTTATCGGGCGGTCAACAACAAAAAATTAATATTTTATTAGCATTAATTGTTGAACCAGATTTATTAATTTTAGATGAATTAGCTACGGGATTAGATTTAGAGGTACGTGAGCGAATTTATGAATTACTAGAAAAAGAAGTTTTTATTAAACCTAATCTTTCAGTATTGATTGTTTCACATAATATGCAAGAAATTGAACGTTTTTGTCAACAAATTATTTTCATGTTTGAAGGTTCAATTATTAGTATAAATGATGTTAAAACTGTTGTTAAAGAATATGGAAGTATTGAAGAATATGTTAAAACTAAATTTAAAGAATATAAAATAGGTATGTATGATAGCGAAGCGTTATTAAAAAGATTAGGAGGGGAAAATAATGAAAAATGAGCTAAGTCTTGAAAAAAACACCTTAAAAAACAAAAATAATGATTGATCTCTTCTTAATTTATTTTGAAGTTATTTAAAACGTAATCGTTCAATTATTATTTTTTCACTTTTCGTTTCACCATTGATTTTTATTGGTGCATCAATTGGTGGAAATAATCAAATATTATCATCACCTGCTGGTAAAAATATTGGACGATTTATTTTGATGATTATTTGATTGACACAAACTGCTTCCTTTTCAATTCAAACTTTTTTAGCTATTTTACTAGATTTAAAACAAAGCGTAGTTTATCGACGCATTGGTTTAACAAGAATTAGCAAAACCAAGTTTATTATTATAACATCAATATTTAATTTAGCTTTAGTTTTAATTTCTGATATTATTATTTTTATTGATGTTATTATTATTGGTTATGTTGTTCCTTTATCTGGAATGATTAGTTCCATTTTTAATTGACAATTATTAATTATTATTTTATTTACATTATTTTTTTCTATTACTATTACTAGTATTGCTTTGCTAATGTCAGTTATTATTAAAAGTCGTACTGGACAAGCAATTGTTAGTTTATTTACTAGTTTATTAATTGTTGCGCCATTAATTATTTTAACTTACTTTTTAGCTAGTCTTATTGGTGAAGGATTAGTTTCAAGTATTGGTGCTGGTGCTGTTGTTGGTATTTTAGTGGGTATATTTATTGCCTTAAATCTTATTAGTTGTGGCATTTATTATTTAACTTGAAAACTATTTAAATGATTTGATTAATTTTTATAAAAGTATGTAATGAATTATAAAATAACAAAGGAGTGAAAATATACAATGCCTAAAAATATAAGAAAATATGTTATTGATGAACAACCAATTAATTATTTTGATAAAGTTAAAGCATGATTAGATAATCAAAATAAATTTGAAAATTTAGAACTATTATCAGAAGTTGCATCTCAACAAAACTATTTAAAACAAAGTGATAAGTTAAATACTAAAGTAATAAATCAATTAGAAAATAAATATTTGGAAAATGTTTCAAATTTAAATCAAAAATTGAAAATGTTTTAATATAATAACTTACTTATTTTTATTAATTTATAGTCTAATTATTTTTTATAAATAATTAGATTTTTATATATTAACAATATTTTGAAATAATAGGTTTATTAAAATACTCCTTTAAATTTATTTTTAAAGGAGTATGAATATTTAAAAAATAAATTATGAGTATAATCGAAAACCGTTCCCTAAAATTGTTTTAATTTGTCCTCCACTTTCAGATCCTCATGTTTCACCATAATGAGCAATGATGATTTGAAAAAATCATTTTCCATTTTCTTCATAAAAAGTTAATCCTAATTTAATAGTTATTAATAAACTGGCAAGTAAGAAATTTTCTTTATTATTACATATGATAATATTACAAAAATTTGCTGGGTTAATAGGTCCATTTTTTGTTACTTTTGCATTTATTAAATATTTTTGAAAATTTAGATTTTTAACAACTTGATTAATGTTAATAGTTGGATATCCTGTATCGCCTCAGCTATAAGATGAATCTACATAATCTTCTGTACCATTTTCATTAAAAAAAGTAATATATCGATAATCAATTGGTAAACCATATTCTGTATTTCATTCAAATGTATGGATAAATGAATTATTTCTAGTCTGTTTTCAATAACTTATATCAATTAGTCTTCTGTTATTAAAATGAAATTCTGTTGTTTTTCATCATATTTTTGTCATTTTTTTAAATTCTGTTTGTTTTGCTGGACATTTATAAATGCCATTAATAGTTAAAACATAAATATTTTTATTACTATCAAAAGTAATATTACTAACATCATATGTATCATTATCAATCACTTTCATTTCAATAAAATTTGATTGTAAAAAATCAAATTTATAAACTTTATTTATTGCAGAGTTATTATTAGTTATTATATAAATATTTTTATTACTTATTATTATTTTTTTGATTATTCCATCTATTGCTGAATTATTTATTTTCTTAAAGTATTTTTCTTTTACTGAATACTTATAAATATTATTATTATCTGCAATATAGATAGTTCCATTTTCATCTGTTACTAAAATAGCATTAATAGGTACTCCTCAATGTTCACTTATTATTATAAATTCTGTTTGGATGGGTTACACTTTATTGGACACTAATTACATAGACAAGTGAACAAATTAGTTAAAAGAAAGGAATTATAATTATGGTCACTATTAACTCATATTCAGATGAATTTAAAAAACAAATAGTAGCTTTATATCAAAGTGGCAAATCAGTATCTTGCCTTGTTAAAGAATACAATGTTACAAGAGCAGCTACTTACAATTGAATTAAGCAATTTACTAATTCAGGTAGTTTTAAAACTAAAGATAATCTTTCAGATTTAGAAAAACAATTAATTCAAGCAAATAAAGAATTAAAACAGTTACGAATGGAAATTGATATTTTAAAGCAAGCAGCACTAATAATAGGCAGAAAATAGAGATTATTGCAAATAATAAATCTAAATATAAAATGCGCACAATGTGTCATTTTTTAAAACTCTCTAAATCAACATATTATTTTAATTTAAAGAAAAAAAATAAAATTCAAAATAATATTTATGAACAAGCTGTTATTAGTGCTTTTAAAGAAAATAAAGAAGTTTATGGTACTAGAAGATTAAAAGTCATACTAGCAAACCAAGAAATTTATTTATCACGCAGAAAAATTAAAGAAATTATGAATAAGCATAATTTAATATCAAAATACACTAAATTATCATTCAAAAATTATCATAATAAAGTCAATGATAGTCAAATAACCAATCTTGTTAATAGAAACTTTAATAATAGAATTAAAAATGAAGTTATTGTTAGTGATTTAACTTATGTTCAAGTTAATGGTAAATGAAACTATATTTGCCTATTAATCGACCTATTTAACCGCGAAATTATTGGACATAGTGTTGGAGTTAAAAAAGATGCATCATTAGTATATCAAGCATTTATGCAATCAAATCACTGTTTAAAAGATATTGAAATATTTCATACTGATCGCGGTAATGAATTCAATAATAAAACTATTGATAAACTTTTATTAGCTTTCAACATAACTCGATCTTTAAGCAAAAAAGGATGTCCTTATGACAATGCTGTTGCTGAAGCAACCTTTAAAACTTTCAAAATTGAATTTATTAATGATAAAAATTTTACATCATTAATCCAATTAAAATTAGAATTATTTGATTACATCAATTGATATAACAACATAAGAATTCACAGTACTCTAAACTACCTAACTCCAATTAGTTATCAAAAACAAATGTCTACCAAAAAATAGTCCTAAAAAGGGTTGCCATTCCAATTGTTTAAATTCGTTGTCATTTTCTAAACACTTATAAATACTATTCGCAAAAGGAACATGAAAATTATTATTAGCAGTGATATAAATATTTCCATATTTATCAATACTTATGTGACTCAGAAAATTAATGTTAGTTGGTAATGTCATTTTTTTAAATTCTCATTCTCCCGCTAAACATTTATAAATACTATTATTAGCTATTATAAAAACATTTCCATCTCTCTCATTAATTTTTAAAAATCTAATATTTTCTAATTCTTTAGGTACTATCATTTGTTGAAAATATGTTTGTGTTGCAAGACATTTATAAATATTATTATTAGTTGCTACATAAGTATTTTTATCTTTATCAGTTTTTATAAATTTACCATTAACAAATTCTTTAGGTACTATCATTTTTTCGAATTCTGTTTGTTCTGCTAAACATTTATAAACAGTATTATTAGCAAGTGCATAAATATTTCTATTTCTATCAGTTGTTAAAGACTTAATTTCATTTATTTTTCAATTATTATTTTCATTTTTAATACTTGTTTTAATTTTATTATTTGTGTTATTGATAAATAAGGTATTTAAACTGTTTGTACTTGCTATTGCTAAAATTGTTGTTGTAATTAGTGTTGATATCTTTTTCATATTTAAAAAACTCCTTTTTATTTTTTCCCAATAACTTCTTATTTTTAAGAAGTGAATATATTTTATTTTTTTTCAAATAAATTTCAAATAAAAATAGAACAAATTTTAATTTAAACTAAAAATCATAAAAAAATATATTTTATATTTAAAAAAATATTTTGAATGTTATAATACTAGTAAATATGGATTAATTTGCATATATTATATAAAGCAGGGGTGGCATTGCCTGAGAAATACCCTATAACCTGATCTAGTTAGTACTAGCGGAGGGAGACTTTATTTTTTATATTTTAAAAAATGATAACTCCTTTTTGTTATGTAAGATAAATTAAAGGAGTTATCATTTTATTATGTTTAAAGAACAACTATTAACAACTATCAATTATAATAAAATTAAAAGCAAACTGGGGGTAGGAATGTTAATTAAAGCATCAGCCATTTTTAGTTTAATTACTCTTTTAACATTAACAGTTATTATTAGTATTTTACCTGCTAGTAGTATTAATCACTTTTTTAAAGTTACTACTATTATTGGTTGACAATTTTATAGCAGTAAAATTTATTTAATATTAATTCTTTGTTTATTATTAATTTCAGCAATTTTATTATCTGTTATTACATGAACAGTTAAAATAGAAGACATGCATAAAAATATTGTTATTGTTACATTACTATCAATTTTTAGTATCAATCCCATTGCATTAATTTTTAATTGAATTAAACATTATCAATGACAAAAAGAAGAAACTTTTGCCATTTTAAAAACAAGATGATGAACTAATTTTAAATTTGCATTTGGTATTAAACGATGATTAGTTATTGATTATACAATTATTGGTTTATTTACTGGTGTAACTATTGCTTGTGCTTTTATTGAACAAAATTTATTACCAAAAATGCCATACGGCGGCGATATTGCTATTAAATATATACCTTTAATGGTTATTAGTTATATTATTGGCTTTACAGGTGGATGATTAACGGGTATGATTAGTGCTTTAATGTCATTATTATTTATTGGTGGTGGTTATGTTATTAATGCTTGAAGTTATTTATTAGATTATTTTTTGCCAATGACAACGCCCGCTATTATTTCATTATTACGTTTTAATTTAAAAGCTGATAAATCAATTTTTACTTATATTAATTATTTTTTACATTGTTTTTTAGTTTGTTTAATTATTTATTTTTGACAAACAATAGCAGGATATTTTATTTGATCACAAATTACTAATGCTGACGGAAGTAAAAATATTTGATCAGGATTTAATCCTCTTTTTTACTCATTAGTTTACAATTTTATTCATATTTTTTTGTTTACTTATCCAATTATGCAATTAACAATACCTTTTATTTATCGTGGTTTAGTTAGTCACTATGTAGAAAGATATCGTTAGAATAGTAATTGTAATTACTATTTCTTTTTTAAATAGCGTTATAATATTAATTGATAGAAAGGGTGATTATAATGAAAAATGATGAAATAATCAAAGAAGATATTATTATTATGGATGGTGATATTAAATTAATGAATAAAGCATTAAATGAGAAAAAGGTTGTATTAGCAGCAATTGAATTAGGAAAACATGCTCAACATACAATTGATATTGGTTGATCTGAACATTTTCAAGCATATGCTAAATTAAAAAGTACAACTACTACTGGTACTTGTTTTTGTAAAAAACCAGCAACTCATTTAGTTTATTTTTGGCGATAATAAGATAATATAATTTTTAAGTAATTTAATTAACTACTAGATGAGAATTAAAAATAAATTCTTTATCTAATTGATTTTGATATTCTGGATTTGTTATTAATCTTTGTTTTAGTTTTGGTTTATAATAAGTAAAATAAATAATAGTAGCAATTATAATAAATACTCAAAACATTAAAAACTTAATCGCAATTGCAATTAATATGATTCCTTTGTTGCTTACTAAATCATGAATCATATTATAATTAAAAATAATGAATTGACTAATTAAAAATAATAAACAGATAATAAACATAATTCATTCAATAACTTTTATTTTTATTTTTTTATAATAACCCATAACACAAGTTGCAGCTATAACAAAAAGATAAACAAAGATTGTTATATTAGTTGTAAATCCCAACATTTGGTTATAATTAAAACTAATTCCAATTAAATCCGGAATTATTAGCATAATAATACAAACTATAATTGTAATTATAAAATTAATAGTATTACCATACATTGCATTATTTTCTTTATTTAATTTGGCTATTTTTTCACTAATGTATCCTTCTTTGGCTAATGGTTGTAGCATAGCTCCAGAATATAGCGCTACTTGTATTACACCATTCAATTTAATTGATAAAGTACAAATAACTAGTAAAATGATACCCGTTGTACCAGCAATGCCAGCAATAACATTATTTGGGTTATAATTATTACCACCATTTGCTCATCCGTTATTACCATTAGGTCCCTGCGAACTGATGGCACCAATAATTAAAATTGTAATCATTAAATAAAAAATAGTTGTCAAAAATAAGACAATAATTGTTCCCCTACCTAAATTTTTATTAGGATTTTTAACATTTTTTCCAATAACAGTAAAGGTCTCAAAACCAAGGAAAAAGTAGAAAAAATTACTAAAAGCATTATTAAAAATATTAATTGTAAAATGAAGATGTTTAGTACCAACAAATGCTTGTTGATAAACTATAGTGCCGTTTTTGATTACCAGAATAATGGCACAAATAATCAAAAAACAAGTTGACAGTCATTTAATGATTCCTGAAATATTAACAAATCAACGAAAACCTCTTAATCCAAAATAGATACAACTTGTAACCAAACAATAAACTATAATTCCTAAACTATCAATAAATAAATTAGATCATCTATCAGGTAATCAAGAAAAAAATGATAATTGGTTTAAGTTAATTCTAAACATTGAAATAATACCACCAATAACAGTAGATGGTAAAATGATATATTGCATAAAGCCGGTTATTCATCCTCAAAAACGACCAAAAGTTGCTCTAACATAAATATATGCTCCAACCATTATTACCAGCATAAACTTTACTACATTTTAAAAAAGCACATGCACTAATACTAGCCATTATAGCGCCTAAAATCATAATTCAGATTAGATGTAATCCAACTCCGCCATTATTTCAATAATATATTCCTATAAAAGACATAGGAAAAGCTATTGTGCAAGTATAATTAAATCCAAAGTCACACCAGTTCTCCTAAGCCTATTTTTTGCTGCTTTGTTTTTTGTTTTAAAGACTTATTTAAAACTTTTTGTGTGTTCATAGAATCCTCCTTTGAATTTATTTAATATTAACGATAATTATATAGTATATTTTATTTGAAATACAATAAAAACTATTTCTTTTTTGTAGAAAATAAATATTAGCAAATGGTTTAATAACATTGATTGATAATTAACAAAATATTTAAAATATAATTTAATCAATAAGTAAACATTGCAACTTGTTAAATGATTATGATATTATGGTTTTATGATTACTTTACCTGAACATATTAAAGGAGAAAAACATGAGTTATAATCACCAACAAATAGAAAAAAAATGACAGCAGTATTGATTAAAAAATGAAACTTTTAAAACAAACATTGATGATAATAAAAAACCAAAATCATATATTCTTGATATGTTCCCTTATCCTTCAGGATCAGGTTTACATGTTGGCCATCCTAAAGGTTATTGTGCTACTGATGTTATTTCTCGAGTTAAAATAATGAATGGTTTTAATGTTTTGCATCCAATTGGTTGAGATGCTTTTGGTTTACCAGCTGAGCAATATGCCTTAAATACAGGTAATAATCCAGAGACATTTACTAAACAAAACATTAATAATTTTCGTAAACAATTACAAAGTATTGGTCTAAGTTTTGATTATAATAAAGAAGTTAATACTACAGACCCTCAATATTATAAGTGAACACAATGAATTTTCATTAAACTTTATGAACAAGGGTTAGCTGAAATTAAAGATGTTGAAGTTAATTTTTGTGAACAGTTAGGAACTGTTTTAGCTAATGAAGAAATAATTAACATTAATGGTCATATGGTTTCTGAACGTGGTAATTTCCCAGTTATTAAAAAACCAATGCGTCAGTGGGTTTTAAAAATTACTAAGTATGCTGAAAAATTATTAAAAGGATTAGATGATTTAGACTGACCAAATAGTGTTAAGGAATTACAACGTAATTGAATTGGTAAAAGTGTTGGAACATTAGTTGATTTTGTAGTTGAAAATAATAAATGTAAGGTTCCTATTTTTACTTCAAGGGTTGATACTATTTTTGGTGTTTCATTTTTAGTACTTGCTCCTGAACATCCATTAATTCATGATTTAACAACTAGTGAATATTCGCAAGCAATTACTCAATACTGTTTAGATGCTAAAACTAAAACAGATTTAATGCGTCAAGGAGATGATACTTTAAAATCTGGTGTTTTTACTGGAAGTTATGCTATTCATCCTTTTACTAAAAGTAAATTACCAATTTGAGTTGGTGATTATGTTTTAAATCATTATGGGACAGGAGCAATTATGGGTGTTCCTGCACATGATAGTCGTGATTTTATTTTTGCTAAAAATAAAAATTTACCAATCAATTTTATTATGAAAACTAATAATAAAAATGAACCATTTTTGGGTACTAGTGAATATATTAACTCTGATTTTATTAATGGTAAGGATTTAGAAACAGCTACTAATTTAATTGTTAAAAAATTACTAACTTTAAAACAAGGAAAAGTACATACTGCATATAAGTTACGAGATTGACTTTTTTCTCGTCAACGTTATTGAGGTGAACCTTTTCCGATAATTTATTGAGAAGATGGTACAATCTCAACAGTAGATGAACAACAATTACCAGTATTATTACCAAAAATGACTAATATTAAGCCATCTAATTCGGGGAATGCACCTTTAACTAATGCACCAAATTCCTGATTACATGTAACTAGAAAAGATGGTGTAAAAGGAAAAAGAGAAATTAATACAATGCCACAATGAGCAGGTAGCTGTTGATATTATTTAGCATATATTTTAAAAAATGATGATGGTACTTATTGTGATTTTAATAGTGCTATTGCGCAAAAACGTTTTAACTATTGATTACCAGTTGATTTATATATTGGCGGTCAAGAACATGCTGTTTTACATTTATTGTATGCTCGTTTCTGACATTTAGTACTATATGATTTAAAATTAGTTAGTGTTAAAGAGCCATTTTTAAAATTGGTAAATCAAGGTATGATTCTTGGTGAAAATAATGAAAAAATGTCTAAATCACGCGGTAATGTTGTTAATCCAGATGATATTATTAATGAGTATGGTGCTGATACTTTACGAATATATGAAATGTTTATGGGACCATTAACAGCATCTTTACCGTGATTAAATAGTGGTTTAGTTGGTTGTTATAAGTTTTTAATGCGTATTTATCGTCTTGTTAATAAAGATGAGTATAAAATAAAAATTACTACTAAGAATGATAAATCATTAGATACAATTTATCATCAAATTGTAAAAAAAGTAACTAATGATATTAACGATTTAAATTTTAATACTGCTATTGCACAACTTATGATTTTTATCAATGCTTGTTATAAAGCACCAACTATTTATCAACAATATTTAGTTAATTTTTTAAAATTATTAAATCCATTTGCTCCACATATTGCTGAAGAATTATGATTTCAATTTGGTAATAAAGAAAGTATTAATAAAAGTCAGTTTCCAAGTTATGATGAAAAATTTTTGATTACTAGTGAAGTTACTATTGCTATTCAGATTAATGGTAAAACGAAAATAACTTTAGTAGTAAAAGAAAATTTAAATAATCAAGAACTTTTAAAAGTAGTTAATAATGAAGAAAAAGTAAAATATTGATTGCAAGATAAAACAATTATTAAGACAATTTGTATACCAAATAAGATTGTTAATTTTGTTGTTAAGTAAAGGAGGAATAATGAAAGTTGCTATTATTTTTGCAGCAGGAATTGGCAGTAGATTACAACCTATCTCAAATAATGTTCATAAATCGTTAATTAAATTTAAAGGTTTAACTTTAATTGAACATATAATTAATCATTTAATTGAAATACATGATTTAAAAAAAATTATTGTCATTATTGGTCATTTAAAAGATGAATTTAATTTTCTTACTCATAAATATTCAAAATTAATTTTAATAAATAATCAACATTTCCTTGATTATAATAGTGGTTATGCTTTGACATTAGTATCATCATATTTTAATGGTCAAGATGATATTTTTATTATTTCTGGTGATATGATTAGTACAAAAAATATTTTTTTAAATAATTTTTCAACTAATATGATGGCCGCTATTAATCGTGATCATGATAATATCAAAGAAGATTGAAGTTATAAATTAAACAAGAATGGTAATATTATTGATATTATTAAAAGTAAAAAAAAGGATAGTTTCTTGGCAGGAGAATGAAGTTATATTACTAAAAAATGAGCAAAAGTTCTTGGTGAAGATTTAATAAATCCACAACAAGAACTTGTATTGCAAACAACAATGGTTGGTAAATATTTAATTAGTAATAGTATTAAACATAATTTTGAATTAAAACCTTATGTTTTATCATTTGATTGTCATTGGGATGTTGATAATATTATTGATTTAGAACGAACTAATAAATATTTTAAATAATTTAAGTAGTTAATTTTTTTCCAGAAGTTGTTGTTGAAACTACTGGAATTTCTTCACGATTACAACTATGTGCAACATTTTGGAATGGATTAGTAGTATTACCGTTTAATTTTAGTGCTTCTGCTGTTGTTTCTGCTACTGATTCATTTTCTGGATCTAGTGCATCTACTTCTTTAAAACTAACTTGTCCATTACTACGAGCAATAACATTATTGTTTTGATTAACATTATCTTTATTTTTAATAATATTAACTGACTGATTTAGTTTAGGTTTTTTAGTTCGATTATTAAATAGTGAAACTAAAAGTTTTTTTAATCATATGTATGGAAAAAAAGAAATATAAGCGACATCTTTTTCAAATTTTACTTTTCAATTTCTACTACTACCACCAGAAGAAGTATTTGCTTTTTCTTTTTTATCTTTTTCACCTTGTAATTTATCAAAAATTTCTTTATTTGGTTGTTGCTGTTGTTGTGCTGACATAATTTTTCACATCCTTTTTTATTTAAAAATAATTAGGTTCCACTTATCTAATAAAAAAGAATAAGTCGAACCTAATGGTCTTTAATAATTTAGTTTATTATGTTGTTAGTATAACATATTTTCAATTTTTAAGCACAATAATTAAAAAAATAACATCCTTACTTTTGAGTTAATAAATCATAATTTTATTTAAAAATATTTATTTTATCTTTTAATTTTTATGAAAAATTTTATACTGTATTTTGGATATTTTTAAAAATAAATATTTAAAAGAAAGGGAGAAAAAATATTATGAATGAAAAAGAAAAAGCAGCAAAATTATTACATGATGCAGGACAAGAAAGTAGAAGACTTGATTTATTACTTGTAAAAGCTAAGAAACAAGAAGAGACATTAAAAAAAATTGAAGAAGAAAAACAAATAAACAAACATAAATCAAGAAATCCGAAAATTTAAATCTCATTATTTAATTTTAGATAAAAACTTATGAAATAAAATTTAATATAGTTCTAAATTTATTATTTTATTTTAAAAAGAAATATATTGAAATTAAAGGTTATTCAGAAAAATTAAATAACATTTATAAATTCAAAAATATCCATAAATTAAAATAATTAAAAGCTTAGTTATTATGTTTAATAATACTTACTGACAATAGATATTTTTCATAAATTAAATAAATATTAATTTAAATAAAATATGCTTATTTATATTAAAAAATTATGTCAATATCGAGTGAAAATTTCCCAAAAATATTTTTTAAAAAATAAATTATTTTGAAAAGTTATACTGTTAAATAAACATAAATTCCAAATAAATTCTTTTCTAGATAAAAATAGAAATAAAGTTTTTTAATTTTTTAAAATTTTTTGTATAATTAATTTATACAAAAAATTATATAAGTTTTTAACTCATTTATTTTAAGATAAAATAAATGAGTTTTTTTATTATTTATTCAAAGGAGAAAATAAAAAATGTTTAAAGTTAAACCTAATTCACCAGTTTATGAATTTTATTATTCTGAAATAAAAAAATTAGAGGGTAAAATTAAAGATAATAAAGAATTAGATAATATAATAAATACTGAAAAAAATCTTAAAGAAGAAATAGAAAAACTAGAAATATATCTAAAAACATTAAATGAAAATTTAAAAAAGAAATATAAAATAATTCCATATATTGAAAAATTAAATATATATGATTTAGAAGATAAAATCGAATCAAAAGGACAAAAAAGGGTTGATAATGTAGGAAAATATTTAAAATTAAAATCAAGTTTAGATTATGATTTTGATTCAATTTTTGAACAATGAAAACGCAGTGCAAACAGTGAAAATCAACCTTTAACAAGTGGATATAAACCAAGCTCACCACAGATGTAAAAGGGGAAGATATTGCATTTGCAATATCTTTATATCTTTAAAATTGATTTTAAGACACCAAATTTGCTCATATACAAATGTTTTAAAATTTTATATGGTTTAGTATTAATAAAATAAATCTCTTCTAAAATATGTTTTTTTACTTTTAATTAAAAATTATTGATATCCATATCTTCAAGGATGGTCTTTATTTGGTATATAAACTTTTTTAGTTTTTATCAAATCTTCTTTAATAATTGGTTTTAATGCTATTTCTTTTAGTTCATATATTTTATTATTATAACTAAGATAGAATTCATTAATAAATGATTTAAGTACAATTACATCAGTTCTAGGTTGTATATATTGAACTTTGTTATTTTTATAAGGAAAATATTTTTTACCATAATATGTTATAGTTGAACCACTATCTGTTTTTCTTTTACAAAATCTTGAAAGATAAACATTTATTTCATTTTGTGTAGGAGCTTTAACCATAGCAGATTTATTATCATCAATAGGAAAAGCAAACTGATTATTAAAAATGTTTATATATGTTTTAAGAAATTTATTACCATCTTCTAAATTTTTAATTTTATTAAGTCGTAATTCACTAATTAAACGACTTTGAAGTGTTCCAAATAATCGTTCAATTCTGCCTTTAGCTTGTGGAATTGAGGTTCTAATTACTTCAACACCTAAATCATTACAGCATTTTTGAAATTGAGTATAAGTGTCATTTTCTGTGTTTATTTTACCTGAATCAATTTTTTTCTTATATCCAAAAACTGTTCTATTATCAGTATAAAATATCTTTGGTATGCCATATTTAGTTAAAATTTGATAAAAAACATTATAATAACCATCTAATGTCTCTTGGTGATCAAATCATAGTCCAATAATATTTCCTGTAGCATCATCAATTGCAGCATGTAAAAATGCTTTTGGTTTATCGTTACCAAATCAATGATGATTACTTGCATCCATTTGAATTAATTCACCAAAATTTGTTCTACGATTTCTTGTGGGATGCAAGTTATTTTTTTTATTCTTATGTCTTTTTGGTGAAGTGATTTTTTCTTGAATTAATAGATTATAAACTGTACTATATGCAATTTTAGTGTTTTCTTCATTAATTAATTTTTCCTGAAAATGTTGAAAATTAAAATTATAATATTTTGTTTTATATAAGTTTATAATTTTATTTTTAATTTCTATTTTTGTTGCCTTATTAGAAATTTTATTGCGAGATTTATGAATAAAACCAACTTTACCTTCTTTATTAAAAATTTGAATTAATTGGTTAATTCTTCTAATAGTTAGGTTAAGTTTATTTTTGGCTTGATGTTTAGATAATTTATTAATAACAATGTCATTTATAATTTTGTATTTATATTTTTCTTTCATAGTCATGCTTCTTTCCATTTTTATCACCAAGTATATTTAACTTCACTTTTTGAGAAATTTTCACTCGATAACTAATAGGAAATTATCACTAAATAATGACACATTTAAAAGCATACTTGTAAAAATAATCAAAAATAGTACAATTTATAAGTAAAATCAAGGAAAAAAGGAGTAATTTAATATGAAAACATGAATAAAAACAAATTTTTATAAAATAACATCAATTTTAGCATTATTTTTAGCAATAATTGGATTAATCATGGGGGGGTGCTTACCCATAATATAGGTACTAATGTTAAACATTATTTAGACCACAATAAACAAATGGTTTTTGGTACTTCAACAATATGAGAAAGAAAAAATCATAGTAAAGATATAATGGATTTATATTTTGCTATTAATAAATTTACAGATGATGCCATAAAATGAGATGGTACATACCCTGATGGATATTTTAATAAATAATTTAAATTTCTAAATTAATATAAGAAATATTTTCATTATATTTTTCAAATAAACTAATATTGTTTAAAGTGATATCAATATTTTTATCCGTTATTAAAATTAAATCATAATTACCGGCACCAAATATTCCACTAATTTCAATCCGATTTAAGTTATTAATCGGATTTTTAATTTGTAATTCAAAGTCATTATCATTGTCAATTTGCGAAATTTCTTCATAAAATTCTAATTTAGAAAATAATTGAGATTTATTTGAACCATATAAATTTAAAGCATTTTTGATTTTATTCTTATTAATTAGTATCCTTGTAAAGTATTTTCCATATTCACCATTTCCTAATGTTCAATCTGCTGGAATTAATGAAGGTATGTTATTACTTTCTAATTCGTTTGTAATAGATAATCAGTTGAATTGATTATCATCAAGTTTAAATAATTCATTTTGACTAATGTCATTATTTTTTAATTTAATGTTATTAATATCTATAAAATCAAAATATTCAGATTTTAATATCACTTTTACATCTTTAAATTCTCAAACTTTATCAGATGTAGAATGAATAGGATTTGACTTTAACTCAAAATAATAAGGCAATAATAATTTATAATCATCGTTTAGACCATTATTAATTGACATTGTTGAATAAATATTTTTTGATAACATTGTAACTATTTGTTTTAATACTTTAATTTGCGCTAAATTTATGTAATTTGGATAATCTAATTCTCACTGTTTAAATAAATTAGTAATAACATAACTTGGTTTTTGACCTTCAAATTTAGCACGCATTTTATCTAAATCATTAATTTTAGTTGGGTCATTAGTTAATGATGCACCATCAAAGTTTCTACTATAAGTATATGTATAAGTTAGTATATCTAATAATACTTTTTGTAAACTATCAATTGGTGGTTTATCATTTACTTCAATTTCAATTGAATTAAAGTTCTGTGATAACTCAATAGCAATATATTTACTAGGATATGGTGGGGTTGGTTCTCTATGACTATATAATATATATTGTTTATTCTTTTTCATTTCAAAATCAGCTAATTTTTTCGGTATTGGGGATGGTCCATCATATTTACCAATTTTAGCATATGTTATTTTTGCATTATTAATAATTTCTTTTCTTGTTTCAGTTCCACCACCAATAGCAATTAAATCTAAAACTGATTTTTCTTGTCCAATAAATTGTTTTGATAAATTTCAAGGTAAAATTTGTTCACTAAATCATTGTTGTAATATTCTAACTTTTGGTTGAGTTTCAATAGGCATTGATAACAACGGAAATGCTATCTTATCCTTGACAAATAACTTTGGGTATACTTCCATATTGTCAACTTCACCAAGTACCTTTATATTGCCAAAAATCATGCTTCTAGGGGCTTTAATTTTTAAACCAGTAACTTTTGTATCTTTATCTAATGGTTTTTGTAATTTAATAATAATTGGATAACCATCTCTTGTTTTAAAATCTTTAATTTTAATAATAGTTATACTTTTAGTACTTCTTGTTTTTGGATTTTGATAAGGTTGTGAATAATTATTAATAATATATAAATTATCAATATTATTTTCAGTTAATGGTTCATTAATAGACACAGCATACAATTTAAATTGATTTAATAAATTTATTTCTTGAAATATTAAATTTTTAATATCAGTCATACTATATTCAATAGTATTATCATTAATATTAGTACTTGCTCTTTGATTTAATTGCATAGTAAAGTCTGATGTTTCAACAGCAGTAGTTTTTAATACTTTTTCAATATCAATAAAACCTATTTTAATAGTATTTGCTGAAAATCTTAAACTATTATTTTCATTATTTTTAAATAAACGTTCAATTTCATAAATATAAATTGTTCTTTTTTTAAATTCATCGTATGCTCTATTAATATCTGGGTCACTAGTAGCACGCATCATATTAGTAAAGTCATAAGGAATATTATCAATTAAATAATCATTTTCTAATTCTGCTTGATTAAGTTTAGTTTGTTTCTGTTTCTGTGGAAACTTCGTTTGTGGTTTGTTGTTGTTTTCCATTGTTCTCTCCTATTAATTGGTTATTTTCGGGATTAAATAATTTTAATCTAACAGTTAAATTATTAATTTCTTGTTCATCATTAATATTAAATGTTTTACTATTTAATAAATCTTTATCAATTCTAACTAATATTTGAATAAATTTAAGAATATCAATATTAAATTGTCATAATTTTTGTTCAATGTAATTAATAGTTGAAATATTTACTGCTGTACTTTCGGGAACTGATTGTTGTGCAGATTTCTTTTGACTTGGTATATGAATACCACAACGTTTAAATTGGAATGGCAACCCTTTTTAGGACTATTTTTTGGTAGACATTTGTTTTTGATAACTAATTGGAGTTAGGTAGTTTAGAGTACTGTGAATTCTTATGTTGTTATATCAATTGATGTAATCAAATAATTCTAATTTTAATTGGATTAATGATGTAAAATTTTTATCATTAATAAATTCAATTTTGAAAGTTTTAAAAGTTGCTTCAGCAACAGCATTGTCATAAGGACATCCTTTTTTGCTTAAAGATCGAGTTATGTTGAAAGCTAATAAAAGTTTATCAATAGTTTTATTATTGAATTCATTACCGCGATCAGTATGAAATATTTCAATATCTTTTAAACAGTGATTTGATTGCATAAATGCTTGATATACTAATGATGCATCTTTTTTAACTCCAACACTATTTCCAATAATTTCGCGGTTAAATAGGTCGATTAATAAGCAAATATAGTTTCATTTACCATTAACTTGAACATAAGTTAAATCACTAACAATAACTTCATTTTTAATTCTATTATTAAAGTTTCTATTAACAAGATTGGTTATTTGACTATCATTGACTTTATTATGATAATTTTTGAATGATAATTTAGTGTATTTTGATATTAAATTATGCTTATTCATAATTTCTTTAATTTTTCTGCGTGATAAATAAATTTCTTGGTTTGCTAGTATGACTTTTAATCTTCTAGTACCATAAACTTCTTTATTTTCTTTAAAAGCACTAATAACAGCTTGTTCATAAATATTATTTTGAATTTTATTTTTTTTCTTTAAATTAAAATAATATGTTGATTTAGAGAGTTTTAAAAAATGACACATTGTGCGAATTTTATATTTAGATTTATTATTTGCAATAATCTCTACTTTCTGCCTATTATTAGTGCTGCTTGCTTTAAAATATCAATTTCCATTCGTAACTGTTTTAATTCTTTATTTGCTTGAATTAATTGTTTTTCTAAATCTGAAAGATTATCTTTAGTTTTAAAACTACTTGAATTAGTAAATTGCTTAATTCAATTGTAAGTAGCTGCTCTTGTAACATTGTATTCTTTAACAAGGCAAGATACTGATTTGCCACTTTGATATAAAGCTACTATTTGTTTTTTAAATTCATCTGAATATGAGTTAATAGTGACCATAATTATAATTCCTTTCTTTTAACTAATTTGTTCACTTGTCTATGTAATTAGTGTCCAATAAAGTGTAACCCATCCAAAATTCTATAAACTCCGGTGCTTCTACTAATTTTTCGGTATTATCTAAATTTTGATTGAACGGTACTGACATTTTTTTTATTTCCTTTCTGTTATAAATTATTTTTCTTTTTATAATCCAATAAAGTACTTTTTATTGAAATTGGCTGATTTGTTATTATTGTTTGTGGTTTATCACCTGTATTAATTATTTCTTTAAATACTGGTTGTTCTTTAATAATTTTTTTAATAGTTTCTTCAATTTTTGAATTTTCTAAATTATTAGTTTTAAATTTTAAAAAATCATAAAATTCAGTTTTAACTTGATATTTTTTAAATATATTAATTATTTCTTTTTCTTTAATTTCTTGATTAAGTTTATTTAACTTATTTTCTGCTTCATTAACTTTATTTTCTATTTCTTGTGAAGAAGCATTGTTGAGGCTTTTTAATAATCTGTGTATCTTTGTTTTACAAAGTTACTAATTTAGATTAATTCTGTCTTCAAATTTTATCATAAAATGAGCAATTGCTGTATTTCAATTTTGAATAGGCAATGTTCATTTTTTTGTTATATTTTCAATTGCCAAGTAAAATATTTTGAAAACTGCCATATCATTAGGAAAAACTTTTTTATTTCTGATGATTTTTCGTAATTGACTATTAACAGATTCAATAGCATTTGTAGTATAAATCACTCTTTTGATTTCTACTGGATAACTAATAAAAACCATTAAATTATCTCAATTTTTATATCAAGATTTAGTAATTTGAGGATATTGTTTATTTCATTTACTTTCAAACGATTCTAAAGCTTGCATTGCTTGTTCTTCACTACATGCACTATAAATTGGTTTTAAATCTGCAACTAGACCTTTTCGATGTTTGTATGAAACATATTTTAAACTATTTCTAATTTGATGAACAATGCATAATTGATGTTCTGTTTTAGGATAAACTGATTGTATTGCTTCTGACATGCCTGTTAAATTATCACTACAAGCAATAAGAATATCATTTAAGCCACGATTTTTCATTTCTGTGAAATTAGATAATCAAAACTTAGAACCTTCATTTTCACTAATTCATAATCCTAAAACATCTTTTTTGCCTTCTAAATCAACTCCTAATGCTATATAAACTGATTTGTTAATAATCCGTTTATCTTGTCGTACTTTAACTACTATACAATCAAAATAAACAATAGGATAAATACTTTCTAATGGTCGATTTTGTCATGCTTTAACATCATCAATAACATCATCAGTAATTTGACTAATAACACTTTCACTAATATCAGCACCATGATATAACTCTTGCAACTGCATTCTAATGTCAGATAATGTCATTCCTTTTGCATACAAGGAAAGAACTTGTTGATCAAAACCATCAAATCTTCTTTGCCTTTTAGGAACTATTACAGGAGTAAAATTACTATTGCGATCTCTTGGTACATCAATTTCAATTTTACCTTGTTGAGTTATTAATTTTTTTGAACTTGTACCATTACGAGCATTTTCAGTAGTACTATGTTGATTTTTTTCATATCCTAAATAATTTTGCATTTCAGAATTCAACATTTTTTCAACTAATCTTTTTGTTAATTCTTTATATAAACCGCCAGGTTTAAAAACTGTTGTTAAATCTTCAGTATTTTCTAGTAATAAATCTACTGCTTTTGATATTGGATCATTATTATTAAAGTTATCTTTTTTAGCCATCTGTACTCACTCTTTCTAGTCATTTAATTATATTTACTAGAATTAATTAAACATAGTTATTTTTGTAAGTTACACAGATTACTAAACATTTCTAATTTTATAGCACTATTTATAATAGCATTGTAAATAAAATAGTATTGAATGATGAAATAGGAAAAAATCAATTTGACTTACCAAGATTTGAAGATTTTCACTTTAATATAAATATTCCATTTTATTTTCAAACCTTTTTTAAATATGATATTAATTTAAAATTTATTGAAGAAAGTAGTGAACCAATTATTGGTGGTCCATATCATTCTATTTTTATTAAAAAATTAATAAGAAATAATAGTGAAAATTGAGTGGCAGCTACTAATTTTAGTTTAACTTACAATGAAATATTAAAATTTTATAGTAGTGATAACTTTAGTTTTATTGATTATAAGTATTTAATACATAGTCAAATAAATGTATAAAATGTTTATACGTAAGTTACAAATTAGCATTTTAATTATTACTATCACTATTACATTAAGTATTATATTATTTTTTATTATCAAAAATTTTTCAACTAATAAAAATTTAAATGAAATGGTAAAAGAATATGATGTAGAATTAGAGACCGTAGATGATAAAAAAGAAAATTTAAATCCAGAGATAGTTGTAGAAGCTATTGATATTAAAAAATTAAATGAAAGTATTACAATTATTTTAGATAAAAATAGTACTATCTTAGCAAATCAGTCACAGATTATATATAAAATACAATTTAATCAAGATTTATTTCAATACATATTTTTAAAGTTAATTATTAAAACATTTCCACAATGAAAAATTAATAATTTTATTTTTCATTTTAATATTTTAAATAATGCTGTATGAGTTGAATATAATACTAATTTAAAACTAGATTATTTAGAATGATATTTTAAAATAACAAATAAAATTTAATGCTCTATGTTATACTAAGTATAACTATTAATAAAAATGATTTAAATTAGGAGTGAATTTATGAATATTTTAAGTGAAATTCATAAAATTGTTAAAGAGGATTATCCAGAGATTAAAGAAAAAATTACACCGAAAACTAAATTTAAAGATGTAAAAATTGACTCTCTTGGATTAGTAATGATTGTTCTTAAATTAGAAGAAGAGCATCATGTAAAAATTGATGATAATAAATTACTGGATTTACAAACAAAAACAGTTCAAGATTTAATAAATGAAATTGAGAGATTAGAATCAGCAGAAAATAAAAAAAAGTAATATTATATTTTATCAGGAGATTAGTATGAATAAAAATTTTGAAAATATTATCCAAAAGTTGAAAGATAAAGACTATCGTTTAACTGATGTTCGTAAAGCAGTTATTAAAGTATTAACGCTTAAGCAACATGTTAGTATTAATGATATTATTAGTTTTTTAACAAAAGAAGGTAATGATAATATTAATATTATGAGTATTTATAATACTATTGATTTATTAATGACAGAACATATTATTCATGCTAATGTTTTTGAAGGAAAACAAATAATTTATGAACTATCAGAAAATACCGTTCATATTATTTGTAATTTTTGTAATAAAATTATTCATGCCTCTTTCGAAGATAAACAACAAATTTCACCATTACAAGAAGAAAAAATTGAAAAATTAGCGATTAAAAATAATTTTTATTTTTCACATTATAAGTTAGAAATTCATGGAATTTGTGATAAATGTGAATTAAAAATAAAAAAAATGAAATTTTAATTGAACTTAAAACTTCTTTCGCGTAAAATTGAACATGTACTATTTAAATTAAATATTTTAGGGGTGTAGTTCAATGGTAGAACATCGGCCTTCAGATCCGAGTGTTGTGGGTTCGAGTCCTGCCACCCCTGCCATTATTAAAAATCACTTTTAAATGTTTCTCATAAAAGTGAATTTTTTATTATTATAATTTTGGTAATTTATCTTTATCTAAATTAAAAGCAACAAAACTGAAGGTTCCAATTCCTGTATGAGCACAAATTACATTTGCTAAATTAATAGTTTTGACGTTTTTAATGCCATAATCTTTAACAAATTTTGTAACTTTTTCTATTTCTTTTGCCTCAGCAAAAGCATGAATAATGTAAAAAAGAGTAATACTTTCTATTTTTTTATTTTTATTAATTTCTTTAAGAGTATTTTTAATAGCTTTATCTCATGTTCTTGTTTTATCAAATTTATCAATGGTTCCGTCAAAAGATAAAATTGGAGTTATTTTTAACATAGTAGCTAAGGCTGCTGCTGATTTTGAAATTCTACCACCACGAACTAAATAATTTAAATCATAAGGTAAAATAAATGCTATATAGTTATCTCTTATTAATTTTAGTGCTTCTATAATATCATTAACATTATTTTTTTCGTTAAGTGACATTTGATATGCTTTTTTAACTAATAGTCAGTTAATAACTGAAACACCATTACTATCAAAAACAAAAACTTTATCTTTAAAATTAGATTCTTTTGATAACATAGTAGCAGTGTTATATTGACCTGATAACCCTTTTGATAAAGGAATAAAAATAATCTTTTCAAATTTAGTTAAAGCATCTTCTCAAATTATACTCATTTGACCAAGTGGTGTTTGCGAAGTTTTGGCAGATTGTTTTTCATGAACTATTCTATTATAGAATTCTTCATCCTTTAGAATGTTAGGGTCATCAGTAATAGTTGTATCATCACTAAAAGTGATTAATAATGGACAAAATCCAATATTCATTTCTTTTAAATCTTTAATTGAAAATCCTGAAGAGGAATCAGCAACAATACCAATTTTTTTTTTCAATTTTCTCACCCTAACTATAATATTTTTTACTTATTTATTAAATTATAACATATATTTTTTACTTAAAAATGGACTTTCATCGTTGAAAGATATATAAAATAGTTAATATGTTGTTTTTGGAATAATTTATTCTTGTTTCTTAGATTTTTTACCAGAACATTAATTTTAAAAAAACTGAATGTATTCTAAAAACAATTGGTTATATAATTAACACTAGTTTTGACATGAAAGGATTTTATTAATAAATTAAATATTTTTTCAAAATTAAAAATTATTAATGACGGAAAAAAATAATTAAATATCTAACAAAATATATTGGAATGGCAACCCTTTTTAGGACTATTTTTTGGTAGACATTTGTTTTTGATAACTAATTGGAGTTAGGTAGTTTAGAGTACTGTGAATTCTTATGTTGTTATATCAATTGATGTAATCAAATAATTCTAATTTTAATTGGATTAATGATGTAAAATTTTTATCATTAATAAATTCAATTTTGAAAGTTTTAAAAGTTGCTTCAGCAACAGCATTGTCATAAGAACATCCTTTTTTGCTTAAAGATCGAGTTATGTTGAAAGCTAATAAAAGTTTATCAATAGTTTTATTATTGAATTCATTACCACGATCAGTATGAAATATTTCAATATCTTTTAAACAGTGATTTGATTGCATAAATGCTTGATATACTAATGATGCATCTTTTTTAACTCCAACACTATGTCCAATAATTTCGCGGTTAAATAGGTCGATTAATAGGCAAATATAGTTTCATTTACCATTAACTTGAACATAAGTTAAATCACTAACAATAACTTCATTTTTAATTCTATTATTAAAGTTTCTATTAACAAGATTGGTTATTTGACTATCATTGACTTTATTATGATAATTTTTGAATGATAATTTAGTGTATTTTGATATTAAATTATGCTTATTCATAATTTCTTTAATTTTTCTGCGTGATAAATAAATTTCTTGGTTTGCTAGTATGACTTTTAATCTTCTAGTACCATAAACTTCTTTATTTTCTTTAAAAGCACTAATAACAGCTTGTTCATAAATATTATTTTGAATTTTATTTTTTTTCTTTAAATTAAAATAATATGTTGATTTAGAGAGTTTTAAAAAATGACACATTGTGCGCATTTTATATTTAGATTTATTATTTGCAATAATCTCTACTTTCTGCCTATTATTAGTGCTGCTTGCTTTAAAATATCAATTTCCATTCGTAACTGTTTTAATTCTTTATTTGCTTGAATTAATTGTTTTTCTAAATCTGAAAGATTATCTTTAGTTTTAAAACTACCTGAATTAGTAAATTGCTTAATTCAATTGTAAGTAGCTGCTCTTGTAACATTGTATTCTTTAACAAGGCAAGATACTGATTTGCCACTTTGATATAAAGCTACTATTTGTTTTTTAAATTCATCTGAATATGAGTTAATAGTGACCATAATTATAATTCCTTTCTTTTAACTAATTTGTTCACTTGTCTATGTAATTAGTGTCCAATAAAGTGTAACCCATCCACTCCACAATATACAGAATCAAGCAAAATTAAATTAGGTATTAGTAATGATATGTGAATAAGATTAGCAGAAATTTATCAAGATAATAAAGATAACTATCAACTTTTTGAAAAAAAAATTTTAAGTGAAATTACTAAATTTCCGCAATTTATAGGAACCTTAGCAAATAGTTTAAGTGATAGTAATTTAAAAAATTTAGTTAAAGTTATGTATAATAATTTTTCAGAAATAAACATTTTTTATATGATGACAAATCAACATGGATGAAAGATTGTAACAAATGCTGTTGGAAATTACTTAGAAATTGAACCAGAATAAAGTTAATAAATTTTTCCTATAAAAGAATTATAAAACATAACATATTAGGCTTATTTCATAATTAAAATTTTAATTTTGGAATAAGTCATAATAATAATTATGAAATTTTTTTTATTTTTAGTAAAATTAAGTGTAAAATTAATAATATTATAAAGAAGTGGAAGTGACAAAATGAGTCAAAACATTATTTTTGCTTTTGAAATTATTGCCTTAATTATCGCTATATTATTAGTAATTTTAGGTTTATTACAAGGTAAAAAAAATCATAATGGACTTGGTGCTTTAAGTGGGGGTAATCAAGAATTATTTGCTAGTACTAAAGAACGTGGTTGAAGTAAGTTATTTTCTATTGCCACTTTAGTATTAGGTATATCGTTATTTACTATGGCAATAATAGTAAGAATTATTATTAATACTATTGGAGTTATAAATTAATGATAATTATTTTATAAAAAGGTACACTAAAATGTGCCTTTTTATAAATTTTAAAAGATAGATTATAATTAATTATATAATTAGGATAAAGTTGGGATTGATTGAAATGAAGCAAGAGGTTATTAATGAGTTACAAAATAGTATTACACCTTTATCAACGGTTGATTTAACAGTGAAACTTAATATTACTAATCATCATCAACAGCAAGAACTTATTGCTGATTTAGAAGAATTGAAAAATAGTGAAATTATTTTGGAAAATAAAGAACAACAATTTTATATGCTAAAAAATAATAATTTATTTATTGGCAAAATTCAAATTACTAAAAAAGGATTTGGATTTGTTAAATTATTAAATAGTGAAGAAGAATATTACGTTAATATAAAAAACATAAATAATGCGTTAAATAATGATGAAGTATTATGTAAGTTAGTAAAAATTAATAATCAGAATGATGAGGCTGTAGTATTAAAAATTATTAAACGTGATACTAATCTTCTTGTTGGTACTGTTATTGTTAATGCAGATACGAAAGTAAAAACATTATTAATTCAAAATGCAAAGTTACAACAGTATGAAGTTAATATTTTAAACCCCGATAAAGCGTTAGAAAATAATATTGTTGTTGCAAAAATTAAAAATTTTGAACAAAATATTTTTAATGTTACTATTACTAAAATCTTGGGTAATATTAATGATCCTGGTGTTGATATTTTAGCTGTTATTTATGAAATTGGTATTAAAGCACAATTTGATGTTGAAACATTAACAGCAACAGATAAGGTGCCATTAACAGTTTTAGAATCAGATAAAATTGGTCGTATTGATTTGACTAAAGAGTTATTAGTTACAATTGATGGTAAAGATGCTAAAGATTTTGATGATGCTATTTGTGTTACTAAACTAGTTAATGGTAATTATCGTTTAATTGTAGCTATTGCTGATGTTAGTCATTATGTAACAGAAAATAGTCCTTTAGATGAAGAGGCATTTACTCGTGGTACATCTGTTTACTTAGCAGATCGTGTTATTCCTATGTTACCAACGCAGTTATCAAATGGTATTTGTTCTTTAAATGAACAAGTAGAACGTTTATGTATGGTTTGTGATATGGAAATTGATAAGAATGGTTTAACAGTAAAACATAAAATTTATCAGGCATTTATGAAATCAGCAAGAAGAATGAATTATGAGGAAGTAAATGATGGATATAATGGTAAAAATCCAAATTTTATTAAAACACATCCACAAATTTGAGAAATGTTACTAAAAGCAAAAGAATTGCACCAAATTTTATGAAAGTTTAAACAAGATGCTGGAGTAATTGATTTTGAAATTAATGAAGCAAAAACAATTATTAACGATAATGGAGAAGTAACTGATATTATTTTAAGAACTCGTGATATCGCTGAAAAATTAATTGAAAGTTTTATGATTAGAGCTAATGAAGTAGTTGCTAAAACTGTATTTGATATGAAATTACCTTTTATTTATCGTGTTCATGAACATCCTCGTTCTAAAAAAATGCATCAAATGGTTACAATTCTGAAATTAATGGGTATTAAATTAAATCCAAAAATCACAAATATTAGTTCAAAAGATTTACAATTATTATTAAATTCTTTAAAACAATTACCAACATTTCAAGTTTTATCAACTTTATTATTAAGAAGTATGGAAAAAGCACAGTATACTAATAAATGTATTGGCCATTTTGGACTTGCTAGTGATTATTATACACATTTTACTTCGCCAATTAGACGTTATCCCGATTTAATAGTTCATCGTTTATTGCGTCAATATATAGTTAAAAGAGAAATAAATGCTAAAATAATTGAGAAATATCAAAGTTTTACTAATTGAGCTGCTGAGCAATCTAGTAATATGGAATTAAAAGCATTAGAGTGTGAACGAGCTGTAGATCAAATGAAAAAAGCAGAATACATGATGCAATTTATTGGTCATAAATTTGAAGGTATAATTTCTAGTGTAACTGGTTTTGGATTATTTGTTGAGTTAGATAATACAATTGAGGGTTTAATTAGAATTGCAGACATGACTGATGATTATTATATTTTTAATGAAAAAGCAATGATTTTGTTTGGTGAAAGAAAACGAAAACAGTATGCTCTTGGTCAAAAGGTCAGTGTTCTTGTAAAAAGTGCAAATAAAGTTGCTAGAACTATTGATTTTATTTTAGAAGAAAATGGTCAGCAAAATAAAAACCGTGATAAAAATAATAATAATCAATCATCAAAAATGTATAAAGCAAATAATTTTAAATATAGAAAAAAGATAAAACTAAATGGTAAAGTTAAAAAAAATAAAAGTGAAAAGAAAAATGGAGTAAAAAAATGAAAATGCAAGGGCAAAAAAGATTAATTCAACAAAGCAATCTTAACATTGAATGCTATTATTATAATTATTTTAAATCACCAGGTTTAAAACAATATCCGGATTTATTATGAGTTAATGAAGATTATAACTTAATTAAGCAAGTAAATATTGAACAAAATATTGTAATAAGATTAGCAACTAATTTATTTGAAGTTGGTCAAAAATTTAATTTGTTTGAAAATTTAGATTATTTTATTATGATGTCAAAAAAACCTACTTCAGTTAGTAGTTTAGAATTAGTAATAATTGAATTAGTTAAAATTATTAAAAAAAAATTAAATTATAAAATATTATTTATTAATAATATTTTCCAAGTTGATAACTACCGTAAATTTTGAGAAAATAAATTAAAAGTTAGCGAAAGACAAATGGAAATTACTAATAAGATTCATTTATTACCTAAATATATTAATTTTTTTAATAAAAAAAACATTATTATTATTGATGATATAGTTGCCTCAGGGATTTCTATTGCCCAAACTATTTTAGAAATTATCAATAATAACAATGATTTTAAAATTAAAGCTTTGTGTTATGGTTCAGTTTATAATTGAGAAGAAATTTATAAATAGTTAAAAGAGTTTCCTAATTTTTCTCTTTTTTTCTTCTAATGAGTCTGATTCAGATATATTATAAGAATCTTCAATATTATTTATAAATGCATAATTAATTTCAGCATTAATTTGATTTTTAGCAATAAGTTTTAAGATAAAATCAGCAGTATCTGCTTCTAAAGCAAATGTGTAAATTTCAAATTCATCTTCATTAATAATTTCCGTTTTAGTAGAAATTTTTAAAATATGATTTTGTTCATCAATAATAATTTTACAAACCTCAAGTTTTTTACCAGTTAAAATTTTATAAATAATTACTTTATCATTATTATTTTTATCAAAACCCAAATCGCCTTGATAAAATTGACTATTTTTTACTGTTGTTGCTTTAGTATTTAACTCTCCTGCCATGTCCTTAGACTCCTTTCAGTTGTTTATTAATATATAAAATTAACAAAAACCCGTAAAACAAATATAAAATCTATTTCTTGGGTCGCTATACAACAAATATTAATTTTATGTTTAATTTTACATTAATCATTGCTAGAAAAACTATTGATTAATCTAACCTTCATTAGATTATAGCATGTTCTTAATAAAAAACAAATTTAAGTAAGTATTTCGGTATTTATGAAATTATTATTATATAATCTAATTATAAAGTTTATGAAAATAATGGTGGAAACAATGAAAATAATTGCAAAAAATAAAAAAGCGTACTTTAATTATGAATTATTAGAAAAATTAGAAGTGGGAATTGTTTTGACTGGTTCTGAAATTAAATCAATTCGTTTAGGTAATGTATCTTTACAGGATAGTTATGTAACTTTTAGTAATAATGAAGCTTATATTATTAATATGAACATTAATACTTATAAATTTACTACTAGTTATATACTTGATCCATTAAGAAAAAGAAAATTACTTTTAAATGCTCGTGAAATTAAAAAAATTCAACAAGAACAAAAGCAAAAAAACTTAACTGTTGTTCCAACAATGATATATTTAAATAGTAAAAGTATAGCAAAGTTAGAAATAGCATTGGCTCGTGGTAAAAAAAATTATGATAAAAGAGAGACGATTAAAAATCGTGATGCAGTAAGACAAATCAAAAAATAATAATTTAATTAAGAAAGGAAAAAACTATGATAATATGATTACCTTTCTTAATAATCTTTTGTTTATTTACAAGTTTTTATTTATTTTTTCTTTTTAAGCAAAAGATAAATAAGTGACAATGATTATTTATTAGTTATTATTTTTTTCTTTATCTTGGTATTAATAGTTTAAAAGCTATTAATAATTTTTTAGTTTTATCATTAACTAATTTAGTAACTGAAGCAATTAGTATTACAGTGATTATTTCGCTTACTGTAATTATTTTTGCTATACCAGCTACTTTTTTTACTGCAAAATTTAAAAAAAGAAAGTTGTATATTTGATGAATGCATAGTTGACTTTTGGTTACTTGCTGTTTAGTTTTAATTGTACCAAATTTATGATCTTTGATTTTGTTAAATATTGCGTTAGGAATGAGTACTGCATCATTGGGAGTTCATGAATTAATGTTCAATGAACAATATTTTGTAAAATCACATGCTTTTTTAACTTTTACTATACTTATTGTTCCGGGATTATTGGCAAGTTTAATTATTATACCAATTAATATGCTCACATTTAATATTTCAACTATTACAATTTCAAAAATCAGTTATTTCATTATTGCTGCTTTGTGTTTTTTCATTTTGACTTTTTTCATGTCTTTTCTTTTACGAGAAGATCCAAAAAATATGGGTATGCACAATGAAATAGTTTTAAAAAAAATTAAAACTTTTTCTCAATGAAAAATAATAATTTTAATTATGTTTGGATTAACTATTTATTTAATTTATTATTTAATGAATTCTCAATTTTTTAATTATAGAATAAGTAATATTGATCAAAGATGGCATGTTTATAAAACTTTATTTACTACTTTGCCACAAGTAATTAGTGTTTTTTTATTGGGATGATGATTATATTATTTTTTCAGTACTAATATTGCTTTATATTTTGGTTTTGGGATTTATATAGTAAGTATTATGGTTAGTTTAGTAACTAATAATATTTACGCAGTTTTGATTTCACAAATTTTATCCAATATTGCTTTTGGTATTTGTAGTTTTGTTGTATATAGTTTGGTTTTAGATTGAAATTATCGACAATTAATGCCTATCACAGGAATTTATGCATCATGTATAGCTATTTTAACTTGTAGTGTTGATTTACTCGATAGTTTTATTAATTATAATTTAATTACTTTAAATAACGAAATAATGTTTTATATTGGTAATAGTATTGCGTTATTAACTGTTATTAGTTTAATATTTATTACGTTATTTTCTTCAAATTATTGAGTGACAGAAAAGCATCATGTTTTAATTACAAAATAATTTTATTTTTAGATATTATATTTAAAGTGTTAATTATTAAAATAATTGTAGTTTCTTTTTAAAGTTTTAAAATATTAATTATACATATTGTATATGTATAAATTAAAATTTAATTTATAATTATTTTTTATTTTTATAATTAATTTAATGTTTCTATAAATTAATTATAAAAATAAAAAGGAGGTTTTTAATATGAAAACATTATTAGCAGCAGTAGGTGCTTTAACATTATCAACAACCATAGGAAATTTAACTGAGGATGTTTTAAAAACAACTTCACAAAAAACTAAATTTGAAAATAATAATATTAAAAATAAAACAATTTTAGAAAAACAATATAGTGCAATTGACTTAGCTGATATCATTACTGAATATAATTTGGGAAAAGTTAATAGTGGAAAAGATCTAATGCCATCTAAAATGAGTTTATTAATAGGAATTAAAGAAGTAAATAAAAAAGCTGCATTACTAACTATTGAAAATTTTGATATTAAAAAATATAGTGTAAGTTCTGTTACGATCATTGGTAAGAATAACTATGTAGGTGAAGTAACTTTACAATATAATATTATTAATTTTGTTCCTCAAAAATTAGCAGATGAAAATATTTATGATTTGGGTGTTGATTCACAAGGTAATATTTTTAGGACACAAGAAGATAAAGTTTATAAGCTTACACCAACGGGATTGGAGTTAATGTTAGAAATAGAAAGAGGTTCAACTCTTAGAAATTTAGTGGTTGATGCCGAAGATAATGTTTATGTTGGTAGTGATAATGGTGCAGTTTATAAAAGTGATGTTATCCATAATTTTTCAAAAATTATATTATCAGAAAATTCACCACGTTGAATTTCATGCTTAACAATTAATAAAACAACTGGTATTGTTTATGCTGGTAATGACATTGGTGTATATAGTATTGGTCAAACTGGTAATGTTAGTTTGATTTTTGGGACAAATGGAGATTATATTAGAAGTTTAGCAATTGGTCCAGATGGTTCAATTTATGCTGGTGTTAATTATGGTGGTAAGATTTATAAAACCGATGGAATTAGTGGTCAATTTAGTATTTTTGAGCAAAGATCAGATGCTAATCAGATAAGTAGTTTAGTAGTTGATAATGAAATTATTGTTTATGCTGGTTCTTGAATTGGCAATGTATATAAAATTAAAAATAGAACGTATAATGCAATTTTAGAAACGAATCCAAATCATGAGATTAAACGTTTACTCTTAGATAAAAATAATGATTTATATGCTAGTATTGATTCAAATAAAGTATATAAAAAATTAGCACAGCAAGATTCATTTTCTGAATTATCTGGAATAAAAAATACTAATGATCATATTTTTGCATTAACTGTTGGTCCAGATGGTTCAATTTATGCTGGTGGTTCTCAAGGAATTTTATATAAAGCCTGAAATTTTAATTAAAATATTAATATATAAAAATATTTCTTGGTTTTATAGAAAACTATTTATATATGATTTAATATTGAATTTATTATAATAAATAATAAAATAACCTATTTCATGATTATTTTTTAGACCATAAATAAAATGTAATTATGAAGTGGGATTTTTATTTTTTTTAATATTTTCAAAATGTTTTAACAAATCACTATTGAAATAAAATTTAAGCATATTAAATAATTTATTACATAAAATTATATAAAATATGGTCATGCCATTATAAAAAAATTAAGAATTTAAGAGAGGTTTTTTATGTCTGAAAAAGTAAAAAAAAGAAAATTATTACTGCCATTGTTGGTGGTACTACTTTAGTTGGTGGAGCCACTGCTGGTATTTTGTATACTTCTGATATAGAAGCAAAAAACGAGGAAGAAAATGAAAAAGAAAAAAAATAAAATCACAATTTAATCCAAAGATTTTATTACCTAAACCACCAAATTCAAATAGACAATCAAATCGTTATAAATATACAATAGTACAACAACAAGATACAATTTACGTTGATAGTAATGGAGAAGAGCAAACAACTAGTAAAATAGACTTATCAGATATAAAAATGGAATGGCAACCCTTTTTAGGACTATTTTTTGGTAGACATTTGTTTTTGATAACTAATTGGAGTTAGGTAGTTTAGAGTACTGTGAATTCTTATGTTGTTATATCAATTGATGTAATCAAATAATTCTAATTTTAATTGGATTAATGATGTAAAATTTTTATCATTAATAAATTCAATTTTGAAAGTTTTAAAAGTTGCTTCAGCAACAGCATTGTCATAAGGACATCCTTTTTTGCTTAAAGATCGAGTTATGTTGAAAGCTAATAAAAGTTTATCAATAGTTTTATTATTGAATTCATTACCGCGATCAGTATGAAATATTTCAATATCTTTTAAACAGTGATTTGATTGCATAAATGCTTGATATACTAATGATGCATCTTTTTTAACTCCAACACTATTTCCAATAATTTCGCGATTAAATAGGTCGATTAATAGGCAAATATAGTTTCATTTACCATTAACTTGAACATAAGTTAAATCACTAACAATAACTTCATTTTTAATTCTATTATTAAAGTTTCTATTAACAAGATTGGTTATTTGACTATCATTGACTTTATTATGATAATTTTTGAATGATAATTTAGTGTATTTTGATATTAAATTATGCTTATTCATAATTTCTTTAATTTTTCTGCGTGATAAATAAATTTCTTGGTTTGCTAGTATGACTTTTAATCTTCTAGTACCATAAACTTCTTTATTTTCTTTAAAAGCACTAATAACAGCTTGTTCATAAATATTATTTTGAATTTTATTTTTTTTCTTTAAATTAAAATAATATGTTGATTTAGAGAGTTTTAAAAAATGACACATTGTGCGAATTTTATATTTAGATTTATTATTTGCAATAATCTCTACTTTCTGCCTATTATTAGTGCTGCTTGCTTTAAAATATCAATTTCCATTCGTAACTGTTTTAATTCTTTATTTGCTTGAATTAATTGTTTTTCTAAATCTGAAAGATTATCTTTAGTTTTAAAACTACTTGAATTAGTAAATTGCTTAATTCAATTGTAAGTAGCTGCTCTTGTAACATTGTATTCTTTAACAAGGAAAGATACTGATTTGCCACTTTGATATAAAGCTACTATTTGTTTTTTAAATTCATCTGAATATGAGTTAATAGTGACCATAATTATAATTCCTTTCTTTTAACTAATTTGTTCACTTGTCTATGTAATTAGTGTCCAATAAAGTGTAACCCATCCAAACTACTGAAATCATTCAAATTGGATTTTATAAAAATGAGAAAAAAGAAATTCAAGTTGTCAGAATGCCAAAAACAATTCAAAAAGTACCAGATCAGTTACCATCAGAAATAACAAGTACAAAACAGATGTTTCAAAGTGCTTCATCATTTAATCAAGATATTTCGGGTTGAGATGTTTCAAATGTAATAACTATGCATCATTCTATGTTTGCTGGTGCAATAACGTTTGATCAAAATTTATCACAATGAAATGTTTCAAAAGTAATAATTCATGATAATTTTGCTATTAATTCTCGAATTAATAATAGCATTGATAAATTGCCAAATTTTAATTTTTAGATTTTATAATTTATGATGAAAATTTGAAAGAATTATTAGTAATTTTTAAGAAAACCAAAAATTGCTTTATATTAGAAAGTAATGTATAATATTAACGGGGATGTTCTGGTTTCGACAGGAGTGAACAACTAATTGTGGCAGTGGTTTGGTAGACCATAATACTACGAGGTTTCATAACCGGAAAACAAACTAAAACCGTAGTACCTAACTGATTCACAACAAAGTTAAACAACTTTGGATTTGGTTTAGGAAATCAAGCAGTTTTACCTGCTTAATTACTTAAGAAGTAAATACTACCGTTGCTAATAGCAAGTTTATCAATATTAGTAACGTATCATAAGGATAAACTAGAAAAAATGATGTTAATAAATTTTTTCGAATTTCCATTAACTAGCTATTCATAATTTCGTATAATTTATTATTAAATAGTGATTTTTCTAAATTATACTAAACTGTAGATACAGTTAGTCAGTTAACTTTTGGACGCGGGTTCGATCCCCGCCATCTCCACCATAAATTAAATGCACAATTGTGCTTTTTTTATTATTTAATTTAATAATTAATTATAAATAACTTTATAAGATTTTGGGAGCGTGTCGAAGATGTCGATAACTAAAAAGTTTTAAAAATAGCTCCTTTCTTTTTTAAATCCTTGAATTAAAAATAAATGACAAAAGACGAGAATAAAATTCTTGTCTTTTTTTTGTAATTGTAAAATTTTAAAATTTTTATTATTAACATCCTTTAAATATCTACTACACGCAGTGACCAAGTAGGAGAAAGTTAATAATTAATAATCTTCTTTAACGCTATTATCAACACGTGTTAGGGAACTAAAAAAGTGAACTACAACACAGTTGTTAAAAATAGTAGCTAGAACATGTGGACTTGCATGGATAAATAAAAAGTGGAGTGATACCTAATAAAATATACTAACCATTTAATGGTAATTCTTGGGGTGGGAGCGAATTGGAAACTAGTATATATAGACCTGTTGTAGGGACCTATTGTATTAATTCTATTCTTTATTTAACCAACCTTGCCACTCCCCAGTGAGCAAGTGTTGGTTTTATTTTTTATTTTTTTTGAAAAATTTTTTTGGGCGAGAAAATAAATTTCAAACTTGTAAAAAAAATTGAGCGGTGCCGGTTCAATTAAAATATTAATTTATTAAACATAAATTAAATAAATATTGAATCGAATGCCTCAATGTTTTTTAAAATTTCACAATTTATTTTTGAGCCCAGAATTTCTGGAATGAATAAAACTAATAATAGTATTATTAATAATTTAAAAATCAAAATATATGTCCTTTATGCTAGAAGCAACAGGACATATTAGGAAAGGATTATTATGCAAATAGAATTTAAAAAAGAACAAATTGTTAAAGATAAACCACAATCTATTCTTATTGATTATGTTGAATATAAATTATCACTTCCAAAATGAATGATTAAAAATAATTCTTTTATTGTTGATAATAATTACACATATTGGGTTTTTAATTCTGAAAATATTAAAAGAGAATTAAATGGTGATGAATTAACAAAATTATTAGAACCATATATTTCTGAACAGAAAATAACTGTTAATAAACCAGAAACACCCAAAGAATATTATCTTAATGATATAAAACTTGAACCATTAACATTTTATGAACAGCATAATAGTTGATTTATTGGTGAAATAACTGATAGTAAAACAAAGATTACTAATCCTTGTTTTAAATATAATGTTACATGAGAAGAAAACAGAAAAGGTTTTAAACTAAATAATCCATATAACCATAATGATTTGTCAATTAATTATATAGTCACTTCTTATAAACATATTTCAACTCATAATGAAAAGATATTTTATTTATAAAGAAAAAAACTATGAATAATAAAAATAAAAAATGTGAATTAAGAGTTTGTATGGATAAAGTTTGAAAAGAATGTATTAATAATTCTACTAAAACTATTAAATATAAAAATTGACCAATACCTTATTTAATATGTGACAGTTGTTATAACAAAATACCTAAATACCTTAAACAAACAGCAAAAATAATTGAAAAGGGATGATTTACATAATGGAAAAAAAGATTATTGAATATAAAGTAGGATTAATCAAACAAATTGATAGTTTACAAAAAAATAATTTAGTTTGTGGACATAAAGAGTTTATCGAAGAATGTAAATATTGCTGAAGTAATTGTGATTTAGAAATTATTAAAACAATTGTTAGAGGTTAATTTGATTAATGCAATATGACTTAATTATTGGAATTGACCCTGCTGGTATTGGTAGTAATGGAATTATTATATACTCAAATGAAACTAATAATATTGTTTTTAATGAAACATTTAAAACTAAAACAGTTTTAAAAAGCAAAAATCTATTTAAAGAATACTTTTTATTAATTAAAAAACATTTTGATAATAAAAAAATATTAGTTATTGTAGAAAATTTCTTTTTAAATTCAAAACAATTATTAACAAATCCATTAGCAACTCCTAAAATTATTGGTGCTTTAATAGTATTAGCAGAAGATGTTATGAATTGAGATTATTTAGAAAGTGAACCAAAAAATAAAAACAAAATAGAAAATTATAAAGGAAATATAAAATTAACAAAACATGAACAAGATGCATATAAGCATATTAAATATTATTTAAGGAATTATAAAAATGAAAGAGAAAGCCAATTATGTCAAATTAACAGTAAAACTGAGTAACACTATTGAAACAAAATATTACGAAAAAGGTAATAAAGAATTATATTATAGTGTTCGAGGTCAATGAAATGGATTAAACTATGTTACTTTAATTTTTAACAACCCAAAATTTTATAGACGCTGTATTTTATTAAACAAAAACGATGAAATTATTGTAACTGGTCAAATTTTTAACACTTTAAATATTCCTAAAAATCGTGCATTTTGTTCAATAAATGTTAAATGATTTAAAAAATGAAAAGAGTAAAAAATGATATTATGAAAAATTTTATTAATAATACCAATATTAATAACAAGCATAACACTAATAATATTTTTAATATTTATTAGTAAAGAATTAAAAAATGAATATAAAGTATTAAAAATATTAAGTGAAATTGCTAATCAAATTAAAAATAAGGAGAAATAATATGAAATATGAAGATAAATGTTCTATGTGCAATAAAGTAAAAGAAAACTTTTTATCCAATACCTGTAATAGTTGTTGATTAGAATCAGTTAATAAATGAAATAGAAGAAGTTGAAGAAATTTAGGAGACATTGATAATCAATAAAGAAAATATACCATGTTGTTTTAGTGAAGTTAATGAACTTGGTAAACATATAACAAATTGTAATAATTTACCAACAAAATTAGATAAAGATAATGTTCAAGTAAGATATTTTTGTGATAAACATATGATAAAAGTTGAAAATATAAGAAGAAAAATTGTCCAAAAATATATTAATGAATATAAAGAAAAATTAATTTTAGATATCGATGAAATGGATGGGTTACACTTTATTGGACACTAATTACATAGACAAGTGAACAAATTAGTTAAAAGAAAGGAATTATAATTATGGTCACTATTAACTCATATTCAGATGAATTTAAAAAACAAATAGTAGCTTTATATCAAAGTGGCAAATCAGTATCTTGCCTTGTTAAAGAATACAATGTTACAAGAGCAGCTACTTACAATTGAATTAAGCAATTTACTAATTCAGGTAGTTTTAAAACTAAAGATAATCTTTCAGATTTAGAAAAACAATTAATTCAAGCAAATAAAGAATTAAAACAGTTACGAATGAAAATTGATATTTTAAAGCAAGCAGCACTAATAATAGGCAGAAAGTAGAGATTATTGCAAATAATAAATCTAAATATAAAATTCGCACAATGTGTCATTTTTTAAAACTCTCTAAATCAACATATTATTTTAATTTAAAGAAAAAAAATAAAATTCAAAATAATATTTATGAACAAGCTGTTATTAGTGCTTTTAAAGAAAATAAAGAAGTTTATGGTACTAGAAGATTAAAAGTCATACTAGCAAACCAAGAAATTTATTTATCACGCAGAAAAATTAAAGAAATTATGAATAAGCATAATTTAATATCAAAATACACTAAATTATCATTCAAAAATTATCATAATAAAGTCAATGATAGTCAAATAACCAATCTTGTTAATAGAAACTTTAATAATAGAATTAAAAATGAAGTTATTGTTAGTGATTTAACTTATGTTCAAGTTAATGGTAAATGAAACTATATTTGCCTATTAATCGACCTATTTAACCGCGAAATTATTGGACATAGTGTTGGAGTTAAAAAAGATGCATCATTAGTATATCAAGCATTTATGCAATCAAATCACTGTTTAAAAGATATTGAAATATTTCATACTGATCGCGGTAATGAATTCAATAATAAAACTATTGATAAGCTTTTATTAGCTTTCAACATAACTCGATCTTTAAGCAAAAAAGGATGTCCTTATGACAATGCTGTTGCTGAAGCAACTTTTAAAACTTTCAAAATTGAATTTATTAATGATAAAAATTTTACATCATTAATCCAATTAAAATTAGAATTATTTGATTACATCAATTGATATAACAACATAAGAATTCACAGTACTCTAAACTACCTAACTCCAATTAGTTATCAAAAACAAATGTCTACCAAAAAATAGTCCTAAAAAGGGTTGCCATTCCAGAAATTATAAATGATAAAAATCCACATAGAACTTATACAGAATATGTCTTTTCTTTAAAAGAAAGAATTGAAAATGGAGAATTTGATAATGATTAAATTAAAAGATTTATTTGGTGAAGATAAAATAGAAATATTTTCACCAAATCCCAAAGATTTAACAGATAGTAATGATATAAAAGCATTGATTTTATGAAAATATCCCAATGTCATTGCTAAATATTTAATTGTTTCTCAACCACATGCTAATACTGCAATTTTAGTTGGAGATAACTTTAATTATCAAGGTTGAATAGAAGTTTTTATTAAACAGAAAGTAGAAGGAGTAGAAGAAAATGCCAAATGACATAACTGTACAATCAAGTAATTACACTTTATTAAAATTAATAAGAACTGGAGCAAGTCCATTATTTGGTATGATAGGAACTTCTGCATACTATGGTCAACTTATTGGTAATCCAATATTAGGTAGTATAAATGCTTTATTATTTTCTAAAAAATTAGGAATTGATATATGAAATTTAAATCAAATGCCAAATTTAAAAAGTAAACTATTAAATTCAAGTAAAAAAATAGCATTAGGATTAGGAACAATTGGTTTAGCAAATTATAGTAAATTTACTGAAACAATAAATCCTATCACCCCAACTACAACCACTACAGAAACTCCGCCATGACCAGCATTAACATTATCAGTAACTAACAATAATGTTAATGACCAATCTTTAATGGATTGAGATACTTATATATCTTTAAATTCATATGGTATTGCAAATTTGGTTGCTGGAATTACAGAATTAATACCAAGTAAATTTGAAACTATACGTAAAATAGCAAATATGGCAACTGGTGGTTGTTTGATTAGTAGTGGTGTTGCTATGGGTATTAATAATGATTTTATGAATGCTTATGCAGTTCCGACTATTATTGCTGGTGCATCTGAAATTATCCATAATTTACTACCAATGGAAACAACTAATCATGTTGAAGAAATGCAAGAAACAACATTTACTAGTGAAAATGCAAGATTAATTAATGATGTTGTAGATAGAATATCACCAGTATATAGACCAACTACATATTATGACAGTTTATAAAGGAGGTGAGTAATTTATGAATAAAGAAAAATTAATTGAATATTATAATCACGAAATAAAAATACATAAAGAAAGGATGGAACAATTAAATAAAGAAATTTCTTTATTAGTAACTATTATAAGTAATTATCAGTCAATGGTTGAAAGAATTAATGGTGGTCAATTTGACGAATAATTAAAAAATAAATAATTGAAAGGAAAATATTGAAATGAAAGAATTATTGCATGAATTAATCATTATTGGAACAAGTGTAGGAACATTAATTTGCAGAGAATTAATTGTTTGATTTAAACGATTTATTACAACTCCAAAACATGTTCGAGCAAATAATAAAGTAATAAAACATCAAAAAAAATTAGCAAAATTAAATGAAAAAATTAATAAAGAAAATAAATAAAGGTGTAATGTAAATGTTAGAAAATGAAACTAATGTTCAAGAAACAACTGAACCTTTAACTGAAAATAATGATTTGCAAAAAGAACAAGAAACTAAGATTGTTGAATTAGAAAATAAGTTAAATAAACTTAATGAAGAAATTAAAGAAAAAGAAATGCTTAATATATTTAAAAAATATCAAGTTAAAAAAGAATTTTATGATTTTTTAAAATTTAAAACAAGTAATATAGAAAATTCAAAAGTAGAAGACACTATTAAAAAAATGATTAAAGAACAACCAGTATTTAAAGAACCAATTAATACAGGTGGTAAACAAGAAACAATATTAACAAATCAATCGAATTCAATAAAAAGTAGTTTATTGGATTATAAAAAGAAAAATAATTTATAACAGAAAGGAAAATAAAAATGGCAATTAATATTCAAACAAACTTAAATAATACAGAAAAACTAGTTGAAGCACCAGAATTTATTGAATTTTTCAAACAATCAAATAGTCCATGAGCAAACTTTTTTCCTATTGAAATAGTTAATTCTACTAAAATAGAATTTATTATTAAAGTTCCAAAAGACCCATCAATTAAAGTTATTGCATGAAATGATAAAAGTCAAAGAATAGATGTAACTTATGCACAAACTGATACTATTCCAAAAATAATTGAAAAATTATATGTTGCTGGTGAAACTATTGCAGCAATTGACTTAAATGCTGAAAATGGACAAAATTTATTAGAAAGTATGCAATATGAAGTCGCTAATGATTTAGCAGATAAATTAGCAACTGATGATATACAAGTAATTAGCGATAACGGAACTAAAGTAATAATTAGTGACACATCACCAACAGGGCATATACAGGCAATGTTATCTGCTTGAAATACTTTATTTCAATTAAGAAATAGTGCAAATTGTCGTTTCTTTATTACAAATAATCTTTATGATACTATTGTTTATTTGGCTAATAATAAAGGTTTAATTACAGATAACCAAATTGCTCAACAACTAAGATTAAATGGTAATGATTTATATATAAAAGGTGTATTATGTCAAATTGTAATGGATGATTATATGACATTTACTGATAGTGAAAATAAAAAACAAATTATACCTTTTATTTTAGCAACATCAAGAGCAATGAAAAGATATATGTTACAACAAACAATTGTTTATGTTCAAGAAATTGCTGATGGCAAACTTGGTAGAGCATATAAAGTTGGTGGTGAAGTACTAGGTCAATTAATTCCTTATATGTCAAAAAAAGAAACAACATCACGTTGAATGCTATGTGGAATTATTACTAAAACAGATTTAAGTAGTAAACTTACAATTTTAACAACTGATATTACTGCTAATACGAATAGAAAAAATCAATTACTAGATACAGCAATAAAAAATGCAAGAGAAATTACTGGTTTGAATCCAGCATTAGATTTAGTACATGCAAATATTAAATATTTTAGTGATGCACAAGGCAAAACTGATGTAAGTAATCAAAATCAAAAAGCAGGAGATTTATATGTAATTATTACTGCAGATATTAATGATGCAAATTATCAAGGTTCAACAAATCCTATAAAAATAACTCTTAAATAATAAGGACATTAATTATGCCTATTGGTACAGCAAATACAGCCACACTCTTAAAAATAAATAAACCCAAACATACTAGAATTAGTCAACAACAAGAACATAAAAGTTTATGATGAGAAATTTTAGAAATGATTGGTGTACAAGTTATAGCAGTAGCACTTGCTCCTTTTACTGGTGGTTTAAGTGAAGATTTAGCACTTGGATTAGGTGCAAGTGATTTAATTGCTAGTATTAGTGCTATTGGTGTAGAATTTTTAACTGATTTTACTATTAATCAAGTTTATGATTATTTAAAAGGAAATGTAACACCATTAAATACTTTTTTTAATATATTACCAGCATTTGCTGGACTTAATAAAATTAGTCGTGGTTATCGTACAACTAAATTTATTAAGTT
>NZ_CAXIQJ010000005.1:0-320479 GCF_964031195.1 Spiroplasma endosymbiont of Phycita roborella | reverse complement strand
AAATTAATAAATTAAAAGAAAAAGCAACTGATTTATTTACTAGTGCAGAAAAAAGAGCAATTAAACACGCACAATTAATTCCATTAAATTCACCAGTATTTATGGGTTGTAAAATTCAACCTTTGTCATTAGATAAATGTGCAATTACTATTTATCATCGTAATCCTAAATATAAACCAATTACAGTTGTTGATAGTATTCTTAAAGCAAAAACTTTTGTTACTCAAATACATCCATTTCATTGATATCGTTGATATAGTGGTTGATACATTGGTTATGGTGTTAATCGTAATAAATGATTAAAAGCAATAGCATTTGCTCCACCAGTTGTTCAACAAGTAATTAGAGATAGTTTTAAAGTATATAGAGAAATATTTAGAACTATTAGAACTTATCATAAAGTAGTAAATGTTATTAATAATCCTATTGAAAATATTAACAAATCATTTAAAAATGTTGGTTTAAAATTTTCAGTAAACACTTTATTTGGTACTGGATTATTACATCATTTAGAAAAATTTGCATATAGTCAAGTTGTAGAAAAGGGTAAGAAAAAGTTGCAAAAAGAAATTATCCATATTTCACATAGAAAAACTAAAACAAAAACTAAGCATTATAAAAAAGCATTTTTTAAGGAATGATAAATTATGATTAATAAACTTTGAACTGATGTCAGTCTTGAAAATTATAATAACTGATATCCATTAACTGGAAAAATTACAGAAACCCCACAGCAATATATACAAACATGATCTAATGTTAATGATTGATTTAAAACTTTTGCTATTCGTGCTCAAAATGATATTAATGCTTATCTTGATTTTATTTTATCTAAATTTCCTTTCGATAGTTTTAAAGATGAATTAATTAAAGAAACATTAAGAGATATGGTTTATGTTATGGTTGAACATTGAGTATTTAATCGTACACCAATTGAATTTAATGTTGATGCTACTATTCAATTTAATAATGGTACTCAATTTAGTGCAAATAGTACTCCTACAATTAATGTTTGAGATTTAGCACCTAGTAGAATGAAAATATGAGCAAGATTAACAGAATTAAAACAAATATTTTCAAGTTATAATGATGATGAAATAGATGTTGAAAAAATTGACTTAAAAGCATTTTATACTAGAAATCAAGTTGATGAATTAATTGAACAACAAAAAGAATTTACATTATCAAAACAAATTAAATTATATGATGATTTAGTTGATGATAATGAAAATGAAATATATAGAGGTCCTGTTAGTAAATTTATTAATAAAGGTTATGTTGCAACAGATTATGATAAAGAAACTGAAACAATGATTTTAGATTGACCAGATGAAATTGGAACATTACCACCAGAAGCATTACAAAATAATCCGCAAATTGGTGATTTTACTCATGCACCAACTTGTGATTTTTCTGCTAAACAACAAAAACGAATTACTACTAATGAAAATGAAATTACCAAATTAAATACTGAATTAATTAAAGCAAATGAAAATATTAATGATGTTAAAAATAATTGATTTAATATTGAAACTAGTCCTTTATGAAAGAAAGTTAAAAATGAAAATATTAAAACAGATATATGATATATTATTGATTGAACATATTATTTTATCGATAGTAAACAACTTATTATAAGTAATAATAAATTAACTAAATCTAATATAAGAATTACTAATAGTCAAATAGAACAAAAGCAAATAATAATTGAAAATATTGATGTTAATATTGATAAAGTAACATTATTATATGATGTTGATTTAATAAAGTTTATTGCTACTAATAACACAAAAAAGTATAAACCAATAATTCATAATATATATCAATATCAAGGAATAGGTACACCAACTGAATTTATAGCAGAAGAAAATACTGAACGTGATTATTATACAAAACTAGAAACTAATAATTTATTAGATAAAAAACAAAATAAATTAATTGCTGGTACTAATATAACTATTGATGAAAATAATAAAATTAGTGCTATTGGTGGTTCTACTGATTTAACTGATTATTATAAAAAAGAAGAAATAGATAAAAAATTAGAAGATACAAAAGCATTATTTCCAATTGCTTTTTCTATGAATGCTATTGGTCAAGAAATTCCTAATTTAGAAACTACTAATAAAACAGTTGTTGGTGCTATTAATGAAAATAAAAGTAATATTGATAAAAAACAAGATAAAGAAAATTGAAAAATAATAGGTAAAAGTCTTGATAATCGTACATGAGAAGATTTTGCTCTTAGTTTTAATAAATATTATAGAGTATTTATAACATGAGATAAACCACCTTTTAATCAAACAAGTGTAAAACTAAAAATAGAGTTTAAGAGTTCTGCATATATAGGTGGAGATTATATGCTTGTTAAAGGTAAAATTGATAATGAAGATGCTTCATTAATTATTAAACTAGGAACTGTTGATGGTAATAAAAGTCAATTAATTATTATTGGTGGAAATAAACAATATGGGAATATATTTTCATTAGAAGAATTACAAGATACTATTAAAGTTGATATTAAATCAAAATTACAAATAAGGTCTGGTAGTTTAACTACAAATGAAATAGAAGAAAATATTTGAGATATTGAATTAAAAAATAATCCAACACCAAGTCCAAGTGGTTCAAATTGAAAAGAAGTAGGAACAAGAGAGAAAAATAAATGAGATAATTGACAAATTACTTATTATTTTCAAGAGAATAAACATTATAGAGTTTATTATTCTTGAAGTATATATAATCCAGTTTATACTATTCAAGAATTTATTATAACTGATAAAAAAATTGCTGGTGTACCAATACAAACCTTTAATGATAGTGCTAATATAGTAATTTTATCAGTTCAACATGCTAAATTTATTACTATTTATAGTGGAAAAGGTAATTTAAAAGGTAATGTATGAAAATTAGAAGAATTACAAGAATAATATTATGTTTTTTAAAATTATAAAAATTATTTTAGGTTTAATTGGAGTAATTCTGTCATCAGCAACAGCGGGTTTAATTATATTTATCATTGTAAAAATAATATTAAAAATTAATCAAATATTTTAGAAAGGTGGTGAATATTATGTTAAGTTTATTTAAAAGAAAAGATAAAACAAATACTAGTGATAATCAAAATGAAAAAGTAAAATTTTTAACTAATAAAAATAAAAGTACACATGCTTCTATTTTAAATTATTTTGGTTTTAATGATTTTAATCATGAAACTTATTTTACTGATTTTGTAGCAGAAAATAATGCTAATTTATATAATGCTCCATTAGATATTAATAATGAAACTATTAAACAATATTTAATTCAACAAGAATTTTATAGAAAAAATTGAAATTCTATTTTTAAGTTAAGTAAATTAGGAATTAGTGGTTATTTAATTTATATTGCTAATGATGACTTATATTTTCAAGTAGTGGATATACAACAAAGAGTTTATGATATTACTGGTAAATTAATTCAATGTACTATTTTTTATGATAGTTATCAACAAAATGCACAAACTGTAAGATTATTTGAAATTTATACACTAAATAATGAACAAGTAACTATTAATCGTGCAATTTATAGTATTAATGATAATAAAAAACAATTTCCATTATCTTTTAAAGAATATAGTAATAATCCTAATTTAGAACAAGAACAAACACTAAATATTAATTATATACCAATAGCAATTATGCGAAATAAAGCAAATGAATTAGCAGATTGTAATAAAGTAATGGATAAAATTAAAGCATTAGATGTCATTTATGAACAAATTGTTTTAGATACCATTTTAAATTCACCTAAATTTATATTTAGTCAAACTTATGGTAATGTTCAATCAGCATTAGAAGAAGCAGTAAGAACATTAGTTACTAAAAACTACATATTTAAAAGTGGTGGAGATAATAATGAACAAAACGAAAATATCAATATGACAAATAGTAATTTTAAAGGTAAAAATTTAACTGATATATATGATTGAAATGTTAATGAAATATTTAAACGTTGTGGTATTCATATACCAAGTCAAAAGAAATCTGCACAACAATCAGTACCCGAAAGTACAGCTGTAAATATTTCTACTATTAATTATATTGAACAAAAATTATGGCAATTTAATATTGATATTCTTAAATTTATTCAAATATTAGTACGTTTAGATAAAGATTTATTAAATAGTAAAACATTTAATATTAATGATGAACAAGAAATTAATAATTTAACTGTTAAATTAAAATTATTTAATCCCGAAAATAACCAATTAATAGGAGAGAACAATGGAAAACAACAACAAACCACAAACGAAGTTTCCACAGAAACAAACTAAACTTAATCAAGCAGAAGTAGAAAATGATTATTTAATTGATAATATTCCTTATGATTTTACAAATATGATGGGTGCTACTAGTGACCCAGATATTAATAGAGCATATGATGAATTTAAAAAAAGAACAATTTATATTTATGAAATTGAACGTTTATTTAAAAATAATGAAAATAATAGTTTAAAATTTTCAGCAAATACTATTAAAATAGGTTTTATTGATATTGATAAAGTATTAAAAACTACTGCTGTTGAAACATCTGATTTTACTATGCAATTAAATCAAAGAGCAAGTACTAATATTAATGATAATACAATTGAATATAGTATGACTGATATTAAAAATTTAATATTTCAAGAAATAAATTTATTAAATCAATTTAAGTTATATGCAGTTAATATAAATGAACCTTTAACTGAAAATAATATTGATAATTTATATATAATTAATAATTATTCACAACCTTATCAAAATCCAAAAACTAGAAGTACTAAAAGTATAACTATTATTAAAATTAAAGATTTTAAAACAAGAGATGGTTATCCAATCATTATTAAATTACAAAAACCATTAGATAAAGATACAAAAGTTACTGGTTTAAAAATTAAAGCCCCTAGAAGCATGATTTTTGGCAATATAAAGGTACTTGGTGAAGTTGACAATATGGAAGTATACCCAAAGTTATTTGTTAAAGATAAGATAGCATTTCCGCTATTATCAATGCCTATTGAAACTCAACCAAAAGTTAGAATATTACAACAATGATTTAGTGAACAAATATTACCTTGAAACTTAGCAAAACAATTTATAGGACAAGAAAAATCAGTTTTAGATTTAATTAAAATTAGTACTGGAACTGAAACAAGAAGAGAAGTTATTAAAAATGCAAGAGTGACACATGCTTGATTAGGATATGAAATGGGTACTGTTTGAGATGGTAAGTGACCATTAAAAAAACAAAAAGAATTAAAAGATAAAGAAGTTTGAAATTTTGCTGGTGAAAGTCAATTTTATAGTTATGTTGCTACAAATGATAAATTTGATGATATTGAAATTGAAATAAAAGACGCACCAACTAATGATAGTTTACAAAAAGTATTATTAGGCATGCTAAGTTATACATATAATTATAATAGGAATTTTGATGGTTTTAAACCAGATACTTTAAATTCAAAAATAGCAGAATTATGTGCTAAATTTGAAGGACAAAAACCAGAAGAAGTTATTACAAATTTATTTAAACAATGGGAATTAGATTATCCAAATTATGTAAAATTACAACAAATACAAATTTTAAAAAAAATAATAAATATGCTTTCTAAATATATTTATTCTACTAGTTCAATTAATAAGGGTTTGAATGATGATTATAAACTTTTATTACCTTATTATTTTGAATTAAAATCAAATCCAATTCATACAAATCCAACTGATGTTTGAGAATTTAAAGATGTAAAAGTAATATTAAAATCTGAATATTTTGATTTTACAGATATTAATAATATTAAATTAAAAAATAATGATATTAGTCAAAATGAATTATTTAAACTAGATGATAACCAATTTAACTGACTATCTATTACAAATGAATTAGAAAGTAATAATATTCCATCATTAATTCCTGCTGATTGAACACTAGGTAATGGTGAATATGGTAAGTATTTTACAAGAGCAATTATTGATAAAAATAAAATTGAAAATGCTTTAAATTTATATGGTTCAAATAAATCTCAATTATTTTCTAAATTAGAATTTTATAAAGAAATTGCACAAATTGATAATAATAGTGAATTTAAATTACAAATCGAAAATCCGATTAATAACTTAAATCGGATTGAACTTAGTGGTATATTTGGCTCTGGAAATTATGATTTAATTTTAATAACTGATAAACAAGAAATAAATTTAACTAATATTAATTTATTTGATAAATATAACGAAAATATTTCTTATATAAATTTAGAAATTTAGATTTTTTTATTGAAATATCCAACTGGATAAATTCCATCTCACTTTATATCAACATTAGGATAAGTTGGATTAATAGATAAATATAAAGTTATTTTATGAATATCATCTGTTTTTCTTTCTCATATTGTTGTACAAGACCCCCCCCAGTGAACATTACCATCATAATCTAAGTAATATTTTAAATCATTTACTTTATTATGTGCTATTGAACCAATTATTAAACCAGTTACTCCACTTACTGCACCAGTTAGTGCTAATGCTAATGTTATTTTACTTAAATTTGTTTTTATTCATGTTTTCATAATAAATTTCTCCTTTTTTCCTTGATTTTACTTATAAATTGTACTATTTTTGATTATTTTTACAAGTATGCTTTTAAATGGAAAATAATGCCTAAATAAAAGGCGTTTATTTTGTGATACCTATACTATTAATGATATTCAACTTGTTTATTATATAGCAAATGTGAAGATGCTTTTTTTGACACTAGCATTATTTTTACCCCTAATTACATTTTTATATGGATATAGTGAATAAAATAAAGCATCGTAAGGGTCTTGGTACATATTTTTATCAGGAATGTTAGTTTTTGTTTCATCATAACGTAATTCTTCTAAACATTGAGTAGTTTTTGGTAAATCATCTTGATTTGCATAAAAGTTTCCATAACTCATAATATTTCTCATTCAAACTACTCTATTAGTTAATCCTGCTTCTTGATTTAAATTTGAAGCATGTTTAATAGCAGTTTGTGTTATTAGAATAGTATTATGCTCATCTATTAATTTTTGATTTAATCAATCAATTGCTGTTCTTGCTTTATCATCATAAAAATAAATTGCTTGGTCAAAATTTTCAAAATTATCCATTAATCCTAAAATTTCATTTACATAAGCATTAATTTTTTCATTTTCATTAATAAAATCATTAGGTGTAACTACTAATTCACAAATAATATAAGCATCATAATATCCAGTATTATTATATTGTTTAAAACCAACTATCATAAATACAGTATGGTCTTTATGTCCAGTTGCTCAATCAACACCAACTGAATAAAAATCAAATTTATACATATCTTTTTCTTCATTATAAAATTGTTTTAAATCATATGGTTGTCAATATTTTACTGTTTTTTGAAATGGAAAAATTGTTGCATCACTATCTAAAAATTCAAAACCATAAAAAACAGTATTAAATTCATCGGGATTACTTTTTTTCATTTCTAATAATGTTCTTTTTTGAATGTCTGGTAATTTATTTCAAAATGGTTGAATAGTAAATCTTAATATAAATAAACCTAAACCACTAAAAATTTCTTTATTTTCATAATAAACTTTACCAACTTTTTTAAGATTTTCCATAATTTTATCATTTAATGGTAAAAATGGCGTGCAATACTTTAAATAAAATGGATGGTATTTATCGTATGGATTACATGTAAAAGTAATGAAAAAACTTTTATAAAAATAACGAGTAATCTTTTGTCCAAAGGTAGAACTATATATATTTTTATCAATAAATGTTCAACTTCACTCTTTAATAGGTTCATTTGATACTTTAATACGATTACTTCTAAACATAGAGTTTTGTAAACGTTCATATCGATATGTTAATTGCTTTTCAGTTAATGTTTCTTTTTCTTCTGCCATAATAATTTCATCTGTTCTTGAACCTAAAAAACTTGAACCACCTGCTTCTTTTCCAAAAATTTTATTACCATTAGCATAACCAATAAAGTCAATTTGTTGATTATTAGGAAAAATAATACAACCACCATCCTTAGTAATTTTTCATTTAATTCCATGTGGATTATTAGGTAGTAAATTAATATTATATGTATCTAATAAAACTTGACAAACATTCATTAAAGCACCAATTGTAGTTTCACTATGAGTATTTTCATATCTTCTTACTTCTTGAACACTACTATCACTAAAATTACAACATATAAATAAATCAAATGCTAAGCAATTTCAAGTTTTTCTTGTTCCACGTGCTGTTGGTATAAAACGATAAAAACAATTAGTAGTAAAATATTCGGCTCATTCATCACCAACAAATTTTTTAAAAATATCTCAACTAAAACCATAATTATTATCACTAAAATTAAGATTATATTTTTTATTTAATTGTGCATAACTAGTGATAAAAGCCATATTTACTCCTTATTAACATATATAAGTTAAAATTAAATTATTTAAAAGAAAGGAACATTAAAAATGTTAACACTACCATTCCCTAATCATTTTGATTGAGACAAACACTATTTTAATCAAGATGAATTAAATTTACAACAAACAGAAGAATTATTTAAAAAAATAGATGATTATTTATGAAATACATGTAATAAATCTTTATATAAATCATATAGATTTAGAAAAAGAAAATTAAAAACAAAAAAAGGTTTATTAAATTATAAACGACGTATTTGTACATATTATAACCCAAAAACACAAAAAAAGGAATTTGTTTCATTATTAGATATATATCTTGGTGTTAAAAAGTATAGTAAATTAGCACCAGATGTTATTAAACAAATTTTAAAATATTTTGCTGATGGTAAAAAGTATCGTGATGTTTGTGATACTTTTATTGAAGATTTAATAAGTAATAGTACAGTTTGTAGAAGATATCAAAAATTTGAATTACCAAAAGCAAATATTCCCAAAATACCATTACAACCAAATCAAAATTTATATGTAAATATTGATGATGGTCATCGAAAATTTAAGTTTAATGAAAAACACAATACTAAAAATTGTAAAAAATGTTCGATGAGATTAATAGTAATGTGTACTGGTAAAAAGAAAAATGGAAAATTAATTAATAAAAGAGCAGTTTGTAAAATAAGAGTTTCAAAAACAGAAATTGGTGCTGAAAAAACCGCAAAATTAATAGAAAAATATGGTAATTTATTTTTTGAAAACTTTGACCAAGCAAATTTAATAGTTTGTGGTGATAGTGCAAAATGAATTAGAAAAACTGCTACAATTTTAAATGCCAAATTTATTTTAGATAAATTTCATGCTTTTCATGTTTTATTTCTTGGTATCATGGCTGGAAGAAGAAAAAATCAAATTGCTAAATTACACTATCAAAATGCAATAAATTTATTTGCCAAAGGTGAATATTATGAATTAATTGATTTTTTACAATCATTAACTTTACAATATAAAAAATTAAAAGTTGGTTATTTTATTAATGCAAAAGATGGTGTATTAAACCAAGCATTAGTTGAAAATATTGGTTGCTTTACTGAAACTAATATTAAACAAATTTTAAAGCATATGATTGGTGATAGAACTTATAACATTGATATGTATACAAAAATGGTTAATTTTAAATGCTATCAAATAAATACTGCCATCCAGTTATTATAAATTAAAATAAAAATCCCTAATTAAGGGATTTGCCTAAGAGACCACGTACTTTACATACGCTTAGTAATCATAACGGTATACGGTTTATCTTAAAGGACTTTATTACATTATAACATATTAAAAACTTATTAAAGATGCTTTAATAAGAATTTTTGAGTTATAAAAGTAAGTATTATTGTTGACTAATATTTTTCAAGTGTTAAGATTAACATACAATTGCATATTGAAGTCAAAATTATTCTCGTCTAACTTTATAATTTTAAGACAAATTTGAATATTATTGACAACATCGGTACGCTCCCCTTTAATTAGAAATTCTAAAAATGAAGGTGCAACAATATTTATGAGTTCCCATATTTTTGGCGAAATTGAAAATATATGTGATAAAGTTGCTATTATTAAAAAAGGGAAAATAATTTCTGAAATATCAATTAAGGAAATACAAAATTCTGCTAAGAAAAATTATGAAATTAAATTTTCAACAGTGAAAGATTATAATGATTTCTTAAATAAAAAATGAGATATTATTGAAAAAAATAATATAACAAAAGTTATTAAAGTGAATGTTTTAAGTACTAATGTTGATAAGTTTTTAAAAGAATTATCACTTTATAAAGTTGATAATTTTAAAGAATTACCATTTAGTTTAGAAGAATATTTTATTAAATTTTATAAGGATGAGGTAAATTTTAATGATTAATTTTAGATTTGTTAAATCACAATTTAAAAATGTTAAAATTCCATTAATATTATTTTTTATAATTTTATGTATTTTAATAGTTCCCATTTTAACACAAGATTATCTTGCTCCAACTATGACATTCATTGACGAAGAACATGGAGTATTAGGTTTAGGTGGCATGACTTATCTTAATTTTGTTTTTTTTGGTATTCCGGGGTTAATATTAATTTTTTCTTTTAGTTTAATTTTAAATCATATTTTAGTTTCTAAAGAAATTGATAAAGGTTATTTAGCTTCATGATTAACAATGCCAATGTCTAGAAAAACTATTTTAAATTCAAAACTTTTTGTTTTGCTTTCTTCAATATTAATATTATATGGTTCGGCTTTTGTTTTTCAATTAATTATTTTTCCAATTAGATTTCAAGATTTTAAACTTCAAGAATTTGGATATCTTGTTTTATATAATTTGGGGTTAATATTATTGGCTTTACTTTGAGCATCAATTAATTGAACTTTTATTAGTTACTTTAATAAGTCAGTTATTTCTCTTTCAGTAGCAACAGGTATTTCAACGGTATTTATTTTATTTCAAACAATGACATTATTCTCTTTTATTCCTGAAGTTGAGTACCTTAAATATTTTAAATATATGACAATTGCTTCTTTATTAAATTCTCCATTTAAGTTTGGTGATATTCCAAATATAACACCTGCTCCCGGTGTTACAGAAGTAGCAAAAGCACCACTTTTTTCTATTAGAGCATTAGATTTTGCTTGACAATATCCAATAATGTTAATAGTACCTCTTGGTTTATTTCCATTAGGAAATTATTTTCTTATTAAAAAAGATTTATCTTTGTAAATTGATAATATTGTTTAATAAATGAGTTTAATAAAAATGTCTTTAAAAATTTAAAGACATTTTTATTTATTTAATGTCAATAAGATATTACTTTTTTATTAAAATTTTTGATTTTAGTTTTTAAACTTTGGTAATTTATTAGAATTATCAATTTGTGAACCAATAGCAAATTCTTCATGACTTGTTACTTTATTTACATTTCATTTTGAAAGATCTTGGTTAAATGATGAAGCACCATAAAACATTGAATTCATGTTTGTTACATTTTTTGTATTTCATTTTGAAATATTTTCGTTAAATGTAGTGGCATTATAAAACATAAAATCCATACTTGTTACATTAGAAGTATTTCAATTTAGAATTTTTTGGTTAAATGATGAAGCACCATAAAACATTGAACTCATATTTGTTACATTAGAAGTATTTCATGTTGAAAGGTCTTTATTAAATGCAGTGGCATTACAAAATATAGCATGCATATTTTTTACATTTAATGTATTTCATTTTGATAAATCATTATTGAATGCTGAAGCACCATTAAATATACTATTCATATTTGTTACATTAGAAGTATTTCATGTTGAAAGGTCTTGGTTAAATGAAGTTGCTTCAAAAAATATACTACTCATGTTTATTACTTTTGATGTATCTCAGTTTCCGATATTTTCGTTAAATGCTGAAGCACGTGTAAACATGTAACTGATATCAGTTACATTAAAAGTATTTCAAGATGAAATATTTTTGTTAAATACTGATGCACCATAAAACATATAAGCCATATCTGTCACGTGAGAAGTATTTCATGTTGAAATATCTTGATTAAATGATTTGGCTTCTATGAACATTTCTCTCAAGGATGTTATTTCTGGTGGTAATTGTTTTGGAACTTTTTCAATAGTTTCTGGCATTGTTACTACTTGTATTTGTTGATTATTTTTAAAAAATCCAATTTGAATAACTTCTTTACTATTTATATTTGACAAATCTCTTTCACTAGTTGTTATTTGTTTGCCATCTTTGTCAATATAAATTGTGTCTTGTTGAGTTTTATTTTGAATATATGGATGGGTTACACTTTATTGGACACTAATTACATAGACAAGTGAACAAATTAGTTAAAAGAAAGGAATTATAATTATGGTCACTATTAACTCATATTCAGATGAATTTAAAAAACAAATAGTAGCTTTATATCAAAGTGGCAAATCAGTATCTTGCCTTGTTAAAGAATACAATGTTACAAGAGCAGCTACTTACAATTGAATTAAGCAATTTACTAATTCAGGTAGTTTTAAAACTAAAGATAATCTTTCAGATTTAGAAAAACAATTAATTCAAGCAAATAAAGAATTAAAATAGTTACGAATGGAAATTGATATTTTAAAGCAAGCAGCACTAATAATAGGCAGAAAGTAGAGATTATTGCAAATAATAAATCTAAATATAAAATTCGCACAATGTGTTATTTTTTAAAACTCTCTAAATCAACATATTATTTTAATTTAAAGAAAAAAAATAAAATTCAAAATAATATTTATGAACAAGCTGTTATTAGTGCTTTTAAAGAAAATAAAGAAGTTTATGGTACTAGAAGATTAAAAGTCATACTAGCAAACCAAGAAATTTATTTATCACGCAGAAAAATTAAAGAAATTATGAATAAGCATAATTTAATATCAAAATACACTAAATTATCATTCAAAAATTATCATAATAAAGTCAATGATAGTCAAATAACCAATCTTGTTAATAGAAACTTTAATAATAGAATTAAAAATGAAGTTATTGTTAGTGATTTAACTTATGTTCAAGTTAATGGTAAATGAAACTATATTTGCCTATTAATCGACCTATTTAACCGCGAAATTATTGGACATAGTGTTGGAGTTAAAAAAGATGCATCATTAGTATATCAAGCATTTATGCAATCAAATCACTGTTTAAAAGATATTGAAATATTTCATACTGATCGCGGTAATGAATTCAATAATAAAACTATTGATAAACTTTTATTAGCTTTCAACATAACTCGATCTTTAAGCAAAAAAGGATGTCCTTATGACAATGCTGTTGCTGAAGCAACTTTTAAAACTTTCAAAATTGAATTTATTAATGATAAAAATTTTACATCATTAATCCAATTAAAATTAGAATTATTTGATTACATCAATTGATATAACAACATAAGAATTCACAGTACTCTAAACTACCTAACTCCAATTAGTTATCAAAAACAAATGTCTACCAAAAAATAGTCCTAAAAAGGGTTGCCATTCCAAAAGTTCCATCATGATAAATAGATGGTTCATTCATACGTACATGTTTTAATTTTGCAAATTCTTGACTTTTTAATGCTTCTCGTTGTTTTCTTTCTTCTTGACAATATGGTCTATTTTTTATTACTTCTATTTGTTTATAATTATTTATTCATTTTTTTTTCTTTTCGTAATTTTTGTTCTAATGGTTTTATAGTATTATTTGTTTCAACTACTCGTTCTGCTTCTGTTATCCAATTTATTTTATCTAATTTTTCTCATTCAAAATATATTTTTTGTTGTAAATATTTTTGATTTTCAGAAGAATTTTTCATTTTTCTTTGGCATTCTTCTATTTCTTTTTTATTTCCTTTAGTTAAATTTTTAAACATTTATGTTTCCCACCTTTTTAAAATAAAAACTCATTTACTTTAAAATAAAGTAAATGAGTTTTTTATAAACTAAACATTATTTAGTTTTAGTAAATTATACTAAAAAAACTAAAAAGGTGTTGATTAAACTTTTTTAGATTATTTTTTATTTTCTTTAATTAGTATGAAAAGTTATAAAATTAAATTTAATTTTTAAAATAAAAAACCAGTCATTAAAAATATTAATGTTGTTACTAAATTAACAATATATTATAATAACTATTATTTTTTAAAAAAAGGAGAATATATGGAAAATAAAGAAAAAATTTCAACAGCTCATATTAAAGCTGCTCGTGATCAAATTGCAAAAGTAGTAATTATGCCAGGCGATCCATTACGTGCTCAATTCATTGCTTCTAATTTTTTACAAGATTGAAAACAAGTAAATAATGTTCGTAATATGCTAATGTTTACTGGAAAATATAAAGGATATAATATTACTATTGCTGCTAGTGGTATGGGTATGCCTTCAATTGGTATATATTCATATGAGTTATTTAAATTTTATGATGTTGACTGTATTATTCGTGTTGGTAGTGCTGGTTCATATCAAAAAGATGTTAAAGTTTATGATATTATTAATACTACTAAAGTATATAGTGAATCTACTTTCGCTAAATATGCTGCTAATATTGATGAAAATCAAATTGAATCTGTTGGTAATATTAGCAAAATTATTAATAAAGTGGCACAAAAAATTGATAATGAATTTGATCAGCAAAAAAATGAAAATTCTTCGTATATAGTAAGTGAAAAAATAAATTTAAGATCAGGTTTAATTCATTCAAGTGATGTATTTTATCGTATTAATGATAATGATTATAAAACTAATCCTTTAATTAGCAAATGCTTAGCAGTAGAAATGGAATCTTTTGCTTTATTTGCTAATGCAAAACATTTAGAAAAAAATGCTGCTTGTTTATTAACAATTTCTGATTCTTTTATTACCGGTGAATCAATTTCAGCAACATTACGCGAAACTAGTTTTAAAAAAATGATGATTTTAGCTTTAGAATCAGCAGTTGCTTATTATAAAGAAGAGGATATTGATGATAATCTTAGCAATAGAAACTAGTTGTGATGAAACTAGTGTTGCTGTTATTAAAGATAAAAATGTTTTAAGTAATATTATTGCTTCACAAATTAAGCTTCATCAACAATATGGTGGTGTTGTTCCAGAATTAGCAGCACGAGCTCATAGTGAAAATATTGCTACTGTCTTACAAACAGCAATTGAAAAATCTAACATTTCAATTATGGATATTGATTTTATTGCTTATACTAATACTCCTGGTCTTGCTAGTTGTTTACACGTAGGTAAAATTATAGCAGAAACTATTGCTGCTTATTTAGAAAAGCCATTGCTTCCATGTAATCATTTGTATGGACATTTGTATGCTTCTTTAATTAATAATGAATGAGAATTTCCAGTACTTGGTTTATTAGTTAGTGGTGGTCATACACAGTTGATGTTGGCAAATGAACATTTAAATTTCACTATACTTGGTCAAACATTAGATGATGCTGTTGGTGAATGTTATGATAAAGTTGCAAGAATGTTAGGTTTAAAATATCCCGGTGGTCCTGAAATTGAACGAAGTGCTAAATTGGGAAAGCCAACTTATAAATTACCATTACCTAAAAATGATAATAGTTTAGATTTTAGTTTTAGTGGTTTAAAATCAGCATGTGCTAATTTGATAAATAAAGAAAAAGGTAAGTTACAATTTAATAATTTTGCAGCTTCTTTTCAAACAACAGTTATTCAAGTGTTAATTAATAAAATTGAATTAGCATTAAAAAAACATAATCCAAAAACTTTAGTTTTAGCAGGAGGAGTTAGTGCTAATCAGCAATTAAGATTAGCAGTATTAGATTTAAAAAATAAATATCCAAATTTAAAAATAATTGTTCCAAAATTAGAATACTGTACTGATAATGCAGCAATGATTGGTATTCTTGCAAGTTATCAAATTGAACATAAGTAAGGGTGAACTCATGATTATTGGTATTATTGGTGAAGCGGGAGTAGGTAAGACAACCGCTACAAATTTTTTTCAAAATAAAGGTGCGTATGTTATTTTTGTTGATAAAGTTGTTAAACATATTTATACACTAAAAGAAACAAAAAAAGCATTAATTAATGAATTCGGTAATACTTTTATTAATAGTGATAAAACAATTAATAAAATAAAATTACGGTATGAAGCGTTTCAACACCCTCATATTTTACGTAAATTAGAAAATATTATTTGACCAAAAATGGTAAAAATTGTTGAAGAAGATATTATTCGTAATAAAATACACCAAGAATTAATTGTTATTGATTGTGCAGTATTATTTAATGCAAATTTAAATTTATTAGTTGATAAAATTCTTTTAATTGAGGCTGAGGAAGATAAAAAAATCCAACGAATAAAAGAACGTGATAATGTTAATGATTTACAAGTTATTTCACTATTAAATCAACAAAAAAAATATTTAATTTTAAATAAAGATATTGATTTTATTGTTAAAAATAACGGCACTATTAATGATTTTATTAAACAATTACAAAAAGTTGAAAAAAAATTATTAACAAATAAAGTATAAAGATTAATGTTTTTTTACTTTAAAAAACAATAGTAAAATATATTAAATTATTTTTGTATATTAAAATGAAAATTTTCATAATAAAAAAATTAAGAATAATTTTAAAATAGTTGAGGTTAAAAAAATACATAGTAATGTATTTATAAATTACCAAAATTGTTTTTCTTGTAGTAGAATATTTATACAACTAAATAACAAGGAACTTTAGATGTTCGGGAAAAAGATGAGAATTATTTGCTGCCCCAGCAACTGTGATGTTGATGAACGTTACAAAACCATTGAAGATAAAACTTTGAGAAGGGTAACAAGTAAAATGAAGCTAAGCCAGTAGACCGGTCTAATTTTTTAAGTGATATTATATTCCTGGGTGTGAATTAATGATTATTTTTAATAATTACTTTTATTTTTTAATATTTGTAATTTTAATAAAGTAATTTTTAATAATGACAACATCCTTTATATAATATAGGGGATGTTTTTAGTTGTGTAATTAAGTAGAGGGGTAATAATAAATGGCAAAAGATAACAAATATTTTCAACAATCACAGTCACCATTAGAGTATATTATGAAAAATTTTAATGGAAAAATGCGATCTGTAAATTGAAATGTAATCAATGATGAAAAAGATTTAGAAGTTTGAAATCGTATTACTCAAAATTTTTGGTTACCAGAAAAAATTCCTGTTTCTAATGACTTGACTTCTTGAAAAACATTAAATCCAAAATGACAAGAGTTAATAACAAGAACATTTACAGGTTTAACTTTATTAGATACAATTCAGGCAACGGTTGGTGATATTGCACAAATACCTAATTCTTTAACTGATCATGAACAAGTTATTTATACAAATTTTGCTTTTATGGTAGCAGTTCATGCTCGATCATACGGAACAATTTTTTCAACTTTATGTTCTAGTGAGCAGATTGAATCTGCTCATGAGTGAGTAATTAATAATGAAAGTTTACAAGCCAGAGCACGTGCACTAATTCCTTATTATACAAGTGATGATCCTTTAAAATCGAAAGTAGCTGCCGCTTTAATGCCGGGTTTTTTATTATATGGTGGTTTTTATTTACCATTTTATTTATCTGCTCGTAGTAAATTACCTAATACTTCAGATATTATTAGATTAATTTTACGTGATAAAGTTATTCATAATTATTATAGTGGCTATAAATATCAAAGAAAAGTTGAAAAGTTACCAAAAGAAAAACAAGAAGAAATGAAAAAATTTGTATTTGATTTATTGTTTAAATTAATTGATTTAGAAAAGCAATATTTGACAGAATTATATCAAGAATTTAATTTAGCTGAAGACGCTATTAAGTTTAGTTTATATAATGCTGGTAAGTTTTTACAAAATTTAGGATATGATTCACCTTTTAGTGAAGAACAAACAAGAATTAAACCGGAAATTTTTAATCAATTATCAGCTCGAGCTGATGAAAATCACGATTTCTTTTCAGGTAATGGTTCATCTTATGTAATGGGCATTACTGTAGAAACGCAAGATGAAGATTGAGAATTTTAATTTTAAAGGAGTAAAAAAATGCATAATGATGTTGTAAAAGTTTCAAACCAAAAAATATTAAAGCCAGAAGGAAAAATTCATGTTGTTTATTTTTCTTCTTTGTCAAATAATACTCATCGTTTTATTCAAAAATTAGAGGTTTTAAATTCAAGAATTCCTCACGATTTACAAGAGGAAATTTTAGTTGATAAAGATTATGTGTTAATAACACCAACATATAGTGGGGGTGGTGATATTAAAGAAGGGGCAGTTCCTAAACAGGTAATTAAATTTTTAAATAATAAGCAAAATCGTAATTTTTGTCGTGGTGTTATTGCGTCGGGGAATACTAATTTTGGTGATACTTTTGCAATTGCTGGGCCAATTCTTTCAAAAAAATTAAATGTCCCACTATTATTTCAATTTGAATTATTAGGAACTCAAAATGATGTATCAACAATAAAAAATATATTAGTAGATTTTTGAGATAAAGATAAAAAAAATACTAATGAAATAAATACTTTATCTGGAACTTTAGAAAGTGATGAATATGTTACTTTAAATGCTAGAGCAAAAACTACTAATAATGCACAATTTGATTTGCAAGCAGCACAATCTTATATGAAAAATCATATTAAACCAAATTTATTGCTTTTTAAAACCGTTAAAGAAAGAATAGAATATTTAGTAAAAAATCAATATTATGATGAAACAATAATTAATAAATATTCAATTACGGAAATTGAACGATTAACAAATGAAGCATACAGTTTTAATTATCAGTTTACAAGTTTTATGGGTATTTTAAAATTTTATAATTCTTATGCTTTAAAAAGTTTTAATGGTAAACAATATTTAGAAAATTATGAAGATAGAGTTGTTATGAATAGTTTATTTTTTGCTGATGGTAATATTGAACATGCTAGTAAAATTTTAAGACAAATTATGTCTGGTAGATTTCAACCAGCTACTCCCACATTTTTAAATGTAGGGAAAAAACAAAGAGGTGAATACACTTCATGTTATCTTTTACGAATTGAAGATAACATGGAATCAATTGCTCGAGCTATTACTACTTCATTACAGTTATCAAAACGTGGTGGTGGAGTTGCTTTGTGTTTAACAAATTTAAGAGAATTTGGAGCGCCAATTAAAAATATTAAAAATCAAGCAACAGGGGTTATCCCGGTTATGAAAATTCTTGAAGATTCATTTTCATATGCTAATCAACTAGGTCAAAGACAAGGTGCTGGGGCAGTTTATTTAAATGTTCATCATCCAGATATTATGTTATTTTTAGATTCAAAGCGTGAAAATGCAGATGAAAAAATTCGTATTAAATCAATGTCTTTAGGAGTAGTTATTCCTGATATTACTTTTGAATTAGCAAAAAATAATGAACAGATGGCACTTTTTAGTCCTTATGATATTGCAAAAGTTTATGGTAAAGCAATGACAGATATTTCTATTACTAAAGAGTATTATAATATGTTAAAAAACCCTGATATTAGTAAAAATTTTATTAGTGCTCGCAAATTATTTCAAATGATTGCTGAATTACATTTTGAAAGTGGATATCCTTATTTATTATTTGATGATACAGTAAATAAAAATAATGCTCATCCTGGTAGAATTGTTATGAGTAATTTGTGCAGTGAAATTATTCAAGTAAGTACAGCTAGTGAATTTAATAGTGATTTAAGTTTTAAAGAAATTGGTGAAGATATTAGTTGTAATTTAGGAAGTATTAATATTGCAAAAGTAATGGAAAGTGGAAGTGAATTTGGTGAGGTTATTTTTCAAGCAATTCATTCATTAGACCACGTATCAAGAAGTAGTGATTTTTCTAGTGCTCCATCAGTTGCATATGGAAATAAAAAAAATCATGCTTTGGGTTTAGGCGCTATGAATTTACATGGATTTTTAGCAACAAATCATATTTTTTATGATTCAAAAGAAGCAATTGATTTTACTAATATTTTCTTTTATGTTATGGCTTATCATGCTTTTAGTGCTTCAAATAAATTAGCATTAAAATTTGGAAGTTTTAGTGGATTTAAAAATTCAAAATTTGCTGATGGTTCATATTTTGATAAATATATAAAATGTCAGTCAGATAAATGAACTCCTGAAACAAAAAAAATACAAGAATTATTTGCAAAATATAACATTATGATTCCAACTCAGAAGCAATGAAAAGAATTAGTAATAAAAATTAAAGAAACAGGATTGGCTAATTCACATTTAATGGCAGTAGCACCCACTGGTTCAATTAGTTATTTATCTTCATGTACACCAAGTCTACAACCGGTAGTTGCTCCTGTTGAGGTACGAAAAGAAGGGAAATTAGGTCGTGTTTATGTTCCTGCTTATAAGATTGATGATAATAATTTAGCATATTACACTACAGGTGGATATGAATTAGGCCCTAATCCAATTATTGATATTGTAGCAGCAGCACAACAACACGTTGATCAAGCAATTTCTTTAACTTTATTTATTACTGATAAAGCGACAACTCGTGATTTAAATAAAGCTTATATTAGAGCCTTTAAAAAAGGTTGTTCATCAATTTATTATGTTCGTATTCGTCAAGAGGTTTTAGAGGATAGTGAAAATTATCAATGCAATGTTTGTGTTGTATAAATTAATTAGATTATTGAATAGTGGTTTCAAGTAATAAATAAATTTGTAACAAATTTAGTAACATATTATTTATTTAATTTAAAAAATAGTGAAATTTTATTTTGGAATATAGGATTTTTAAAAAAAAATTAAAAAATACATAGTAAATTTTAAAATTAAAGTTATAATAATAATTGTAAAAAAAATAATTATTATAACTTTGGAGTGGTACTCAAGAGGCTGAAGAGGACTGATTGCTAATCAGTTAGGACGGGAAACTGTCGCGAGAGTTCGAATCTCTCCCATTCCGCCATTATTTAAAAAGCATTAATTGCTTTTTTTTACTTTTAAATAATAAATTTATTAATAATTAGATATAATTTAATAAAGAACTCTTTATATTAAGGAGAAATCATGCGTAAACGAGTAAACTTACTTTTATCATTAATCTTATATATTGCTTTGATTGCAACAATAGTTTTCGTTATATTTAATTATATTAAATATTCATGAATTATTTTGATGATAATTATTACTTTAACTATTTTAACTGGTATTATTATTTTTATTACCAATCGTATGCAAGATGCAAAACTATCATGAATTATGGTTACCTTATGTTTGCCAATCATCGGTATTTTTTTATATTGAACTTTTGGTCGTCCTTATCGTTATCGACGAAAACAAAAAGCTTATTTAAAAACAAATAGTTATTTTTATACCCAAGAAGATTGAACTTTTGCTAATTCAATTTTAGAATCAAAAAAAATAACTTTGAGTGATGATACTTTATCTTTATTTAACTATACAACAAGAATTTCTCATCGACCATTTTATAATAATACTGATGTTCAAATTTTAAATAATGGTCCTAATAAATTTGTTAAATTAATTGAAGATTTAAAACAAGCAAAAAGTTATATTTTTATTAATTATTTTATTCTTGGTGAAGGGGAACTATTAGAAGTAATTATTAATGTTTTAAAAGCAAGGATTGAAGCAGGAGTTAAAGTTTATATGATTTATGATGCTGTTGGTTCATATTTTAGTTTATCTAAATATAAAATATGAAAAATGAAAAAAATGGGAATTATTATTCATAAATTTTCACCAGTTAGATTACCATTTATGACAGGAAATTATAATTTTCGTAATCATCGTAAAGATATCATTATTGATGGGAATATTGGCTATGCTGGTGGAGTTAACTTAGCAGATAACTATATTTATCTTTCTGCAAAGTATGGCTTTTGAAGAGATACCCAAATTAGAATTGTCGGGGAAGCTGTTAAATCAATTGATTTAATATTTAGACAAGATTGGCATTTTATTACTGGTAATATTCTTGATATTAGTGCTGAAAAATCTGAAATAAAAATTAAAAATAATATTATTGTCCAAGTAATTGATGATGGACCGATTACTAAAGAAACAATTCAAAAAGATTTATTTATTAAATTTATTAGTAATGCTAAAAAGCGAGTTTGAATTAGTACTCCTTATTTAATTCCAACTAGCGATTTAATTACTGCATTGCGTAATAGTGCTTATTCTGGTGTTGATGTTAGATTATCATTACCCGGAATTACTGATAAATTTTTATCATTAGATATGTCAAGAACTTATTATGATTCATTGATTGAGTCAGGTGTTAAAATTTATGAATATAATAATGTTTTTAACCATTCTAAGTCTGGTATTTTTGATGATGATATTACTATTATTGGTTCAACTAATCTTGATTATCGTAGTCTTTATTCAGATCATCAAACTTTAGTAATTGTTTATGATAGTAAAACAAATAGTGATTTATCTGCTTCATTTGAAAAAGATTTTATTCATTCTAGTTTAATTATTAGTAATCCACTACTACATCGTAGTTTTGCCTATCGGGGTGTATTTTTATTATTGCTTAGAATTTTAGCACCATTATTTTAAAAAAATTTAGTATAATTAGGTAAATATTAATAATAAGGTGGTCATAATTTATGGGTTGAAGTCGACGAATTAAAAAAATTAAAGAATATTTTAGTGATGAAAATCAACCTAATTTGGATATTTCTAAATTATCAGAAGACAATAAAAAAAAACTCCTTTTTTTAATAGGTTTAAAAAACAAAAAAAAACTAATAAATCTTCTACTTTAACGAATAATAAAAAGCGCAATAATATTTTTTTAAATTTTAGAAGAAGATCAACTATTCAAATTATTAAACATTTAGAAAATAAAAATATTTTTAACTTATTTTTTTATACTGATGTTAGTAACATTACATTAATATTAGAACAAGGAATTAAACCTTCTTCACAAATTAAATTATTGCCAAAGCAAGAATATATTGTTTGAACTTATTTAGAACATGCTACTTATTTAGAATTAGAGTTAGGTAATTCAACACGTCATTTTTTTTGAAAGTGATGTGCAGAGCAAAATGTTGATGTTAATAAAATAGCTATTATTTCTGTTGATATTCATAAATTATTTCAAAACACTGTTAAAGATTGAGGTTTAAATGTTGATACTAATCGTGTTCAAATATATGAAACAATTCCTGTTGAAGCTATTGATTGAATTTTGGTTAAAGATCGCAAAATGTTTCGTTTAGCTAAATTATATATTGATAATCAAAGACTAAAGTTAAAACTTTTCCAAGGAAATAATGGTAATATTACTTTAGGCTCTGATTAAATGGAGGTAAAATTATGCGTTGATCTGCAATTGTAATTATTGCTTTAATTCCTTTTATGACAATAATAATTATTTTATTTATGCGTTTAAATCATCGTAATAATCAATATTATAATGTTATCCATGGTGATTTGTTAAGTTTAGTTCCATTGAAAATTGATTTAAAAAATGAAATTATTACTTTTTCTGAACGCTTAGAAGTTTTAAATCGTAAAAAAAGAATTTCATTGTTTGTATTTAAATCAATGATGAATCGTAAAACTAAAGTAAAAATTGAAATTTTTATTCAAGATTTATTAGTGAATAAAGTTCCATTTGAGCCGTGTCATTTTTCGGTTTCCTTTCAATTAGGAAGTAAAGTTATTGTTTATGATTTATCAATTGATTATTTTGATAATAATAATAAAGTTTTGTATGGTCAAATGCAAAGTAATATTCGTTATAATCGTTTTGCTATTTCACAAGCAATTATTTTACAACAAAATGAGTTAACAGTGGTAAAGTCAGTTTTTGTGCAAACTATTTTAGATAATTTTAGTCAAAAAAAATATAATAAAAAAATAAATAGTCAATTTGAATATATGATTTTAATAAAAATAAAAAATTATTTAGCATTAGAAAATATTTTAACTGTTAATAATATTGAACGAATGGAGTTATTAATTTCATATTATAGTAAAATAACTTTAGGATTAGATAATATTATTATTTGTAAATATTATGATGGTCAGTTTTTAATTTATTCTAGAAATAAGAAAATAAATTTATATCGATTCCAAAAAAAAATAAATAGTTATATTAAACGTAATTTAGTAGAAAAAAGTAGTTATTTGCAGATTCAAAGTCAAATATTATGTGTTTATGCTTCAGTAAAAACTGATGCTTCAAATGTCTATATATTATATAATAAAATTATTGATAAGAATCAATTAGAAGTAGTACAAAGTAGAGACTTAATTGAAATTAAATTGAAGACAAATGATATTTTAAATTATCCTGATTATAATCATTATTCGCTTCTACAATCAGAGCAAATGGAAAAATTATTAAGTGTTAGTATTAGACCAGTGTATAAAAGTGATAATTCAAATGAGCCAAATTGTTACTATGCTTGATGAAATTTTGTTAAAAACTCTTATTATGTTTCGTTTATTGTTTTGATGCGTAATATTCAAGATTCAGGATTGTGATGAAAAGTAAATGAACCTTTATTTATTCAAACATTTGAAAAATTTGCGAAATTAAAACAAGAAAAAAACCTTATTCTTCCTGTTAGTTTAATTGAGTTACAAGATAAAACTATTTTAACAAAGTTGATTGCTCTAGTTAATAAGAGAAAAAATCTTTTTGAAAATTGTGATTTAATTTTTGATTTTCAAGATATTGGTGAAATTAATAGTTGGAATAAGTATGATTCAATTATTAAAACTATTCGTAGTAATAAAATAAAAATTTCTTTTACTCATGATTTACGTCATATTGATAATTTTAAATTAATTAATCATTTTAAGCCTGATTATGTAGTTTTAACTTCTAATTTATTAGAACAAGTTACTTTTAGTTTTAGTAAATATATTGATGTTATTATTTGTTTGCATTATTTAAGAATTTTAGGTATTAAAAATATTTTAGCTCGTGGTATTATTAATGTTCCTGAAATTATTGTTTTAAAAGGATTAAAGGTTGACTATTTACTAGGAAAAGTATTAGAATCAGAACAAGCAAATAAAGTGCTAGATGCTTTAAATTATCCAAATTATTGGAAATGACATAAAAGTCAATCAAAGAAAGGTGAATAGATCATTATGAATAATGCAAAGAATAAAAATATTACAGCAAGAGAGATTGATTTTGCCAAATGATATACTGATGTTATTAAGCAAGCAGAACTTTGTGATTATGGTGCAGAAAATGGTTCGGCAGCCGGTACCATTATTTTTCGTCCTCGCGGATATGCAATTTGAGAAAATATTCAACATTTATTAAATCAAAAATTTAAAATTTTAAATATTGAAAATGTAATGTTACCACTTTTAATTAGTCAAAAAGCATTTCAAGTTGAAAAAGATCATATTGAGGGTTTTGCACCAGAATGTGCAACTGTAACTAAAGTTGGAAATAATCAATTATCAGAGGAACTAATTATTCGTCCTACTTCAGAAGTTTTATTTTGTCGTCATTTTTCAAAAATAATTAGTTCATATAAACAATTACCATTATTATATAATCAATGATGCAATGTTGTTAGATGAGAAAAAAATACAAAACCATTCTTAAGAACTAGTGAATTTTTATGACAAGAAGGACATACAATGCATAATAACGATGAAGAAGCAAAAAACTTTACATTAAAAATGATTAAGTTGTATGCTGATTTTGTTGAACAACAATTAGCAATTAAAGTTATTGTTGGTGCAAAAACAATTCACGAACGTTTTGCTGGGGCAAAAATGACATATACAATTGAAACTATGATGCAAGATGGACAAGCATTACAAGCCGGTACTAGTCATTATTTTGGCCAAGAGTTCACAAAGGTATTTAATATTAAATTTAGCAATAAAGACAATAAACAAGAATTAGGATATCAAACATCATGAGGTGTATCGACAAGATTAATTGGTGCTTTAATTATGGCACATAGCGATGATCTAGGTTTAGTATTGCCATCTACAATTGCACCGCATCAGATTATGCTTTTAAATTTATCACCTAAAAGTGATAAAGTTAAAATAACTGTTGAAAGAATATTTAAAATTTTAAGTTCTCATTTCCGAGTATTAATAAATGAAGATAATAAAAGTTTTTCTTATAAGAAAAGTGAAAGTCAAATTAAAGGTATTCCAATTACTATTGCAATTGGTGAGCAAGAAATTGAAAACCAAGTAATTAAATTAATTTTACGTCATAATTTAGATACTATTGATGTTGAAATTAATAATGAAAAATTATTAGTAACAACTATTATTAATCAATTAAATAAATTAAATAAAGATTTATTTAATAGTTCACAAAAAAAATTAAATACAAGTTTAAAAGAATTAACAGATTTTAATGAATATCATAAATTAGTTAAAATTCATAAAGGTTTCTTTATTGTACCTTTTTGTGATCAAATAAAGTGTGAAGAAGAAATTAAAAGTTTAACTGGTACAACATCACGTTGTATTCCTTTAGAACCGTATAAAAAACCAAGTAATTGTTTTAAGTGTCAAACTCCTAATAGTGTCTGAACTTATTTTGCAAGATCATATTAAAATTAGTAAGTTAAATAGAAATAAAATAGAGGAAAAATAATTATTTGTTTTTAAATTATTATTGAGGTGATAATAATGAAAGAACAAATAAGTGCTGATAAGCAACTAATTGCTGCTATTTTTGTTAAATATGAACAAGCAAAATTAACATTAGCAAATAATAATTTTAAAGAAAATTATGTTTTGAAAGAGGATAGTGTTCACTATGCTAATAAGATAGTGATAAATAAGGATTTAAAAAATTATGAAAAACATGTGCAAATTGTTGATACAGTTTTAGCATTATTACCAAAAAATGAATATAGTTATATTATTAGAACGTTCTTAGTTAAATCAAATAAAAATTGATGAAAAAAATATTATCATATCAAAGAATATGAAAAATTAGAAAAAACGGCTATTAAGCGTTTTTTATACTTATATTTAATTTAAGGATATAAAATGAATATTAATAGCATTGATTTATTGAATTCGCGTAGTTTTTTAGAACAAAAGATGAATTTAACAAGTGATGTAAAAAACAGCCCCATTTATGAAAAAGAATTATTTTTAATTCCAAGATTTACAGTGGTTGGCTTTCCGATCCAAACTTTGCAAAAAAGCAGTTATTATTATATTGAACTTCAAATTGTAGAAGCATATAGTTATGATTTTGATATTAACAAAGAACCAAGTGAAGGATTACTTGACGATGTAACGTTTCAATATGATTTGAATTATAGTAGTATTAAGCAAGCAAGTGGACAACTTGTGATATCTAAATCAATTAAGTGAGTATTTCTTACTTCTTCATATTTAGAATTACTTGAAAATAATAAACTTGGTCCATATGCTGATATTTCTTTTTTGCATATGGTTATGAAAACTTATAAGATAATTTTACCAGCAATAGCAATTAAAAAAGATAATGTAAATATTTTAAATTATAGTTTTAATTGTAAAAAACCTAGTAATTTAAAGGAAATTCGTCATATTAATAATAAACATAATTATGGATCACTTAGTTTTTATTTTAATAGTAATCCACAGTATCAATTACAAATTAAACCAAAAATGTTTAGGGCGGTTGTCAAAGTTACGAAATAATTAATTATCATATTAGTAACTTATTTCCGAAATTACCATTTAAAAATGATGATAGACAAATTAAATTCTCTTTTACCCTTAAATTTATATTCGACGTATTTTAAAAAATATAGATTTTATAAGATAAAATAAAAATTATTAACAAGGAAAAAGACAAGAAATAATCTTGTCTTTTTTTGTAATTGTAAAATTTTAAAATTTTTAATAACCGTCTTTAACGCTATTATCAACACGTGTTAGGGAACTAAAAAAGTGAACTACAACACAGTTGTTAAAAATAGTAGCTAGAACATGTGGACTTGCATGAATAAATAAAAAGTGGAGTGATACCTAATAAATTATACTAACCATTTAATGGTAATTCTTGGGGTGGGAGCGAATTGGAAACTAGTATATATAGACCTACTAGGGAACCTACTATATTAATTCTATTCTTTATTTAACCAACCTTGCCACTCCCCAGTGAGCAAGTGTTGGTTTTATTTTTTATTTTTTTTGAAAAATTTTTTTGGGCGAGAAAATAAATTTCAAACTTGTAAAAAAAATTGAACCGGCACCGCTCAATGTTTTTTAAAATTTCACAATTTATTTTTGAGCCCAGAATTTCTGGAATGAATAAAACTAATAATAGTATTATTAATAATTTAAAAATCAAAATATATGTCCTTTATGCTAGAAGCAACAGGACATATTAGGAAAGGATTATTATGCAAATAGAATTTAAAAAAGAACAAATTGTTAAAGATAAACCACAATCTATTCTTATTGATTATGTTGAATATAAATTATCACTTCCAAAATGAATGATTAAAAATAATTCTTTTATTGTTGATAATAATTACACATATTGGGTTTTTAATTTTGAAAATATTAAAAGAGAATTAAATGGTGATGAATTAACAAAATTATTAGAACCATATATTTCTGAACAGAAAATAACTGTTAATAAACAAGAAACACCCAAAGAATATTATCTTAATGATATAAAACTTGAACCATTAACATTTTATGAACAGCATAATAGTTGATTTATTGGTGAAATAACTGATAGTAAAACAAAGATTACTAATCCTTGTTTTAAATATAATGTTACATGAGAAGAAAACAGAAAAGGTTTTAAACTAAATAATCCATATAACCATAATGATTTGTCAATTAATTATATAGTCACTTCTTATAAACATATTTCAACTCATAATGAAAAGATATTTTATTTATAAAGAAAAAACTATGAATAATAAAAATAAAAAATGTGAATTAAGAGTTTGTATGGATAAAGTTTGAAAAGAATGTATTAATAATTCTACTAAAACTATTAAATATAAAAATTGACCAATACCTTATTTAATATGTGACAGTTGTTATAACAAAATACCTAAATACCTTAAACAAACAGCAAAAATAATTGAAAAGGGATGATTTACATAATGGAAAAAAAGATTATTGAATATAAAGTAGGATTAATCAAACAAATTGATAGTTTACAAAAAAATAATTTAGTTTGTGGACATAAAGAGTTTATCGAAGAATGTAAATATTGCTGAAGTAATTGTGATTTAGAAATTATTAAAACAATTGTTAGAGGTTAATTTGATTAATGCAATATGACTTAATTATTGGAATTGACCCTGCTGGTATTGGTAGTAATGGAATTATTATATACTCAAATGAAACTAATAATATTGTTTTTAATGAAACATTTAAAACTAAAACAGTTTTAAAAAGCAAAAATCTATTTAAAGAATACTTTTTATTAATTAAAAAACATTTTGATAATAAAAAAATATTAGTTATTGTAGAAAATTTCTTTTTAAATTCAAAACAATTATTAACAAATCCATTAGCAACTCCTAAAATTATTGGTGCTTTAATAGTATTAGCAGAAGATGTTATGAATTGAGATTATTTAGAAAGTGAACCAAAAAATAAAAACAAAATAGAAAATTATAAAGGAAATATAAAATTAACAAAACATGAACAAGATGCATATAAGCATATTAAATATTATTTAAGGAATTATAAAAATGAAAGAGAAAGCCAATTATGTCAAATTAACAGTAAAACTGAGTAACACTATTGAAACAAAATATTACGAAAAAGGTAATAAAGAATTATATTATAGTGTTCGAGGTCAATGAAATGGATTAAACTATGTTACTTTAATTTTTAACAACCCAAAATTTTATAGACGCTGTATTTTATTAAACAAAAACGATGAAATTATTGTAACTGGTCAAATTTTTAACACTTTAAATATTCCTAAAAATCGTGCATTTTGTTCAATAAATGTTAAATGATTTAAAAAATGAAAAGAGTAAAAAATGATATTATGAAAAATTTTATTAATAGTACCAATATTAATAACAAGCATAACACTAATAATATTTTTAATATTTATTAGTAAAGAATTAAAAAATGAATATAAAGTATTAAAAATATTAAGTGAAATTGCTAATCAAATTGAAAATAAGGAGAATAAATAATGAATAGATGTACATGAACTGAAACAATAACTGGAATGGCAACCCTTTTTAGGACTATTTTTTGGTAGACATTTGTTTTTGATAACTAATTGGAGTTAGGTAGTTTAGAGTACTGTGAATTCTTATGTTGTTATATCAATTGATGTAATCAAATAATTCTAATTTTAATTGGATTAATGATGTAAAATTTTTATCATTAATAAATTCAATTTTGAAAGTTTTAAAAGTTGCTTCAGCAACAGCATTGTCATAAGGACATCCTTTTTTGCTTAAAGATCGAGTTATGTTGAAAGCTAATAAAAGTTTATCAATAGTTTTATTATTGAATTCATTACCGCGATCAGTATGAAATATTTCAATATCTTTTAAACAGTGATTTGATTGCATAAATGCTTGATATACTAATGATGCATCTTTTTTAACTCCAACACTATGTCCAATAATTTCGCGGTTAAATAGGTCGATTAATAGGCAAATATAGTTTCATTTACCATTAACTTGAACATAAGTTAAATCACTAACAATAACTTCATTTTTAATTCTATTATTAAAGTTTCTATTAACAAGATTGGTTATTTGACTATCATTGACTTTATTATGATAATTTTTGAATGATAATTTAGTGTATTTTGATATTAAATTATGCTTATTCATAATTTCTTTAATTTTTCTGCGTGATAAATAAATTTCTTGGTTTGCTAGTATGACTTTTAATCTTCTAGTACAATAAACTTCTTTATTTTCTTTAAAAGCACTAATAACAGCTTGTTCATAAATATTATTTTGAATTTTATTTTTTTTCTTTAAATTAAAATAATATGTTGATTTAGAGAGTTTTAAAAAATGACACATTGTGCGAATTTTATATTTAGATTTATTATTTGCAATAATCTCTACTTTCTGCCTATTATTAGTGCTGCTTGCTTTAAAATATCAATTTCCATTCGTAACTGTTTTAATTCTTTATTTGCTTGAATTAATTGTTTTTCTAAATTTGAAAGATTATCTTTAGTTTTAAAACTACCTGAATTAGTAAATTGCTTAATTCAATTGTAAGTAGCTGCTCTTGTAACATTGTATTCTTTAACAAGGCAAGATACTGATTTGCCACTTTGATATAAAGCTACTATTTGTTTTTTAAATTCATCTGAATATGAGTTAATAGTGACCATAATTATAATTCCTTTCTTTTAACTAATTTGTTCACTTGTCTATGTAATTAGTGTCCAATAAAGTGTAACCCATCCAAAAGTCAATGATAGTCAAATAACCAATCTTGTTAATAGAAACTTTAATAATAGAATTAAAAATGAAGTTATTGTTAGTGATTTAACTTATGTTCAAGTTAATGGTAAATGAAACTATATTTGCCTATTAATCGACCTATTTAACCGCGAAATTATTGGACATAGTGTTGGAGTTAAAAAAGATGCATCATTAGTATATCAAGCATTTATGCAATCAAATCACTGTTTAAAAGATATTGAAATATTTCATACTGATCGCGGTAATGAATTCAATAATAAAACTATTGATAAACTTTTATTAGCTTTCAACATAACTCGATCTTTAAGCAAAAAAGGATGTCCTTATGACAATGCTGTTGCTGAAGCAACTTTTAAAACTTTCAAAATTGAATTTATTAATGATAAAAATTTTACATCATTAATCCAATTAAAATTAGAATTATTTGATTACATCAATTGATATAACAACATAAGAATTCACAGTACTCTAAACTACCTAACTCCAATTAGTTATCAAAAACAAATGTCTACCAAAAAATAGTCCTAAAAAGGGTTGCCATTCCAATTATTAAATATGTTAACTTATACATATACATATAATAGAAATTTTGACGGAGCATCATTAAGTAATGTTTTAAAAGAAATGAATGATTTAGATAAAATGCGTGCTAAGTTTGAGGGACAAAAACCAAATGAAGTTATTACTAATTTATTTAAACAATGAGAATTAGATTATCCTAACTATACAAATTTACCACAAGTTAAAATATTAAAACAAATAGTTATAATGCTATCAAAAAATATTTATTCAACCATGTCTATTAATAATGGTTTAAATGATGACTATAAATTATTATTACCTTATTATTTTGAATTAAAATCAAATCCTATACATTCTACACCCGATAAGGTTTGAGAATTTAAAGATGTAAAAGTAGTATTAAAATCTGCATATTTTGATTTTACAGATATCAATAATATTAAAATAAAAAACAATGACATTAGTCAAAATGAATTATTGAAATTAGATGATAATCAATTTAATTGATTATCTATTACAAATGAATTAGAAAGCAATAATATTCCGTCATTAATTCCGGCAGATTGAACATTAGGAAATGGTGAATATGGGAAATATTTTACAAGAGCAATTATTGATAAAAATAAAATTGAAAACGCATTAAATTTATATGGTTCAAATAAATCACAATTATTTTCTAAATTAGAATTTTATAAAGAAATTTCACAAATTGATAATAATAGTGAATTTGAGTTACAAATCAAAAACCCGATTAATAACTTAAATCGGGTTGAAATCAGTGGTATATTTGGTGCTGGAAATTATGATTTAATTTTAATAACTGATAAACAAGAAATAAATTTAACTAATATTAATTTATTTGATAAATATAACGAAAATATTTCTTATATAAATTTAGAAATTTAATTATCAAAATATCCAACTGGATAAATACCATCTCATTTTACTGCATCATCAGTTAATTTATTTGATGCTCAGTAAAGAGTAATTTTATGTTTATTACTTACTGGTCTTGCTCAAATTATTGCCCCCCCAGTGCGCTTCATGGTCATAATCAAAAAAATATGTTAATTGATTAGTTTTATTATATGAAACTATTCCTAAGATTAAACCGGTAACACCAGTTATTACAGCAAATGATAATGCTATTTTTTGCAAATTTGTTTTTATTCATGTTTTCATAATAAATTTCTCCTTTTTTTAAAATTTATTTAACTTTTTTTGGAATTATACTATTTATTTTTTTCATTTTCTTGATAAATAAATTGTATTGTTACTACATCAATAAACTGTTCATATAATTTAGGATTTTCTTTTCATTCTTCTACTATTTCATCTGAAATTAATTGGTCATCAAGAAAATTTGAAAACTTAATATCATGTTCACTACAAAAAATAGTAGGCTCATTAGTAACAGATATTATGTCATTCTGACATTTTTTTATAAAACATTTAATTATTTTTTTCATAAATGCTCCTTTTTTCTTAATTTTACTTTTAAATTGTACTTATTTTTTGATATTTTTACAAGTATGCTTTTAAATGCAAAATAACGCCTAAATTAAAGGCGTTTATTTTGTGAGACCTATACTATTAATAGTATTGCACTTATTTATTATATTGCAAATATGAAAGTACTTTTTTTCACAGTAGCATTATTTTATTTAAAATTACGTTTTTATGTAGATTAAGGCGGATAAAATGAATAAAAACAAATTATTAATATAATTTATCGTATTTTAACACTTTAAATTTATGTAAATTAAAATTAATAATTAGTATAAAAAAGATTAGGAGAGTAAAATATGAGTTTTAATTATAAATGAAATTTTAGAGAACAAAGTGCAAAAATTGATAAATTAGTTTTAGAACATATAACAAAGAAATGAGAAAAATGAGATTGAAGAATAAAAAATACAAGAGATAAAAAGAAATATAAAATTGTTGATTATCAATATCGAACAAGAAAAATAATGTATGGATTAGTAACTTATAAAAGAAGAATTTATGAATATTTTGATGAAAAATTACAAAAATGAGTTCGTGTTTGTTTAGTTGATGAATGACTAGAATTACCTAAATATAAAAGAATTGGTGAAGATGTTGAACAAACTATTATTGAATATTTTGCTGATGGAAAAAGATATCATGATATTTGTGCTATTTGTAAAAAAGCAGGTATTAGTGTTAGTACTGTTCATAGAGTTTTTAAAAATTTAGAAGTAATTGAAGCAAATCCAGTAAAAGTAAAATTAGAAAAAAATCAACCTATTTTTGTAGCAATTGATGATGGACATCGAAAGTTTTGAGATTTTAAACGTAAAGGTATAAAACACTCTATGAGATTAATAACAACATATACAGATAATATTAATCATAAAGTACAAAATAAAAGAGTAAAAGCAATTATTAGACCAACAAGAACAGCAATTGGAGTTAAAAAAACGAGGCTTTTTAATAATCTGTGTATCTTTGTTTTAAAAAGTTACTAATTTAGATTAATTCTGTCTTCAAATTTTATCATAAAATGAGCAATTGCTGTATTTCAATTTTGAATAGGCAATGTTCATTTTTTTGTTATATTTTCAATTGCCAAGTAAAATATTTTGAAAACTGCCATATCATTAGGAAAAACTTTTTTATTTCTGATGATTTTTCGTAATTGACTATTAACAGATTCAATAGCATTTGTAGTATAAATCACTCTTTTGATTTCTACTGGATAACTAATAAAAACCATTTCCTTATCTCAATTTTTATATCAAGATTTAGTAATTTGAGGATATTGTTTATTTCATTTACTTTCAAACGATTCTAAAGCTTGCATTGCTTGTTCTTCACTACATGCACTATAAATTGGTTTTAAATCTGCAATTAAACCTTTTCGATGTTTGTATGAAACATATTTTAAACTATTTCTAATTTGATGAACAATGCATAATTGATGTTCTGTTTTAGGATAAACTGATTGTATTGCTTCTGACATGCCTGTTAAATTATCACTACAAGCAATAAGAATATCATTTAAGCCACGATTTTTCATTTCTGTGAAATTAGATAATCAAAACTTAGAACCTTCATTTTCACTAATTCATAATCCTAAAACATCTTTTTTGCCTTCTAAATCAACTCCTAATGCTATATAAACTGATTTGTTAATAATCCGTTTATCTTGTCGTACTTTAACTACTATACAATCAAAATAAACAATGGGATAAATACTTTCTAATGGTCGATTTTGTCATGCTTTAACATCATCAATAACATCATCAGTAATTTGACTAATAACACTTTCACTAATATCAGCACCATGATATAACTCTTGCAACTGCATTCTAATGTCAGATAATGTCATTCCTTTTGCATACAAGGAAAGAACTTGTTGATCAAAACCATCAAATCTTCTTTGCCTTTTAGGAACTATTACAGGAGTAAAATTACTATTGCGATCTCTTGGTACATCAATTTCAATTTTACCTTGTTGAGTTATTAATTTTTTTGAACTTGTACCATTACGAGCATTTTCAGTAGTACTATGTTGATTTTTTTCATATCCTAAATAATTTTGCATTTCAGAATTCAACATTTTTTCAACTAATCTTTTTGTTAATTCTTTATATAAACCGCCAGGTTTAAAAACTGTTGTTAAATCTTCAGTATTTTCTAGTAATAAATCTACTGCTTTTGATATTGGATCATTATTATTAAAGTTATCTTTTTTAGCCATCTGTAACTCACTCTTTCTAGTCATTTAATTATATTTACTAGAATTAATTAAACATAGTTATTTTTGTAAGTTACACAGATTACTAAACATTTCTTGCCATTCCATTATTTGTTTCCATTTTTATTCTCCTTTAATTTCTAATTTTTTAACTGTTACTTTAATTCAACCTTGATAAACATCATTATCACCAACTATTAATGCAACATTACTTTCTGGGTCAGAAACAATTATGTGTTTTGATTTAACATTTGGGTATTGTCTTAAAATAATTGTTCTAATATCATTACTTGTATGAATTGCTTTTGGAAATGGTGATAATATTTCAATTTCATCTTTATTTTCAAACAAAGTAGGTAATATTATCATTATTCAAATTCTCCATTTTCTATTTTTTTAATCAGTTCTTCACGTATTATTAAATTCGTTGCAATAATTGTTTGTTTTTCTCAATTATCAGTTTCCATAAATAAAGTTTTTAAATATTTAATTAATTTTTCTTTATTCATAATTTAACCTTTCTTTCCTAACTCTTTTATTTTGTTTTTGTTTACATAAGTTATTACATTTATGAGCAAAAACTCTACCATAACCACATTTATTATTCTTTTTAATTTTTATTATCATTATAAAATTCATTACTTTCTAAATATTCTAATATATTTGCATAAGTATCTGCTTTTGATTGAAATCATTTGTCTTCAACTTGATTAAAATTATTATAAAATTCAGATAAAAAAGATACTAATTTTTCTTTATTAATACAATTTTCATGTAATAATTTATCTTCTTTAATACTTTCAATTTTACCTATTTCATTAAATACTCATTGTTCTAACTCTTCTTTATTCATTATTATTTCTCCTTAGTTTTAATTTGATTAGAAATTTCACTTAATATTTTTAATACTTTATATTCATTTTTTAATTCTTTAATAATAAATATTAAAAATATTATTAGTGTTATGCTTGTTATTAATATTGGTACTATTAATAAAATTTTTCATAATATCATTTTTTACTCTTTTCATTTTTTAAATCATTTAACATTTATTGAACAAAATGCACGATTTTTAGGAATATTTAAAGTGTTAAAAATTTGACCAGTTACTATAATTTCATCGTTTTTGTTTAATAAAATACAGCGTCTATAAAATTTTGGGTTGTTAAAAATTAAAGTAACATAGTTTAATCCATTTCATTGACCTCTAACACTATAATATAATTCTTTATTACCTTTTTCGTAATATTTTGCTTCAATAGTATTACTTAGTTTTACTGTTAATTTGACATAATTTGCTTTATCTTTCATGTTTATAATTTCCTTAAATAATTATCAAAAATTAATATTTTTTTATGATTTTTTAAATAATATTGAATATGCTTATAAGCATCTTGTTCATGTTTTGTTAATTTTATATTTCCTTTATAATTTGTTATTTTATTTTTATTTTTTGGTTGGTTTTCTAGATAATCTCAGTTGAAAACATCTTGAACTAATACCATTAATGCACCAATGATTTTAGGCGTTGATAATGGATTAGTTAGTAATTGTTTTGAATTTAAAAAGAAATTTTCTACAATAACTAATATTTTTTTATCAATAAATTTTTCTTTAATTAATTGAAATTTTTCTTTATACATATTTTTAGTTCATAAAACAGTTAATGTATTGAATGTTTCATTAAAAACAATATTATTAGTTTCATTTGAATATATAACAATTCCATTATTACCAATTCCAGCGGGGTCAATTCCAATAATTAAATCATATTGCATTAATTAAGTTAACCTCTAATAACTGTTTTAATAATTTCTAAATCACAATTACATCAATAATATTTACATTCTTCAATAAATTCTTTATGACCACAAACTAAATTATCTTTTTTTAAATCATCAATCAGTTTAATTAGTCCTATTTTAAATTCAATATCATCACTGTCTGGTATGCAAATCGTTCCTCTTTTAGTTAAATATTCTTTATCCATATTTATACCTCCTACTTAACCTAATATTTAAAATACAGTCATAACAAATCGCTTTACTATTTTTATCTCTTAAAAAATATTTTCTTGTTTTTATATCATTAGTATTAAAAAATAAATAATCTAATTTATTTTGTTTACATGTTCAACAAAAATATTTTTTCATTATGAGTTGAAATTTCCTTATAAGAAGTAACTAGATAATTAATTGGTAAATCATCATGTTTATATGGATTATTTATTTTAAAACCTTTTCTGTTTTCTTCTCACGTAATGTTATATTTAAAACAAGGATTAGTAATTTTAGTTTTGTTATCTGTTATTTCATCTATAAATCAACTATTATGCTGTTCATAAAATTTTAATGGTTCAAGTTTTATATCATTAAGATAATATTCTTTTGGAGCAGTTGGTTTATTAACAGTTATTTTTTGGTCTTTAATATATGGTTCTAATAATTTTATTAATTCATTACCACTTAATTCTCTTTTAATATTTTCTAAATTAAAAACTCAATATGTGTAACTGTTATCAACAATAAAAGAATTATTTTTAATCATTCATTTTGGAAGTAATAATTTATATTCAACATAATCAATAAGAATAGATTGTGGTTTATCTTTAACAATTTGTTCTTTTTTAAATTCTATTTGCATAATAATCCTTTCCTAATATGTTCTGTTGCTTCTAGCATAAAGAACATATATTTTGATTTTTAGATTATTAATAATACTACTATTCGTTTTATTCATTTCAGCAATTCTGGGCTCAAAAATAAATTGTGAAATTTTAAAAAACATTGAGGCATTCGATTCAATATTTATTTAATTTGTGTTTAACAAATTAATATTTTAATTGAACCGGCACCGCTCAATTTTTTTTACAAGTTTGAAATTTATTTTCTCGCCCAAAAAATTTTTCAAAAAAAATAAAAAATAAAACCAACACTTGCTCACTGGAGAGTGGCAAGGTTGGTTAAATAAAGAATAGAATTAATACAATAGGTCCCTACAACAGGTCTATATATACTAGTTTCCAATTCGCTCCCACCCCAAAGAATTACCATTAATGGTTAGTATAATTTATTAGGTATCACTCCACTTTTTATTTATCCATGCAAGTCCACATGTTCTAGCTACTATTTTTAACAACTGTGTTGTAGTTCACTTTTTTAGTTCCCTAACACGTGTTGATAATAGCGTTAAAGAGGGTTATTAATTATTAACTTTCTCCTACTTGGTCACTGCGTGTAGTAGATATTTAAAGGGTGCTAATAATAAAAAATTTTAAAATTTTACAATTACAAAAAAAGACAAGATTTTTATTCTCGTCTTTTGTCATTTATTTTTAATTCAAGGGTTAAAAAAATTAGGAAGTTATTTTTATAATATATTATATTGAATAAAATTTGTTAAATTTGTTATTCGCCCACAGTTTTTTCAAATAGAAAAATTATTTCAAAACCATTGAAAAAAAAGATACAAGAAATTAATATTAATAATATTACTATTTTTGAAGAAGAAAGTGAAAATCAAACTAAACATATATCTTTATAAATAAAAAAGAGTTAATAAATATTTATTAACTCTTTGTTTTTAATTTATAACTATCTTTAACTTTTTTAAAAACCATTGTTTTGTAATCTTTATTACGATAATCATCAAAAACAAATATACCTATAAAATGATAACCAATGCCTTTTGATTTTTTCTTTTATTTTTACAAAAGTAACAAATTCTACTTTATCTTTAATATATTTTTCACCCAATTGTTTTCTTTTTTCACTTGTACTAGTACTATTAAATTGATAAATAACATTTCAATCTTCTGACAAAAAATTTGCATATCCTGTTTTAATTACTTTTTCTTTTTCGCTATTTGGAGTAATCGTTAAAAATCAAACTTGTTGATAATCATTTATTTTATAACCACTTTTTAATATTGATACACCATCTTCATTAGTAAAAAGAGTACTTAAAACCTCAAAAATTGTTTTAAATAATATTCTATCTTTGATAGTTATTTCTTTCTTGAATAAAATTGTTTTTAGTACCTCATTGTTCACTATATGGTCACCTCTATATAAACTATAACATAATTTTAATGATTCTTATTTATACGAAATAATAATACTAATTACATTGTAAATAATTTTGGTTGTAAACAAAATCCTGGTGTTAATTCATCAACAATATGAACGTCTTCTCAATTTTCAGTCTCAATTGAAAATTGTTGACCTGTAGGTACTAAAACCGATAGTGGTGCAACTACTTCCATCATTTCACTAACTACTAATGTTTTTGATACTATTTTTTTTTCAATAATTGGGTTAATATAAATACAAGATTTTATATCATAACTATCAGTAAATGCCACTAAATTTTGATTGTACTGTGATAACATTTGTATTTTTTTATTTAAAGTTGTCAACTTCTGACTACCTTTTTTATTTAAAGTTTCTAACTTTTCTTTTTCTAAAAGTAATCGTTTTTTTTCTTTAAGTAGTTTTTGAACTTCTTCAGTTGCTTGATTACCAATTTTTGTTAATTTACCTTCTAGTAAAGAAATATTTTTTTCTTTCTCTTTTATTTGCATGCCATTTTCTTGTTGAATAGTTTCTAGTTTTATTTTTTCTTCCTTTAATTGATTAACTTCCATAACTAATTTTTGATTTTTATCTTCTACTGTTATTAATGTTTGTTGTGTTTTTGATAATTCTTGATTTAATTTTTCTAAAGCTTGGTTATTTTTATAATTTCTACTTTCTAATCTTTCTTTTTCTAAAGCTAACGCGAACTCTTTTTTATTAATCTTTCAATACTTTTATTTTTTTGATCACGAATATTTCTCACTTTTTTTTGTACTTTTTCTAAATTATTACTTATTTGATTTATTTTTACACTATTTTGTTGCTTAATTTTTTCTAACTTTGTTTTTTCTCTTTCTAAGGTAGCAACTTTAGAAACTAAAAATTTAGTTTCATCAATTAATAGTTGTACTTTTTGCTTTTCTGCTATTAATTGTTGTTCTAATATTGCTGTTTCTTCTGCAGATTTAACTTTTGTTTTATCCAATTCTTCTTGTGTTTGCTTTAATTGTGCTTCTAATTCATTAATTTTTGCTTGTAAAATTTGATCTTGACTTAAAATTTCTGTTTTTTCTTCTTTTGCATCATTTTCTTGTTTTATACTTTGTTCTTTAATGTCATTTTCTTCTAAAATAACATCAATTTTAGTAATATCTTTTTCAAGTAAAGTCGTTAAACTACTTGTTGTAGATGATTCTGAATTATCTGTTTCATTAGTATTAATAAATTTTAAATGTTCATTTTTTTTGTTGTCTTTTTTCTTATTTTTTCTTTTTTTAACATTTGTTTTCTTTGTTTCTATTTTATGAGAATTATTAAAACTTTCTACTTGCATTAACGTTTCCTTTTTTGAAACATCATTATCATTTAAAACTTCTTGCAATTTTTGCTTTAACTTTTTAATCATTTCAATATTACTATCAATATTTTTTTCAATCTCGCTTAAATATTGCATTGAATCATTTTCATCAAAAATTTGATTTACAATTTTCGTTAAAGGCAATGGAGAAGTAACTGGTTTTTGAAACATTTCAAAAATAATTTTTGACAAATCAAAAATATTTTGAATTTTTAATTTAATTCCCTTAATTTTCAATTCATTCTTTTTAGATTTATTATTTTTAAAATCATAAATTTTATTTTCATATTCATCGAATAAATTTACAATTTCCTTTTTAAAAATTTTATCAAGTTCTTCAATATTTAATTTATATGGAATTTCAGAATTACTATCTTTAACTAAAATATCCTTAAATTTATTTTCTCTTGACATTATGTCCTTAATTTTTTCATATTCATTGCTTGTTAAACTAATTTTATTATCGCAATCTTCATCAGTAACAAAATATTTTGATTGATTAGCAATAAAGTTATAAATATTTAATACACCTAATTGATGATTTTCACAAATTGATTTAAAATGTTTTAATATTTCAAAATTATTATTTAATTGCTCTCTTAGTTTATTTAGCTTATTTAAGTCCTTACACGAACTAATTTTTTTAATAAAAAAAATATTATCATTTTTCAGGATTTCTATTTTCGTTTTCATAAATTCAATATTAGTAATATCTTTTTTAATAAAATCACTAAAATCACTAAATAATAAAGGATGATTAAAAACATTAATTATTAAAATAATTGAAATCAAACTTTTCAAACTGTATAAATTGGCTTGATCAATATATTGCAAAGAACTATGCAAATTTTTTCTAAACAATTGACTATCAAATTTTTCATCTTCCTGTTGATAATATTTGGCAATATTACTAATAGAACTATCAATAGCATTATATTCTGCACAAGTTATATAAATAATATTAAGTGCAGTAATAATATCTTCTTTAGTTAATGTTGGTACTTGTGATTTTATTTTTTGTAAAATGTTAGTAATTAAATGTTTACCTACTGACATTATTTTTACTCCTATCTTTTTTAATCAATTAAAAGCTCATATAACTATTTAATAGCTATATGAGCTCTAGTAGCTTTAATATTATATTGTAATAATCACTTTCAATTATAGATTAACTTTAGCTTTAATATTCAAAGTTGCTGAATTTTGTAACTGTGCCTTTATTGCATTGGCTACATGTTCAACATCGGTACCAATAACAATTTGCAAAGCTTCTTTACTCAAAATTTTAGTACCAAATGCTCCTGCGGCCTTAACTTTTGCCAAATTAACACGTGATGTATCTTTAACAATCAAACGTAACCTAGTAGCACAATTATCAATTTCAACAAAATTATCTGCACCAATTGCTTCAATTAATTTTGTTGCCATTAGTGTATATTTATCACTTTTAAGATTTTTATTGCTTAACTCTGATTTTGTTGTTACTTTACTTTCTTCAACACCAAAATCTTCTTCTCTTCCTGGTGTTTCAATATTCATTTTAGTAATTAATGTATAAAATACAATAAAATAAACTCCACCAGCAGCCACAATTAATAATAATACTCATAGTGGATTTGAAGTAATATGATAAGCACCAGTAGCATGATTAGCAAATCCTCATGATTGAGCAAAAGAAATGCAATAGTCAATAATTCCAGCACTAAAACCAAAACCAACTTGGATATGCAATGCTGTCGTTATTGCAATAAATATCCCTGTTAATAAGGCATGAATTACCAATAATAATGGGGCAATAAATACAAATGAAAATTCAATGGGTTCAGTGATTCCACTAATAAAAGAAACTAAAGCAACTCCTCCTAAAAATCCTGATACCATTTTTCTATTTTCTTTTTTAGCTGCCATAATCATAGTTAAGGCAGCAGCGGGAATACCACCCATCATAATAGGAAAGAAACCTGATTGAAAAAATCCAGATCCTTCAATACCTCTAGTAAAAGCATTAATGTCTCCATTTACTCATTCTGTTGTTCCAGATGCAGCACCTGTAATTGGAGATATTATCTGACCATTAATTGGTAATTGAAATCAAAAAAAAGTATTTAAGATTTGATGTAATCCAAAAGGTAATAATAAACGATTTAATATTCCATAAACAGCTGTTCCTGGAATAGCAACTGCTGGATTATTTGGATTAGCAACTAATTGACCAAATTTCATTAATACTAATTGAATTCATGGTCAAACAATAGCAAATGCCAAAGCAGTGGGAATAGTTATTGCTAAAGCCACCATTGGTGCAAATCTTCTACCATCAAAGAATGATAACGCTTGAGGAAGTTTGATTTCTTTATATTTATTATATAAAACTGCAGATAAACACCCCGCTACAATTCCACCAAAAACACCAATGTTTAATACATAAATACCACCGATAATAGTTTTACCATCTGTTCCAAATTTTTCTACATAAAATAATGACGAAAATTTTTCACCTTTATTTGATGTAAAAGTTAAAACATTTTTATATAACATTTCTGGTAATGAGTGTTCAATTGACGTCATTGCAGCTATTGCTAAATAAAATACTGCTCCAACTAATGCAGCTTCACCACGATGATCTTTAGCTAAACCAAATGCTAAACCCAAAGCAAATAATAATGGTAAATTATCAAATACTATTTTTCCTGGTTGTTGAATAATATATGAAATTCAATAACCCACTTCATTAGTAACATGCATAACACCAGCATCAGTTGTAGTAGTAAATGTAAGTCCTAATGCTCCAAATCTGTTTAAAATAGCAGCGAATGGTAATACTGCGATTGGAAACTGTAATGCTTTACCTAAGTCTTGTAAAAATTTTAAAACATTATTTCAAGGACTTTTTTCTTTAGAGGTTTTTAATTCAATATTACTATTTTTTGCTTGATTTTTTTCTTTATGTTTTTTTCAGAAAACTAAACCCATATTTTAACCCCTTCCTAAAACTTTTTTCTTAATTTTTCAAAATTAAAACATTGAACTTATTGAAACTGATAATAGCACAATGGCACCAACTGTTGCACAAAACATTAAAAATATATAAAGAGCTTTATTTCAAAAATGAAAAACTTGATATGTAACTTTTTTTGGTTTAAATAAAAATTGCTCGTTAATCAGGCTCCTTTCTTTACGTAATTTTCTTTTAAATAAAAAAAACACAAGAAAAATAATACCAACATAAATCAAACCAATGATAAACATTATTCACATTGCCGATGTTGATAAACTTTTATTGTGCGATTCTAATGTTAAAAAATTTAGCATAATCATTTACACTTTCTAATCATTAGTTTTTTATCTTAATAAATATTATTATACAATAATTTTCTTTAAAATAAATATAATCACAAAATTTTACACTTTTTTATTGTTTATTATACAATGACTTACGCATTCTAAATCTTAATTTAATTGGTACACCCTGAAAACCAAATCGTTCACGAATTTGATTAATTAAAAAACGTTCATAAGAAAAATGACATCGTTGTGGATCATTTACCATTAAAATAAAAGTAGGCGGATTTTTTTCAACCTGTGTTGTGTAATATATCTTTAATCTACCACCTTTAAAGTAAGGCGGCTCATTAATTAATTGAGCTTTATTAATTATTTCATTAAGAATACTTGTTTTAATTCTTAAATTCATATTAACTAATACTTCATTAATAGTAGCAAATAAAGTATGAATTCTAGTATTTTCTAAAGCAGATAAATATACAACAAAAGAATACTCAAGATATTTAAATTTTTCTTTAATTTTTTTAGTAAACTCTTGCATAGTTTTTTCATTTTTTTTAACTAAATCTCATTTATTAACAATAATAATAACTGGCTTATCTAAATTTTTTGCCATTCCTGCTATTGTTAAATCTTGTTCTTGAATTTCAACACTACCATCTAATAAAAACAAAACAATATCACTACGTTCAATGGCATTAGTAGTTCTAATTAAACTATATTTTTCTAAATCTTCAGTAATTTTTCCTTTTCTACGAATTCCCGCAGTATCAATAACACAATATTGTTTTTTATTATAAACAAAATTACTATCAATAGCATCAGTTGTTGTTCCTGCTATTGGTGAAACAATAACTCTATTCTCTTGAAGAATAGTATTAACTAAACTTGATTTACCAACATTGGGACGACCAATAATTGCTAAATTAATATTTTCTTTTTTTTCTGTATGAACCTCTTTTGGTAACTTAGTAATTATCATATCTAATAAATCACCAAAACCAACACCATGACTAGCAGATACTAAAATTGGTTCGCCAAAGCCAACTTTTAAATAATCATAAATTTTATCATTATCTTTTTGAACATTATCATATTTATTTGCAATAATAATAACCGGTTTCTTAGTTCTGTATAATAATTTGGCAATATCTTCATCTTCGTGAGTTAGACCTTCTTGATAAGAACAAACAAATAAAACAATATCAGCCTCAGCTAAAGCAATATTAACTTGTTGATTGATTTGTTGAGTAAAATTAGTAATCGTTTTAGTAATACCACCCGTATCAATAATAACAAAATTTTGTGTTAATCATTCACCAATGCCATAAATTCGATCTCTAGTTGCTCCAGGCATATCTTCAATTATTGCTACTTTTTTTTGTAATATACGATTAAAAATTGAAGATTTACCAACATTAGGGTGTCCTACAATTACTACTTTTGGTAACTTATTCATTTTATTCAAATCCTTATATTTAAAATATTATTTTTTATGACTAAAGTAATTATCATATAAAATTTTTAATTTATCAACGGTCGTTTGTAAATTATAATCACTATTATCTAAAATAACTGCATCTTCAACAATTACTAGTTGGCCAGTGCTACGAGTTTTATCAACATTATCACGAATTACCATATCGTTATATACTTGTTCTTGCGTAATATTAATACCCTCTTTAATATACTGTTTATATCTTCTTTCACTACGAGCGTGTAAACTAGAAGTTAAAAAAATCTTTAATTGAGCATCAGGTAAAACAACACTACTAATATCTCTGCCAACGACAATAAAGCCTTGACTTCTAACCATTTCTTGAATTCTAGCAACCATAACTTTTCTAACTTCAGATAACGAAGCAATTATTGGTACTTTACTAGTAACATTTTTATCATAAATTTCTTCTGTTGGTGGTTGATCATTAAATAAAAAATGACCATTAACTCATCTTATATCAAAAAGTTGTAGTGCTGCAAGTATTAAATCTTCACTTTCAAAAGCAATTTTATTTTTTAAACAATGATTAGTAAAACTACGATACATAATTCCTGTATCCATAAATTGATAATCAATTTTTTTAGAAAGCAAATATGCTGCTGCTGATTTACCACTAGCTGCTGGACCATCTATTGCAATATTAATCTTTGGGTACATTGTTTTTCTCCATTCTCTACTTAATAAATAATATTAATGATAATACTAACACGACTATTAAAATTAAACAAATAATGATAATACTAAATATTGTTAAACTTCATTTATAATTATGCTTAATTTTAATTTTTTGTAATTCATCTTGAAAATTATTATGTTCTTGATTAATTTCTTTTAGTCCTTTATTAAGATCACTATTATTTATTTTATACTTTTTATATTTAAATTCTAAATTTTTAACAAAATTTTTGACATCATGAATTTTACTTTCTAAGTCTTTTTGAAATTCATTTATTTTATTATGCATACTATTAATTAACGTTTGATATTCCAAGTTAGTACTTATTAATGGCACATCAACTATTTCAAAATCAATATTTTCACTATATTTTTTTAAAATATTATTAATATTTTCTAACATATTTTCCAATATTAATTTATCATTATCATCTAAATGTTGTTCATTATTTTTAATAAAATAATTTTCAAAATTAACTAAATTTAAATCAGAATTTAATTTTTGAAAAATTGGCTCAAAATATGATTGATCAATTTTTATTAGTTGCTGATAATAATTTTCTATTTTTTGTTCTTGTTCTCAAAGCTTACTATTTTCTTTAATTTCTTTAGTAATTTGTTCACGTAAACTTTTATACTTTTCCATTCTTGTCATTAAAGCACCCACAAATTAATATTTAAAAAATTCCAATACTGATTTATTTTTAATAGTAATAATAATTTTCTTGATTATAACATAAATATATAAAATCATTATAATATACAAATTTAACTATTGATAATATTGATAATATTTTAAAAAATAATTGTTTTTGCTTAGTTTTGTTTTAAACATTATTAAAATAAAATATTAGAAAAATTTATATTTTTATGCAAGCATTATTTTTTTATTGTATATTCATTTTTTCAATTATAGACTTAAATTAAGATTTACAAAAAATATTTTTATCTAATATCACTTTCACATTATTATAAATATCTTACTATTATCGATATTAAAAATAAAAAAATATTACATTAGGTAAATCTTAATCTTAAAATAAACTAAAACTAAAAATAATAATTTATTTTAGTAACAAAGGAGAATAAAATATGCAAAAAACTACATTTATTTTAGGGCATTTAAAAATTGAACATACAACTACTACTGGAAATACTGATAGTAATAATATTAATGTACTAGATAACGTTGATCCTATTAGTGTGCAAGCTAACTTAAACAGTATGGTTCCATATATTAATCAAATATTAGAAGCTTTACCAGCTACAGAAAAAGTTGCGTTTTTAAAAGATGAACAATATCCAAATGGAACATTCGTATTAGTAACAAGTGCTGGTATAACACCAATTGTACCACAATATTTACTTACTAGACTTCAAGAAACAGCTCCAAAAGCATATATATTAGCACAAGGTCAACAATGAGGATGATCAATTGCTAGTCAAACAGATGTTTCTATTAACGATTTAGAAAATCAATTTGAAGAACATACAAAAAAATGTTTAAATGCATATATAGCTTCAGGAGATGAACTAGATTATAAAATGGATTTCATTTATAAAGTTGTAGCAACCGTACCTAATGCGCCACAAGTAACTGCTAGTTCATCAGTTAAATTCCACTTTACTGTTAAAGCAGTTAAAAAAGCGTAATTAAATAATTTTAGTAATTCATAAAATATAATATTTTTTATATTTTCTTAGTACCTAGGTCAATTTAGTATTACTAAATAACCTAGGTTATATTATTAAATAAAAGGAGAAGTACTAATGAACAATAAAAATATCAATGAAAAAATTAAAATTATAATGAAAACAAAAATAACCAATAACGAAGAAAAAAATAAAAATAAAAATAACACTAATAATAATTATGAAACGGTAAGATATAAAGTACCTGTTTTTGATTTTAATGATGTTAATCAAATTAAAGAAAACTTAAATAGTATGACTATTTATATTACTCAACTTTTAGACTTATCACCACTCACTAGAATATTCTTATTAAAAAATAATGACTATCCAAGTGGAATGTTTGCAGTAAGGGATAGAAAAACAACAGAAAAAAATATAACATTATCGCCGAACAAGTAACATTAGATTATATGCGTAATTTGTTTCAAGCAGCTTATAACCAAGCCAGTATTAATAAAACCTGAGAATGATTCATTAATGATTTAAACAATGTTACTATTCCAAATTTAACAAATTCATTTAAAGAACATTTAGAAAAATGCAGAATAGAAGCAATTTCAGTAGGTGATCAATTTTTAAACTACAAAATGAATTATCCAATAACAATAAAGGTAATGATTGAAGGCAAAGTTGTTGATGTAACTTCAAGTGAAACTTTTGAATATACTGTCAAAATTGCTGATTTTAATAATAATGATTAGATTCATTAATTAACTAAATAAAAATACATAAATTCTAATAAATATTTATCAAAAATAATGTTATTGTTATTTTACTTTTTAGGAAATTTAAAAATATAATAATTATATAAAAAACAAATTATACTTATAGATAAAAATATAGGAGTTAAAAATATTGTAAAAACAACACCACATCTTACATTTGAAATGTTAAATCAATCATTTAAATTATTATTAAATACATCTAAAATTCCATTTAAATGAGAATACTCTTTATATTTTCCTGCGATTAATCCAAAACCATTAGTGACTAATTCTGTATGACTTCCTATTAACACTTTGCTAGTAAGTAAACTTAATCCAATTATCATAAATAAAAACCCAAGAATAATAATTGCTAAAATAAATCAATTAATTTTTTTATAATTTACCATTTTTTACCACCGTTTCTTTTTTATTTTCTTAAGCAGAGAATTTACAATTACTTAGTTTTGTAAATCATTATTTTTTCTTTAATTTAATATTCATTAATTATACATACATTTATTAAACATTTCTGTTAAAAACAATTTTAATTGCATTAATTATTAAAAATAAAAAAAATGATCATTGTTGATCAATAGTTTAGAGGTGAATACACATGAAATCAAAAGTTATCGTAATCACAGGGGGCTTCTAGTGGTATTGGTATGGAAACAGCTAAGTTATTAGCAAGCGCCGGTCATAAATTAATTTTAGCTGCAAGAAGAGAAGAAAAACTTAAGGCATTAGTTACTAGTATTAAAAATAAAAATGGTGAAGCAAATTATTTAGTAACTGATGTCACCAAACATCATGAGGTAGAAAAACTAGCACAATTTGCAATTAAAACATTTAATAAAATTGATGTTTGAATTAATAATGCAGGAATTATGATACTAACATCTTTAAAACAAAAAAACATTAAAGACTGAGATGAAACAATTGATGTCAATATTAAAGGAACACTTTATGGTATTGCTGCATCATTACCATTAATGTATCAACAAAATTCAGGTCATATCATTAATATTTCATCAATTGCTGGTCATTTTGCTCATGCTGGTGAAGCAGTTTACTCAGCAACAAAATGAGCAGTTAGAGCAATTAGTGAATCATTAAGAGAAGAAGTAGCAAAGGATAAAACTAATATTAGAATTACAGTAATTTCACCTGGAGCAATCAATACTGAATTATTGAATAGAGTAACTGATAAAGAATTTAGTTCTGAATTTAAAGAATATTATAAAACTTATAGCATATCTGCCGAACGAATAGCACTAACAATAAAACAAGCAATTGAATTACCTGCTGATGCTACTTGAAATGAAATTATTATTAGACCAACCAATGAAATAATGTAAAAATAAAAAAATAAAGAATATTTATCTAATTTTTGAATTTTAAAATACTTTAGACAATTCTTTATTATTTTTTAATTTTAAAAGAGAGAGAAATTTAATATTAAGAATTTTTATATTTTTAATTGTTTTAAGAAATTATTCTTTCAAAGTATTGTCACTATAACTTACAATTTTATTATTTAAATTTAAATTTTTATTAATACCAATATTGGCAATTGTATTAATACTTGATATTGGTAATGTTTTTACTCTAAAAGATAAATCATGAATTTCAGTTTCATTTAAGACACGAAGTTCTCCATTGATTAAGTATTCATCACCAATTCTAAAGTTTTTAATTCAAGTTGCACGATTAAGATCAGCATAACTAATATCTTCCTCGCGAAAACTTAAAATAGAATTATTATTAGATTTTTTCAATTTAATAATAGATAAGTTATCACCTAATAAGCCTAGGCTTTGCTCATGTTGTTCAATTGAATTTCTAATAATAGGAATTATTAAACATTTTTGATCAGGAGTTTGTGTTCAAATGATAACCGTTTCAAGTTTGCAACCATTACAATATTGATAATTACAATTTATATTTTCACATCTAGTTTCGTTAGTTGTTTTTGTTAATGGCACATTGGCAAAATAAATGCCACAATTTATAATATTATGCATTTAATAAACCTCATTTTCTAAAGTTTTAATAATACTTTTACTATAAACAAACTTAATTACCATAAAAGAGTAAATTTGACTTTAAACTTAATACTTTTAAATTATAATTATATAAATTTTAAAATGTTTTTAATTATTAGTCTGTATAAATTTTGGTTTAAGGGTAAGTGGGAATATTAATTTATGAAATTGGAATAGATATTAAATTGAGTTTTTAAACTAAATTAAAGACTCATATCAATAAATTAAAATACAAAACCCTTACATGAAAATTACTCATATAAGGGCATAAAGCCAAATTTACAATTTTAAATTAATTAAACTGATGTTTTGTCCTAAAGTTTTAGGACAAATATAATAATAACAAATTTAAACCAAATTACAATAGAATCTCATACTGTATATAATATATTTTGATTAATCATTATTATAAATTATTATTAATGCTTTAATTAATTTTATAATATAAATATTATTTATTTTATTATAATTATTTTATTTTAAAAAACAAAAAAATAAATAAAAGTAGTACTTAAGTACTACTTTTATAATATAATTTCTCTAATTAAGTTAAAAAAATAATATTTTAAACTATAAATTAAAATTCATGCAAATTTAACTTTAAACTAGTAGTAAAATAACCTCTTACAAACTGAGTATCTTTTTCATTATTTGCTGTAACTGTTTCAACACTAACAAATTTAAAAATAAATGCTTTTTGATTTCAATCATAATCGTAACTAACTGTTTGTTGAACTTTATTCATATTTCCTTCATGTGAAATACTATTATCAATAAACTTTGTATCACTAGATACAATAACTGAATTCTTACTTTGATCATTATAATAATAATCTTTTCCATTTATATGAAAATCGACATGACTTTTTATATCAGTTAATTCTATATATTTTAATTTTGAAGGATCACTAAAAAGAACAATAACATTTTTTTCAAAAGTTTTAGTTGTAGTTTCTCCATTATCAGCAAAAATAGGGTATTCAACAATATCAATTTGTTGTATTACATCATGTAAATTATCAACATTTATTAAATTGGAATTTTTTACATATGAATTTAATATCGAAGAAGTTGAAAATATTGATGCTGCTGATAATGCTGCTGTTGTTAACATTGATAAATATTTTTTCATAAATAACACCTCTTTTTTAATAACTTCTTAAAATCTTAAGAAGTTGGATACATCATAAACCTTTCTTTTAAAAAAACAATAAAAAACATTTATTATAAATGTTTTTTAATAATTTTTACGATTAAAATAAAAAATGAAATTCATTATTAGCGATTTTTTTGATAATTATATACTAATTTAAGTACTGTTTTTAAAGGTAATATTCTAATAATAGTTCTTGTAATTTTATTAGAAATTCCTGTAATAATAAAACTTTTTCTTTTTGTTTTTAAGGCTGTTTGTAAAGACTTTTTAGCATAAGTTTCAGTATCTAAAACTGGTAATAATGAACTATAATGTTCTTTATTTCCTTTACCATTACTACTACGATTTCAAAATTCAGTTTTTAATGGACCTGGACAAATTGTAATTACTCTTACTTTACTTTTTGCTCTTTTTAATTCATAATTAACTGCAACACCTAAACTTCAAACATATGATTTAGAAGCATAATAACTAGCAAAAACAGGCCCTGGACTAAAAGCTGCCATACTTCCAATATTAATAACACGACCATAATTATTTTTACTAAAACGTTGAACAAATAACTTTGTTAAAATATGTAAACAAGAAATATTTAAATTAATCATATTTAATTCTTGTTCTAACATGCTATCTGCAAATGTTCCTCAAACACCATAACCAGCATTATTAATAACTACTGTTACATTTAATTCTTTTGATAACTCAAATAATTTATAAATATTTTTTAAATCAGATAAATCTAAATCATAATTTTTAACTTGTAAGTGTGGATACTTATCTGCTAATTCTAATATTTTTTTACTATCACGTGATACCCCTAATACGTGATAACCTTGTGCTAATAATGCTTGACAGTAATAATATCCCAATCCTTTAGACGCTCCTGTAACTACTGCTCACTGATTCAAAACAATTACTTTATTTATCATTTATATTAATACTCCTTTTATTTTTAGATATTAAACATTTTTTTACTATTTGAACTAATATAATTATAAGCACTAAAAATACTTAATACTGTAGCAACGTACATTGGTATCATTACTAATTGATTAATTAAATCATATTGATCATTATTACTATGACCATTAACACTACCATTTAAAAATCGTCAATTAATAAAAAATAAAATTGTAATTCCTAACATTTGTACTGCTGCCTTTATTCTACCATATTTATCAGCAGCCATTACTGTGCCTTTAGTAGCCAAAATTTGACGAACTACATCAATAATAAAATCACGTAATACCAAAATAACTACCATTCAAACCGGAATTATAGTACCACATGCCATTACAATTAAAACACCATTAGTTAAAAGTTTATCTGCAATTGCATCAAAAAATTTACCAAAAGTTGTTACCTGATTAAATTTTCTTGCTCATCATCCATCAATAAAATCACTAATGGCAGCAATAATAAATAAAATTGCTGCTATTAACCAACTAATTGGTAAACTATAATTATTAATATTAATACTTGTTATTCAAAGATGATAAAAATTATCATTATCTATTGGACCGATAATCATTAAACTAACAATAATTGGAACTAATATTAATCTTATTAAAGAAATAATATTGGGAACATTCATATTTAAAATCCTTTCATATAAGTTTATTTATAATATTTAACATTATTATGTACTTACCTTTTTTAGCATAATTTATAAAAAGTAAAACTTATATTTTTGATCTATTCATGAAATAAGTATATCGTTATTTTCTATATCTATCAATAATATACATTTATATATTAAAATAAATATTCTTTTATATACAATTTCTTAACTATTGTTTGTTTTTTATTTTTCTGATTTTTCTCTTTCGGCAGCAGCTTGTGGATTTTTTCTTTTCTCAATATAATAGAATAAGCCAATATAACTTAAATAATAATCTTTATTAAAATCAATTAAACGTGAAACATTTGTAACAGTTGCTTGTCCTGCCGGTTTACTTCCTCATTCATAAAACGGAATTAAACGTGTTTTTGCTGGATTATGTTTTGCTAAAAAAATAACAGCAGTATCAAAATCTAATTTCATTAACTCACTACCTGTAATTAATTTTTTACCTTGTAATGATGAATTAATATTATCAGCTTTTTTATCTTTATTACCAGAATGGCTATAATTAATAATTGTTTTTTCACCGAACATATCTGAATATTTATTAGCAGTTTGTAAATCCATAGTTTGCAAAAAAGTATGCAAAATACAGTTATTAAAAATAGTTTCTGCTGTTTCTTTACCATATTTTTGTGTTAATTGTTGTAAATCTTGCATAATCATCATGAAAAAAATATTACGACTTCGTGCAACAGTAATCATTTGTGCCATACTAGCAATCGTTGGTATATTACCAAACTCATCAAATAAAAAGTATAAAGGACGTGGTAATTTAATATCAGGCAAAGTACTTGCATAACGAATTGTATTTTTATATAACTGTGCAATAAACATTGATACAAAAGCATTACGTTCATTACTTTCATCAGGTACAACTAAGAAAACAGCACTTGGTTTTTTTACAATTTCATCTAAATTTATATCATTACTACAACTAATATTTCGTGTCACTGGATCAGTAAATAAACGTAATCCATTAGCAACCATTTGACTAATTGATCCCGCAGTTTCTTCAGCACCTTCTAATGCACCTAAACCAATTTGACGAGCTAAACTATGAGTTGGCATTTTTTTTAGAATTTCAACATATCGTTGACGATTAGTAGCAACAATAGCAGCATTTGACATACTAAAGTATTTTAACGGAACATCAGGTTGATCTTCAAGTTGTTCTAGCATAAATAACATAATTGATTTAACAACTTGCATCGCTGATTGATTTCAAAATTTTTGTTTTGGATCTGATTCAGGAAATAAGGCTTCAACAATATCATTAATTCATGATAATGCCATTGATTCATAAGTAATTGATTCATTTAAAGGATTATTTTCTTTTTTTAAACGCATTGATTCTACATAAAAATCATATACTTTAACAAAAGGATTTCATGAATTAGATACTGATGTATCACGTAAATTAATAACATAAACATCGTAACCATTATCTTTTAATATTTTAGAATGATTTTGAAATAATTCTCCTTTTGGGTCAGTAATAACCATTGATGGTTTAATTTTTGATTGGGCATTTAAATATATAGTTGGAATAACTAATTTTTGAGTTTTACCACTTCCTGTTCCCCCAATTACAATATTATGAGCATCAGACTTAATATTAAATTGGACACCACCAATTTTAGTCTTTGTTGTTTGAACAACAATACCGTAATCATTTTCAACAGTTTTTGATAAAGGAAAGGTATTAGCAATTTCAGTGGGTGTTAATCAAGCAGCAGATCCATACACTTTATTTTTTGAATCACGTAAAAAGCGACTTTTATTATGAGTTTCACGATAAATTTTATATTTATGAATCATAAAGTAAGATAATAAAACTGAAAATTCAATAAGAAATAGAATTAAAAATATTAATCAATAATTAATAACATCCTGTATTAAAAATTTAAGTGTAAATGGTTGTTGATTATCCCCACTATGAGAAAACATGTTACGAACAAAGACTAAAGCATAAACTAATAAAGTATTTATTAATACTAAAAAGGCTATAACAATTATAATTACTGCTGGTAGTACTCATTTTTTTTGACGAATAAATTTCATTTTTATGTTCCTTTATTTTTTATATATTTTATAATAATTTATATTTTACCCATATTGGGAAATAACACCAGCAATACCTGATATTATTAATAATAAAATACCAATAGTTACATTACGTCTTCAACGATAACTTTTTTTCTTTTTAAATTCATTTTTTGTTTTTTTAAATTTCATGATTATTTCTCCAAGATTTTAATATTTTACTTTTTTATTCATCAGAATCTCCTCTTCTTGCATTCTTTCTAATATTATTTAAATTTACAACAGGTTCCTTAAAAGCAGCATTAGCCATATTTTTTAATCCAACGAAAGGACTTTTTAAATTATTTTTTGTATCTTGTCATTTAGTACCATGATCATTAGAATTTTGAAATTTACCAATTCCTTTAGCAACTCCTTTAGTACCTTTACCTAAATAACCCGCGATACCATTTTTTAATAGTCCATTTGCTTTCTTTTCGCTACCATCAGGATTTCTTCCATCTTTAGCACCACCAAATGCAATTTGTTTTCCAAGTTTTAATGCACCAGCACCACCGGCTGCAAGGCTAGCAAAAGTCCGAGCTTTACCCATAATATTTCCAGCAATAGCTGCTCCATTAGAATCAATAGCACTTTGTACACCTAAGTTTTGTGTTACTAAGTGATTAATAATTTTTTGAGTTCTTAAACAACTAATAGCACCGGCTGTACAAAATAATGTATATAAAACTTGTTTTTCAAGTCAACTAAAATTAGTATTATTAGTAATATCTACTATTGCTTTTGGTAATATTTCAAGGAATATATAAATAGGTAACATCGTTCCTGGACCAATAATAAACTTACCTATTACCATTTCTTTTCAAACACCCAATCTTTTTCCTTGATCAACAGGCATCATAGAAGCAACAATTGGTGATATTGAAAATAAAAGTAATAAATCAATAATTCTTTCAACCAATGTCATTGATGCAACAAATAATACATATAAAGTAAATCACACCGCAATAATTTCAAGAATAAAGTTTCAATGTTTTAATTGAGAAATAGATGGCATTGAATAAACACTAGGATCATGCTGAGCAGCATTAGCATCGGGTGCACCAATACCTCATAATAAATCAGCTAAACTAGCATTTTTTCCTAAAGCTGTAATTTGTAAAACTGCCAATAATCCTGTTATTAAATAATTTATAGTACTCATAAAAAATGGAATGAAAACAATTACTAAAAAAGCTAAAAATGTATTTTTTATAGCCTTACCTAATTTTTCTCTAATTGTATGTGTTTCAGTAAATTGGATAATAATTAATTGCATAATAAACATAATAAGTATTACGCCAATTGAAACAATTGCTAATGCTGAAAAAAATACTGGTAAATTTTTACTATTAAGTGGGTTTTTAGTAAAATCTCCAAAAACTAAATTAGTTATCGCATCAGTTGTTAAATAATCAAATATGCCGCCATGACCATGATTAGGTGATCTCAATAAAATGTCAATTAAATATAATGGTCCTTGAATGAAAATAAGTCAAGGTATAAATAATAAAGCTCCTAGTATAATATCTGTTAGTCAATCCATATTTTCATCTCTTTTCTCTTCATAACTTAATATCAAGTTAATATATAACTTTCTTTAGTTAGTAGGAAGAATATTTGGATTACCACCAAAGGCTTGCACAAGAGCAATTATTATTGCTGATGCAGTAATACCAATAATTGGTGCAATTAATGTATACATAAACGCTTTTTTAATCTCACTTCTACGTTGTGGATCATCACCAGCAGCCGCTAAATCTTTTGCCAATATAATTATTTTAAAAACACTAAATGCAATTAAAGCAGCAATTAGCAATCCTGCAACTGCCGAAACATAAGGTTTTGCTACATCAATGATTTTATTTATATCAGGTCCATCTGATAGATAATTAAAAATCATAAGTTTTTTCTCCTTAAATAATAAAAAAATAAAATTATTTACTAATCAAAATTGCTTATAAAGCATGAATTTATCTAATAATATAATAAACCCTATTTTACTCCTTAAAGAGATAAATTAGGACTTACAGTCAAATTCATATGTTATAAATAATGTTGATACACATTAATTATAGTTGGTTTTAAAATAAAGTAAATAAAAATTTTCAATTTTATCAACTTATTTTTTATTATTTTATAAAATTTATTATTTAAATAAAATCATATTAATAAAACTTATAAGTTTTATTAATATGAAAGTATCTTTATTTAATTTAAAAATAAATTAACAATTATTGATGAAATCGATAATGTATAAAAAATATACTAATTTTCAATTTCTTTATTTTTTATATTTTTAATTGCTTGTTTTTCAGCATCACTAACATTAATATTTAAACACATACGATATAAACTAGAAATAGCAAAAAGACATTCACCAACTTTAGCACGAGCAATAAAATCAGTTTCATTAGCAGAAATGCCACCATATGAAGAATACAATTCATTTAATGCTGCTAAATCATGAGGTTGTAAGTTTAATACTTTTAAATATTGACTTGAGTTAATAATAGCAGTAGTATATTTTTTAATTTCTTCAGAACCAAGAAAATCGTTAATATTTTGTGTAATAATATTTATCATACCTGTATACTTACGAATTCTCTTAACAATTTGATACATAAATAATAATGCTGCTGGAAATTCTTTATCAATAAGTAAATGGGCTTCATCAATAGTAATTGAAATTCATTGTTGTTTATTATTAATTTCATTATCATTTTTATTCTTTCGTACTTCATTTTCAATATATTTCAAAATTAAAAACATTTGAGCGTTAACTAAACGTTTATTCCCTGATTGCGTTAAAGTATATAAATCATAAACTTGTAATAAACTACTGCTATTAATATTAGTATGAGCATTTCATAAATTAGCATCAGTACCACCAGTTGCAAATCTTGATAATATAATTAGTAAATTTTTTAATTCATTTTTACTTCTAATCTCTTCTTCTTTAACCATATCAGATTCAATAATATCATATAAATCTTGAAAAATTGGAAATTGATTTGGTTTTAATAAATGAATTTTTGTTCGAGAAGTAATACCAAATTTTTCATACATTAAATTTACATAAATCATTAATAAACTTGATTCATTTCTCGTTAATCCACCAGTAGCAACGTTTAAAAATTGTTCTAAGAATTGCATATGTGGTGCTAAAATATCACGAGTATTATTATCATTAGTATTATCATCACTCAGTGCCAATGTAATTTGAAATGGATTAATATTGCCACAAGAACCATCACCAACATCAATTCAACTTCCATCATGATAATTACATAAATCGCGATATTCACGTTCAGGATCAATAACAATTACTTTATGACCAAGCATAATTTGATAATTTACTTCTTTTTTAGAAGTATAAGATTTTCCTGAACCACTAGTACCAATAATTAGTTGATTATGATTTTTACGAGTACTACTTTTAGTTCTTTGATCAAAAAATACTTTATTACCACTTTCATTAAATCCAAGAAATAATCCTTGTTTATCATTTAATTCTTGATTTAAAAAAGGAAAACTAGCACCTATTGTTAAACATGGCATTTCGTGACCTGTTTCTTTAAATCAATCAGCACTATCTGGCATTACTGATAAAAAAGCTTCTAATTGACGATAATATAATTTATCAAACTTCATATTATTATTTTTTATTTCGTATTCGGCAGTACTAATATTTTGTTTAAGTTGCTTACGATCAGCACCATTAATTAACAAATACATATTAGTATTAAATATTTTTTCACCACCACCAGCAATTTGATCTAATAATTCATTTAATGATTGATAATGATAATCATAATCTCTTCGTTCTGATAATGATTTTGTCATAAAATTTAAAGTTGCTAAATTTTGCATAGCTTTATTCAATTGTTTTTTAGCACTTTCTTCACTGATACTATTAAAAGTAAAGATTAAACTAGTATTAGGAATATTTACTAAATTTGCTAATCAGACTGCTGAAACTTCAAATGGATAATCATATATGTTATAAACAGTTTGAAAACAATTAGCAAATTCTAAATTATTCTTATGAACTAATAATTCTTTAATCGCCAAATTATTAGTTAAATCTTTACTTTTAACAGTTTCTTCTTTTTTTGTAGTAAACATTTCTTCTAAGGAAGCATTTTCATTAGAATTTATTAATTTACTATAAACAACCATCATTTCAAAACAATTAATATCACTAGCTTTAACACCACTACGACTGATATAATTTTTAAAAGCATTTACTTCTTCTTTTAATTTTTCTTGATTTGATGAATAAAAAAATAAGTAAAAAAATGGTTGCGTCATTTCATTTTGATTTTGAATTTCATTATTAGCATTAATTGCTGATATCATTTGAAATTTTCTTGCTAATTTTGCTTTTTCACTAATATTTTCTAAATCAATTTTTTCGAGTTGTTCTTTATAAAAATTAGTTTGTACAGTTACATCTAAAGGCATATCAATCTTTATTAAAGACATAGAAATATTAATAATTTTAAAAGCTGCAGCTAAATCTTTAATTTTATTTGAGGCTTCTTCATTAGATAATAATGTAATATTAAAACCCTCCAATAATAAAGCTCTAGTATAATTTGTATTTTTCACATTTAATTGCATCACATTCTTACTAATAATTTTTTTAAATGGTACTAATATTTGTGAATTTTTTTCAGATTTATAATAACGATTTTTACTATGAAATTTAAATCATAATAAAATAATTTCTCATCCTTTTTTTCTTGTCTGTCAATAAAAAGTAAGCGAAATAGTAGCACAACCAACTAAAATAACAGCTAATATTTTAAAAATAATATCAATTTGCAACAATAAAATAATAATTGAAGCAAATCCAACTACCATTAAAATAATTAATAAATCAATTAAACCAACACTTCTCCAAATTTGTAATTTTACAAATTTAATAGTTTTAGGAATTAAAAATTTCATTTATCTTTTCTTTTGAAATTTCATTAGAATTTAGCGCTGAATTTGGTTTACTGTTTATTTTCTCTATCTTTATACTATTAACACGCTTCTTAAAGCCACAACGACTGCAATTAACTTGAATATTTATTCCTTCTAAGTAATCAGCTATCAAAATTACTCTACCACATCGATAGCAAGCAAAAGAATTTTGTGGCTTTTGAGCTAATCGAACAGATGTATACGTATCTTTCATAATCATTGTCTCCTAACTGAATTTAATTTGTTTACTAAACACAATTCAAAGTTATCTTGTTCCCTAAATATTATTAAGCAACTGAAAAAGAAAAAATAAATTTTTGTTATATTTTTAATTTAAAATAACCCACTATTTAAACACTATTTTCTTTTTAAAATCTAGTTTTACTTTAAAAAATAAATTAAATTTTTAAAAACAAAGAAGAAAATTTAAAAAAATTTTAATAAAATAATATCTATAAAAACTCAAGAAATCAAAGTTTTATACATTTCTTGAGTTAAATAAATTTTAACAAATTAACAAAAAATAACAAATTTTTTTTATTTTTCTAACTTTTTATTAACTTATCTAATCCTGGAATATTTGGCATTTCTCCTTTTTTAATCTGACCAGCAATTTGATCCATAACTTTTTTAGTTTTTTCAAATTGGTTTAAAACTTTATTTAATTCTTTTTCTGAACGACCTGAGCCTTTTAATACTCTTGCTTTTCTAGTTGGATAACGTAAAATTTGTGGCTTTTCACGTTCTTGAGCAGTTGTTGAAGCAATAATATATTCTGCTATTTTTAAATCAGTTTCAGTATCACTAATTTTAGCATCACTAATTTTAGCAGACATACCAGGAATCATTTTTACAAGTGATCCCAATTTACCCATTTTTTGAATTTGCTTCATTTGATTAACAAGGTCATTCAAATCAAATTGACCTAACATCATTCTATTCATAGTTTCTTCAACATCACGAGTTGAAACTATACTTTCGGCCTTCTCCATTAATGTAGTAAGATCACCCATTCCTAAAATACGTTCTGCCATTCTTTCTGGATAAAAAACCTCTAAATCAGTTACCTTTTCACCCATTCCTAAGAACTTAACAGGAATCTTTGTTAAATAAGAAATTGAAAGAGCTGAACCACCCTTAGCAGTACCATCTAATTTAGTGATTATGCTTCCAGTAATAGGAATAGTATTATTAAACTCAATAGCAACATTAATTATATCTTGTCCTGCCATACCATCACAAACAAGTAAAACTTCTTTTGGTGAAGTAATTTTTCTTATTTCTGCTAGTTCTTGCATTAATTTTTCATCAATGTGTAATCTTCCAGCTGTATCAATTAATATTACATCAAACTTATTTTTATTAGCATATATTTGAGCATTTTTAACAATATTAGTAGGAGTTTCATTTTTTTGGGAAAAAACTTCAATATTCAATTGTTTTCCTAAAACTTTTAATTGTTCAACAGCAGCTGGACGATAAATATCTCCTGCAACTAGTAAACATTTTTTTTGATATTTATCTGTTAACAACTTTGCTAGTTTAGATATTGTTGTTGTTTTACCAGAACCTTGTAAACCAACTATCATAATAACAGTAGGATTAGTAGATAAATCTAATTCAACATTCTTAGTACCCATAATCTTTGTTAATTCATCATGAATAATTTTAATTAACATTTCTTTTTGATCTAAGCCTTCTTTAATAAATTCACCTTTTGCTTTATTAATAATTTCATTAGTTAAAGTTTTAACCACCCTAAAATTAACATCAGCCTCTAACAAAATTAATCTGAATTCTTTAATTGTTGCTTCCATATTTTCCATGGTTAAAGTTTTTTTACTTAAATTTTTTTCTAATGTTTTTTGTACTTTTTTTGACATAATGTCAGCAAAACTCATATTTATATTCTCCTCTATTTTTAAGACTATATTATTTTAACACTAAAATAATAATGAAAAAATAAATTAAGCATAAAAAATAAATATTTGAATTAACAAATTATATATTTTATAAAGTTAAAAGAGAACCTAAGGGTTCTCTAAAAAACAATTAATTAATTTTTTAATTAATTAATTCTGTTGCTCTTACTTCACGAATAACAGTAATATGAATATCGCCTGGTATTGTAATCATTTGTTCTAATTTTTGTTTTAAGTTTCTTGCTAATATATGAGCATCAAAATCATTAATAACTTTAGGATCAACAATAACTCTAATTTGTCTTCCGGCCTGAACAGCATATGCTTTTTCTACGCCTTTAACAGATTTACACAAATCTTCAATTTCTTTAATTCTAGTTATAAATTCTTCTAATGAATTATTTCTTGAACCAGGTCTAGCTGCTGATAATGTATCAGCAGCTGAAACTAAAGAAGAGTAAACATTATCTTTTGCAACATCAGCATGATGAGAATGAATAGCATTAATAATAATATCACTTTCACCATATTTTTTTGCTAAAATCACACCATTATAAACATGTGAACCTTCTAATTCATAATCAGCGGCTTTACCAATATCATGTAATAAACCAGCACGTTTTGCAATATTAACATCTAAACCCAATTCAGCTGCCATTGCTCCTGCAAGTTTGGCAACTTCAAAGGAATGCAATAAAACATTTTGACCATAACTTGTACGATATTTTAATCTTCCAATATAAGATACTAACTCTGGTTCAAAACCAGTTAATTTTAACTCATCAATAATTTTTTTACCATCAACTTTAAAACCTTCATTTAATTCCTGCTCATGAAATCTCAAGATTTCTTCAATTCTAATTGGATGAATTCTTCCATCTTTAACTAAATCTTCTAAAGCTCTAGTTGCAATTTCTCTTCTGATCGGATTAAATGAAGAAATTTGAATTGTTTCTGGCGTATCATCAATGATAATATCTACACCTGCTGTTAACTCAAAAGATTTAATATTTCTACCCTCTTTACCAATAATTCTGCCTTTCATTTCTTCATTAGGCAACTTAACGTATGATACTGACTTATCAACAATAAAATTACTTGCATAACGTTCTATTGCTTCACTAACAATATTATTGGCTAACTCTTTAGATTGAAGTTTAATATTATATTCATGATTTTTAATAATTTTATTAAATTCTAATGATAATTTTTCTTTTAATTTACTAAACAATTCATCTTTTGCTTCATTTCGACTCATACCAGAAATTTTTTCTAATTCCATAATAATTTGATCAATTTTTTGATGATATTCTAATTTAACATTTTTTACAATTTCACGTTGATGATAAAGATTTTGTGTTTGTGTTTCAATTATTTCTTCACGTTCACTTAATTTGCGTTCTCTTTTATTTAAAAGTTTCTCATATTCTAAATTTTGTTCTTTACGATATTCAATCTCTAAATACAAATCTTTTTTCATTTTACTTATTTCAATTTTTGCATCGGCTCTTGAGGATTGAATTAATTTTTGAGATTCTTTTTTTCTCTTTAAAATATTAGTAAAACTTTGTTGTTCTTTAATTTTTAAATACATTTTTCTAATTAGAAATCCAGCAATTATCCCTACTATCATTGCTAGAAAAATTGATATACCTACTCACATTCCAAACTGTTGACTACTTATATTTGATAATATAGCTAACATATTTTTTTCCATTTATATTTCTCTCCTTGCTGTAAAACACCTACAAGAAAAAGAATCATTACACTCAAAAACTTAAATAAAATTAAAATTTTATATTTTTCTTCTTTAATATCTACACACAAATAAGTAGGATAATAATCCTACATTAATTTTAGCATGTTTTAAATATTAATATTTAAAACTTGATTCGTTCCTTAATTTGTTCTAAAAGAAAAGTATTTGCTTCTAAACTTTCTTTTGCTTTTATTTTTCCTTGTCGTAATTTTACATCTTCATAAGTGTATCAGCCACCAGATTTATTAATAACTTCTTTCTCAACAGCAATTGTAATGATTTCACTAATTTTTGAAAATCCTTCTTCAAAACAAAAATCAAGACTTGTTGTTTTAAATGGTGGTGCTACTTTATTTTTTACAACTTTTATTTTTATTTTATGACCAATTATTTGATTACTTTTGATTAATTGTTCACCTTTACGTACTTCTAGTCTAATTGTACTATAAAAATGTAATGCTTTTCCTCCGGGTGTTATTTCAGGATTACCATATATAATACCAACTTTTTCTCGAATTTGATTAATAAATAAAACAATACAATTAGTTTTTGCGATATTTCCACTAATTTTTCGTAATGCCTTAGACATTAATCGCGCTTGAGCACCAATTGTTTGATCATTCATATCACCATCAAGTTCAATTTGTGGAACTAATGCAGTTACTGAATCAACAACAATCATATCTAAAGCCTCTGATTTAACAAGAATATCTAGTATTTCTAATGCTTGTTCTCCTGAATCTGGTTGTGTAATTAATAAACGACTAATATCAACACCTAATTTTTGACTATATTGACGATCTAATGCATGTTCAGCATCTATAAATGCTATTCTACCATTTTGTTTTTGAACTTCTGCTAAAGCCATTAATGCTAATGTAGTTTTACCTGCAGATTCTGGTCCATAAACTTCAATAATACGACCTTTTGGAAAACCTTTAACACCTAAAATATCATCTAATAATATACTTCCTGAACTAATAACTTCAATATCGCCAATACCACTATCACTTAGTAACATAATAGCACCTTTGCCAAATTCTTTTTCAATTTGCTTAATGGCCTTTTCTAATAATTGCTCTTTTTCTTTAATGTTTATTTCCATAAAATCACCCTACAAAATATTAATAACTCTGTAAGATAATTCCTTTTTAAATTTTAAAAACTTAATAAAATTTTTTTTAAAATAACTACTGCTTTTGCTACTATAGTTGATCTAATTTCGTTTCTATTACCTGAAATATTTAACACTTCACATCAAACATTATCATTGATAACAATACCTACATATACTAAACCAACCGGTTTATTTTCTAGAGCATTAGGTCCTGCATTTCCAGTAAAACTAATAGCAATATTTGTTTTTAAAATTTTTTGTGTATTTAAAGCCATTTCTATAGCACATTGTTTACTTATTACACCATATTTTTCAATGGTTGTTTTTTTAATTTTAACAATATTGATTTTTGATTCATTAGTATACGTTATAAAACCACCACTAAAATATTTAGAAGCACCAGCAATACTAGTAATCTCTTGAGCAAAAAGTCCACCAGTAATACTTTCACAACAACTAATTCTAAAATTAAATTTATCTAATAAAACTAAAAGTTCAGTCATTTTCAAACCTTCAATCAAATAATTTACAATACAAAAAAAGAATAAAAAAATCATAAGCCACGTTCTGTTCTTGCTTCTTGCAAGTGCTAACCATTTATCTACTATTGTAAACAATAGTTCGGTTTATTATTCATTTCTAATAAACCAATGCCCCTACCTAAATTTGGGTTTCTCGCTTGTGGGGTTTATCTCGTTCCAGCTTTTAAGTTTCCTTAAAACTCGTCTCTATGACACTTTTATAGACTAGAACCTTATTTAATAAAAAACTTAGGTTTTTGTCAGCCGTCAGAATTACTGCTTAGAGTTATCGTTTTCTCTAACACAAACATTACTTTCATCACAGAAAGTGCGAGCGTGGACTTTCCTCTACATACTAATGCAGCGATTAGCTCATTTTTTATTCTTTTAGAAGAAAATTATAACATATTTATTCTTCATGTACAATACTTTCTAATTTGCTTAATCTCGTAATAATATCAACATTTTCTACACCTTTTTCTTCTAATTTTTGTTTTTCTTGTTTTAAAACTAAAATTTGTGTTTTTAAAATATCAATTTCTTTAAGTAACTTGTAATTATTATTTTCTAAAATTGCATTTTGCTTTTTTAGTTTATTTACAAATTCTTCTAGTATTTCATAATTAGTAGCTACTAAATCAAGAAATAAATCTACTTCTTTAGAATCATAGCCTTTATAATCAACAGTAAATTCTTTATCTATAATATCCTTTTTACAAATATTCATATTTATACCTCCTTTAATTAAAAGGAAAACTATTCCAAAGTTAGTAATATTCTATATGTAAGGGGGAATTAAAATAATGTTTTATGCTAACCGCGGAATGTTTCTTGAAACTATAATTAATTATACTATTGAAATTATAAATAATGAAAAACAAGCACTAATTTTTAAACAAAATCCACCAAGTTTATATCAAAACAATAAAATTTTTAAAGAAAAAAGTAATGTTGATTATCATGGAGTTTATCATGGTAAATATTTGTGTTTTGAAGCAAAAAGTACTAAGTCTTTAACATTACCATGAAATAATTTTAAAAAATATCAACTTGAATACTTAGAAAATGCTTTTTATCTTAATGCTATTAGTTTTGTTATTATTTATTTTTCACAACATAATGCCTTTTTCTTAGTTTTTTGAGAAAAATTAAAATTTTTAAAAGTTCAAAAAAAGCACTGACATATAAAAAAATAGAACAAAATGGATATAAATTAGAAATTATATATCCATTTTATCTTGATTTTTTAAAATTTTTAATTTAAGAAACTAAAGTTTCTGTTTGTTGATTAGTATGTTTTTTAAATTCAGAACTAGCTTTAAATTTAGGTGCTTTAGAAGCACTAATTACAATAGATTCACCAGTTTGGGGATTACGACCTGTTCTTGCTTCACGAATAATAGTTTCAAATATTCCAAATTTTGGTATATTAATTTTACCACCATTTGCAACTTCAACTTTTATCTCTTCAAAAAATAAATCAATAATATTAGTCGCTAAGGCAATTGTGACGTCAGACTTTTGCGCCACTATCTTAATAATTTCTGTCTTTGTTTTAGAATTACTTTTTGCCATAAAAGATTTCCTCCTAATGTTTTAAGAATTATAATTATAATGTCTATTATAGATATTATTATAACTACGTTATCTTCAAACCAATTTAAAAATGTTACTGGTCTGTAATCAAATTATATAGTAACATTTTATAAAGTGAACCATAAAATATATTTTTTTTCTAAAAAAATGATAAAATTACTTTAAATAATATTTTTTTACACTTATAAAGGTTAAAAAATAAAAATAAAATTTAATTTTCAATACTGATAATAAAATATTAAATAAATATTTTATTAAAATTAAAATGAAAAAAATTATTAAAGTGAAAAATAATTAATTAAAAAAAAGAAAAGAAAATCATGTAAAATATATTTATAGTTGTTCAAGTTTTAATAATTAATGATGCTAATTTTATATTACTATTAATTATTTAATATCACCTAAATAACTTAAAAATAACGCTACATTTTACTAATATATTCAATGATGCAAAACATAATAATTTTAGAAAGAGTGATAAACTATGAAAAATATTATTCATACTCCTAATGCTCCTGCTGCCATTGGGCCATATAGTCAAGCAATAATTGCAGGTGACTTTTTATATATTTCTGGGCAATTACCAATTAATAGTAAAACAGGTGAATTTATTGGCACTGACATTTCTTCACAAACTAAACAAAGTTTATTAAATATTAAAGCAATTTGTGAAGCTGCTAATATTACTTTAAATAATATTGTAAAAGTTAATATTTTCTTAAAAGACTTAAATCACTTTGTTGAAATGAATAAAGTTTATGGAGAAATATTTGGTGCACACGCTCCAGCAAGAGCAGCAGTTCAAGTTGCTAGAATTCCCAAAGATGCATTAATTGAAATTGAAGCAATTGCTTATTTAAAATAATTTTTCTAATTTTATTTTTTTATTGCATATATAAATTTTTAACTATAAAATTAAATCAAGATTTATTTAGAAAAAGTACTTTAAAATTTAAAAAGTTTTATTCATATAATAATGATATTAGTAAAATGAACTAATATCATTTTTAATGATACATTACTACACTTTCCAATTTAATATTCTTACTACAATTTCACACTTTTCTCAAAATTCTAAATATTTTATACTTAAAACAATAATAAAATACATTCTAAATAAATCTTAACTTTAAAAATAAATTATAAATTATTAGCAATATGCAACCATCAATAACATGTTTCCACTTAAACAAAAATCAGTATAACCATTTGGTAAAATAAATGAGTCACCTTTTTTAATACTAGTATCATCAATTATACCATTACCATCCAATACTGAGATTTGCAATCATCTAGTATTACGATAACTATAATGCTTAATTCCCTCATTAATTAATTTAATTAACTTAAAAAACTTATTATCAACTAAATAATTATCATGAGCATTAGCTTCACTACTATTTAAATCAGGAGCTAAAACAATAGTTGATGCTTCTTTCAAATGCAAATTTCGTAAATTACCAAGTTCATCTTTACGACCATAATCATATAAACGATATGTAATATCTGATGATTGTTGTAGTTCAAAAACCATAGTATGTGCCAATAAGCCATGAATTTTTAGAGAAGGAACATAAATAAATTGATCTTTTTTAATTGGAATATATTTTAATAGTTTATGTCATTGTTGTTTTACCAATCATTGATTAAACTGATCTTTGGTTTTAGCATTATGACCCAAGATAACTTTACCTTTGGGTAAACATTCTAATATATACCAACATTCAGTTTTTCCTAAACATTGATGATTTTTTTCTGCGAATTTATCATCAGGGTGAATTTGAACGCTTAAACTATCATTTGCGTCTAAAATTTTTGTTAACAACGGATATTCTTTATTAATCACATTACCTGAACTATCAAGATTAGCAAATAAACTGGGTTGCTGTTTAAACAATTCTGCTAAACTTAATCCCTTATACTCGCCATTTAAAACATAACTCATTCCATTGGGATGAGCACTAACTAATCATGCTTCACCAATTGGTGTATTTTTAGGTAAATCAAAATTAAATTTGTGTGCTAATTTTTGACTACCTCATAATTTGCGAATAAAAGCAGGTTTTAAAAAAATTATTTGTGATGTGCTATTATTCATATTCATTCTCCTAAACTTTGATTATTTGTTCAATTAAACTTTATTTTTACTATTTTTAGATTTAGATTTTTTACTATTAAATATTTTCATGATTCTTTCATTCATTAATTTAAAAACCTTAATATTACGTGATTGAATAATTAATAATCCACCATATACTAAACAAGTAACAATACTTCCAACAATAATGGCTAAAAAGAATAAAAGAATACTTACCCAAAGCACATAATTAACTGAACTAACTGCACCTAAGATAGCAACAATAGGACCACCATGACCCGCAGCATCAGTTAATAAGAAAGTACCAGCAATACTACCAGCAACAGCACTACCAATAATATTACTAATAATAGCACGTTTTGGATCTCTTACTGCAAAAGGAATCGCACCTTCAGAAATACCAATACACCCCATTAACATAGCTGTTAAACCTAATGTACGTTCACTTTCATTAAAGAATTTACGAAAAATCAAAGTTGTTAAACCCATTCCAAGTGGTGCAACAGGAATAGCTGCAGCTACTGCTCCCATAAATAATTGTGAACTAGGATCAGCAGTTATCGTTGTTGAAGCTGCTAAAAAAGCAACTTTGTTAATTGGACCACCCATATCAAATCCAACCATTGCTCCTAGCAACATTCCAATTGCTGCCATTGCTTCACGTGGCATGTGGGTTAACCCATTTTGAAATTGTTCCATTATTCAACCAATTGGAGCTCCAATTGCATAAATAAAAGTGAAACTAATTAAAAATGTTACTACAATAGGAATAAAGAAAATTGGCATAATTGGAGCAATAGTCTTTGGTACTTTTCAAGTAATAATTCATCTTACTAAATATCCAACACTTGGACCAATTAATAATGCTCCTAAAAATCCAGCAGAAACCTTTGGCTCTAAACCAGCAATTGGATAAACTAATCCTGCTGTATTAGCAACATATGCACTTACCATTGCCGGAACCAAGGCAGCACGTCCTGCAATTGAATTAGCGATAAAACCAGCTAAAATTGGAATCATTAATGTAAAAGCAATACTTCCGGCTTGATTCATAAAATAAAGAAAATGATTGTGTGGTAACTTGGAAATATCAAAGTCAGCACCATAAACTGCTTTAGCAATACCAATTGATAATGCTAACATAATTCCACCAAAAACAACAAATGGAACCATATAGCCAACACCAGCCATAATATGTTTCATAATTCCTTGTTTATCAGTAGTAAATAAATCATTTGATTTATTTTCTTTTTCCGCTTTTTGTCCCGATTCTGACTTGTTTATTTCATAAGGTTTTGCGTTAGCAAAAGCATCATTAACAATACTTTCAGGATTTTTAATAACTTTGCTAATTTCTACTTTATATAATGGTTTATTATTAAAACGTTCTAATTTTAAATCTGCAACACCGGCTGATACTGCAATAATAACTAAATCAGCATTGGCAATATCAGTTGCTGTAAAAGCACCTTTAATACCAATACTACCATGAGTTTCAACTTTAATATTATAGCCTAAATTTTTTGCAGCAATTTCTAATTTATCTTGTGCAATATAAGTATGTGCTACCCCAACTGGACAAGCAGTAATTGCTATAATATTTTTAGTTTTTTTTGAAGAACCTTTCATATCTTCACTAATAGTTTTACTACTAGTTTCAACATTAGGTTTATTATTAATATTTAGTGATTGAATAATTGCTTTTTTATCTTTTGAATTAAATAATATTGATTGAAATTCCGGTTTTGTTAATCTTTGTGCCACTTTTGATAAAATTTCCAAGTGTTCATTACCAGCACTTTTTAGTGGCACAATTAAAGCAATTATTGCTTTAACGGGTTGTTCATCTAGTGCTTTCCAAGGAATTGGCTGTTTAAAACGCATAATAAAAATTCCTGATTTAACAATATCTTCATTACGGGCATGCGGCACAGCAACACCATCACCAAAACCAGTAGTTCCTTCTCCTTCTCTTTGTAGAAAACTATTAACTAGTGATTTTTCACTAATATTTTTTTTCAAAAAACCTAATTTTTTAGCAGAAGTTGCTATTTCTTGAAAAGCTTCTGCTTGTGTTTTACAATCAGATTCAAGAAAAACATGTTCTACTATCAAAATATCATCTTGTTTAGACACCATACTTCATCTCCTTACTTAATAAATATTCATGACATAATATTAAATTATTATTTTTAAAAAAACAGTTTTTTTATTTAAAAAATTGGGAGCGTACCGATGTTGTCAATAATATTCAAATTTGTCTTTAAATTATAAGATTAGACGAGAATAATTTAGACTTCAATATGCAATTGTATGTTAATCTTAACACTTGTAAAATATTAGTCAACAATAATACTTTTGTCATTATTTAGTGATAATTTCCTATTAGTTATCGAGTGAAAATTTCTCAAAAAGTGAAGTTAAATATACTTGGTGATAAAAATGGAAAGAAGCATGACTATGAAAGAAAAATATAAATACAAAATTATAAATGACATTGTTATTAATAAATTATCTAAACATCAAGCCAAAAATAAACTTAACCTAACTATTAGAAGAATTAACCAATTAATTCAAATTTTTAATAAAGAAGGTAAAGTTGGTTTTATTCATAAATCTCGCAATAAAATTTCTAATAAGGCAACAAAAATAGAAATTAAAAATAAAATTATAAACTTATATAAAACAAAATATTATAATTTTAATTTTCAACATTTTCAGGAAAAATTAATTAATGAAGAAAACACTAAAATTGCATATAGTACAGTTTATAATCTATTAATTCAAGAAAAAATCACTTCACCAAAAAGACATAAGAATAAAAAAAATAACTTGCATCCCACAAGAAATCGTAGAACAAATTTTGGTGAATTAATTCAAATGGATGCAAGTAATCATCATTGATTTGGTAACGATAAACCAAAAGCATTTTTACATGCTGCAATTGATGATGCTACAGGAAATATTGTTGGACTATGATTTGATCACCAAGAGACATTAGATGGTTATTATAATGTTTTTTATCAAATTTTAACTAAATATGGCATACCAAAGATATTTTATACTGATAATAGAACAGTTTTTGGATATAAGAAAAAAATTGATTCAGGTAAAATAAACACAGAAAATGACACTTATACTCAATTTCAAAAATGCTGTAATGATTTAGGTGTTGAAGTAATTAGAACCTCAATTCCACAAGCTAAAGGCAGAATTGAACGATTATTTGGAACACTTCAAAGTCGCTTAATTAGTGAATTACGACTTAATAAAATTAAAAATTTAGAAGATGGTAATAAATTTCTTAAAACATATATAAACATTTTTAATAATCAGTTTGCTTTTCCTATTGATGATAATAAATCTGCTATGGTTAAAGCTCCTACACAAAATGAAATAAATGTTTATCTTTCAAGATTTTGTAAAATAAAAACAGATAGTGGTTCAACTATAACATATTATGGTAAAAAATATTTTCCTTATAAAAATAACAAAGTTCAATATATACAACCTAGAACTGATGTAATTGTACTTAAATCATTTATTAATGAATTCTATCTTAGTTATAATAATAAAATATATGAACTAAAAGAAATAGCATTAAAACCAATTATTAAAGAAGATTTGATAAAAACTAAAAAAGTTTATATACCAAATAAAGACCATCCTTGAAGATATGGATATCAATAATTTTTAATTAAAAGTAAAAAAACATATTTTAGAAGAGATTTATTTTATTAATACTAAACCATATAAAATTTTAAAACATTTGTATATCAGCAAATTTGGTGTCTTAAAATCAATTTTAAAGATATAAAGATATTGCAAATGCAATATCTTCCCCTTTTACATCTGTGGTGAGCTTGGTTTATATCCACTTGTTAAAGGTTGATTTTCACTGTTTGCACTGCGTTTTCATTGTTCAAAAATTGAATCAAAATCATAATCTAAACTTGATTTTAATTTTAAATATTTTCCTACATTATCAACCCTTTTTTGTCCTTTTGATTCGATTTTATCTTCTAAATCATATATATTTAATTTTTCAATATATGGAATTATTTTATATTTCTTTTTTAAATTTTCATTTAATGTTTTTAGATATATTTCTAGTTTTTCTATTTCTTCTTTAAGATTTTTTTCAGTATTTATTATATTATCTAATTCTTTATTATCTTTAATTTTACCCTCTAATTTTTTTATTTCAGAATAATAAAATTCATAAACTGGTGAATTAGGTTTAACTTTAAACATTTTTTATTTTCTCCTTTGAATAAATAATAAAAAAACTCATTTATTTTATCTTAAAATAAATGAGTTAAAAACTTATATAATTTTTTGTATAAATTAATTATACAAAAAATTTTAAAAAATTAAAAAACTTTATTTCTATTTTTATCTAGAAAAGAATTTATTTGGAATTTATGTTTATTTAACAGTATAACTTTTCAAAATAATTTATTTTTTAAAAAATATTTTTGGGAAATTTTCACTCGATATTGACACAATAATACTTACTTTTATAACTCAAAAATTCTTATTAAATTTTACTTTAATAAGTTTTATTTTATTTTTAGTTATCTTTAAATTGAAATGGTTAATTTATAATAATTGTATTGCTGTATTTATTTGATAACATTTAAAATTAACCATTTTGGTATACATATCAATGTTATAAGTTCTATCACCAATCATATGCTTTAAAATTTGTTTAATATTAGTTTCAGTAAAGCAACCAATATTTTCAACTAATGCTTGATTTAATAAGCCATCTTTTGCATTAACAAAATAACCAACTTTTAATTTTTTATATTGTAAAGTCAATGATTGTAAAAAATCAATTAATTCATAATATTGACCTTTGGAAAATAAATTTATTGCATTTTGATAGTGTAATTTAGCAATTTTATTTTTTCTTCTTCCAGCCATTATGCCAAGAAATAAAACATGAAAAGCATGGAATTTATCTAAAATAAATTTAGCATTTAAAATTGTAGCAGTTTTTCTAATTCATTTTGAACTATCTCCACAAACTATTAAATTTGCTTGGTCAAAATTTTGAAAAAATAAATTACCATATTTTTCAATTAATTTGGCAGTTTTTTCAGCACCAATTTCTGTTTTTGATACTCTAATTTTACATACAGCTCTTTTATTAATTAATTTTCCATTCTTCTTTTTACCAGTACAAAATACTAATAATCTCATTGAACATTTTTTACAATTTGGATGGGTTACACTTTATTGAACACTAATTACATAGACAAGTGAACAAATTAGTTAAAAGAAAGGAATTATAATTATGGTCACTATTAACTCATATTCAGATGAATTTAAAAAACAAATAGTAGCTTTATATCAAAGTGGCAAATCAGTATCTTGCCTTGCTAAAGAATACAATGTTACAAGAGCAGCTACTTACAATTGAATTAAGCAATTTACTAATTCAGGTAGTTTTAAAACTAAAGATAATCTTTCAGATTTAGAAAAACAATTAATTCAAGCAAATAAAGAATTAAAACAGTTACGAATGGAAATTGATATTTTAAAGCAAGCAGCACTAATAATAGGCAGAAAGTAGAGATTATTGCAAATAATAAATCTAAATATAAAATGCGCACAATGTGTCATTTTTTAAAACTCTCTAAATCAACATATTATTTTAATTTAAAGAAAAAAAATAAAATTCAAAATAATATTTATGAACAAGCTGTTATTAGTGCTTTTAAAGAAAATAAAGAAGTTTATGGTACTAGAAGATTAAAAGTCATACTAGCAAACCAAGAAATTTATTTATCACGCAGAAAAATTAAAGAAATTATGAATAAGCATAATTTAATATCAAAATACACTAAATTATCATTCAAAAATCATAATAATAAAGTCAATGATAGTCAAATAACCAATCTTGTTAATAGAAACTTTAATAATAGAATTAAAAATGAAGTTATTGTTAGTGATTTAACTTATGTTCAAGTTAATGGTAAATGAAACTATATTTGCCTATTAATCGACCTATTTAACCGCGAAATTATTGGACATAGTGTTGGAGTTAAAAAAGATGCATCATTAGTATATCAAGCATTTATGCAATCAAATCACTGTTTAAAAGATATTGAAATATTTCATACTGATCGCGGTAATGAATTCAATAATAAAACTATTGATAAACTTTTATTAGCTTTCAACATAACTCGATCTTTAAGCAAAAAAGGATGTCCTTATGACAATGCTGTTGCTGAAGCAACTTTTAAAACTTTCAAAATTGAATTTATTAATGATAAAAATTTTACATCATTAATCCAATTAAAATTAGAATTATTTGATTACATCAATTGATATAACAACATAAGAATTCACAGTACTCTAAACTACCTAACTCCAATTAGTTATCAAAAACAAATGTCTACCAAAAAATAGTCCTAAAAAGGGTTGCCATTCCAAATAAGTAATAGTACAGTTTGTAGAACATATAAAAAGTTTCAATTACCAAAAGCCAATATCCTCAAAATACCATTACAACCATATCAAAATTTATATGTAAATATTGATGATGGACATAGAAAATTTAAGTTTAATGAAAAACATAATACTAAAAATTGGAATGGCAACCCTTTTTAGGACTATTTTTTGGTAGACATTTGTTTTTGATAACTAATTGGAGTTAGGTAGTGGAATGGCAACCCTTTTTAGGACTATTTTTTGGTAGACATTTGTTTTTGATAACTAATTGGAGTTAGGTAGTTTAGAGTACTGTGAATTCTTATGTTGTTATATCAATTGATGTAATCAAATAATTCTAATTTTAATTGGATTAATGATGTAAAATTTTTATCATTAATAAATTCAATTTTGAAAGTTTTAAAAGTTGCTTCAGCAACAGCATTGTCATAAGGACATCCTTTTTTGCTTAAAGATCGAGTTATGTTGAAAGCTAATAAAAGTTTATCAATAGTTTTATTATTGAATTCATTACCGCGATCAGTATGAAATATTTCAATATCTTTTAAACAGTGATTTGATTGCATAAATGCTTGATATACTAATGATGCATCTTTTTTAACTCCAACACTATGTCCAATAATTTCGCGGTTAAATAGGTCGATTAATAGGCAAATATAGTTTCATTTACCATTAACTTGAACATAAGTTAAATCACTAACAATAACTTCATTTTTAATTCTATTATTAAAGTTTCTATTAACAAGATTGGTTATTTGACTATCATTGACTTTATTATTATGATTTTTGAATGATAATTTAGTGTATTTTGATATTAAATTATGCTTATTCATAATTTCTTTAATTTTTCTGCGTGATAAATAAATTTCTTGGTTTGCTAGTATGACTTTTAATCTTCTAGTACCATAAACTTCTTTATTTTCTTTAAAAGCACTAATAACAGCTTGTTCATAAATATTATTTTGAATTTTATTTTTTTTCTTTAAATTAAAATAATATGTTGATTTAGAGAGTTTTAAAAAATGACACATTGTGCGCATTTTATATTTAGATTTATTATTTGCAATAATCTCTACTTTCTGCCTATTATTAGTGCTGCTTGCTTTAAAATATCAATTTCCATTCGTAACTGTTTTAATTCTTTATTTGCTTGAATTAATTGTTTTTCTAAATCTGAAAGATTATCTTTAGTTTTAAAACTACCTGAATTAGTAAATTGCTTAATTCAATTGTAAGTAGCTGCTCTTGTAACATTGTATTCTTTAGCAAGGCAAGATACTGATTTGCCACTTTGATATAAAGCTACTATTTGTTTTTTAAATTCATCTGAATATGAGTTAATAGTGACCATAATTATAATTCCTTTCTTTTAACTAATTTGTTCACTTGTCTATGTAATTAGTGTTCAATAAAGTGTAACCCATCCAATTAAACCTTCAATAAAAGTATCACAAACATCATGATACTTTTTACCATCTGCAAAATATTTCAAAATTTGTTTAATAACATTAGGTGCAAGTTTACTATATTTTTTAACACCAAGATAATTATCTAACAATGAAAGAAATTCCATTTTTTGTGTTTTTGGGTTATAATATGTACAAATACGTCGTTTATAAGTTAATAAACCTTTTTTTGTTTTTAATTTTCTTTTTCTAAATCTATATGACTTATATACAGATTTATCACATGCATTTCATAAATAATCATCTATTTTTTTAAATAATTCTTCTGTTTGTTGTAAATTTAATTTATCTTGATTAAAATTGTGTTTGTCTCAATCAAAATGATTTACAAATGGTAATATAAACATTTTTAATGTTCCTTTCAAAATTTTATTTGTTAATAATTTAAGTTTAATTTTTTTTAAAAATAAGGAGTAAATATGGCTTTTATCACTAGTTATGTACAATTAAATAAAAAATATAATCTTAATTTTAGTGATAATAATTATGGTTTTAGTTGGGATATTTTTAAAGAATTTGTTGGTGATGAATGAGCAGAATATTTTACTACCAATTGTTTTTATCGTTTTGTACCAACAGCACGTGGAACAAGAAAAACTTGAAATTGTTTAGCATTTGATTTATTTATATGTTGTAATTTTAGTGATAGTAGTGTTCAAGAAGTAAGAAGATATGAAAATACTCATAGTGAAACTACAATTGGTGCTTTAATGAATGTTTGTCAAGTTTTATTAGATACATATAATATTAATTTATTACCTAATAATCCACATGGTATTAAATGAAAAATAACTAAGGATGGTGGATGTATTATTTTTCCTAATAATCAACAAATTGACTTTATTGGTTATGCTAATGGTAATAAGATTTTTGGAAAAGAAGCCGGTGGTTCAAGTTTTTTAGGTTCAAGAACAGATGAAATTATTATGGCAGAAGAAAAAGAAACACTAACAGAAAAGCAATTAACATATCGATATGAACGTTTACAAAACTCTATGTTTAGAAGTAATCGTATTAAAGTATCAAAAGAACCTATTAAAGAATGAAGTTGAACGTTTATTGATAAAAATATATATAGTCCTAATTTTGGAAAAAAAATTACTCGCTATTTTTATAAAAGTTTCTTTATTACTTTTACATGTAATCCTTATGATAAATATCATCCATTTTATTTAAAATACTGTACGCCATTTTTACCATTAAATGATAAAGTGATGGAAAATCTTAAAAAAAATGGCAAAATTTATTATGAAAATCAAGATATGTTTAGTGGTTTAGGTTTATTTGTTTTAAGATTTACTATTCAACCATTTTGAAATAAATTACCAGATATTCAAAAAAGAACATTATTAGAAATGAAAAAAAGTAATCCTGATGAATTTAATACTGTTTTTTATGGTTTTGAATTTTTAGATAGTGATGCAACAATTTTCCCATTTCAAAAAACTGTAAAGTGCTGACAACCATATGATTTAAAAGAATTTTATAATTCAAAAAAAGATATGTATAAATTTGATTTTTATTCAGTTGGTGTGGATTGAGCAACTGGTCATAAAGACCATACTGTATTTATAGTAGTGGGTTTTAAAGAATATAATAATACTGGTTATTATGATGCTTATATTATTTGTGAATTAGTAGTTACTCCAAATGATTTTATAAATGAAAATGAAAAAATTAATGCTTATGTTAATGAAATTTTAGGATTAATTGATAATTTTGAAAATTTTGAACAAGCAATTTATTTTTATGATGATAAAGCACGAACTGCCATTGATTGATTAAATCAAAAATTAATAGATGAACATAATACTATTTTAATCACACAAACTGCTATTAAACATGCTTCAAATTTAAATCAAGAAGCAAGATTAACTAATAGAGTAGTTTGAATGAGAAACATTATGAGTTATGGAAACTTTTATGCAAATAAAGATGATTTACCAAAGACTACTCAATGTTTAGAAGAATTACGTTATGACCAAACCAAAACTAACATTCCTAATAAAAATATGTATCAAGACCCGTATGATGGATTATTTTATGCATTGTATCCATATAAAAATGTAATTAGGGGTAAAAATAATGCTACTGTGAAAAAAAAGCATCTTCACATTTGCCATATAATAAACAACTACAATATCATTAATAGTATAGGTATCACAAAATAAACGCCTTTTATTTAGGCGTTATTTTGCGTTTAAAAACGTACTTGTAAAAATAATCAAAAATAGTACAATTTATAAGTAAAATCAAGGAAAAAAGGAGTAATTTAATATGAAAACATGAATAAAAGCAAATTTAAGTAAAATAACATTAGCATTAGCACTAACTGGTGCTACAACTGGAACAATAGGATTAATCATGGGGGGGTGCTTACCCATAATCTTAGTGGACTTAAATATTATTTAAATTCATATAAAAAACCTATAATGGGTGTTCAGAAAATATGAATGTCTGACATTCATGGTATTTCAGTTTCTATAAAAAGTGAATTTAAAATATACTTTGCTGATAATCCTAAAAAAACAAAATTTTATAATGGTGGAGATACTATTGAAAGAATAGATATACCATGAGATGGCAATTATCCATATGGTTATTTTAATAAATAACATTTAAATTTCTAAATTAATATAAGAAATATTTTCATTATATTTGTCAAATAAATTAATATTAGTTAAGTTTATTTCTTGTTTGTCAGTTATTAAAATTAAATAATAATTACCAGCACCAAATATTCCACTAATTTCAATCCGATTTAAATTATTAATTGGATTTTTAATTTGCAATTCAAATTCATTTTTATTATCAATTTGTAATATCTCTTCATAAAATTCTAATTTAGAAAATAATTGAGATTTATTTGAACCATATAAATTTAAAGCATTCTCAATTTTATTGTTACTAATAATTACTCTTGTAAAGTATTTTCCATATTCGCCATTTCCTAATGTTCAATCTGCTGGAATTAATGACGGAATATTATTGCTTTCTAATTCATTTGTAATAGATAATCAATTAAATTGATTATCATCAAGTTTAAATAATTCATTTTGACTAATATCATTATTTTTTAATTTAATATTATTCATATCTGTAAAATCAAAATATTCAGATTTTAGTATTACTTTTACATCTTTATATTTTCAACTATTATCCTTATTAGAATGTATAGGATTTGATTTTAATTCAAAATAATAAGGTAATAAAATTTTATTATCATCATTTAGACCTTTATTTATTGATAATGTTGAATAAATATACTTTGATAACATAATAAATACTTGTTTAAATATTTTAACTTGTTGCAAATTTATGTAATTTGGATAATCAAGTTCTCATTTTCTAAATAAATTAGTAATAACTTCATCAGGTTTTTGACCTGAGAATTTATTACGTAATTTTGCTATTTCATTTTTATCATCATAATCTGCGCCATCAAAATTTCTATTATAGTTATATGTGTAACTTAGCATATCTAATAATAACTGTTGTAAACTATCAATTGGTGGTTTATCATTTATTTCAATTTCTACATCATAAAATTTATTTGTTGTAGAAATAAATAAATTATAGTTACCTACTAAAAATCATGACTCTAATTTTTTATCTTTTAATTCTATTTCATCTGATAATGGTCATACTTTTAAATTTTTAGAAACATCATAACCTAATTTAGCATTTGTTACTCTTGCATTATTAATAATTTCTTTTCTTGTTTCAGTCCCTCCACCAATAGCAATTAAATCTAAAACTGATTTTTCTTCTCCAATAAATTGTTTTGCTAAGTTTCAAGGTAATATTTGTTCACTAAATCATTGTTGTAATATTCTAACTTTTGGTTGAGTTTCAATAGGCATTGATAATAGCGGAAATGCTATCTTATCTTTAACAAATAACTTTGGGTATACTTCCATATTGTCAACTTCACCAAGTACCTTTATATTGCCAAAAATCATGCTTCTAGGTGCTTTAATTTTTAAACCAGTTACTTTGGTATCTTTATCTAATGGTTTTTGTAATTTAATAATAATTGGATAACCATCTCTTGTTTTAAAATCTTTAATTTTAATAATAGTTATACTTTTAGTACTTCTTGTTTTTGGATTTTGATAAGGTTGTGAATAATTATTAATGATATATAAATTATCAATATTATTTTCAGTTAAAGGTTCATTAATAGATACAGCATATAACTTAAATTGATTTAATAAATTTATTTCTTGAAATATTAAATTTTTAATATCAGTCATACTATATTCAATTGTATTATCATTAATATTAGTACTTGCTCTTTGATTTAATTGCATAGTAAAATCAGATGTTTCAACAGCAGTAGTTTTTAATACTTTATCAATATCAATAAAACCTATTTTAATAGTATTTGCTGAAAATTTTAAACTATTATTTTCATTATTTTTAAATAAACGTTCAATTTCATAAATATATATCGTTCTTTTTTTAAATTCATCATATGCTCTATTAATATCTGGGTCACTAGTAGCACGCATCATATTAGTAAAGTCATAAGGAATGTTATCAATTAAATAATCATTTTCTAATTCTGCTTGATTAAGTTTAGTTTGTTTCTGTGGAAATTTCGTTTGTGGTTTGTTGTTGTTTTCCATTGTTCTCTCCTATTAATTGGTTATTTTCGGGATTAAATAATTTTAATTTAACTGTTAAATTATTAATTTCTTGATCATCATTAATATTAAATGTTTTACTATTTAATAAATCTTTATCTACACTTACTAATATTTGAATAAATTTAAGAATATCAATATTAAATTGTCATAATTTTTGTTCAATATAATTAATAGTTGAAATATTTACTGCTGTACTTTCGGGAACTGATTGTTGTGCTGATTTCTTTTGACTTGGTATATGAATACCACAACGTTTAAATATTTCATTAACATTTCAATCATATATATCAGTTAAATTTTTACCTTTAAAATTACTATTTGTCATATTGATATTTTCGTTTTGTTCATTATTATCTCTACCGCTTTTAAATATGTAATTTTTAGTAACTAATGTTCTTACTGCGTCTTCTATTAAAGATTGAACATTGCCATAAGTTTGACTAAATATAAATTTAGGTGAGTTTAAAATAGTATCTAAAACAATTTGTTCATAAATAACATCTAATGCTTTAATTTTATCCATTACTTTATTACAATCTGCTAGCTCATTTGCTTTATTTCTCATAATTGCTATTGGTATATAGTTAATATTTAGTGTTTGTTCTTGTGCTAAATTAGGGTTATTAATGAATGATTTAAAATCTAATGGAAATTGTTTTTTATTATCACTAATACTATAAATTGCACGATTAATAGTTATTTGTTCATTATTTAATGTATAAACTTCAAATAATCTTACCATTTGTGCATTTTGTTCATAACTATCATAAAAAATAGTACATTCAATTAATTTACCACTAATATCATAAACTCTTTGTTGTATATCTACTACTTGAAAATATAAGTCATCATTAGCAATATAAATTAAATAAGCACTAATTCCTAATTTACTTAATTTAAAAATTGAATTTCAATTTTTTCTGTAAAATTCTTGTTGAATTAAATATTGTTTAATAGTTTCATTATTAATATCTAATGGAGCATTATATAAATTAGCATTATTTTCTGCTACAAAATCAGTGAAATAAGTTTCATGGTTAAAATCATTAAAACCAAAATAATTTAAAATTGAAGCATGAGTACTTTTATTTTTATTAGTTAAAAATTTTACTTTTTCATTTTGATTATCACTAATATTACTTTTTTCTTTTCTTTTAAATAGACTTAACATAATATTCACCACCTTTTTTTAAAATATTTGATTAATTTTTAATACAATTTTTATAATAATAAATATAATTAAACCTGCTGTTGCTGATGATAAAATTACTCCTATTAAACCTAAAATAATTTTTATAATTTTAAAAAACATAATATTATTCCTGTAATTCTTCTAATTTTTTAAAAATATAATCTCTACCCATACCCCACATTATTCTATTATTATAAATATTAATTTCAGTATCCGCATTAACATTATTATTTGATATTCATAAACTACTTTTTAAAACATTTGTATCTAATTGATAATAAAAATTAATTATTTGTCAACTATAATTTTTATTTTTGTCATTATTTAGTGATAATTTCCTATTAGTTATCGAGTGAAAATTTCTCAAAAAGTGAAGTTAAATATACTTGGTGATAAAAATGGAAAGAAGCATGACTATGAAAGAAAAATATAAATACAAAATTATAAATGACATTGTTATTAATAAATTATCTAAACATCAAGCCAAAAATAAACTTAACCTAACTATTAGAAGAATTAACCAATTAATTCAAATTTTTAATAAAGAAGGTAAAGTTGGTTTTATTCATAAATCTCGCAATAAAATTTCTAATAAGGCAACAAAAATAGAAATTAAAAATAAAATTATAAACTTATATAAAACAAAATATTATAATTTTAATTTTCAACATTTTCAGGAAAAATTAATTAATGAAGAAAACACTAAAATTGCATATAGTACAGTTTATAATCTATTAATTCAAGAAAAAATCACTTCACCAAAAAGACATAAGAATAAAAAAAATAACTTGCATCCCACAAGAAATCGTAGAACAAATTTTGGTGAATTAATTCAAATGGATGCAAGTAATCATCATTGATTTGGTAACGATAAACCAAAAGCATTTTTACATGCTGCAATTGATGATGCTACAGGAAATATTGTTGGACTATGATTTGATCACCAAGAGACATTAGATGGTTATTATAATGTTTTTTATCAAATTTTAACTAAATATGGCATACCAAAGATATTTTATACTGATAATAGAACAGTTTTTGGATATAAGAAAAAAATTGATTCAGGTAAAATAAACACAGAAAATGACACTTATACTCAATTTCAAAAATGCTGTAATGATTTAGGTGTTGAAGTAATTAGAACCTCAATTCCACAAGCTAAAGGCAGAATTGAACGATTATTTGGAACACTTCAAAGTCGTTTAATTAGTGAATTACGACTTAATAAAATTAAAAATTTAGAAGATGGTAATAAATTTCTTAAAACATATATAAACATTTTTAATAATCAGTTTGCTTTTCCTATTGATGATAATAAATCTGCTATGGTTAAAGCTCCTACACAAAATGAAATAAATGTTTATCTTTCAAGATTTTGTAAAAGAAAAACAGATAGTGGTTCAACTATAACATATTATGGTAAAAAATATTTTCCTTATAAAAATAACAAAGTTCAATATATACAACCTAGAACTGATGTAATTGTACTTAAATCATTTATTAATGAATTCTATCTTAGTTATAATAATAAAATATATGAACTAAAAGAAATAGCATTAAAACCAATTATTAAAGAAGATTTGATAAAAACTAAAAAAGTTTATATACCAAATAAAGACCATCCTTGAAGATATGGATATCAATAATTTTTAATTAAAAGTAAAAAAACATATTTTAGAAGAGATTTATTTTATTAATACTAAACCATATAAAATTTTAAAACATTTGTATATGAGCAAATTTGGTGTCTTAAAATCAATTTTAAAGATATAAAGATATTGCAAATGCAATATCTTCCCCTTTTACATCTGTGGTGAGCTTGGTTTATATCCACTTGTTAAAGGTTGATTTTCACTGTTTGCACTGCGTTTTCATTGTTCAAAAATTGAATCAAAATCATAATCTAAACTTGATTTTAATTTTAAATATTTTCCTACATTATCAACCCTTTTTTGTCCTTTTGATTCGATTTTATCTTCTAAATCATATATATTTAATTTTTCAATATATGGAATTATTTTATATTTCTTTTTTAAATTTTCATTTAATGTTTTTAGATATATTTCTAGTTTTTCTATTTCTTCTTTAAGATTTTTTTCAGTATTTATTATATTATCTAATTCTTTATTATCTTTAATTTTACCCTCTAATTTTTTTATTTCAGAATAATAAAATTCATAAACTGGTGAATTAGGTTTAACTTTAAACATTTTTTATTTTCTCCTTTGAATAAATAATAAAAAAACTCATTTATTTTATCTTAAAATAAATGAGTTAAAAACTTATATAATTTTTTGTATAAATTAATTATACAAAAAATTTTAAAAAATTAAAAAACTTTATTTCTATTTTTATCTAGAAAAGAATTTATTTGGAATTTATGTTTATTTAACAGTATAACTTTTCAAAATAATTTATTTTTTAAAAAATATTTTTGGGAAATTTTCACTCGATATTGACACTATAATTTTTATTATTTTCTTTACTAGTATAATCACCAAAACTATAATATATTCTATAATGTGTTTTATCTTTAAATATATATTCTATATGTGTAATATTATTTTTATCTACTACGACTTTACCTACTTCTTTTCAATTTGAACCACTTGGACTGGGTTGTGGTTGTTTTTCTAATATTTCATTAATTGCTTGTAATAATTTTTTATTTTGAGTTTTTAATAATTTATATTCATTATTTTCTAATAAATCTTTACAAAGTAATGAATTTTCTTCATCATTTAATGCAATTTCATTTGTTTCAGTTTTATATTTAAAATAATCATTTGAAAATTTTTTATCTTTTATTTTTTCTTTTAATTCATTAATAGCACCGGCAATAGTTTTATCAGTAGTTTCTAAATTAGGAATTTCTGCACTAATAGCATTTATTTGAAATGCAATAGGAAATTGTGATTTTACATCTTCTAATTTTTTATCTACTTCTTCTTTTTTATAATAATCAGATAAATTAGGAATTTTATTATTGATTTCATTAATTGCAGGAACGATTTGTTTAGAAACTGTTTGTAAAGCATCATCATTGATATTTTGCTTTTTATCTAATAAATTATTAGTTTCTAGTTTTGTGTAATAATCATGTTCAGTACTTTCTTCTGTTATAAATTCAGTTGGTGTATCTATTCCTTGATATTGATATATTTCTTGTATATCACCAATTAAATTAATTTTTCCACGTTCAGGATAGGAATTACCTCCACCACTAAATTTTTTATTTCTATTGTCATAGTAAATAGTTCCAATATTTAAAATATTTTTATTTTGTATTTGTTCTTTATAAGTCATCCAATCACTTCCAAAATGAATGATTAAAAATAATTCTTTTATTGTTGATAATAATTACACATATTGGGTTTTTAATTCTGAAAATATTAAAAGAGAATTAAATGGTGATGAATTAACAAAATTATTAGAACCATATATTTCTGAACAGAAAATAACTGTTAATAAACCAGAAACACCCAAAGAATATTATCTTAATGATATAAAACTTGAACCATTAACATTTTATGAACAGCATAATAGTTGATTTATTGGTGAAATAACTGATAGTAAAACAAAGATTACTAATCCTTGTTTTAAATATAATGTTACATGAGAAGAAAACAGAAAAGGTTTTAAACTAAATAATCCATATAACCATAATGATTTGTCAATTAATTATATAGTCACTTGGATGGGTTACACTTTATTGGACACTAATTACATAGACAAGTGAACAAATTAGTTAAAAGAAAGGAATTATAATTATGGTCACTATTAACTCATATTCAGATGAATTTAAAAAACAAATAGTAGCTTTATATCAAAGTGGCAAATCAGTATCTTGCCTTGTTAAAGAATACAATGTTACAAGAGCAGCTACTTACAATTGAATTAAGCAATTTACTAATTCAGGTAGTTTTAAAACTAAAGATAATCTTTCAGATTTAGAAAAACAATTAATTCAAGCAAATAAAGAATTAAAACAGTTACGAATGGAAATTGATATTTTAAAGCAAGCAGCACTAATAATAGGCAGAAAGTAGAGATTATTGCAAATAATAAATCTAAATATAAAATTCGCACAATGTGTCATTTTTTAAAACTCTCTAAATCAACATATTATTTTAATTTAAAGAAAAAAAATAAAATTCAAAATAATATTTATGAACAAGCTGTTATTAGTGCTTTTAAAGAAAATAAAGAAGTTTATGGTACTAGAAGATTAAAAGTCATACTAGCAAACCAAGAAATTTATTTATCACGCAGAAAAATTAAAGAAATTATGAATAAGCATAATTTAATATCAAAATACACTAAATTATCATTCAAAAATTATCATAATAAAGTCAATGATAGTCAAATAACCAATCTTGTTAATAGAAACTTTAATAATAGAATTAAAAATGAAGTTATTGTTAGTGATTTAACTTATGTTCAAGTTAATGGTAAATGAAACTATATTTGCCTATTAATCGACCTATTTAACCGCGAAATTATTGGACATAGTGTTGGAGTTAAAAAAGATGCATCATTAGTATATCAAGCATTTATGCAATCAAATCACTGTTTAAAAGATATTGAAATATTTCATACTGATCGCGGTAATGAATTCAATAATAAAACTATTGATAAACTTTTATTAGCTTTCAACATAACTCGATCTTTAAGCAAAAAAGGATGTCCTTATGACAATGCTGTTGCTGAAGCAACTTTTAAAACTTTCAAAATTGAATTTATTAATGATAAAAATTTTACATCATTAATCCAATTAAAATTAGAATTATTTGATTACATCAATTGATATAACAACATAAGAATTCACAGTACTCTAAACTACCTAACTCCAATTAGTTATCAAAAACAAATGTCTACCAAAAAATAGTCCTAAAAAGGGTTGCCATTCCAAATAAAAATTTTAAAATTTTACAATTACAAAAAAAAGACAAGAATTTTATTCTCGTCTTTTGTCATTTATTTTTAATTCAAGGGTTTAAAAAAGAAAGGAGCTATTTTTAAAACTTTTTAGTTATCGACATCTTCGACACGCTCCCAAAAATTTTTTAATTACTTTATTAGTTTTAATTCTATTTTCTAAATATCAATCTTTATGCTTTGATTTTAATAAATATGTTGTTACTAAATCATTAAAATAAGTAATAGCAAATAATGGAGAAATAAATATTTCTTGTGCTTCATAAAGTCCTGAAGAAACAATATTAAATGTTCAATCAGCATAAGTCACTAATTCAGTTTTATCTTGTGATGTAACAACTGCAATTTTAGCATTATTCTTTTTAGCAAGTTTAGCTGCTTCAACAATAGTAGTGGTTTTACCTGATAATGAAAAAAGAATTATTACATCTTCTGGAATAATTAAAGAAGCATGCATTAAAATACTATCATCATCTTTATTTAAACAGATTGATCGTAAACCAAACCGATATAATTTATTTGATAAATCCTCCGCACCTAAACCAGAATGACCAATGCCTGCTAAATAAATACAAGCTTTACGATTATCATCTATTCAATTAATAAATCTTTGTAATTCCTCATAATTAATTGTTGAATCATTTAAATCCATCAGTTTTTTATAATGTTCTTTTAAAACACTACGATCACCAAAAAACTCACGATTTAAAGCTTTGAAAGTAGTTTCTTGCGCAGCTAAACTAATGATAAATTCACGATAACCTTTAAATCCCAACTTCTTAATTAAATTATAAACAACACTATAACCAACAGTATTTTCTTTAGCCAAAGAACTAATAGTAACTTGATCCATTTTTTGACTATTCTTATTAATATAGTTAATAAGAACTTTTTCTTTTTTTGTGAAATTATTTTCTTCCTTTGATACTCTAGATCAAAAATTATCATTGATAAGCATGTAAAAACTCCTTTTTAAACTAATGTAAAATATTTAAATATTATTATTTTTTAATTATGTGATGAAAATGGATCATTAATATAATATGGTTGCAAATCTTCCATTTTTTTTACTTCGATAAAATATGATGACAACTTTTGAAAATTTTCCACAATATTACACTTTTCTAAATTTTCAATTATTTTATAATCTAGTAAATCACTAATAATACCAATTTTAGCATTTTCATCTACTAATTGCGGCTGAATAATTATTTTTCCATTATCACATACTGCCAAATAACTTTTATTATTGTATGCTGACAAAACACTTATTGATTTTATTAATCCTGCCTGTAATAATAAACTATTAATAGTAAAAACCGTTAAAAAACTATTCAAAACTTTAAGTGTTTTGACAAAAGTAATTGCTACTCTAATTCCAGTATAACTGCCAGGACCATTTGCAATAACTACTTTTGAAATATCTTTTAATTTTATTTTACATTTTACAAGTAAATTAGTAATAGTTGGAATTGCCAATTCTGTTTGTTTTTGTCAAGCAATAAATGATGAACTTGCTAAAATTTTATTACCTTGCAAAATCACCACTGTTAATTTGTTATTTGTTGTATCTAAATATAATTGATACATAACATCACCTTATTATTTCATTTAGTTGCTATTAATAATTTTCTAATATCTTACATACTTATTATAATATCATGTATAATGTAATTAAAATAGAAAAAATATAGAATTGTGAGTTGATCCATATGGGAATAAGAAAAAATATAGGATTTAAAAGTAAATTTTCTGATTTTTTACTTTGATCTGGGCTAATTATTGCTGTTATAGGTCTAATAATGCAATTTGCAATAGTTTTAATTGAGTATAAACCAATAACAGTTGGAACACCTAATCCTCATAATTTATGAACTCCAGATGGCCCATGAGTTGGTATTTGAACAATGATTTCTACCTTTACTATTCAATCAAATTTTTTAGTTTTTCTTTTCTTTTGTTTTGTATTAACAAATCGTTTTCATGACAATCGCGCACAATTTGTTTTTGGGCGATTTTCATTAGCAATTACTGTTTATATTACCGTAACTCTTATCGTATTTTTTGCTGTATTATTTAAACCAATGATAAATAATTTAGATAGTAGTAATAGTATTAGCATATTAAATTTTATAAATACATTTTTATTACATTTAATAGTACCAGTGATAGTGATTTTATATTTTATGTTTTCTGCTGGTAAATACTACTGAAAACTCGGAAAACAAACATATCTTTGAATACCAATTATTTCTATTTACATGTTTGCATATTTAGGTTATGCACTTGCTAAAGGAAATTTTGTTGGTTTTTTAAGAAAAGGAACGACAGAAATTGATTATTCATTTCCATATCCATTTTTAGATTTTCATAAAAGTTTAACTACTTTCTTTATTTATATCTTTGCAATTTTAATCTTATACATAATTTTGATGTTACTTTTTACTCTTTATAATAATATTCTTTATAAGAAAAATAATAAACCAATAGCAGCTTTAAGAGATACAAATTTTTAATGTAAAATAATTTATAAATAAAGTGTACTAGTTTATAAACTAGTACACTTTATTACTATTATTTATTATTTAAAAAATATTGAAAAATAATTGATTGTAGGGAGGAATATATATTTGTGAAAAGTAAAATTTGAAATTGTATTATTTTTTTAAATATTATTTTGTTATTTTTTCCCTCCTTTTTCTTAATATATTTTATTTTAAAATTATATAAAAACTCCTTGTATAGCATATATAGCATACAAGGACTTAAAGTCAAATATAAAATTAAAACCGGCATTACTTAAATATTTTCTAAACATTTATAACTGCCATTTTTATTGTAACTCACTAAAAAAAAAAAAACAAGTAATAACATTTTTTACACTTATCATTTTATATTTTTATATAATATATTGCATTTTAACAAGTACTACTTAAAAATAATAAACTTTATTTTAAATATTTCTTTTTACGAATAATAACAACAACTATTGGAATTATAGTTAAAAAACTAATAATGAAGCCACAAATGATAATAATATTTCAATTATTAACTAACATTTTAGTTGTTAATGGTATATTAACATCTCAGGGACGATCTGAATTATTACTTTGTAAATAATTAACATAATTTTGTTTAGTAATATCACCTTGATATTGAATAAATCATGATAAAAACTCACCAGCAGCATTATTTTTTAAATCTTCAATTTTAATACTATTATTAGTAGTACTATTTAAATATTGTTGAAAACCTGCTAATAAATTATTAGTTTTTTCAAAAAAATCAGTACAATTTGCAAAATTAGGTATTTTTGTATTGCTTCTATAAACAGTAATATATTGTTCAGAAGCAGCTTGACGTTGTAAGTCAGATGTATCTAAACCTATACAATAAACTTGAAAATTACTTCCTTGATTAAGAGTTAAATTATCACCATCTTTAATAGGTGTTCCTGAATCATTTTTTGCTTTTTGTAAAGTTTGTGAATCAACTTTTCATTTTAGTCAATGTTGTTGTGAATCACTAATATTTACTTTAGCTTTCTCAATAGCTTTATTCATAACTATTAATGTATTTTTATTATCTTGTGAATTATTTTGAACTAAATATTGAGGTGTAATTACAGGATTTTCTTTAACTTTTTCATCACTAATAGTACTAAATTGAATATTTGAACTATTATTTGTTAACTTAATAGTTTTACTATAGCCACTATCTTTAACACTAACATTAAAACTAGTTGATTTTAAATGATCGTCTGGTTTATGATTTAATATTGCATAACTAATTGAACCATTATCAAAAACTTCATCATTTTTATCATTTATTAATAATTGTTCATTCTTATCATTTTTATTTTTTGCTAAAATAGCTAACATTGGTTGATTAGTATCATTGGGATTACCATTATTAAGTGGTAAAATTGCTAACCGATCTTGAACGATTTTATGACTATTTAAAAAATCATCGCTTGGTTTAATCATATAAGGAATACTAAAATAATTATTAAAATCTGCCCTAGGATTTACCGTTGCAAAAATACCATTGTTAATCTGTGCTGGTAAACTATTATCATGGTAACCAACATAAACATAACCAAAACTAGCAATATCATTAAAACTTTGTTTAGCAACACTACGACCAATAACTTTATCAGTAAAATATTTAATACCATTATCTGGTAAGATATTATTAGCTTTGTTTTCGATTTGTTCCTTAAATTTCTTATTAACTTCTTTACTAATATCATCATTTGAATTATTATTAACCTTATTAATAAGGTCTGATCAATCATTAAATTGTTCTGTTATTACTTCTTTATGCAATCTAATAAAATCTTCATACTTATTATTAATTGAATTTCAAGTATTGGCTTCACTAATTAAATTTTTATTATTTTCCTTAACAGTAATATGAAACCCAGAAAGTTTGTTACTGTCATTAACAGTACTAATATTAGATTGATGATTAGTAACTATCATTAAACTACTAGTAAGAGATAATGCCAAAGCCAAACTTATTGTTTTAAAACTTTTAGTTTTTTTAAAACTAAAAGATAAGAAATTTGTCATTATGATTACTCCTTTTTTACCTATTATTTGTGTTTATAATTATAATATTAAATTAAGTATATTTAATTAAATACTTAAAATCTTAGTTTTAATAAAATAAAACTAAGGATATATAATCAATTATTAAACTTTTTGTTAAATCAACATATATAATTTTAATACTTATATAATTACTTATATATTCATTAAAATTATAAGGATAAAATTATATCCTTAACATTAATAATAAACTTTATTACCAAAAAATCAAGATTAAATAATTAATAAGTTAATTTTTTTAACTTATTAAGTGTTTTAAATAATCAGTTAGTAAATATTAATAGTGATAAGAAAAAACTTGATATACTAAATAAGTAGCATATTCAATCATAATAAAAAATTAAATTTCCTATCAAAAATTTAATTAAATTTAATTCTAATATAAATAGGAGAAAAAATATGAATTGAAAAAATAATAGTGAATACCGATTAAAAAAAAGAAATCTTATTAAATTTATTTGACGTTTATTTGGTCTACTTATTATTTCTTTATTCTTAATTTTTGATTTAATAATTACTATTAATTATCCCAATGCTTTCATTGTTCCTAATGTTGATAAACCAACTGAAAGATTGGCAATTTATTATTTTTATTTTACAACTCAAACTAATTATTTAGTACTCATTTATTTATTTGCTTTTTTATTTGAAAGTAAATTTAAAGAAAATTCAAAACCAAGTTTTTATATTTTATTAAGCATTACTATTTATATTACAATTACAATGTTAGTATTTTGAATAGGTATCATTAGTAATAGCCAAGAAAGAAGTAAATATGGAACTGATATTTATTTATGATTTAAAACAATAATTCTAAATCTAATTATGCCAATTGTTATGATTTTAAATTTTGCTTTATCATGTGGACGTGATTTTTATTCACTAAAAAATCATCATAAACTTTATATGTGATTTATTTTATTTTATCCTTGTTTTTATGTAGTAATGGTAATGGTTCGTGGTGTACTACGTGTTAAACAAGGAGAAAATATTAATACTTGTTATCCTTACTTTTTTTTCAACTACCAAAAATATGGTGTAGGAGTATTAGTTACTGCTATTATTTTTCTGTTAATTATTAGTATTGGTTTACAATACCTTTATTTATGAATTAATAACATACAATATAAAAAAAAGCATGATGATGATAAACCAAATTTTCCAATCATTACTTATCCTTATGGTTTTAAATTATAAAAAATAAAATAAGGCTTTTAATTTCTAAAGCCTTATTTATATAATTTATTAAATATTTTTAATTATTCATTTACCATAGAAACTACTTCTTCTGGTTTATTAGTAACTGGAAGATATTTACCAATAATTAATAATACACCTGAAGCAATATTAAGTCCTAAAAAAATAATATTAATACCACTAATAAAATTAAAATTTGATGAAAACATAACTATTAAAGAAAAACCTGCTAAAACCAAAGTTACAATTCCAACAGCTAAACCACTATTAGCATTTCCTTTTAAAATATTATTGCACATAATAATTATTACAATTGAAAATCCAATAGCAATTAAAAGTCCAAAAATCAATCCAACAATAAATATTGTACTAACTCCTTATGTTAATGAAGTGTGATCATATTTTGTAAAACTTTTAAAAATGACACTACTTGCTGTTGCTAAAATAATTGTAATAATTACACTTCAAATAATATTTATAATATTTGTTATGAATCCAATTTTAGTTCCAATATATAATTTTTTATCTAATTTCTTTTCAACCTTATCCATTTTTTCTCCTTTTTTCTTAAAATCTTTTTTACATTTTAATACTCTCAATCTTAACATAAAAAAAAATTAAAATTTTAAATTAAATACTAACACAAACAAAAAAATTTGGCATCGTGCTATTTTCCCATTGCTGGTATTTTCGCTGCTGGAGTGCTTAACTGCTGTGTTCGAGATGAGAACAGGTGTGACTACTCCGCCATGGACACCAAATAGTTTAGCAATTGCTCCCTAAAAACTAGAAACAGACATCTTTAAATTTGATTACTTTTGATTTGCAATAGAGAATATATTCTTCAATAAATGCTCGATCTATTAGTATCAGTAAGCTGAACATATCACTATGCTTACACACCTAACCTATCAACCTTGTAGTATTCAAGGGATCTTACTTCTTTCGAATGAGAAATCTCATCTTGGAACTGACTTCGCGCTTAGATGCTTTCAGCGCTTATTCATGCTCTACATAGCTACCCAGCTGTGCCACTGGCGTGACAACTGGTGCACCAGAGGTAGGTCCATTCCGGTCCTCTCGTACTAGGAACAGCTTTCCTCAAATTTCTTGCGCCCACGACAGATAGGGACCAAACTGTCTCACGACGTTCTGAACCCAGCTCGCGTACCGCTTTAATGGGCGAACAGCCCAACCCTTGGAAGCGACTACACCTCCAGGATGCGATGAGCCGACATCGAGGTGCCAAACCTCCCCGTCTATATGAACTATTGGGAGAGATTAGCCTGTTATCCCCGGGGTAACTTTTATCCGTTGAGCGACGGCCTTTCCACACAGCACCGCCGGATCACTAAGCCCAACTTTCGTTCCTGCTCGACTTGTATGTCTCGCAGTCAAACACCCTTTTACCTTTGCGCTCTACATATGATTTCCATTCATATTGAGGGTACCTTTGGGCGCCTCCGTTACTTTTTAGGAGGCGACCGCCCCAGTCAAACTACCCACCAGACACTGTCCTTAGACCAGATTATGGTCTCAAGTTAGAATTTCAATATAGCAAGGGTGGTATCCCAATGGTGACTCCATGCCTACTAGCGTCTGCATATCAACGTCTCCCACCTATGCTGTACAAACTACACCAAAATTCAATATCAAGTTGTAGTAAAGCTCCACGGGGTCTTTCCGTCTAATCGCGGGTAACCTGCATCTTCACAGGTACTAAGATTTCACCGAGTCTATAGCCGAGACAGCGTCCGGATCGTTACGCCTTTCGTGCGGGTCAGAACTTACCTGACAAGGAATTTCGCTACCTTAGGACCGTTATAGTTACGGCCGCCGTTCACTGGGGCTTCAGTTCAAAGCTTCGCTTACGCTAACAAATCTCTTTAACCTTCCAGCACTGGGCAGGCGTCACCCCCTATACATCGTCTTACGACTTAGCAGAGAGCTGTGTTTTTGCTAAACAGTCGCCCGGACCTCTTCACTGCGACTCATATTGCTATGAGCTCCCCTTCTCGCTAACTTACGGGGTTATTTTGCAGAGTTCCTTAGCTATAGTTATCTCGCTTGCCTTAGGATATTCTCCTTGACCACGTGTGTCCGTTCTCGGTACAGGCACCATGGTGATGTCTTTAGAAACTTTTCTTGGAAGTATGGCATCAAATGCTTCGTTACTAAGCGAACCGTTCACTCCCCATCGTACTTCAAGGTTAACGCTGTGCGGATTTGCCTACACAACCCTTTTTGTACTTAGCCCAGCACTACCAACCACTGGGACATTTTAGCCTTCTCCGTCATTCCATCAGTCACCATGGTGGTACAGGAATATCAACCTGTTATCCATCGACTACGCCTTTCGACCTCGCCTTAGGTCCTGACTAACCCTGGGTGGACGAACCTAGCCCAGGAAACCTTGGTCAATCGGCATGAAGGATTCTCACCTTCAATCGTTACTCACGCCGGCATTCTCACTTCTAAACGCTCCACTAGTCCTTCCGGTCTAACTTCGTCGCAGATTAGAACGCTCCCCTACCGCCCACAATATATGTAAACATATATATAGACCCATAGCTTCGGTACAATGCTTAGCCCCGGTACATTTTCCGCACAGAATCATTCGACTAGTGAGCTGTTACGCACTCTTTAAAGGATGGCTGCTTCTAAGCCAACCTCCTAGCTGTCTGAACAATTCCACATCGTTTTCCACTTAGCATTGATTTGGGGACCTTAGCTGATGATCTGGGCTGTTTCCCTCACGTCCATGGACCTTATCACCCATAGACTGACTGCCAGATATGTAACAATGGCATTCGCAGTTTAATTGCATTCAGTACCCCGAGGTGGGGCCATCATACATTCAGAGCTTTACCTCCATTGCACTAATTCTGACGCTAGTCCTAAAACTATATCGGGGAGAACCAGCTATCTCCAGGTTCGATTGGAATTTCACCGCTAGCCACAAGTCATCCACGGTCTTTTCAACGAACGTTGGTTCGGTCCTCCATTAACTGTTACATTAACTTCAACCTGCTCATGGCTAGATCACCTGGTTTCGGGTCTACGACCACATACTAAACGCCCTATTCAGGCTCGCTTTCACTTCGGCTCCGTCTTTTCAACTTAACCTTGCATGTAATCGTAACTCGCCGGCTCATTCTACAAAAGGCACGCCGTCACCCATTAACGGGCTCCGACTTGTTGTAAGCATATGGTTTCAGAAACTATTTCACTCCCCTCTCGGGGTACTTTTCACCTTTCCCTCACGGTACTGGTTCACTATCGGTAATTGGTTAGTATTTAGCCTTACGCAGTGGTCTGCGCAAATTCCGACAAGGTTCCACGTGCCTCGCCGTACTCAGGATACTGTCAAGAGATTTATACATTTCGCATACTGGGCTTTCACCATCTATGGCGTTGCTTCCCAACAACTTCTGCTATATATAAATTTTGTAACTCTTCATAGGTCGAACCTAATAGACAGTCCTATAACCCCAGTCTGACGACTGGTTTAGACTGCTCCCTTTTCGCTCGCCGCTACTAAGGGAATCGCATTCGCTTTCTTTTCCTCTAGGTACTAAGATGTTTCAATTCTCTAGGTATCACTCTGCACAACTATGAATTCATTGTACAGTACTATCTGATTAAAGATAGTGGGTTTCCCCATTCGGACATCTCCGGATCAAAGCTTATTTCCAGCTCCCCGAAGCTTATCGCAGGTAATCGCGTCCTTCATCGTCTTCCAATTCCAAGGCATCCACCATACGCTCTTAATAATTTATTTTTAGAATATCCTATTGCAAGATAAAAATTATCTTATTTTTTTAAAAGATGTCTATTATCCAGTTTTTAAAGAACAATTGTTCAGAGAAAACAATCCCTGAAAACTAAACAGAACAAAAGAAGTAATCCAATAAATCATCCATCTAATTTTTCTTGTTGTCTTGGTTTCTTATTAGAAACTAAACTCCATAGAAAGGAGGTGATCCATCCCCACCTTCCGGTAGGGATACCTTGTTACGACTTAACCCCAATCATCAACCCTGCCTTTGGCAGCTCCCTCCTTGCGGTTAGGACACCGACTTCTGGCATTGCCAACTCTCCTGGTTTGACGGGCGGTGTGTACAAGACCCGAGAACGTATTCACCGCGACATTGCTGATTCGCGATTACTAGCGATTCCGACTTCATGAAGTCGAGTTGCAGACTTCAATCCGGACTGAGACTGACTTTTTGAGATTTGCTTGACCTCGCGGTTTAGCGACTCTTTGTATCAGCCATTGTAGCACGTGTGTAGCCCAGGTCATAAGGGGCATGATGATTTGACGTCGTCCCCACCTTCCTCTAGCTTACACTAGCAGTCTCCTTAGAGTCCCCAACTTAATGCTGGCAACTAAGGACAAGGGTTGCGTTCGTTGCTGAACTTAACCAAACATCTCACGACACGAACTGACGACAACCATGCACCACCTGTATCCTTGTTAACCTCTACTATATCTCTATAGCTTCGCAAGGTATGTCAAGACTTGGTAAGGTTCTTCGCGTTGCTTCGAATTAAACCACATGCTCCACCGCTTGTGCGGGTCCCCGTCAATTCCTTTGAGTTTCACTCTTGCGAGCATACTACTCAGGCGGAGTACTTAATGCGTTAGCTACAGCACTGCCTCATGGCAACACTTAGTACTCATCGTTTACGGCGTGGACTACTAGGGTATCTAATCCTATTTGCTCCCCACGCTTTCGTGCCACAACGTCAGTAATAGACCAGTTAGCCGCCTTCGCCACTGGTGTTCCTTCATATATCTACGCATTCCACCGCTACACATGAAATTCCACTAACCTCTCCTATACTCTAGTAATGTAGTTTCCAAGGCGGTTAGGGGTTGAGCCCCTAAATTTAACCTCAGACTTGCAAAACCGTCTACGCACGCTTTACGCCCAATAAATCCGGATAACGCTTGCCACCTATGTATTACCGCGGCTGCTGGCACATAGTTAGCCGTGGCTTTCTGGTAAGGTATGGTCGATACTAAAATCATTTCCTATTCTAGCACTTCTTCTCTTACAACAGACCTTTACAATCCGAAGACCTTCATCAGTCACGCGGCATTGCTCCATCAGGCTTTCGCCCATTGTGAAAAATTCCCTACTGCTGCCTTCCGTAGAAGTTTGGGCCGTGTCTCAGTCCCAATGTGGCCGTTCATCCTCTCAGATCGGCTACGCATCGTTACCTTGGTAAGCCATTACCTTACCAACTAGTTAATGCGCCGCATCCCCATCAATTAGCGAAGCAAATGCTCCTTTCATTATTTATCATTGCAAATAAATAACATATGCGGTATTAGCTGTCGTTTCCAACAGTTATTCCCCACTAAATGGTAGGTTAGATACGTGTTACTCACCCGTTCGCCACTAAAGTATTGCTACTTTCGTTCGACTTGCATGTATTAGGCATGCCGCCAGCGTTAATCCTGAGCCAGGATCAAACTCTCAATAAAATTGTTTTTGTTAAAAGATGATGTCTGACTTATTTAATTTTTAATAAAAAATTGACGGATTAATTCTTGTTCTATTTAGTTTTCAAAGATCGTTTTTTCTAGTTTGTAACCCATTTATTTTTGGGACAATAACAATAGTACAACATGCCATAATTATTGTCAACCTAATTATCATAAAAAAACATTATTTTTTTAAAATTAAAATCATTAAAATTTTTTATAAAATTAAAAAAATAAAATATTATTTATTCTACTAAAAATTTAATAGTAATATAATCACTCTTAATTGTTAATTGATATTGACCAATACCAATAAAGTCATACAACTTTAAAGCAAGATTTTTAAATTTTTTATTACAATCATTATTTAAAAATAATATTTTTTCAATATTATTATTTTGTAAATCTTTCACTAATTTTGAATTAATCGTTTTATTTTCTGGTATTGATCAGTAATATTCTTTTGTTAATTTATTATAACTAGTTAATTTACCATAATTTGTTCCATCAATATCTGCAAAAATTACTGATTTATTTTCATTAAATGTCAAATGACCCGCTTGAAAGGCAATAATTTTTAAAGGTCCAAGTTTTTTATTAAAATTAACACGATTAATTGTACATAGTGCCTGATGCACAGTAAATGTTGAATGATAAGATAATAAAGGATAATCTTGATTAAAATGTTCATTAAGTAACAATGTTTCATAATCTAGTTTATATTTAAGAATAATTTTTAGTTCATTAACAACCAATTTGTTATTTTCAATGAAATTTGTAACTAAACATGGTATTTCATTAAAATTTGGAAAAATATGATTAAATACTTTATTACTTGTAACCTCATATAATAATGATACTATTAATAAATTGTCATAATGATAATTAATTAATTCAGTATCTAATTCTTGACTTAATCTTAAATAAAAATAATTAACTATTTGATAATCATTTAAAAATAAGAATTGTTTTAAGATATTTTGATTACGATTAGTATCATTATCATGGGTTTGATAATTTTTTATTTTTTTTGCTATTCGTAAATAAAAATCATTTAAAAAATTATAAAATTCTTGAATTGTCAAATCATAATCAATTAATATTTTAAAAATAGCATTATCATTATAAAGTTGATAATATGATTGAATTACCAAATAAATTTTTTTTCGTGATTGATATCATTGCTTTAAATTAGTTAAAATGACGTTTTGACTTCTTGGTTCTAAAGTAATAGTACATCCATAAGGTAAATTAAAACTATTAGTTAATTGTTTATTAACATTTATAATATGTGAGTTCGAAAGATTTTTAATACCAATGGTTATGTCATATTTTTTATCAATATTAGCAATTAAATCATAAACCTCTAAACAATGTTTAGTTTCTGTTTTTCTCAATCCTCTTCCTAATTGCTGTAAATATACTGTTTTTGAATTAGTTGGTCGTAATAAAATAATAGTATCAATTTCAGGAATATCAATTCCCTCATTAAAAATATTTACTACACATAAATAATTAATAATTCTATTTTTAAAATCATTAATTATTTTACTACGATTAGTTTGATTTTTACTTGTTAAAAAATCTGCTTTTAAGCCCTGATTTTGCAAAAATCTAGCAACAATTTGTGCATGAGTAATGTTAATACAAAAAATTAAACAAATCCGATTACTATAAAATCCAATATAGTCATTAATTACATCTAATAATAACTTATTTCTTGCTTCAGTATTTAATTTTTTAAATAATTGTTGATCATTATTTAAATCAATACCAGTTAAATCAGCAGTAATGTCATCAATACAATAATAATCAAATGGTGATAAAAGTTTTTCATTAATTGCATCTCACAATCGTAATTCATGTGCAAACTCATTATCAAAATAATTAATAATGTTTTTATTATCTTCTCGTTCTGGTGTTGCTGTTAAACCAATAATTTGTTTAGGATAAAAATAATTTAAAATTGTCTGAAAAGTTTTGGCAGCCAAATGATGAGCTTCATCAAAAATAATAATATCAAATTGTTGACGTTTAAACTTATTTAGATGTCTATGTACAGTTTGTACTGTTGCAAATAAATATTGTTCTTGAAAATTATTTTGTTTACTATTTAAAATAGTTGCAAATTTTTTATCATTTATTACTTTTCGAAAAGTAATAATTGCTTGTTCAATAATTTCTCTTTGATGTGCTAAAAATAAAATTGAAGGTTTTTGATTATTATTTTCTTTGATTTGATTTAAATAGTCAAAAGCAGATACTACTGTTTTACCAACACCTGTTGCCATGACAATTAAATGTTTTGTTTTTTTAAGTTTTCTTCTTAACTTTAATTTATTAATTAAGGCAATTTGAAAATCATAAAGAAAATAATTAGTTGCTAATCATTGTTCATCTTTTTTATTTACAAGCAATCGATTATATTCAATTCGTGATAGTAATTGTAATCGTTGTTGTTCATCATTTAAATCAACTAAATTATCATTTCATAATTTATAATACTGATTTAAAATGTTTTGATATAGTTGCTTATTATCAAATTCATTAATTTTAATATTTCATTCACGACCACTAGCTAAACCTTTTTGCGTTAAATTTGATGAACCAATTATTGCTGAAGAAAAACCTGAATTTCGTTTAAAGATAGCAGCTTTAATATGAATTCTTTCACTACGTTTTTCTAAATTATTTTCAACTTTAACTTTAATATTAGGATACTTTTTTATTATTTTAACTAATGCATATAAATTAACAAATAAAGCCATATCATCAAAAGTAGTAGTAATAAAATTAATAGTAATATTATGATTTAAAGCGTAAGTAAATGATGAACGTAACTTATTAATAATTGAATTTGATATAAAAGGATAAATGAAGTATACTTCATCACAAGTTCTAATTTCCTGATTTAAATGATTAATTAATACTTGTTGGTTTTCATTAGTAAATAGATAATTATCACTTAATCTAATATTAGAAGTTAAAGGATTATCTATGATATTATCATTTACTTGTAATAAAATGTTATTACTAAATTTATTAGTAGTAAAATTACTTATGATTTGATTTAAAAAATCAATTTTTGCTTCTGGTGATTTAATCGTTTTTAATTTTTCAATTAAAGTATTATTTAGTTGTTTAACTAAATAATGATCAATGTCTTTAATTAATTCTTTTTCATCATTAATATGTGATGTTTGGAAGTTATTGCTAATATCATCACTAATCTTTAATAATAAATCATAATAACCCTTATTTTTCATACTCTACACTTCCTAATAAATAGTGTCTATTTTAATAAATTATAATCTATATTTTAATATATTATTAACTATTATAAAATAATTTTGTAAAGTAAAAAACCTCTAATATTTAAAATAATATTTTAAATAAATAAGAGGAAGGTAATCTAAGATAAGATATATTCATATTTTATTTTTTTTCTGTTGATGATGTTTTTTCTGCTTGTAATGGATTAGTAATACTTACACCTTTGTATGTCTTGCATTTCATACAGGCATGATGTGGTTTAGTAATTGCTCCACAATTTAAACAGTTAGTTGTAGTTGTTGCAGATAAACTATCATGGGCACGACGTGTATTTTTACGCATTTTTGACGTTCTTCTTGCTGGTACTGCCATAGTCTGTTGCCTCCTTACTTTCGTATCTCATAAATTATATATTGATTTATCAGAAAAATCTATTTTTTTTGATAAGTTTTTCAAATTTTTGGAAATAAAATACTAATAAATCAAATATTTTATTTGGAATGATAAAAAGATTGGTGAAATATTTAAAAATAGAATGTAATTATGAGAAACTGCTTATTTTTTACTATAAAAAATTACCATTTTAAACAGTTTTTTCTAAAAATTTTAGAAATAGAAAATTTTTATTAATTCAATAATTTCTTTACCTTGAATTAATATTCTTCCATTTTTATAGTGCGTTAATGTTCAAAAATTCACCTTTTGATATATATTTTCTATCAAAACATTATTATTTACTTTTTTAAACTCTTTAATTTTATCTATTTTTTTAACATTTACTAGATTTATATGTGTAACATGTGTATTCTTTGTTGTTTTTACTTCATCTTTTTCAATTATTTTTTTATTATGATAATCTTCATAATCTCATATTAGTTTATTATTTAATTCCCAGTCATTAATAAAATTTATAGGTTGTGAATGTTCAGGATAATTTTTTTTTACAAAAATTATATTAGCAATATAATCTGCCATTTGAATATCTAAATTTGTTTTAGAATCTAAATATTTTACATTTAATTTTATATTTTCATTAACATTACATAGTTTTCAATTTTGTTTTAAATATTGTTCTAAACCATTTGGAAATAATCCTTTATCTTGTCTTTCATCAATCCTAAAATTAATTTCACTTTCATCTTCAAAATATTCTTTAATATTTTCAAAAATTTTATTTAACATAACTTTAGTTAAAAAATTATATTTATCTGCAATATGTTTTATATTTTTTAAAAGTTTTGGATTTTTTGCATTAATATAAATTCCTATTAATTTAACATCATTTAAGGTTAATAATTGATTTATAAAAATTGCTTTTTCTGTAACATTTAAATCTGTAGCTTTTATTTCAATTTTATTTTTTAAACTTTCTTTTAAATTATTTTTTACTTTGTTATATATAAATTTTACTTTTCTTATATCTTTACATATATAGCCTGCTATGACAAAATATTTATGTCTATTATTTATTGATAAAGTCCCGGATTCATCTAATATTATAAATACCATTATATACTACACTTTCATAAGTTATCAAATTTATTATACTTGAATCATATATAAAAGTATAGTAAAATATAATAAAGTCCTTTAAGATAAACCGTATACCACTTGATTACTAAGCGTATGTTAAGTACGTGGTTTCTTAGGCAAAATCCCTTTAATTAGGGATTTTTTATTAATAAAAGTTACCTAGGTAACTTTTATTTTTTACATATAATTAATATTTTTAAATATCTTAATTTCTTTTTTTTATTTATTATAATTATCAATATATCTATTTAATAACCACCCTTAGCTTCATGCCCTGAAATAATAGCAACACCATTACTAGTACCAATTCTAGTAGCACCAGCATTAATCATCGCCATTGCATCATCTTCATTTTTAATACCACCAGAAGCTTTAATTGCAACATGAGGACCAATATTTGCTTTCATTAATTTAATATCAGCAACCGTTGCACCACCATTAGCAAAACCAGTTGAAGTTTTAATAAAATCTGCTTTTACTTTAGTTACTAACTGACAAGCAATAATTTTTTGTTCTGTTGTTAATAAACTACACTCAATTATTACTTTTAAAATAATATTTGACGGACATGCATTACGAACTGCTTGTAGATCTTGCAATACAAGTTTTTGATCATTATCCTTTAGTGCCCCAATGTTAATAACAACGTCAATTTCTTGAACACCATCTTTAATCGCATTAATTGTTTCTGCTACTTTAGTTTGTGTAGTATTGGCACCCAATGGAAAACCAACCACTGTACATACTTTAACATTACTATTTTTTAATAAAGTAACAGCACGATTAACATAAAATGGATTAATACAAACTGCTTTAAAATAATAAGTTTTAGCTTCTTTACATAATGTATCAATCATTGATAATGTTGCTTCTGGTTTTAATAATGTATGATCAATATATTCATTTAAATTAATATTACTTTTCATAAACTTCAACTCCTAATTCATTTTCACTTTTAATAATTGCTTCAATAACTTCAAGATTCATTAAACTATGATTTAATCAATAATCTCGACTTAAATAATCTTTATTTTTAATCATTTTTACAAAGTCATTTAATTCATATGTCATTAAACTTTCTTCATTGGTATTATCTGCGATTTCTTTTATTCCGTTTTTAGTATAAACCTTAATTCCACTTAATGGATGAACTTGTGATAAAACAAGACTACTATTATGACCTATAAATTCACTTTGTGCATAAGAGGTTACTCCTTTACTACAAGTAATAGTAGTAATAGTTCCATTTTCATGCTTCAAAATAACATGATTACTTAAATTAACACCATTAGGTAATTTAATTGACATCGCTTTAACTGTTTTTACTTTACCTAATAAATACAATACTAATTGTAATGGATATACTAAACTATCATAAGTTGAACCTTTACCAAAATCTTTATCAAAAACAGAATCATATATTCCTTTTTCAACTGATGGCATTCTTGAAGAAATACGATTAAAATTAAGGTTAACTACTTCTGGATTTATTTCATGCACTAATTTTTTTAATTTAGAAAAAATAGGTAAATGAACAGTAACATAAGCTTCTAATAAAATTATTTTTTTACTTCTTGCTAAAGAAATTAGGTTTTTAACTTCTTCAACTGTAAAAGTAATAGTTTTTTCTACCAAAACATGAATATTATTTTTTAAAAATAATTTACTTTGTTTGTAATGCAAACCATTTGGTGAAGCAATATAAATAGCATCAATATGTTCTATCATTTTATTTAAATCATCAGTACTATGGGCAATATTATATTTTTTTGCTCATGTTTCTGCTTTATCTAAACTTCTTGAATATATACAAGTTATTTTAACTTTTTTATTAGTTAACGCTTGCTTTATAAATCTTTGAACAATTTTTCCAGTTCCAATAATACCAATTCTAATCATCTTGTACTCCTCTAACTTTTTAAACTTGTTTCATAATTAATGATTGACATTAAAAATAAAGGTGCAGTTTCAGCACGTAAAATTAATTTTCCTAAACTAATATTACTAAAATTAAGTTGTGTTAAAGTTGCAATTTCTTCTTTAGTGATTCCTCCTTCGGGTCCAACTATAATTGTTATTGATGATAATTTATTATTTATTTGACTAATTCAACTAGTTTCTGATGAATTTTCATATGCAACCAAATTAAGATGAGACCGATATCGCTCTAATTGTTTTAAATCAAAAACAACGGGTGTAACAATCGGAATTAAATTGCGATTTGATTGTTTGGCAGCAGCTTTTGCAATATTTTGTCAACGTAAAACTTTCTGTTCTGCTTTTGTTCTTGTTAAAACACTAACACATCGTTTTAACTGCAATGGCACAATTTGATAAACTCCCAATTCTACTGCTTTTTGAATGACTAAATCAAATTTTTGTTCTTTTAATAAAGATATTACTAATGTGATTTTACATCTTAATTCTGAATTACTATTTGGCACTGTTTTTATAATTTCGCATTTAATAACTGATGTAATTTCAATAATTTTTGTTAAATATTTTTGTTCTTGATGAATAATAACTATTTCATCATTAATTTTATGACGTAATACTTTAATTAGATGTTTACTATCTTCTTCATCCAATATTAAAATATTATTAGTTTTATGGTTAGTAAAGTAGCATTCCATAGTCCACCTCTAATTTGATTATAACATAAGGTAAAACTCAAATTAACAAGTTTTAACTATCATCTTTAATTTATAAAATATAAAATTTCTTTTTTCTTTTATCATGAAACTAAATTAAAAACTACTTAATTAATTAAGTAGTTTTTAATTATTTATAAAATAATACATTTTGCAACTTTAGTAATAGCATTATTATCTATGTTTACTAAAGGTTTATCATTTATTATGTTCTTATTTTTATTACTTTCAAATGTATCAGCAACTTTTCCTCGTCTTTCTCTTTCTTTTTCTTTTCCAAAACTATTATTTACTTCATCTATTTTTTTTGCAAGTGAATCTTTATCTTTTGTACTTCATTTTTCATGTGGTTCTCATGGCATATTTTTTTACTTCCTTTATTATTCTTTGAATATTTTTTCTACCCTTTAAATACTCAGTAAAATTATATATTTTTTATAAACGTAAATATAAAAAATATATAATTTTACTCTTTTTAACAAAACTATTAAAATTATTTTTAAAACAATATTTTATATTGAATAACTTCGTTGTTTTGTTACTGGGCTAATTGGGGGTTGTATATCAGTAGAATTAACTATAACACTTAAATCAAAATTTTTAGCAACAGGATTAGTAACTGTTGGTTTTGCTTTATCTGGGTTTTCTCACGTTATTTTACTACTTAATAGTTTATTTATTTTTTGCTTTTTCCTATTATCTAATTCTTGTTTTAAAATATTAAATTGTCTTTCTAATTGAGTTTCTACTTTATCACTTGTCAAGTCTCTAATTATTGTTTTAAATTCTTTTTTATCTTTTTCAATTTTTTCTTGATTTTTAAACATTTTATTATAAATTCATGAATCAACTTTTTTTATTGCAGTTGAAACTGTTGTTGCAGCAGTTTTAATAAATAAGCCAAGTGTAATTTAAATTAAACCAACTATAAGTTTGTCTTTTAATTCTGTTGCAATTTCCCTCCTTACAAAGGGTAAACAAGAAATCAATATTGGAACACCAACAGAAAGTACTGAAATAACACCCCACATTGTGAATTCAACTATAGATGGTTTTTCTTTATATTTTGTTTGTTCTTTTATAAACTCTTTAATTGGTATTCTATCAAAATTATTATTATTATTTATTAATAAAAGATCATTTTTGTATTGACTTAAATTTTTATATTGTTTTGTTTGCGTTAATATTTGTATATTATCATTATCAAAGTTATGAAAAAACATTATTTTTTCTGAAATTGATTGATTATTATGTATAAAAGTTGTTATATAATAACAATTATTATTTATTGTCAAAATTTCTTCATATATTTGTTCAACTTTTTTACCATTTTCAATTTTTTCTTGTTTAATTTCATTTTCTAATTTTAATATTTTATTTTCATATTTTAATTCTTTTTGTAAAATGTTAATTTTATTAAGTTTAATTTTTAGTTTTTTTATTTTTTTTCTATTTTTTGTTAATATTTTGGTTTTGTTCTTTTCGTCATTATTTAAAAATTGTTTAATATCATTTTTTAATTCATTTTGGATATTACTATTTATCTTTTGATATTCATTTAATTGTTCTTTTCTTTGTTTTAATTTCCTTAACCGAGTTGTTTTTTCTTTAATTTCATGTTCATATTTGGCTAATTCTCTTTTTCTTTTTTTTAACGTTTTTTTACCAAATAATTGACCACTAACTATTGCATTTTTAATTTTTTCTAAATTTTCCTTTGCTTTTTTTAATTCAAATTCAATTTTTAAAGTTTCATCATTATTTTCTTTTTGTAAATTTAATATTCTATGTGCTCTTGCTTCTTCAATTATTATTTTCTTTGCTATTTGTTTATCAAGATCTAAAATTGTTACAGAATTATATCTATACTTTTGTGATCCATTTTCAATTATTTTAGTTTGTGATATTTGACTTGAATTAAAAGAACTAGTAAATTCAGTATTATTTATATTTTTTTTATTTTTTTCAAATCTTATTGTTAAGCCCCATGTCTTGCTTTTATAGCAATTTCTGACTTATTTAAAATATCATTTATTATTTGTTGTTTAATGATTTGATGAAATGTTTGCAAATTTGTTTTATCAGCCATTCTTTTTTCTCCTTTTTTTAAACAAAAACCCATTTACTTTAATTTAAAGTAAATGGGTGATATAAACTCAATAATAATTATATGTTATCAAATTTTGTCTTTTTTACAACAAATTTCCATAATTTGTCATTATTTAGTGATAATTTCCTATTAGTTATCGAGTGAAAATTTCTCAAAAAGTGAAGTTAAATATACTTGGTGATAAAAATGGAAAGAAGCATGACTATGAAAGAAAAATATAAATACAAAATTATAAATGACATTGTTATTAATAAATTATCTAAACATCAAGCCAAAAATAAACTTAACCTAACTATTAGAAGAATTAACCAATTAATTCAAATTTTTAATAAAGAAGGTAAAGTTGGTTTTATTCATAAATCTCGCAATAAAATTTCTAATAAGGCAACAAAAATAGAAATTAAAAATAAAATTATAAACTTATATAAAACAAAATATTATAATTTTAATTTTCAACATTTTCAGGAAAAATTAATTAATGAAGAAAACACTAAAATTGCATATAGTACAGTTTATAATCTATTAATTCAAGAAAAAATCACTTCACCAAAAAGACATAAGAATAAAAAAAATAACTTGCATCCCACAAGAAATCGTAGAACAAATTTTGGTGAATTAATTCAAATGGATGCAAGTAATCATCATTGATTTGGTAACGATAAACCAAAAGCATTTTTACATGCTGCAATTGATGATGCTACAGGAAATATTGTTGGACTATGATTTGATCACCAAGAGACATTAGATGGTTATTATAATGTTTTTTATCAAATTTTAACTAAATATGGCATACCAAAGATATTTTATACTGATAATAGAACAGTTTTTGGATATAAGAAAAAAATTGATTCAGGTAAAATAAACACAGAAAATGACACTTATACTCAATTTCAAAAATGCTGTAATGATTTAGGTGTTGAAGTAATTAGAACCTCAATTCCACAAGCTAAAGGCAGAATTGAACGATTATTTGGAACACTTCAAAGTCGTTTAATTAGTGAATTACGACTTAATAAAATTAAAAATTTAGAAGATGGTAATAAATTTCTTAAAACATATATAAACATTTTTAATAATCAGTTTGCTTTTCCTATTGATGATAATAAATCTGCTATGGTTAAAGCTCCTACACAAAATGAAATAAATGTTTATCTTTCAAGATTTTGTAAAAGAAAAACAGATAGTGGTTCAACTATAACATATTATGGTAAAAAATATTTTCCTTATAAAAATAACAAAGTTCAATATATACAACCTAGAACTGATGTAATTGTACTTAAATCATTTATTAATGAATTCTATCTTAGTTATAATAATAAAATATATGAACTAAAAGAAATAGCATTAAAACCAATTATTAAAGAAGATTTGATAAAAACTAAAAAAGTTTATATACCAAATAAAGACCATCCTTGAAGATATGGATATCAATAATTTTTAATTAAAAGTAAAAAAACATATTTTAGAAGAGATTTATTTTATTAATACTAAACCATATAAAATTTTAAAACATTTGTATATGAGCAAATTTGGTGTCTTAAAATCAATTTTAAAGATATAAAGATATTGCAAATGCAATATCTTCCCCTTTTACATCTGTGGTGAGCTTGGTTTATATCCACTTGTTAAAGGTTGATTTTCACTGTTTGCACTGCGTTTTCATTGTTCAAAAATTGAATCAAAATCATAATCTAAACTTGATTTTAATTTTAAATATTTTCCTACATTATCAACCCTTTTTTGTCCTTTTGATTCGATTTTATCTTCTAAATCATATATATTTAATTTTTCAATATATGGAATTATTTTATATTTCTTTTTTAAATTTTCATTTAATGTTTTTAGATATATTTCTAGTTTTTCTATTTCTTCTTTAAGATTTTTTTCAGTATTTATTATATTATCTAATTCTTTATTATCTTTAATTTTACCCTCTAATTTTTTTATTTCAGAATAATAAAATTCATAAACTGGTGAATTAGGTTTAACTTTAAACATTTTTTATTTTCTCTTTTGAATAAATAATAAAAAAACTCATTTATTTTATCTTAAAATAAATGAGTTAAAAACTTATATAATTTTTTATGTTCTGAATCTTCTCTTTTAAGTTCTTCTAAAAAATTAGATACTTGTCTTTGATTATCACTTATATTTTTGATACAAGTTTCTAAATTACTTTTAATAATAGCCATTTTTTGTTCAATTAAATTTATTTCTACATTTAATATATTTATTTCTTGCTCTCTATTCATCTTTTTTTCCTTTCAATCTAAACTCATTTATTTTAAAATAAAAACTATATTAAGTTTATAATAATTATAAATTAATAATTTTTAATTTTAATTTTTTAACTTACTTTGTATATCCTTTTTTAATTATTTACTTAATTTATATAAAAAAATATTAAAAATGAGAGTATTATCTCTCATTTATCTTTTTAATAAAATTAATATTTCAAAATTATATGATTAACAGTAAAACTAAATAAATATAATCTGTTAAATTCTAACTAAAGGTTACACCTTGCAAGTTAATATTCCATACTCGATCACGGAAACATTTAACTGTATCAACGCTTCAATTAATGCTTACATAAACATTTTCTTCATCATGTCAAATATGAATATAACCATGTAATTCAAGAAAGGCTCCTCAAAATCCACCATCATAATAGTAACTAAGCTCAAATATATTTTTGTTTCTATCATTACTAATATCATTAGTACTAATACTTAATTGCGAACCTTTTAATTTTTGATCAGTATAAGTATTACAATAAAGACTAAAATACGAATTATCACCAAAACTTAATTTACTAAACTTATTAGAAAAACTATCTCAATCTGGTGCATAATTTGTTCAATTAGATAATAGAGGAATATCAGAGCTGGTTCAAGTACTTTTTAACGAACCAACACTATTAGTTTCATTATAATTATAATTTAGTTGATCATTATTAATACTACTACTATCAACAGTAAAATCAGCAACTATCTTTCCTTTATAAATAGTTTCATCACCACTAATAGTTACTTGTTGATTAGTAATATCATCTTCACTAAATTTAATTGCATCTAGCTTTACATTTGGATTACTTTTGCTAATCGCAGTTTTAATTTCTTCAATATTTGGTTTTGATAATCCATTAGTTTTAATTGTTCCTAAATTTAAATTTTTAAAAACATCACTTAAAAGCTCTGTTTTATCACAATCATAAGTAACAACAATACTATCATTGCTATAAAATTTACCATCACCATTAATAACTGCACTATTATCAGTAATTTTATCAACTATAATTTTGCTTACATCAAGATTATAGTTAGCGGTTTTAAGTGCTAAAATTAATTGCTCTTTACTTGGTGTATTTTGTCCAGGAATATTCAAAGTTGGTAATTTATTATTTAAAACACTATTTAAATCAATAAGTAAATTATTAATTACTACATCAGCACCAGTGTATACATATTGATTAATAGATTTAATAGTAACATTATTATTTTGCAACGTTACTTGAATAGCATTCATATTTAACCTTGAATATTGTTTTTTCAATGCACTACTAACATCTTCTAAAGTTATTACTTTTCCTATAATAGCAATTTTATCTAATCCCTTATTAATAACGTCTTTAAGAGCAATTCTAATATCAAGATTTAAATTTAGTATTACTTTACCGGTATATTTTTTTTGATTTGTACTAGTAATAGTGGCACTATTAGTAGCAGTAATTTCTATTGCAATAAAAGAAGTATCTAACTTTTCTTGGTAAGTATCACGTAATGCTCTCATTACATCATTATTTGATGGTATATCATGACCATTAGTCTTAACCATTAAATCTTTTTTATTAATAATAGTACTTAAATCAACACTATCATTAGTACTAAATGTAACTGTTACCTTACCAGTATAAAGAGGAATAACATCAGCGCCCGTAATACCTGTAATAGTTGCTTCTTTATTAGAAATAACATCAATTTTAAGGCGATCCATTTCTAAATTAGAATATTTTTCTTGAATACGACTGTAAACGGTTTCCACAGTAGGTTTTTGACCATTAGTACTAAAATTACCAATGGATGCTCCATCAACAATTATTGTTCTAATATCAATAGTTTGGATTTGATAAGTAATTTTAATTTTATCTTGATTATAAAAAATACCATCACCAACAACAAAAGCATAATTAGTTGTTTTATTAATAATTATAATATTATCAGTATGAAGTTCATGATTTAAAATAAATAGTTGTGATTTTAATTCATAATCTGTAGGTATTGTTCCTCGATGTTCCTCTGGTACAATTTTTAAATCTGTTTGTGTTAAATCTTTTTTTAAATCTTTTTTAAATATAGTTAGATTATTACATGCCGTTGTACTAGCAGTGACTGCACTTGATAATAATGCACCCATAAATAATAATGGTTTTTTCATATATATACCTCATTTAAATATTGTAAAAAATTAATAATTATTTTAAAGTGATTATATCATAATTTAAAAAAAATTAAATTCTAGATTTTTAAATGATTTTATTAAAAAATAGCGTTTTATATATTTTACATTTTTAATGTATGTACTTTTAATGAAGGAGTCGAAACGGAAATATTTTGTACATCTTTATTAATTTTATTAATAACAAAATTTGATATTTTATTATCATTTTCTAAGTTTTTCTTTATAAAAAATTGTTTTTTATAACATTCAAAATACTGTTCTTTTCAATATTTAACTATTTCTTTTTCTTTTTTATAAAGTTTAATAGAAAATTTATATCAGAATTTATTTATTGATAATTCTAACTCAAGATTATTAAATAAGAATTCATTATTTATATTTTTACTTAATAAAAAGTTTTGATGATCTAAAAGTTGAATTTTTATTTCTTGAAAATTATAATTTTTTTCTAAAATTGAATCTTTTATCATATCTATATTTTCTTCACAATAGTTATTTTTATTAAATATGATTTCATTTAAAATTTCATTATTACGTTTATATAATTCTTTTATATTTAATATTTTTTCATTTATCTCTTTTAAATCTTCTTCTCTCATTTTTTTTCCTTTCAAAAAAATTCATTTATTTTAATTTTTAAAATAAACTATAAATAATAATAATAAATGATTATCTAAAAAACATAAAAAATGCTTTTAACACTATTAAAGTTTTTATTATTACTTTTTTGAAATTTGACTTATTTTGAAATAATATAAGAGATTCTAAAGTTGACAAATTTTTTTTATTTTCTATACTGTATATAACTAAATATTAGTTTTTAATCCATTTACTTTTTATGAAAGTAAATGGGTTTTTATTTTGAAAGGAAAATTGAATATGCCAAAAAAATCAAATTTTGAAAAAAAAGATCGAAAAGAAAAAGAAAAATTTGATGAAGAAAAAATAATCTACTCAAGTATTTTTCATACAATAACAATTTTAGAAATTTTAAATGATAATCCTATAATATTTTTTAAAAAATTAAATCATATTATTAAAGAACTATATATAGAAACTATTTTATTAAAAATGCCAAATACATATGGTTCAAATGCTAACTCAGAGTTTTATTATATAAATCAAAAAGCACAATATGATTACTTTTCAATTACTGTAAATATTGAACAAAAAACGTTAAAATTATTTTTTTGTTCAAAAACTTTATACCTACAAGGATTTACTTTTGAAATAACTTATTATTATTTTGAAGATAGCACATTAATAAATCCTAATATAGAAAATATTATTTGCCAATCTTTACCTTTTGTAGGAAGTTATGTAGCAAGTAATGGACTCCAAGCACATAATAATTATTCTTGACAAACAATACATAATGATTTTTTATTGTTAACAAATTATAAAAAATTGAGATCGCGGAACACATAATGCTATTAATTATCTTTTAAATAATAAAGGTAGCTTAAATAAATATTTTCACCAAGAATTAAGTAATAATGGATTAAGAATAATGGTTTTTAGCACAAGCATGTATCATGCAATTAACAATTATCAAAATCCACCATTAATAACTTCAAATCAAAAATGAAAAATAAAAAAATTACAAAATTGAATAGATACCAGTATTAAAATCTGTGAAAAACAAAAATACACTATTGCTAAAGAAGCCAATAAATTTCAAAACTTAAATAATCTTATTGAAATACTGAAAAATTTTAAAAATGATATTATTACAAATAAAAAATTACAAGAGGAAATAAAAACAGCAAACGTTTTTGCTGATAATATTATTGAAATAAATAAGGTTTTTGATATAAAGACAAACCCAGAAAGTATAAAAAGTTGTTATATTTAAAAAATAAATTATTCTTTTATTTTAACTCTTTTGACTCAATTTCATCAATGTTGTTACTTCTTCTTCTGTCAAATAACGATATTCACCCATTGTTAAACCTTTTAAAGTAATATTAGCAACTTGTAAACGTTTTAAAGTAATTACTCTACTTCCTATTGCTTTAATCATACGTTTAACTTGTTGATTTTGTCCCTCATGAATGGTTAGATGTAGTAAAGTATTTTCTTTTTTTATATTTTTATAAATTATTTTAACAATAGCAGGAGAAGTTGTAAATGAAGTTGATAAAATAATACCGTCTTGTAGTTTTTTAATAGCATTTGATGACAAAATACCACTTGCCAATACTTCATATACCTTATCTATTTTATAACGAGGATGAATAATAGCATTAGTAAATTCACCATCATTAGTCATTAACAACAAACCTGAAGTATCAAAATCTAAACGACCGACTGGGTAAATTCTACTATTAATATTAGTAAAATAATTCATTACCGTTGGTCGATTTTTAGGATCACTGACTGTTGTTAAACAATTAGGTGGTTTATAAAATGCTAAATAAATATGATTAGATTGCTTAATAATTTGATTATTAACTTTAATAACATCACTACTTGTAACTTTAAAACCTAACGTTGTAATAATTTGCCCATTAACTGTTACTTGCCCATTAATAATTAGTAATTCTGCTTTTCGTCGTGAACATACTCCAGAATTAGCAATAGCTTTTTGCAAGCGTTCTAAATCATTATTCATTAGTAAAGTTGTAGATTTCTTGTTCATCATTTTGGTTATTAAATTGAGGCAAAGTTGGTAATTGAGTTAAAGATTCGATATTAAAATGATCCATAAATTCATCAGTTAAATCATATAAAATTGGTTTTCCTGGTAATTCACTACGACCAATCTCAGTAATTAAATTTAAACTTTTTAGTTTAAAAATAATAGAATCACAATTTACACCACGAATATCTTCAATTTGTGGTTTAGTAACTGGATGATTATAAGCAATAATAGCTAGTGTTTCTAAAGCTGCTTGTGATAAACGTATTAAAGGTTGTTGTTTTAATACTTGATAGCGATTATAATGAATAGGTTTTGTTGTTAATTTATAAATATTACCAACTTTAATTAAACTTAAACCACTGGTATCATCATCATTTAATTTCATTTGTAAAGACGCAATTAAATTTTCAACAGTCTTTGGTTTTTTTGTTAATTCTAAATATTCAGCAAGTGTTAATAAATCAAGGCCTTCATTGCCAGCAATAAATAATAAACCTTGTAAAACTGCTAATCTTTCGTTTGTTTTTCAATTGCTATTATTCATTTTTCTCACCTCGATAAATTACTGTAATTTCAGTAAAAGTATTAGTTTGTATAATATGTAAAATTTGATGATTTGCAAGATCTAAAATTGCAATAAAAGTAATAATAAAATAATGTAAAGTTAATGCTTTAGTAAAAAATAATTGTTCTAAAGTAAAGTGTTGCTTGGGGTTTTTCTTCAGTAACTGTTTAATTTCTTTAGCTCGATCTTCAGCTGAAATTAAGTTTAATGCTAAATTAACTGGTAATTTATTTTCATTTTGTAGTCTATTAAATAAGTTTAACATTGCTTGTGTTAATTTATTAATATTATTTTTTACCAAAATTGGTGTAATTTCATCAACTAAATATGTTTTTAAATCACTAGGTGTTTTTGTTAATAATTGGGTTCTATATAAAGCCTGTTCTTTAAAATAATTACTTATTTCTTTGAATTTTTTATATTCTAATAAACGAGCAATTAATTTTTGACGATTAACTTCATTTTCATAAGCACTATCTACCACTAGTTCTTGTTTTGGTAATAATTGTTTTGATTGCAATTCTAATAAATAAGCAGCAATCGGTAAATATTCACTTACTAAATCAATGTTTTTAATTAATTCTTTATTAATAAAATGAACATATTGGTTAGTAACATCATTTAGATTTAAATCTAAAATATCAATATTTTTTTCTTTAATTAAATGCAAAAGCAAATCCATTGGTCCTTGAAAAGATTCAATTGTAATTACTGGTTGTAACATTATTCTCGTTCCCTCAATATCATTTTATACTTATTAATATTAATTATAACTTAATTTAATAGTATAGTACTTGATTAATCTTTAATAAATAAAAAAACTTATTTTTAATTTTTTAATGATTAAAATAAGTTTTAAAAGTTATTATATATTTAAATATTATTATTTAACTTCACGTAACGTAATATGAATATTTTCAACATTTATTTCAAATTTTGAAGATGTCTTTATATCTGGAAAGTCTTTACTTAGGTCATATTCTAATTTAAAGTTTAAATTAAAATAACCATTTTTTTCGTTAGGATTAAGATTAAATCCACTTTCGGGATTAGTAATAGTTATTACACTATCATTTCATTTGGGAACAAGAATACTATAAATTTTATTAATATTAGCAAAATAACCCTTTGTTATAACTTGTTCTTTTATATTATTCATTTCCTTATAATCTGAAAAACTTTCTGAAGCATTTGGTAATTCCTTTACTGCATCAACTGTTCATTCAGAAAATATTTTTGAAATTTGTGTTGTTGCATCAACAAAAGTTTGGTTAATCTGAATAGCAGACTTACTTTCAATATCAGCAGTATTAAAAGTAGATTTACCATCATTACCAACTAAGAAATCAATAGTAATATTACTAACATTATCATTAAATACAATTGATTTATCATCATTATTGGTCACCGTTGGATCTGCCATTTTAAATAAAGTTGATTTAGCATCATCTGAAAAATCACCTGAAAATTCAAAACTTAAACTTAAACCAGAATATTGAACTTTATCTTTAATGGCAACATTTAAATTTTGTTTAATATATGATAACTGAGTTCTAGCAATATCTTCTTTTGAAGGTGCATCAATTTTTCCACTAATTGGTAAGTTTTCAACATTAACATTTAAAACATTATCTTTAATTTCTCCATTAATAAGTTTCTCAATAAAATCTTTAATTGCATCAGCTTTTTTTTGATCACTAGTATGACTTGTATCATTATTAATTGTAATTTTAATATCTTTAGTAACTGATGGTAAATTTAAATAAGAGATTTCCGCTTTTACTCATAAATAACCATTGACTAATTCACTACCAGTTGGTAAAACAAACTTAGGTTTTTCTTTTTCATCATTATCATTATCTTTTTTTGGAACATAGTCCATAATTTTGACATGTGCATCAGGGTGATATCAATTTGTTGGATGTTCATTGGTACTTTCTTTAAGTTTACTAGAGAAAAAGTTACCAATAGCTGTTTGCACAGAAGTATCTAATTTGCTAAAAATTTTACCTTTCATTTCTCCTATATTGGTATCATCTGATAAATTAAGATCAGCCTTAATTTGCACACTACTATCAGTAACAAAAGAGGCAGCAAAATTAAGAATATCCCTTGGAGTCATTTGATTATTTTCACTACCACAAGCAACAACTGTTACAACTGGTGTTGTTGCTAAAGCAAGTGTGCCCAGTAATTTTAATAAAGATTTCACAAAAACGCTCCTTATCATTTCATTTAATTAATATTTTTAAAATACTGTAACATTATAAACAATTTTAAACTAAATTACATTATTATTTCTAAAATTATTGGTTTAATATCGTATTTTTTATTAGTAATCTGAAATGTAGAAATTGCCAAATCTAAAAATTGTTGATGGAAATGTTGATCTTTATTAGTATGGAGTTCCATAATTACACTATTTTTTTCAACTTTTTGACCATGAATTTGTTTTAAATAAATTCCTGCCACCGGATCAATGATATCAGTTTTCGTAGTTCTTCCTGCTCCTAATATTACTGATAATTCACCTAAAGCATAATTATTAGTAAAATCTAAATAGCCCAATAATTGCGCCTTAACTTTAATAATATATTTAGCTGGTGGTAATTTATCAATATTATCAAGATATTTAGTATCTCCACCTTGACTTTTAACAAAATCATAAAAAATTTGTAGTGGTTTTTCACTAGTAAACATAGCATTAACTTTATCAATACCCTCTTTTAAGGTTTTTACCTTTTTAGCTCCCAATAAGGCTAAAGCTACTAAATTACTAACAAGGATCTTCAAATCTTCTGGTCCTTTATTTTTTAAACTTAAAATAACTTCTTGTAATTCTAGTGCATTACCAATTGTTCGTCCTAAAGGCTTATTCATATCACTAATAATAGCATAAATTTTTTTATTAAAAGCTTTACCAATATGTACCATTAATTTTGCTAACTCTCTTGCAGTTACTATATCCTGAACAAAGGCACCTTTTCCGCATTTAATGTCTAGTAAAATTAAATCAGCGCCCATTGCTATTTTTTTAGACATAACACTAGCAGCAATTAATGGTAATGAATCAACTGTTCCTGAAACATCACGTAATGCATATAATTTTTTATCAGCAGGCACTAAATTACTAGTTTGACTAATAATACTCATACCAACTTTATTAACAACTTTAATAAAATCTGATATTGCTAAATCACATTTAAAATTTGGAATTATTTCCAGTTTATCAATAGTACCACCAGTAATACCCAATCCTCTTCCAGAAATTTTTGCAACCTTTAATCCACAAGCAGCAGCTATTGGACCAAATACTAAACTAGTTTTATCACCAACACCACCAGTTGAATGTTTATCAATACTAAAACCAGTAATTTGTGATAAATCCATGGTTTCACCACTATTAATAATAGCTTTTGTATATTCTACTAATTCATCATTAGTCATTCCCTGAAAATAAACAGCCATTGCTCAAGCACTAATTTGATAGTCTGGTATTGTTTCATTGGCAATACCTTCTGTTAAAAATTTTAGTTCTTCTTTATTTAAACTTTGTCCTAATTTCTTTTTAGAAATTAAATCAATCATATACATTTTAATAAAACACCTTACTTTCTTTTTATTAAATAACAATTGCAATTGCAATTGCATTAGTTTCATTATGTGATAAAGATAAAAGTAATTGATAATTCTTAATAATAGTTATTGGTTGATTATATTGATTATAGCTAATATCAATATTTTTAAATGTTAACTTTTCTTGTGGTAATGCCTTAAAAATTGCTTCTTTTAATGCTCATCTTCCTGCCAAAAATTCCTGTTGACGTTGTAAAGAATATTGATTAAAAAGTATAATTTCTTTTTTACTTAAAATTCTTTTAGCAAGTTCTTCAATATTTTCTATTCGATTTACTTCAATAATATCTATACCTACACTACGCATTGTTAACTCCTTATATAAAATAAAAGGTTAAAACCCTAAAATCCTTGTTTTTATTATATAATTAATATGAAAGAAAGTGTGATATTAATTTCAATAAATCAAATAAATTTTGAAAAGATGGTGGTATATTAATGACATTTTACTTAAATCAAAAACAAAAATCATTAATTAAAGAACACTACCAAAACTATAAAGTTGATAATAAAAATAGTAGTTATGAATTATTTCAATATCATAATATAACAATTGAAATTTATCAAGAAAAAGTTATTTTTAAAGGTACTAAAGAAGATATTATTGCAGAATATCGCAGTATTTGAAATCAACTTGATGAAAATCAATCACCAGTCATTGGCAATGCTGAATTTGGTATTAATAATTTTTTTGGTCCACTTGTTATTATTAGTTCTTATATTGGTTCAGGTAATTTAGAAAAATTACGTTTACTTAACATTCGCGATTATAAAGACTTATCACAAAGTAAATTTATTGAATTAGCACAAGATATTATGAAAACAATTATTTTTGAGTCAGTAATCATTAACAATCGTAAATATAATCAATGAATTGATGCGGGTTATAGCCCCAATATTATTAAAACTTGAGGAGAAAATCAAGCATTAGTTCGTATGTTACAACATAGAATTCAATATGATACTATAGTTATTGATCAATATATTAATGAAGATACATATTACAAATACATTGAAAATATGAAAGATAATCGTAATAAAATTATTAAAGATAAAGTTCAATTTGTTACTAATGCAGAAAGTAAGTATTTAGCTATCGCTTGTAGTACTATTATTAGTCGTTATTTATTTTTAGAAGAAATTAAAAAAATAAAAGGTATTGACACTAATACAATTCCATTAGGTACTGGAAAAGAAGTTAATGTATTTTTAGAAAAAATTAAAAATGAAAAAACAATTGAATTTAATAAATTTCTTGAACGTCATAGCAAAAAATCATTTACTGAATTTTTTAAATAAATAATTAAAACTTAATTTTTATTAACTATATATAAAAAGATATTTTTTATTTAAAAACTATTAAATAAATGATATAATCCAAATCAGATATATGTTTAAATATATTTTTAAGTCCTATTTTGTTTTTATAAACAAAATAGGACTTTTATACTTAAAGGAGAAAATAAAATGCCAAATGAAGAAAAAAAGCCTTTATTAGAAAAAAATAAACATAGTAATTATGGAGTTACTCATCAACAACCTTCTATAAATGATAGTAATTCAAGTAGTACTGAAAGTCTTAATAGTTCAAGTACAATTATCGAAATAGAAGATAGTGAAGAAAATAATTGAATAAATTGTAGTAGTCGTTATGGAGGAACAACACAAAAAAAACTCGATGATAATGGAAATTGAAAATATGAAACCCAAATTAAAAATAACTTTGATAGTTTAACTTTTTTTAATGAAAGCACTATTACCATTAATAACAATCAATACTGACAAAAACTAACATTTGTTGAAAAAAATGGAACAGTAATTATAGTGATTTTAGAATTATTAAAAATAAACTTTAATAGAAATACAATAGAAATATATAAAAAAGAATACAATGATATTGATAAATATATTGATGATAATTTAGATTTAAAAACTTTTCAAAAAAAAGAAAGAAAATTATCACCCGAAAATCAATTCTTAGAAGGTATTACTATAAAAACTATTAATAATCTTAATAAATTTATAACAAATACCAACGCACTTAATGAACAATTAAAATTATTTAAAGAAAATTCTAATAATAGAGATTTAAATATTTTATTAAAATTATATAAATATTTAACAATAATACAAAATTTTATTGATCAAACAAAACCAGGAATAATAAGAAATATTGCATATAAATTTTTAGGATTATTAGAAATTTATATTGGACTTACTGGTAAAAATTTACAAAGAGTAGTTTCTAATTTTCCCATTGATGGTAAAGAACACACATCCCAAGATTATATTGATGCTATATTTTGAAATTGACAAAATTATGTTATGGTATTACTTGATACTGCACTTGGCACATTTTTCACTTCAGCAGCTTCAAGTTGATCACGAGATGTTTTTTTTAATAAAAAAAACAAAACAAATCCCATTGAAATCAACCAATTTAATACCAGTGACTTTGAAAAATATAAAGAAATATTTGAAACACTTTTATTTGAAGAAGACCATCAAAAATTAATGAAATATTTTTCAAATATTTCCATACTTAATGATTTAATACAGAAATTTAATCAAATTGAAAATTGTGTAGAAACAGAATTTGAATATCATCCAAATTTTAAAAAAGAAATTGAACGAATTAAAAAACTAATTATTAATTCACAAATAGAAAATAATAATGCTAATAATGATATTGAAATTAAACAAGTAATATCTTTAGCAAATAAAACAATTAAAACTATGGAACAACAAAATAATAAACCAATAGCATTAGTAACTAATTGAGGACGTAATCTTTTAGTTAATTTAACTTTAGAAACACTAACATGGGCAGGTAGTCATATTATTCTAACTGGTTCATCAGAAAATACTTCTAAAGAAGATTTTAATTTACATGATTGAATCACGAAAGACATTTTTACTACAGGTGCTTTAGCAGCAAATATAAGTCGTTATTTCGTTATGAGACCAATTAATAATATTTTTAAATCGGGTTTAACAAACTTAGGAATTCCAACTAATCTTTGTCCTGAAAAACTTTCAAAATGAGTTGAAAAACAAACTAGATATAAAAAAATATTAATGGCAATCCCTTTATTTTTATCAGTCACTTGTACTGTTAATGCTGTTAAAACAGAAGCTGCATTAGTTACTGAATATGGATTTCAAAAAGCCACAAAATTATTTTATGAAAAATTTGTTAGATGAACAACATTAGGATTTTCAATTGGTGTAACAGCAATTGATATGATTGCTTTTGCTATTTCTGATTTTTATAAAGATGTATTTAATCAACCAATAACTATAAAAAAAATCACAGAAATATTAACTAGTTGTTGTGGATTTACTAAAAAAGAAGCAGTTTTTCTTGAAAAACATTTAGAAAAATTAGAAAACAATGGGAAATTCACAACTCTTGATGAATTGTTTAAAAAATATCAGGAAGAAGAATTTGAAGATTCTGCTATTGAAGAAGTTTTATCACAACAAATAGAATCAGAAAAATCATCAAATGAAAAAGAAACTGATGACGAAACATCAATAGAAGAATTTCCTATTGACAATCCATATCAATTTGCAAATGATATAAATAACCAACCATCAACAAGTACAGGAATATACCATCCAATGTCATTCAATTAAAAGCACTATTTAAATTTAATTTTTAGTCACTCTTTTTAAAAGAGTGACTTTTTTAATATTTTATATTTATTTTTTTTTCTAAAAAATGTACACTGATTTTGGGTATTTTAGATGTATAAGAATAAATATGCCAAAAAAAATAGTGAGAAAGGGATTTTTATGGATGAAAAAAATAAAAGAGAAAAAGAAATAGCAAGAATAAAAGAAAAAATTGCAGCTAATAAATTAAAAAAAGAATCCGAAAAAGCTGAAAAAGAAAGACAACAACAAGAAATCGAAAATAAGAAAAAAAATGAAAATAAAAAAACTTTATAAAAATGAATAATTTGAGGCTTTTTAATAATCTGTGTATCTTTGTTTTACAAAGTTACTAATTTAGATTAATTCTGTCTTCAAATTTTATCATAAAATGAGCAATTGCTGTATTTCAATTTTGAATAGGCAATGTTCATTTTTTTGTTATATTTTCAATTGCCAAGTAAAATATTTTGAAAACTGCCATATCATTAGGAAAAACTTTTTTATTTCTGATGATTTTTCGTAATTGACTATTAACAGATTCAATAGCATTTGTAGTATAAATCACTCTTTTGATTTCTACTGGATAACTAATAAAAACCATTAAATTATCTCAAGGAAATGTTTAGTAATCTGTGTAACTTACAAAAATAACTATGTTTAATTAATTCTAGTAAATATAATTAAATGACTAGAAAGAGTGAGTTACAGATGGCTAAAAAAGATAACTTTAATAATAATGATCCAATATCAAAAGCAGTAGATTTATTACTAGAAAATACTGAAGATTTAACAACAGTTTTTAAACCTGGCGGTTTATATAAAGAATTAACAAAAAGATTAGTTGAAAAAATGTTGAATTCTGAAATGCAAAATTATTTAGGATATGAAAAAAATCAACATAGTACTACTGAAAATGCTCGTAATGGTACAAGTTCAAAAAAATTAATAACTCAACAAGGTAAAATTGAAATTGATGTACCAAGAGATCGCAATAGTAATTTTACTCCTGTAATAGTTCCTAAAAGGCAAAGAAGATTTGATGGTTTTGATCAACAAGTTCTTTCCTTGTATGCAAAAGGAATGACATTATCTGACATTAGAATGCAGTTGCAAGAGTTATATCATGGTGCTGATATTAGTGAAAGTGTTATTAGTCAAATTACTGATGATGTTATTGATGATGTTAAAGCATGACAAAATCGACCATTAGAAAGTATTTATCCTATTGTTTATTTTGATTGTATAGTAGTTAAAGTACGACAAGATAAACGGATTATTAACAAATCAGTTTATATAGCATTAGGAGTTGATTTAGAAGGCAAAAAAGATGTTTTAGGATTATGAATTAGTGAAAATGAAGGTTCTAAGTTTTGATTATCTAATTTCACAGAAATGAAAAATCGTGGCTTAAATGATATTCTTATTGCTTGTAGTGATAATTTAACAGGCATGTCAGAAGCAATACAATCAGTTTATCCTAAAACAGAACATCAATTATGCATTGTTCATCAAATTAGAAATAGTTTAAAATATGTTTCATACAAACATCGAAAAGGTCTAGTTGCAGATTTAAAACCAATTTATAGTGCATGTAGTGAAGAACAAGCAATGCAAGCTTTAGAATCGTTTGAAAGTAAATGAAGAGGCTTTTTAATAATCTGTGTATCTTTGTTTTACAAAGTTACTAATTTAGATTAATTCTGTCTTCAAATTTTATCATAAAATGAGCAATTGCTGTATTTCAATTTTGAATAGGCAATGTTCATTTTTTTGTTATATTTTCAATTGCCAAGTAAAATATTTTGAAAACTGCCATATCATTAGGAAAAACTTTTTTATTTCTGATGATTTTTCGTAATTGACTATTAACAGATTCAATAGCATTTGTAGTATAAATTACTCTTTTGATTTCTACTGGATAACTAATAAAAACCATTAAATTATCTCAATTTTTATATCAAGATTTAGTAATTTGAGGATATTGTTTATTTCATTTACTTTCAAACGATTCTAAAGATTGCATTGCTTGTTCTTCACTACATGCACTATAAATTGGTTTTAAATCTGCAACTAGACCTTTTCGATGTTTGTATGAAACATATTTTAAACTATTTCTAATTTGATGAACAATGCATAATTGATGTTCTGTTTTAGGATAAACTGATTGTATTGCTTCTGACATGCCTGTTAAATTATCACTACAAGCAATAAGAATATCATTTAAGCCACGATTTTTCATTTCTGTGAAATTAGATAATCAAAACTTAGAACCTTCATTTTCACTAATTCATAATCCTAAAACATCTTTTTTGCCTTCTAAATCAACTCCTAATGCTATATAAACTGATTTGTTAATAATCCGTTTATCTTGTCGTACTTTAACTACTATACAATCAAAATAAACAATAGGATAAATACTTTCTAATGGTCGATTTTGTCATGCTTTAACATCATCAATAACATCATCAGTAATTTGACTAATAACACTTTCACTAATATCAGCACCATGATATAACTCTTGCAACTGCATTCTAATGTCAGATAATGTCATTCCTTTTGCATACAAGGAAAGAACTTGTTGATCAAAACCATCAAATCTTCTTTGCCTTTTAGGAACTATTACAGGAGTAAAATTACTATTGCGATCTCTTGGTACATCAATTTCAATTTTACCTTGTTGAGTTATTAATTTTTTTGAACTTGTACCATTACGAGCATTTTCAGTAGTACTATGTTGATTTTTTTCATATCCTAAATAATTTTGCATTTCAGAATTCAACATTTTTTCAACTAATCTTTTTGTTAATTCTTTATATAAACCGCCAGGTTTAAAAACTGTTGTTAAATCTTCAGTATTTTCTAGTAATAAATCTACTGCTTTTGATATTGGATCATTATTATTAAAGTTATCTTTTTTAGCCATCTGTAACTCACTCTTTCTAGTCATTTAATTATATTTACTAGAATTAATTAAACATAGTTATTTTTGTAAGTTACACAGATTACTAAACATTTCCTTTAATTTGTCTATCATCATTTTTAAATGGTAATTTCGGAAATAAGTTACTAATATGATAATTAATTATTTCGTAACTTTGACAACCGCCCATTATTTTGTATTCTTGTTCTCAATTTATTTTTATTTGATTTTTTTCTTCAAGTGTTTTCTTAAATTCATGTTGATGTTTATTTATTCATTCATTAACTTTTTGCATTTTTTCTCCTTATTAAAATGAAAAGGTATTTATTTAAAATAATTAAACTTATATTAAGTTTATAAATAATTATACTATAAGAAATTAAAAAGATTAGAAATTTTATAGTTAAATTTTTGTTTTTTATTTTATAAAAAATTTTTTAAATGTGATAAATCTATTTCTTTTTCATAAAGATTTTGAATACCAATTTTATATTTATTTAAAATTGAACTAAGATTATCAATTTTTTCTTGTGTATCTAAGCGAATTAAGATTTCATTTAAATCTTTAAGATATTTAAATTGATATTGATATTTTGTTAATATAGTGGCTGTTAATGGTAAATTGTTAGTAGTCAAAATAAAAATTTTGCCAACATCAAATTTTGCTATTGGTCCACTATAAAGCATTTTTCCCAAATCAATAATAGTACAATCATCAATAATATCTTTAACCTCGTTAATCATATGAGTTGTTAAGAAAATAGTTTTACCTTCTGCTTTTAATCTTTTTAATACATTTGTAAAATATTTTCGTGACTCTGAATCTAAGTTTGCACCAGGTTCATCAAGAATTACTAGTTCTGGATCATGTGCTAAGGCTTGAATTAGCATAATTCTATTTTTCATTCCTGAAGAGAAAGAATTTAAACCCTTATTACGATGTTCTCATAAATTAAAATTATTTAATAATTTTTGTAAATTAACTTCTAGAGCACTATCGGTAATAGTGGTTGTTTGTCCTAAATATTTTAGAAAATTATAAGCTGTTAAACCTTGTGGAAAGTTTTCTAAATTTAAGGAATAACCTAAACTTAATTTTGATTTTGCACTTCCTGCTTTGTAATCATTAACCTTAATTGTACCACTGTATCTGTTACTAGGGATTGCACCAATGATAGACTTTAATAAAACAGATTTTCCGCTACCAGATTGACCAACCAAAGCATGAATAGTTCCTTTAAATACAGTAAAATTTATATTACTAATATTAAACTTTTTAAATTTTTTGTTATAGTTTCTGACACTAATCATAATGTCTTCTGTAGTTCCCATAATAAGTTTTCTCCTAACTAACAATTTTTCGATTATACATTAAATAAGAAAGTAAGAATAAAAAGATAGAAAATCCACAATATATTTCAAGAACTGATTGATTATTTTGAAAATAATCAATGTTATCAGTTTTTATTTTTTTATTATTTAGTGTTAGTTTAAAATCAGGATAACTAAATAAAGTATTTTTTTGTGTATCAAAATCGATACTAGATGTTGCATAAGGTTCAAATCAAAAATCACCATAGTAGTCCATAAAATAAGTTCAAATTTGATTTCAATGTTCAATAAAATTTATTGCATTGATAAATTGATAACTATTTGCAATACTAATGTAATTTTTATAATTTTTATCATTAGTAACAGAATTATTAGTAATCTGACGATAAGTATGAATTTGATTATAAATATATTCTTCGGTTGTTCTAACTAAAAAATAAACAGGATTATAAAAAATTTTATTAAATTCATTACGAAAATCAAATTTATATGCATATGTATCAATAAAAATATTTTTAATTTCCTTGGGTGATAGTGGAACGGGTTTTTCTAATATTGGACCTGTAATTTGTATATAAGTATTATTAATATCAGTATCGTATGTTAATAGTGAAGGTGCTTTACCACTTTGCAGATCCATAAATGAATCAATATTATACTTTTTATCATAATCATTAATTATATTAATTAAGTCTTCTGTAATTTGATTATTATCAACATTATTTTTTAATTCATCTAAGTTTTTAAAATAACTATTAAAAGTAATTTTCATAAATATATCTTTATTTTGAAATTCAATTGGTTTTCAAGTGGTTGTTTTACCACTAAGAGTTTTAACAGTAGGATTTGTTTTAATAAATCCTAATTTTTGATAAAAATCAATACGCTTATTAATAACATTATTTTTTTTAATATCCTTTAATTCTTGATCACTAAGATTAGAATAAAAATCAAAAATAGCTTTTGTTAAATTTGGATATTTAATTAATCCTTTTTCTAAATTTTGTTTAAATAAAATTGCTTCTTTGATTTCACTAACAGTATATTGGATATTATTTTCAAAATTAATTTTAATAATGTCACTATTTATTTTGGTTAATGAGTAAGGCAAACCACCTAATAAAAATAGACTACAGAAAATAACAAAAATTAAAAAAACTGTTTGTGATGGAGTAAAAACTAACATTGTTACTACACCAACAGTAACTAAAACAGCAAATAAAGAGCAAAAGCCAAAAAACTTTAGGATAGTTAATACGTAAAAAGCTAAATAAGAAACTTTTATAATAATTCCACAAATCCCGCCAAATATTAATAAAGCAATAATATTTATGAAAATAAAAGTTAAACTCATAAAAAATAAAGTAGCGTATTGAGTTAAAATAATAACATTTCTTGTATAAGGTTTAGTAAGTAATAATAAGAAAGAACTATCTTCAAATTGAGTACCAAAAATTCTTATAGCATTTAATAAAATAAAAATAAATAAAAATATACTATAAAAAATCATAATATAATATTGTAAATCAATAATAAAATCTTCTATTGATAAATTTAAAAAAAACAAAACACTAATGCTCAATACCGAAATTACTATTGAAAATAAAAATAAAAATGCCGTAATAAAACTGTAACTAATTTTAATTATAATTAATCTAAATAACTTAAATCAACTTGCCTTTTTGGTTTTAGTTTTTTCTATAGTTTTCGTTGTGGTTTCTAGTAATCTGTCCATTATTTTTTCTCCTTTACATATTATCAATTATAATCAATTATTTTTTTTGTTTATAAAATATAATTTAATGAAAAAGAAAAATTATTTTTTATTAAACTGCATAAAAAAAGAAAAATTATTTAAACATTTTAATTATAAGTAATAAAATTTAACAAATTTTGATATAAAAGATAATCTAATAATTATGATTACAATGCTTATTTTTTAATTATTAAATTAAACTTGATTTTTTATAAACTTATTAGTTTACTGAAATATTAAAGTTAATATATTCACAACATTTTAATTATAAATATTATAGAATATACTAAAACTTTAATAAAATATATTAAAAGAAATTTTAGGAGGGTACTAGAGTGAAGGGAATATTAAAATTATTAGCAATTTTTGGATTAACAGCACCATTAGCAGTAAATGTAGTGGCATGTGGAAATGGTAATAGTTCTGATACTGATGATGAAGTATCGGAAAATGCTGATGTACAAGAATTATTAAAAAAAGCTAAAGAGCAAATTAGTTTAGGACTTGCAAATTTAATTAGTGAATATAAGAATTTAACTTTTGAAGATGAATTTGGTGAATCTGGAAAAGATATTACTACTAATTTAAATAGTTTACCTAAAGATAGTGACACTCTGGTTGATAGTAAAATAAAGGATATATTTTTAACTAGGCTTCAAAAAGATATTACAAATCTTATTATTGAGGATTATTTATTACAACCATCTGATTTAAAACCATTATTTAATAATATAACTACTAGTGAAATTTTAAAAATTGATTTTAATGGAACAAAAATGACAAATAAACAATTCAATTGAACTAAGGAAAAAGCTGATTTTGATATTGAAAATTATGATCCAGCAACGTATAACATAACAATGTGATATAAACTTGCTGCAGACTTAAAATTAAAATTATCTTATAAAGATGAAAGTAACAAAAAGACAGAAATTGAAGTATCTAATATTTTTGATTTTAATTACGCTAATACTGGCGCTAATTTAAAGTCTTTAATTGAAGCTTCAACTGGTAATGTAACAAAAGTATTAAAAGATTTTATGATACAAATAGAAAGCACCACTACTGATAGTGAAAGTTTATTACAAAAAGCAAAAGAATTAATTACTAGAAAACTTAATAACGATAAAGTTAATATTACTAAAGTTGATATTAATGCTCAATCAGAAGTTCTTCAAAAAAATGATGTTTATGCTAGTGGTGATCATATGTATGAAGCGCTTACTAAATCTACAATTGATGAAGCAATTGATTCTTTGAAAAATTATTTATCACCAACAGCAACAACTTTTTCAGATGAGATTACTAAGTGACTTGTTGGAAAACAAGGAGTGCCTGAAGAAAGTAAAAATAAAATTAATGCTTTTGGAAAAATCACTATTAGTGATTGAAGCATTTCAGGATTAAGATTAACGCCAATGACTTTAGATTTTATTAATATTAGCCCTAATCAAACGCAAGGTGAATGAGCAGAGCAAACAGCAACAGCATTAGGTAAAATATTTTATACAAAAAGTGAATTTGCTAAAGGGCGTATTGATATCACTACTGATAATAATTTAACAATATATATGAATCCCGGAGATTTTGATAATTTTGTTCAAAATAATAAAACAATGAGTGATATTAGTGACTATATTAGTTCAAAAATAAGTTCTAAAGCTACAACCGAAAATCTTATTAAAGGTAATATTTCAGTTACTTTAAATGGTCTTTGAAAAGGAGCAAAAAATCCAACTTTAAGTGATAGAACTAGTGTGGAAAAAGTAGATGATAATACATTTAAAGTTAAAAGAAATGCGGGTGGTATGCATGGTTATAATTATTTAACTATTCGTTATGCAAACACTAATTTTTTAACTGGAATGATTAAGAATCATAAAAATAATCATATTTTATTTGATAATTGAATTATTAAAAAAGCAGATACTGATGTTTGATAATTTATATTATTTTTCAAAATTTTTTGTTATGATAAAAAATTTCTAATATAATTTAAATTTTTAATTTTAATAAATTTAAAAATTTGTATAGTATTTTAATTATTATTTTTATATTTTCATTTCTATAAATTTATCTTTACATTTAATTAAAAATAGTGTATTATATTTAAGTTGTTGATTAATTCGCAATTTTCTTTTAAGATATGATTGATAAAAAAATATCAAAAAAGTTGTTAATGATGTCAAAGAAATAAATAATATCATGAAATTATTTGACAACTTTTAATTTTAGAAAAATTAGATGAATTAATACTTTAAAATGTAAGTAAGTATATTATATATAAATAATAAATAAAACTAATCCTTTTTTAAAATAATCCTCTTTTAGAGGTTATTTTTCAGGTTATAATTATCATTTTTTCTAAATTTATTCAAAATTTATTTTTAAGGAGAAATATATGAGTTTTACAGAACTAAATTTAAAACAAGAATTAACTGCTGCTATTGCTAAATGGGGTTATACTACCCCAACACCAATTCAAAAGAAGACAATTCCAGTTTCTTTACAAAAAAAAGATATTATTGGAAAAAGTCATACCGGAACCGGAAAAACTGCTGCCTTTGTCTTACCTATATTACATAATTTAGATATAAAATTATATCGTAATCAAGCCATTATTGTTTGTCCAACTAGAGAATTGGCAATCCAAGTTGCTAAACAAGTAAAAAAATATGCTTATTTTTTAAATGGCGTTAATGTTGCTTTATTATGCGGTGGTGTTAATATTAGAAATCAATTATATGATTTAAGAACTAGTAACATAGTTGTTGGAACACCAGGAAGAATTACTGATCATATTAATCGTGGCAGTTTAAGATTAAATTCAATTAAAACATTAGTTTTAGATGAAGCAGATGAAATGTTAAAAATGGGATTTAAAAAAGATATTGATTTCTTATTTGAAAATTCACCTCAAAATATTCAAACTGTTCTTTTTTCAGCGACAATGTCAAAACCAGTTTTAAAAATTGCTGATGATTATCAAAATAATCCAGTTAGTATTAGTGTTGAAGATGAAAGTCAAAAATTACAACAAGCAAATATTAAACAATATTATTTTGATTGTCGTAATATAACAAAAGAAACTGCATTAGTTGCTTTATATCAAAAATTACAACCACAATTAAGTATTGTTTTTTCAAATACAAAAGATTTTACTAACAAAATCGCACAATTATTAGAACAAAATAATATTAAATGTGCTGTTATTAACGGTGATAAAAGTCAAAGAGAACGTATGGAAGCAATGAGACAATTTAAAAATGGTAAGGTTAAAGTACTAATTGCTACTGATGTTGTTGCTAGAGGAATTGACATTAATGGTATTGATTATGTTTTTAATTATGATATTCCACGCGAATATGAGTACTATACTCATCGTATTGGTAGAACAGCTCGTGCTGGAGCACAAGGCACTGCTATTACTTTAGTAAGTAATAGAGTTCAATATAATGAAATTCAAGAAATTCAATATTATCAAAATCACGAAATTACTTTACTAGATACTACAGGTTGAGATTTACCTAAAAATGTTGTTAAAGTACCGACTAAATTAAATTTTTCATCTCATAACAATAGAAATGATTTTAAACGTAATGTTGATAATAATTCAAAATGAAAAAGAAAACCAAAATATTAAAATTATTGGAAATGTTTAGTAATCTGTGTAACTTACAAAAATAACTATGTTTAATTAATTCTAGTAAATATAATTAAATGACTAGAAAGAGTGAGTTACAGATGGCTAAAAAAGATAACTTTAATAATAATGATCCAATATCAAAAGCAGTAGATTTATTACTAGAAAATACTGAAGATTTAACAACAGTTTTTAAACCTGGCGGTTTATATAAAGAATTAACAAAAAGATTAGTAGAAAAAATGTTGAATTCTGAGATGCAAAATTATTTAGGATATGAAAAAAATCAACATAGTACTACTGAAAATGCTCGTAATGGTACAAGTTCAAAAAAATTAATAACTCAACAAGGTAAAATTGAAATTGATGTACCAAGAGATCGCAATAGTAATTTTACTCCTGTAATAGTTCCTAAAAGGCAAAGAAGATTTGATGGTTTTGATCAACAAGTTCTTTCCTTGTATGCAAAAGGAATGACATTATCTGACATTAGAATGCAGTTGCAAGAGTTATATCATGGTGCTGATATTAGTGAAAGTGTTATTAGTCAAATTACTGATGATGTTATTGATGATGTTAAAGCATGACAAAATCGACCATTAGAAAGTATTTATCCTATTGTTTATTTTGATTGTATAGTAGTTAAAGTACGACAAGATAAACGGATTATTAACAAATCAGTTTATATAGCATTAGGAGTTAATTTAGAAGGCAAAAAAGATGTTTTAGGATTATGAATTAGTGAAAATGAAGGTTCTAAGTTTTGATTATCTAATTTCACAGAAATGAAAAATCGTGGCTTAAATGATATTCTTATTGCTTGTAGTGATAATTTAACAGGCATGTCAGAAGCAATACAATCAGTTTATCCTAAAACAGAACATCAATTATGCATTGTTCATCAAATTAGAAATAGTTTAAAATATGTTTCATACAAACATCGAAAAGGTCTAGTTGCAGATTTAAAACCAATTTATAGTGCATGTAGTGAAGAACAAGCAATGCAAGCTTTAGAATCGTTTGAAAGTAAATGAAATAAACAATATCCTCAAATTACTAAATCTTGATATAAAAATTGAGATAGAGGCTTTTTAATAATCTGTGTATCTTTGTTTTACAAAGTTACTAATTTAGATTAATTCTGTCTTCAAATTTTATCATAAAATGAGCAATTGCTGTATTTCAATTTTGAATAGGCAATGTTCATTTTTTTGTTATATTTTCAATTGCCAAGTAAAATATTTTGAAAACTGCCATATCATTAGGAAAAACTTTTTTATTTCTGATGATTTTTCGTAATTGACTATTAACAGATTCAATAGCATTTGTAGTATAAATCACTCTTTTGATTTCTACTGGATAACTAATAAAAACCATTAAATTATCTCAATTTTTATATCAAGATTTAGTAATTTGAGGATATTGTTTATTTCATTTAGGAAATGTTTAGTAAATGGTTCTATTTCTAAAAGTTGTTTTTTTGTTTCAATTTCTACTTCTATCTTAAAATTATCTAAACTAGAATCTGAAATAGATGATTCATTTTCATTAATTTTTATTTTTAATTCACTTTCTCTTACTATTACTGTTTCTATATTTTTATCAAGTTTATCTAAACTAATGGCATTTAATGAATTTAATTTATCACTTTTTTCTTTTTGAAGTATTTCTAAATCAGTTAATGGTTACGTATTTTCAATTGAAATATTTTTTAATTTTTCTCTTTGTTGTTTAATTTTTAGTATTGTATTTTCTAATAAAAATTGTTTTTGACTATTAGTTACTTTTAAATCTTCTATTTCTTTAGTATTATTCTTTTTGCTTAATTGTGCTTTTAATACTAGTCAATTTTCCTTTAATATATTTGTCTCTTTTTTATGTTTTAATATTTCATCAGACAAATCTTTTTTTTGTTTTATTTTACTTTCATTTGTCATTCGTAAATCAGCAATTTCTTTATTTATATTACTTCGATTAACAAATTCTTTATCTAATTTTTTTTGAACACTTTTGTAACTACAAAAAATGCCAAAAGTTAATATTGCAATAACACGACGTCAATTACTATCTCTTCAATCTTGTAAAAGTAAAAGATTCTGAAAAATATTTTCTGAATCTTTTACTTTTAAATTAATATCTTTATCATTACTTTCAATTTCTTCTTCTAAACGAGAAATTGAATTAGTTTTTGCATCTATCTTGTCATTTAATGTTTTAATATTTAAATTTATTTCATCTATTTTTGTGATTAATTGTTCTTTAGAAGTTTCATTATCATTAAAAATAGATTGTATTTGACCGTTATTTACATCAATCTCTGTTGTTAATTGTTCCTTGTTTTTTTCTAATCTTTCAATTTCTAATTCAATTTCTGATTTTTGTTTTATTAATGCAATTAACTTTTCTAAACTTTGTAATTCCACTTTCAATTCTTCTTTTTTTAAAATTTCTTTTTTTAAATTTAATATTTTAGTTTTTTCTTCTTGTAATTTTGTCATATTTTCTTTTAATGCTTTTAAACTACCATTAAAAAAAGATGATTCTTGAATTATTTTTTTTAAATTAAATAATTCATTTCTAATTCTTTCTAAGGTTCTTCTGTTATCTACTCTGTCTAGATTTCTGTTTTTTATATCTTTACTAGTTTCTTTACTTTCAACTTCTAAAGTATATATATATTCATTAACTGCTTTTAATTTATCAGTCATCTGATTAACATATTGTTCAATAAATGTTTTTTTTATCTTCACTATCTTTGATATTTCTTAATTGACTTTCAGCTTTCTTCAATATATCTTCTAGTTGTTTTCTTTCAAATTCAAAACTTGCTTGTTTTTCAGCAATATTTTGTTTCTTGATTTCTAATTCCTCGAGTTTTAACCCAAGAGTTTGAAGATATTCTTTCACATTGTTTCGATCTTTTATTTTCTTTAAATATTTTTGTAAATCATCCTTATATTTTTCTTCTCCAAATAACATAAAAAAACTCCTTTATAAAGTAAAAAACCCATTACTCTTAAAAAATAAAAGCTATGGGTCAAAAACTATTTTTAATTTATGTTTTTATTATATCAAAATCAAACAAATTTTAATATAATTAATTGAATTATTTAACTTTATCATTGATAATTAATTATATTAAAAAAATAATTTGGAGGAAGCAAAATATATGGCTCGTATTATATCCGGAATAACTAGCACTGGAAAATTAACTCTTGGTAACTACTTGGGAGCAATTAATAATTTTTTAAAATTGCAAGAAGAACATGAACTCTTAATATTTGTTGCAAATTTACATGGATTAACACTACCAATAAAAGCACAAGAATTAAGAGATAATATTAAAGATATTGCCGCTTGATATTTTGCTGCTGGTATTATACCAAATAAATCTCATATTTTTATTCAATCTGATGTTTTAGCCCATAGTCAATTAGGATATATATTATTATGTAATAGTTATGTCGGTGAATTAGAACGAATGACACAATTTAAAGATAAAAGTCAAAAAATGACAAATCAACAAAATAAAACGATTAGTATTCCAACAGGTATTCTTACATATCCAGCATTAATGGCTGCTGATATTTTACTATATGACGCTGATTTTGTGCCAGTTGGTGTTGATCAAACTCAACATTTAGAATTGACAAAAACTTTAGCAACAAGAATGAATAACAATTATAAAACTGATTTATTCAAAATTCCTAAAATCATTATTGATAAACAAGCACAGAAAATTATGAGTTTACAAGAACCTGAAAAAAAAATGTCAAAATCTGATACTAATCTAAAAAATACTATTTTTTTAAGCGATAGCAAACAAGAAGTTGCCAATAAAATTAAAAAAGCAGTTACTGATTCAGAAAATATTATTAAATTTGATCCAGAACATAAGCCTGGAGTTAGTAATTTATTAACTATTTATGCTAGCATTACTAAAAAAGATATCAAAACTTGTGAACAATACTTCAGCAATCACAATTATGGTTTTTTAAAAGAAGAAGTAATTAAAGTAATAAATGATTTATTAGAACCAATGCAAAAAAAATACCAAGAATTTATTAACGAAAAATCATCACAATTAGCAAAATATTTAGAAGAAGGTGCAAATTTTGCTAATAATATTGCTACTAAAAAATTAAACTTTGTTCAAGACACAATGGGTATTAATTTTATCGAGAAAGAAAGATAGGAGGAAGAGATAATGTCTTTATACAATAAAAAACAAAAACATTTAATCCTAGTTGATTTAGATGGTACTCTATTAAAAAGTGGTGGTCGAGAAATTCATATTAATACTAAAAAAGCACTAATTGATGCTCAAAAACAAGGTCATATTGTTTGTATTGTCACTGGTCGACCTTATCGTGGATCAATTAAATTTTATCGTGAATTAGGTCTTAATACATTACTATGCAATTTTAATGGTGGCCATATTCATGATCCAAAAATCAAAAAATTCAAACGATTAGTTTTTCCAATTTCTGAAACAATTGTTAAACATATTTTAAATGAAGACTATATTTTTCAACAAATTGAAAACGCGGTTATTGAATATTACAACAAAGCAGTATGTTGAAAAAAAGATGATTTCTTTGAAACTTATTTTCATTTAGATACTATTGAGAATGATACTTTTACAATTAGTAAATTAATTCGTGATTGAAAAGGGAGCGCTAATGCCATTTTAATTGAATTTAAAGAAAATACTAATCTTGATCAAGTATATCGTGACTTAGAAAAATATTCAAACTCAATTAAGGTAAATACTTGAAATCGCTATGATAATAATAAACTAATCTTTGAAATTTCAAGTAAATTTATTGATAAAGGAATGACAGCTCGCATTTTGGCTCAATATTATAATGTTGATATTAGAGATGTTATTGCTTATGGTGATGAAATTAATGATAAAGAAATGTTGATGGAAGTTGGCTATGGTGTAGCAATGAAAAATGGTAATATTGTTATTAAAAGTATTGCCAATGATATTACTACTAAAACTAATGATGAGGGTGGAGTTGGTGATCATTTAGCAAAATTATTAAATCTTTATGAAGAAAGTGAAATTTATATTTAATAGGAATGAAAATATATTAACTATTATTTCTATATTTGTAATATGATATAGTTTTTAAAAATTAATATAAGTTTTTAACCTATTTACTTTATTTTTAAAGTAAATAGGTTTTTATTTAAAAAAGTTTTTTATAAATTTAATATACTAAAATAAAAAAACCTATTGTTTTATTTTTTAAAACAATAGGGCATTAATTTCTACTAAATATAAATATTTTAATACTATTAATACAAAAAAACTATAAAACTTCTAAAGGCAAGAAGTCAAAAATTTCTCGGTGATTGGCACAAAACTTTAATTCCGAATCATTTTTTTGTTCTTCAATTTTAATTTTTAATTCATTTAATTGCTTTTTTATTTTAAGTAATTGAGCAGATGCTGGTGGTTGTTTATCTCATTCATCAAATAATATTTTACCTGTTTTAAAAAGTTTTTCATACTGACATTTTAAACAACTTTTTTGCTGTGATTCATGATCATGGATATTTTTGCCAAACATAAAATTACCTACTTTCCTCAATTCTTTTATTTAAATTTATTATACCAAATAATAAAAAAGGAGAATTATTTCTCCTTTTTAACTAGTAAAATGCTATAAAACCGTTGGTAAATAATGTAAGAAAAAACTATTTTCTAATTCTCATCCTCAATCACGCTGATTCTGGGGCGTTAAAATTCACCTAGCAAAACTTTCGGCAAAAAATTCATCATCAAGATTTATATTATATTTACCATTAAATCAGGCACTACGACCATAATTACTATTAACTGTTATTAAACCAAATAATAATTTTTGCTTAATATTAGTTAATTTTGCTTGTTGACCTAAATAATCAATTAAATATCAAGTACGATCATAAATTTGTTTGTTATCATTGTTAACGGTTAGTTTATGAGAAACTGATGTCATATTAGTATTAATATCACTATAACTGCTATCTGGTCACTTTCAATTAGCATTAAATGAATTTCTTTCATCAGCACTTAAACCAATAAAATTACTTAAAGCATGACCATATTCGTGAGTTGTAACACTAATTATTTGATCTGAAGATCAAAATCCCTCTTGAAATTGTTGATCAATTAAATTAATATTTGCAAATTCAGGACCATAACCCATACGTTGATTATCAGCTTTTGAATTAAAAGCAGTTCATGCTACTGTGCTATCACTTACAGCAACTGGTGCTACTTTTTGAATTAGTTTAATAACAGTGTTTTTATGAAAAACTTTAGCAAAAATATTATAAAAACGTAATTGTTGTTGCTCTGCTAATTGTAATTGTTCATTATTTAAACCAGCTTTTTTATACATTTCAACTCAATTAACATCAATGGTTTTACCACCAATTTTAGTATGAGTTAAATCATATTGTAAACTATCATAATTACTTCAAATTACATCACTTTTATTATTATCATACAAGTTATTAAATTCATCAATACTTTCTTTACTTACCATTTGATGTATTTTATATTCATATTTTTTTACCATCTTTGCATCTTTCTGGTGAAAGTTTTCATTTTAATAAACTAGCATTAGCATCATGCTTATTTAAATAGACATAATGATCACTGTCTGGAGAAAACGTTAACATTAAACCATTAACTGTTACAAGATTTAATGCTGTAATCATAGTTACTAATTTAATACCTTTTTTCATAATTAACCTCCCCTTTATATCATAATTATAATTATGATTTTACATTGTAGCATTTAAATAAAAATACTGCACTAACTATTCTCATTTATTTTTAATTTTTTTATTAGTAAAAATTTCAACTTCAAAAACAGCAAATTCTTTGCGAACCTTTATAACTTTAAATGAAAAATTTCGAAATTTTAAAAGTGGGCTATTTTTCCTTACTTTCTTTACTTTTGTTTTAAACATATATCATTCTTGGACAGTTTGTTTATTATAATTTGGAGGTTTTCTTTTTAAATAACGTTTAAATAATACTTCAAGTTTTGAAGAACCATCAACACGAAACTTATGTGTTCCTATTTCTTGTATCAATCCAATTTCATCAGTTTCATCATAAATTTTACCAACTAATTCTTCAAGAATATCTTCAAGTGTAATAATACCATTAAAATCTTTTTTATCTTTATTATTGCAGACAATAGCCATATGCATTCTTTCGGTTTGTAAAATTTCCAATGCTTCATTTAACTTAGTACGCTTAGAAATAAAAATTGCTGGTAACATTAATTGTAATAAATCTGGATTTTCATTTTCTAACATATTAATAATAAATTCTTTAATATTTAAAATACCAATTACATTTTGATTAACATGATCTAAAACAGGAATTCTACTATATTTTTCTTCTAAATATAGATGTTTAATAACTTTAGGTGGCGTATCATCATAAATATATTTAATTTTACTTTTGGGATGCATAGCTTGAAAAACTGATTTTTCATCAAATTTAATTGCAGATTCAATTAAATCACGTTCTGCTTTTTCAAGAACTCCTTCTCTTTCAATTATTGAAATCAGTTCAATAAGTTCTTGTTCAGAACTTGTTGATTTTTTACTTTTAAATTGAAATAAAGTAACAATAAAAGTTATTGGATAAAAAATAATATTAAGAATATACAAAATATATGCATAATTTAAAGCTATTGTCTCAGGATGTAATTTTGCAACACTTTTAGGTATAATTTCACCAATAATTAAAACAACAATCGCCGAAACTAAAGTTGATATTAAAGGACCATAAGTAGGAGAAACATGAAAAGAATCAATAAATAATATGGTACTTAAAGTACCAATTCCAACATTAATTACTGTGTTACCAAGTAAAATTGTTGTTAAAGTTACATTATAATTTTTAACTAACTTAAATACAATATTAGCACGACGACTTTTCTTACTACGTAATTTACCAATAGATTTAATTCTTATAACATTTAAAGAAGTTAATGATGTTTCAGCAGATGAATAAAAACCACTTAAAAATAATAAAACTAGCAATATTATTAAATAAATATACCAATTACTGTCCATATAGAAAAAAAACTACTCCTTTTGATTTTTATATTGTTATTAAGATTATAACATAGTATACTTAGTACGTTATATTTAATTATTAATTTATTACTCATATAACTTTATGATATTATATTGAAGGTGATGAAAATAAATGCGTAAAAAATTTGGACTAATAGCAGTCTTAATAATAGGCACAACAACTAGTTTACAAGTTAGTGCTTGTACAGATGATTCAAAATATCAAGAATTTATTAGTGATGTTAATAGTGGGCATGCTTTTTTTGGTATACTTGGTGCTGCTGATAATCCACTTTCTAAGCAAATTATTGACGGTTTACACACAATGCAAATCAAAAATAATAATGTACCAAGTAAATGAGATAACTGATTAACAGAAAAGAAAACTGAAATAAACAGTGTTACTACTAATGGAACTATTGATATTAAAATTTATGAAAAATCTCCTTATGCCAACCCTAGTAGTGATATTGTTAACCAATTTTGAAATGATAAAAAAATTAGTTGACAACAACAAATTTATCATTGACTACTTGACCATAAAATTTCTGATAATAGTTCAGCACCTGTTGCTGATTCAGGTGTCAAGGAAATTCAAAATCCTGTTGATAAAGAAAGAGCATTTAAAGCTTTACCAATTGTTTTTATTGTTAATAAAGGTAAACTAATAACTGTTGGTCAAGAATGAGGAACTATTGATGGTCCAAATCAGTTTTTTGATCAACTAACAGCTTTAATCACAGGTAATCTATTAAAAACTGCTGCTAAAAAAACTATATAATTTTTAAAAGAAGATAATTATATATCTTCTTTTACTTTTTTATTTCTTAATATTTTTTATTCCATTTTTTATAAATTTATATAACTAAAATACGTGTTTATTTTTTATTGTATTTTATTTATAAGGTGCTAAAATTTTAGTAGATAAGCAGATTTAGTAAAAATAACAATAATTCTAAACATTTCTAACTCATTACTTTAAAAAAAGTAATGAGTTTTATAGTTAAAAAGAGGTATCTAAAATGAATGATTTACTTATTAATAATACCAGTGAATTGGTAACTTTTAATACTAACAGTACAGATCCTACTAATATAAAAAATATTACTTGAAAAAATTCTATTCAAGAATACAAAAATAAAGTTGAACAAACATATCAAAATTTTTTAAAATCACAAGAATGAGGAAAAAAGTTAAGACAACAAATAACAACGCCATTAACAACAACTAAAAACAAAAATAGACATAAAAAAAGAAGCACAAATATATTGGTTTCAACACTCACAACTGAACAAATACAAAGATTATCAACAAAACAAATAAAATGATTAACAAATTGACAAATTAAAACATTTACAGCAGAACAAATAAAAAGTTTTACACTTCAACAAATACAAGCACTCACAAGCGAACAAATACCCGCATTAATGCCACATCAAATTGAACAATTTACATTTTGACAAATCTCTGCTTTTACAACAGAACAAATACAAGTACTAACAGAAAAACAAATACAAGCATTATTACCTGAGCAAATACAATCATTTACAGCAGAACAAATACAAAGTTTTACAATTCAACAAATACAAGCACTCACAACAAAACAAATACAAAGTTTTACAAGTGAACAAATACCTGCATTCACAATAGAACAAATTCAAGCATTAATACCACATCAAATTCAAACGCAAATACAATCATTTACAGCAGAACAAATACAAAGTTTTACAATTCAACAAATACAAGCACTCACAACAAAACAAATACAAAGTTTTACAAGTGAACAAATACCTGCATTCACAATAAAACAAATTGAACTCTTTACAAAAGAACAAAAAGAAGTATTTTGACCAAAACAAGTAATCACAAAAATTAACACCATGGATTCGCAAAATCAATCAACAACAACTGAATTTAAGCCAAATTTACCAAAAATGTAAAAAAAGATTGTAACTTAAAAGTTACAATCTTTTTAAAATCAATTTAAAATAACTTATATTGAAATAAAATTAAATTTTTGACTACTATTAATAGTAGCCTCTCGTTCAGCATTTTCTATTATTTCTTGAATATTAAAAAAACTATCATAACTAATACTATGTTTTAATATTAAAGTTCAGCACTACCAAAAGTATTATATGTTCTAGTAAATCCAATAACAACTACTTCTTATAATGAATCAACTTCATTTTGCGTTATTTTTTTATATAAAACCATTCTTTCATTTTTTAAAAATATCACTAAAAAATAAGCAAGTAAACTATTACTAAAATGATATAACTAACATAGTATCTTTACTAAATTTTTTTAATTTATCTATTTTACTTAAACTATTATTTAAAATAGTTTCTAAACAAAAATTAATCTTTAAAAAAGAAAAACTATAAAAAAGAATTAATTAATTCACTACTAATAAAAGTAGTGGGTCTCATAATAAAGTCATTTCATCCATTTACAAATTCAAATTTGGTAGTATTTTTTCAATAGTTAGTTATTGCCACAATTGGTGACATAATTATTGAAACTGTTCATGATAAACTAATTAAACTAAATGGTTTTATTCTTGATTTTCAAATAGGAGTAGTGGTAGTTTTAATATTATTGTTATTACCAGTTAATAATGGTAATTATGAATCTGTTAATGATTATGACAAAATTAAATCATCCTTTTTATTTTCATTTTAACTATCTAATTTTGTTCTTGTAAAAATGTTAATAATTGCTCAATTGCTGAATTATGATGAGAAATTTTATTTTTATCTGCTAATGACAATTCACCTAAAGTAGCATGTACTACTGGAACATAAAATATTTGATCGTAACCAAAACCATCATTACCTTTTATCTCAGTAGTGATTTCACCTTCAAGTTTACCAATAAATGCTTTAGTAATCTTATGATCAAAATCAACATAAGCAATAGCAGAAATAAATACTGCTGCACGATTAGTTTCACCTTCCATTTGTTCTAAAATGTCTAACATTGCATCATGATAGGACATTTCTCCCTTTCATCGTGCTGAGTTAATACCAGGAAAATTATTTAAAGCCAATATTTCTAATCCTGAATCATCAGCAATAACAGGACCATTCACTAATTTTGCAAGTGTTGTTGCTTTTAAAATTGTATTTTCAATAAATGATGTACCTGTTTCATTAATTTCAAGAGGAGAATTAAGATCTAACATTGATTTGACATTATATCCCTTTGTTTGTAATATACTCTTTAATTCATTAATTTTACCGATATTATTAGATGCAAACCATAAGGTTTTAGCAATCATTAATAATCAATCCCTTCACGAGCAATTTGACCTTGTTCAAAATAATGTTTAATTGATTTAACTTCACTAATTAAATTAGCACATTGTTCTAAGGCAAAAGATGCATATCTACCAGATAATGCAATTTCAATATGTCTTTTTTTATTTTTTAAAATTTCAATTAAGTCTTGTTCTTTAATCAAATTATTTTGAATACACCCTAAAATTTCATCAACAACAATAAGATCAGTATTATCACTTTGACTTAACAGTTTTAATCTAGTAAGACCATAATTAGTTTCTTGTTTTAATTTATTTTTTTCTTCTTCATCCATTTCTCAAAAAAATTTTTGCGAAGATTCATAAAAACTTTCAATTTTAAGTTTAGTATTTTGTTTTAAAAAATTAATTTCACCAGAAGGACGATTTTTTAAAAAACGTAAGTAACTAACATTAAGATTATTACCCAATGCTCTAATTACCATACCATTAAGAATTGAGGTTTTACCTCTTCCTTCACCTTTATAAATATGAATATAACCTTTTTTTAACATACTATCACTTACTTTCAATAATTTTTATTTAATAAATTGTATAATTTTATTACGGACAATACAAGCAAAATAGAGGTGTCATTTTGAAATTTAAAACTATTAAACCACCATATCAATTAGAACTATTAAAAACAAAAGGTTTAACTAATGACTTATTTTTAGTAAATAAACATTTTTTTTTAAAACAATCTAAAGATATTTTGCAACCTTTTTTGAATTTTACAAATCAAATTAATGTTATTAAATTAATTAAATCAAAAAAATTTACATTACCTATTAATGAAGTCAATATTAATAATAATAAACTATTAACCTTAATGCCATATTATCATAATTTAATTAATTTAAGCGAACAAATAATTAATAAACAAATATTAGAACAAATTTCATCATTGGTAAAACAACTACATAATATTAAATTTGATAATAAATCATTAATTAAAACTTGAAAAGGCTTAGAACAACTTAATTTATACTGTAATTTAACTACTAGTAATCCTTGCTTAGAAAAAATAACCAGTGAGGTAATCAAATGAATTGCTACTTATCAACCAACAACAATTGTTTTATCTCATAATGATTTAACATTAAATAATTTTGTTAAAAAAAATAATTGCTGATATTTAATTGATTGAGATTTTGCCTATTGAAATGATGAATTATTTGATATTGCCTCTTTTGCTTCTGAAAGTTTAACTTCTGAAACCGAAATTAATACTTGATTTAATTGTTTTAATTTAAATAATGAACAAACAATTATTGCTAAAAAATGAATGAATTATCAAAATTTAATTTGATATTATTGAGCTTGTTATTTATACGAACAAACTAATTTAAACATATATAAAGAAATTAGTGAAAGTAAATTAACTAATCTATTAAAATAAGTTATTTAAATAATTCATCATTTTAAGTCTGATTATGTAGTTTTAACTTCTTAACAAATTGAACCATAATTAGGTAATTTATTAGTAGTCTGTTTTTTTGTTCAATTTGTTTTCCTTGTAAATTTATTTCTACTATATTATTAACAGCTGAAATGTTTGATTCTATTTCAATAACTATACATTTATTATTTGAAGTGTGTTCTTGTAACAATGGCATTCTTTCATCATTTACAATTTGACAATTATCATTTGAAGTAATATTTTTATGTAAATTTTCTTTATAATCACAGTTTGCACAAATTTCATTATTATCTTTTATTTGATTTATAAATTCTTTTACTCAATATTTCATTATTTATTTACTCCCTTTTTTCTTTTTTATTTTTCATTAGCATATACCATAAAATTTAATTTTACTGGAAATAGTTTTTAATAAATAGTATTTATAATGTTTAATAATTATTGTAAATATAAAGAATATCACAATTATTATGGCTTTAATAATTTACTACTAGAATTAGCAAAATATTTAATTGTTTCTATTAAATCTTTATCCACTTGTTTTTTTAAATCATCTAAATTAGTAAATTTTAAATTATCACGAAGAAAATCTAAAAATCTAACTTTAATGATTTTTCCATATAAATCTTGATTAAAGTTTAATAAGTAAGTTTCAACTAACGGCTTATTATTACGTAACATAATTACTGTCATACTTTGATATCATTTATTATCTACTTCAGTAAGCGTAATATAAGTAGCAAGACCTGGTAGTGCATAGTTTGTTAATAACGATAAATTAGCAGTTGGAAAATTAATCGTTCTAGCCTCTTTAATACCATGAACTACTTTACCACTAATTGTATATGGCTCTTGTTGTAAACAAAGATTAGCACTACTAATATCTTTATTTTGTAAAAGTTGTTTAATATAAGTTGAAGAAACTTTGTTATTATTAATAATAATATCATTACAAAGATAAACTTGTAATGAAGATTGTTGTAATGTTTTAATATTACCTTGCCCTTGATAACCAAACCTAATATTTGGATTAACAACTACTGCTTTAACATTATTTGCCAATAATCACGAAATAAATTGCTCTGGTGAAAGTGTTGCTATTTCTTTACTAAACTTAATTTCCCAATAATAATCAAAATTATATTTAGCAATTGTTTTAATTTTATCTTCATTACTTAATAAAACCTCATTATTTTTATTACTAATTACACTTTGTGGTTTTCTATCAAAACTAATAATACATGTTTGATAATTATTTATTGTTGAATTAACTAATAATTGTTTAAATAAGGCTTGATGACCTTGATGAATACCATCAAAAAATCCTCAACAAGCAATAATTGGTTTAGACATCAATTTTTGATTTTGAATATTTAGATTTTTCAATTTTAATATCTTCATTACATTTAAAACCTCGTTGGCTTACGTATAAATTATTTTTTTGATTACGATAAATAGCTAATGGCAAATGTTCAGAATTAACAACTAAAACATATGGCTCATTAGTACTATCAATAACTAAAGGTTTACCATCAATAACACTTTTACTATTATCAACAACAATCGCTGGCATAATATTTTTAACACCATCATAAATACTAATATGATTTTTACTAACTGTTTCTTCATTGATAACATCTAAATTTAAGGCATTACTTAAATCAAAACCCGATTGATGAATTCTTCTCAAATAAGTTAAAGTTGCTGATGTATGTAAAATTCTAGCAATGTCAGTAACCAAAGCTCGAACATAAGTTCCTTTTGAACATACTACTTCAAAAGTAACTAAATCATTATTAAAACTAATTAATTTTAAAGATTTAATATAAACCTTACGTTTTGGTAATTCAACAGGAATATTCTCGCGAGCATATTCATAAAGTTTTTTACCATTAATTTTAACTGCTGCATAAGCAGGAATTATTTGCTCATATTGACGATTATTATAAAATTCAAGTGCTTTAACAATTTCTGATTCTTTTAAATCAAGATGTGGTTTTGATTCAATAATTTTACCAGTAATATCGCCGGTGTCGGTTTTTAAAAATAGTTGCATTTTTGCAATGTAAACTTTATCACTTTTTAAAATAAAATCACTAATTTTGGTTGCTTCATTCACAAGTACTACCATTAGTCCTGTTGCTAAAGGATCTAACGTACCTGTATGACCAATTTTATTTAATTTCAAACGTTTTTTAATAACAACAAGACAATCTTGTGATGTCATAAATGAAGGTTTATCTATTAATAATATATAATCTTTTAACATGCGTTTCACCTACTTTACTTCTTTATCAGAAGCTATTTCTTGATACTTTTCAACATGTTTACAATTTGGATAATTAGTACAGCCTAAAAATTTTCGATTTTGTTTTGAAGATTTAACAACCATTCAACCATCTGTACATACTAAACAAGGTTTAATTTTTTCTAATTGTTTTTGAATATATCGACATTTTGGAAATGCTGAACAACCGTTAAATTTACCATATCTTCCTGTTCTTTGCACAAGTGGGGCACCACAAAGTGGACAATCTTGATCTAATAAAACTGGTTTAATTTTAAACTCAGTCATTTTATCAAAAGCATCATCAATCCTTGGTTCAAACTTAACTCAAAAGTCTTTTACCACTTGATGCATATCAAAATTACCATGAGCAATTTGATCTAATTGAGTTTCAACTTGTGAAGTATATGTCTCATTAATAATATCATAAAAAAACTCTTGAAGTTTATCATTAGTTAAAAGACCTTTCTCAGTAGCTTTAAAAGACTTATTTTCAATAATAACATAACCGCGTTCTTTAATAGTGTTCATAATTGGATTATAAGTTGATGGTCGACCAATTCCTAGTTCTTCTAATGTTTTAATTAATTTAGCTTCTGTGTATCTTGGTTTTGGTTTAGTAAAGTGTTGCTGTAAATTTACTGACTCAACTTTAATAATTTGATTTTTTTCAAATTTTGGTAAAACTAAAAGTTCTTCATTTTCAAGACTTTCTATATCAAGCGTTAAAAATCCTTTAAACTTGATTTGTTGTCCTGTTAAACGAAATTGATAATCATTATTTTTAAATAAAACAGTAGTACTAATTAATTGTGCTGGTGCCATTAATGAACTAAGGGCACGAAAATAAATTAAATTATAAAGTTTTAATTGATCTTTATTTAAAAAATCAATAGCACGTTTATTATTCATTGTTAAATCAGTTGGTCTGATTGCTTCATGAGCATCTTGCACATTTTTTTTATTAGTCTGTTCTTTCTTCTGCCCAAGATATTGGTCACCATATTCATTAACAATTAATGTTTTGGCATTTTCAATAAATTTATCATTTAAACGTATTGAATCAGTACGAGGATAACTAATAAATCCGGTAAGTGTTCCATTAACATCAATTCCTTCATACAATTGCTGAGCAATAAGCGTTGTTTTAGCAGTACTAAAATTTAATTGCGTTGATGCTGCTTGTAATAAACTACTAGTAGTAAATGGATTTAATGAATTACGCTTACGATTTTGTTCAGTAACAGAAATTACTTGATAACTATCACTTAATGCATTTTTAATAGCAACTGCTTCTTGTTCATTATTAATAACTAACAGTTCTTCTTTATATTTTTCACAATTTAATATTATTTTTTTTTGATAAGTACTATTAATTGTTCAAAATTCTTTACTAATAAAATTAGTAATTTCACGTTCTCTTGTTGCTATTAATTTTAATGCTACTGATTGTACTCTCCCTGCACTACGTGAACCGATCTTTTTTTGTAATAGATTACTTAAGCGAAAACCAATGATACGATCAACCATTCTTCTTGCTTCTTGACTACGAACTAATGGTAAATCAATACTATGTGGAGATTTAAATGCTGTTAAAATTGCATCTTTAGTAATTTCATTAAAAGTTATTCGTGATGATATATTACTTGTTGCTAATACTTGATCTAAATGATAAGCAATTGCTTCTCCTTCGCGATCATGATCGGTTGCTAGATAAACATGAGTAATACTTTTTAATTTACTTTTTAATTCTTTTACCTTTGGCATTTTTTTGCGATCAATTTTGTAAATTGGTTCAAAAGTTTCTAAATCAATTCCCAAACCATATTGACCTTTAATTGCTAAATTACGAATGTGTCCATCCGAAGATAACACTAAATAATCATTACCTAAATATGATTGTACTGCTTTACTTTTAACTGGAGATTCCATGATTACTAATTTTGATGGCATCTTATATCTTCCTCTATATATAATTTATTAACTTTATTCAAATACTATTTTGTAATATATATAACTTTAACGCGAAAGTCAATATTTTTTTGGATATATGCTTTTTTATAAAAATTTTAAATAACTTATTAACAATTAATATATAAATTATGCTATATTTATTTAGTAAAAATTTAATATAAGTTTTTATCCTATTTATTTTTGTAAATAAATAGGTTTTTATTTTGATTTGAAAGGAACATAAAAATAAAATTTTTAAACACAAATGAGAGCGAAATTAATTCTGAAATACTTTCTAATTTATTAAAATCAATACTTCCAAATAATCCTCTTACAGTGGGATTAGTGTGTCTTGCTGGTGGAATTGGTTACTATTCATGAAATTTTTACAAAAATAAAAAACAAGAATTAAATATAAAAGTAATAGAAAAAAATGAAAATGAAAAAAAATATTTAGATGAATATAAAGAAAAAACTACATTAGACTCAAACAATCTAGTAAATAATGAAGCAAGTAATATAAGTAAATATGAATGTAGTATGACATTAGATAATGCAACTAAAATTAATCAAATAATTTTAGATAATAACAATAGCAAAAATGTTGAAGAAGAATATGATATGTTAGATGATGCAAAAGAAGCAATAAATGATGAAGATGAATGAGCAATAATTGATTTACCTTCTTATGGAAGTAATCATATTTAAAAATTTAATTATAATAAAAGTTACCATTAGGTAACTTTTATTATAATATGTCAATCTATAATCATTAATTTCATCTACTAATAATTGTTTTCTAAAATTCTTTTATTGCTTTCATAAAAAATAAATTTACTAAAATAATCATTTCAAAATAAAAAAAATAATTTTGTTTTAAAGAATAAAAAAATAATCAATTTCATTATTAAATTTGGAAAATTTTAAAGATATTTCAAAAATATAATATCAAATATCGGGAACTGAATTATTTAATATTATTCCAATTGCCTTTTCATCAGTTTTTTGAAATTTTTTTCACTTATTAATTTTATCTTCAACTATTTTAATTAAATTAATTCAATTTCTATAAAAATTTCCACCTTTTTGTTCATTAATTTGTTTATCTAACTTTTTACCAACTTTTTCAAAATCTCTTACTCCATTAGGAAAAACAAACAACACAAGATTTAATTCAACAATTTCAAGTCCTAATGTTTTTTTATTATTTATATTTTCTAAAATAAAATCTGGGCCATTTAATCTACCTTGTTCTTTTGTAGTACCTATATATTCTTTTAAAATATAATTCTTTCTTATAATTATAGGAATAGATAAATAATGTGTAGATTCATTAAATCATCTAATTTCACTATCAATATTATGCACTTTTGAAAATTTTTCGGTAATTGGTTGTTTCAAAAATGTATTAGGAATTATTTTTTTAAACTAGGTCTTAAAATATCGGGTCCTTTATTATCATGATAGTATCTTAATCATTCATCATTAGTTTTATTATGTATTAAAAAATTGAAAAATCATGATTCTATTGATTCATTAGAATGGGGAACTAAAAAATTAATAAAATCAATTTCTTTTAGATAAGATAAGTATATCTTAATTAAATGATTTTTACAAAAATCATCTGCATATATAGAGTTACTAAATTTAAATAACTCTTGTTCTTGTTCTAATTTATTTAAATTTGTTAAATGTTCAGAAATCATTTTTTTAAAATAATTTAAATCTAAACTATGACTAAAAATATTTTCTTCACAACTTTTAAATTGACATTTTTTATTTTGAAATTCATTGAAAGTAATTGTTTCTCTTCCTCATTTATTTAAATTTTTTGACATAATTAACACCTTATAAAAATGATTATTACTATATATATATATATTATAAATAATAACTACTTTTTCTTTCTTCTTTTTAATACAAATATTGGAATAACAATTGCAAAAAATATTAAAGCAGTAAAACCAATAGTAATAATCATACATATTCTATTTATCTTTTTTTTGTACTGATTTAACTCTTGTGGATTAATAATTTCATAGCCATAATAACTTATAATATTACGTTTACGAAATTTAAAAATAACAATATTAATCATATGAATAAAGAAAATAACACCTAAAATAATTGTTAATGTTATTGCATCTTTAATAATATCAGGAACATTAACTGTTCATTTTTGAATAATAAAAGTTAATTTCTGACCACTAATCAAAAACATAATGCCAATAATAATACCAAGAACAATATAACTACTAATACTTATTCAATTAATAATTATCAAGTTAGCATGAATTTTACGATAATTTCTAATTATAAAATTAGGAGGTAATAGCGATCCTTTTAGTGTTCTTTCAATATATAAATCCACTTCTCTTCTTAATGTCACAAATTCAATAATATTAATCAAAATAATAGTAAGAGCAATAATTGCTAATGGAATAGTAATTACAGGATGAGGAATAATTTTTATGTTAATCATACCAAAATATAAACTAATAAAAGTTGAAGCAATAATTAATGTCATAACACCAATAAATAATAAAATCAATTGTTTTAGCTTCTCTGATTTAATTTCTCTGCTAATTGGTTTTGGAATTTTAAAACTATTTTTATAACTAACTATTTCCATAGTATTAAATGTTTGTGGTTGATCATAATACATATCTTTTTCTTTAGTAAAGTTTTCATTGATCGGCACTGTCTTTTTTTCTTGTAAAGGTATTATATAAGAACTAGTAACTTGTATATTTTTACCATCATATTTTTTTTCATTATAATCGTTTTCATTAAAATCAGAATTATGAATATTTTCTTTATTTTTATTAATTGGTGGTACAACATTGCTAAAATAAGTGTTATTATTAGTTGATTTTTGATAATCTTCTTTATCTGATAACCTATTTTTTTGTGAAAAAAATTTATCAAATAATTTAAATTTTATTTTAGACATATACATCACCTACATTTAATTAGTTAAAATATTTTTTTGTCTTTTTAGAAATATGTTTACTTGAATAAAATTTTCTTTGTAATTTGGCAATTTCATGTTCAATTTCCAAAATTTTATCTTCAAATTGATAATCTTTTTCTTCTAAACTTAAGTATCCTTTAATAGAAATCCTTTTGCGTAAATACATTATTAATAAAATTGATAATAATAACAGAAAAATCAAAAGTGCTAACCCACCCATTGAATATAAAAAAGTAGTAATTGGAATCTCAAAACCTAAAAACTTAATGGTATTAGTACTACTATCATCACTTACTACTGCTAACACTAATTTCACCTCATACATTAGTATATAAATATTATAACAAAAACACCAAATCTAATTAATATTATCTATTTAATAGCTTATTTTCTGTTATAATAATTATTTTAATAATAAAAAAGAATATTATTAATATTCTTTTTCATATGTTCATCCTTCGCTACGTAAATATTTTGCTGCAACAAATTGTGCAAATATTGCTAGAAACAGACCAAAGAAAGTAATCAATAATAAAATTGTATAATCAAGGATTGGACGATTAATTAAAAATAAATCTTCTGGTGGGCGCTGTAACTCTAAAATAAATCTAATTAAATTTCATCCAAAAAAGTAAAGTCCCATTTGAACACCTGCATGCATCATTCGATAATGATGTGGATTATTTATTTCATAAAGTTTTTTGCTTTTATTTATATAATCATTAATTTTCTTACCAGAAAGTTTGACTTCTGCTAATGCTTTATTTACTACATTTTTTGGTACTTGATTATAATAGTAAACTTCATTTCACATTTTAGTTCAAGTCAAATGCTTTGGGTCACGATTTACTTTATTTCAATATTTTGGATTAAAAGTTATTTTTCCTCAGTATTTAAAATTATCTTTAAAATCAAATTGAAACTTATCTGGTTCCACTTTTCATGGCTTTTTACCAAATCATTTACCAAGATTTGGAACAATAAATGTAATCGCTAATCATAAACCTAAATTAGCAATTGATTCATAAAGAAATATTGGTGCACGATAAACAATTTCACCATTAATCGTTTCGGGATTACCACTTGGTCTACCAATTAATTTAAAACAATTATCACGAATAAAAGCAGGTAATCATGATAATGAATCATAACTTACAACGTTACCAAGTAATTCATGATTAAAGAAATTACCTCAACGTCCTAATATCTGCCCTAATAAAATATTAGGAATAATTAAATCGCCATATATTCATAATGATATTTTATACTTACGACCAACAAAATAAAAAATAATTGCACCAGCAATAATGCCAAATAAAACACCACCATGAATAGACATCCCTGGTTTTCAAAATGCAAATTTTTCAAAAAAACTAATTGACTTATCAGGATCATCCTTACCAAGAAAACTAGCACCAAATAATGAAGCAGGAATAATAAATATTATTGATCATGCTAAAGAATCAGTAGGAACACGATAACATTTAAATTTTACTCAAGAAGCAATAATTGAAGCAAAAATACCTGACATAATAGCAAATGCATAAACATGAAATCATCCACCATAAGTATCAGTAATGCCGTGAGGTCCAACAAAATCTAAATTTAACATAACAAACACCTCACTTACAAGACCATCTTTTAATATAGAATACCATAATAGAATACCATAACTAACTAAGAATCACAATATAAATAAAGACAAACAATACATATTGCATATATAATTTTGATAAAGTGTAATTGTAATTCACATTTTTTTAGATTTTTTATTGTATATTATTTTTTGCAAATATAAACTTAAATTAAGATTTACCAAAAAACAAATACAAAAAATAATGTATTTTTGATAAATCTTAATTTATTTTTTAAAAAAAGGGGGAATGAAAATGAAATTTAAACAATTGTTATTATTAATTACCAGTGTTACAAGTTTAGGGATGATATTATCAAATAATAAAATAATTAATAGCAATCAAAATACTACTTTTTTAAATAAAAACAATGTTTCTAAAATTAGTTTTAACAAAATGACAGGCACTACTGGTGAAATTAATAGTTTAACTTTTAACGGTGAGCAAACTTATGCTGTTAATAATAAAGGTATTGTTTATAAAAGTGACAATGGTCAATCTTTTGAAGAAATAAATTTACTTAATTATGATTATAAAATAAAATCACTAATTACAACACCTAATGGAACAATTTACGTTGGAACTTATAATGAAAAAAATAATGAATTAAAAGTTTATATTCTTAAAAATGATCAACTTGCTGAAAAATATACTTTAAGTTCACACCAATTATTAGCAATGACTTTTGACAAAGAAAATAATATTTATATAGGAACAAATGAAGGGGTATATACTAATTCAAGTCCAACAACTGAATTAGAAAAAATAGATGGGGCAACAGGTAACATTACAGTTTTAAAAACAACTAAAAATGGCTTAATTTATGCCGGTAATACAGAAGGAATGATTTTTAAAAGTATTGGGGGTAATCCTTTTAATTTAGTTGAGCAACTAGAAGATGGTGGTATTACAAGCATTGCTGTTGATAATAAAGAAACAGTCTTTGTTACTAACAACAGTAAAAAAGTTTATTATAAACGTGTTACTATTGCTAATTTTTTACCATATAAGCAAACTTTAGAAACAATAAATACAACAGTAATAACTTTTGGAACAGGAGTTTTAGTTGGTGATAAAGATGGTAATATATGAAAAAGTTATAAAGAAAACAACTTTAATTTAATGAATGAAAATAAACTAAATTCAATTAACGAATTGATTTATAATTCTAATAATTTTACTATTTATGCAACAACTACTGATGGAATATATAAAAATAAATAATCTAATTTAAAATAACTAATTTTAAGTTAGTTCTTTTTTAAAAAAAATTGTAATACTTATTGAAAAATTTAATAGTAAAATTATAAATCATTTTAATTTTTTATAATTTTGTTTATTCATAAAACATCTCTAATATTTTATTAGAGATGTTTTTAAAAATACTTTAATTTATTATATTTTTACATATATTAAAACTTATATATTTGCTTGTAAATTTGATTTATATAAAAAACTATTACTATTTTTTAACTTTAATTTTATTTCATTAAAAAAATCAAATTTTTCTTTTTCTTTATAATCATTAGAAAATATTTCTAAAGTTTCAGCATCAGATTTTTCATAAAAATGATATATATTATTGAATACTTGCTCTTGTGTTTCTTCTTCTTTTATTACTCGATACATAAAATTAAGAACTGAACACATTTTTCGATATTTATTATCTTTTCTTAAAGCATTATTAAATTTTTCTTTTTGTTTAGTATTCATTTTGGATATTTTAGAACTATTTTTAACGTTTGTTATATCAATTTCTTCATCCACTAAATAAACTACTTGATCTAAAAAATTTAATACTAATTCATCTACATCTTTTGATTTATATTTTTTTAAGGTTTCTAAATAAGTATCTGCTAAATTAATTGCTAATAAATTTAAAAAATTATTTAAAACTTTTGTTTTTAAATTTTTATTGATATTTAAATCCATTATCAAAACTCCTTAAAATCACCTTCAATAGAGTGATTATATCAATTTTAACCTCATATTTTTGTAAATACAATATTACTTTATTTTTTTACCTTTAATTCGTTTTCTTTTAAGTTCTAATTCTAATTTAGGATTATTATCATGTTTTAAATAATAATTTTGTCTATTTATAATTAATTTATTTTCTAATATTAACCCTAATCTTTTAGTTTTTTCTTCAGCTAATTCTTTTTGTAATTTTCTGTCTTTTTCATTTTCAAGTGATTCATGTTTAAATCTAGAATCTTGTAAATCTTTTTCATGTTGTCTTTGCTTTTCTTTATCAATTAATTTTGCTTCAATCTTAGCTCTATTTTCTATATACTTTTTAATACTTTTAAAAATAGAAATTGGGTTCAAACAATCAATTATTTTTAATAAAATTTTCACATAACCCCCTACTCCCCATTTAAGTAATTATTATTAATATACTTATTATAAATTAAAATTTTATCAATTTCTTAGGGAATTGTTTTTTTATTATATCATTTTATTTAAACTTGCTTTTAATTTATTTTTCTATGAATACTAGATTTATTATAGAAAATTATATCATTTTATTTATAATTTTTATAAATAAAATGATATAATCAAAAATATAAATAAATTATTTATAAAACTTTGAAATGGGGAATATAAAATGATTAATAACATAAAAAATATGATTAAAAATTACTCTAGAGAAATTGAGTGTCACGCAATAATTAAAAATAATTTAGAAAATAATCAGTCAAAAACTCAAGAAAATTTAATTAATATTGAAATGCAAAAAAATTACATCAAAATTAAAATGGAAATAATTGCAGAATTAAAAAAAATACTATATATTTAACATAAAATTGTGAGAAATCTGATTTTAATCTAAAAATATGATTTATAAAAATAAAAAAATAATTGTTCTATTTAAGTCAATTATTTTTTTATTTTCAAATAATTCAATTTAGAAAAATACAAATCAAATATATATATATATATATACATTTTTTTTAATTTTCTTCATCTATTTTTAAAACAGCACGAAATGCTTCTGGTGGTAATTCAACATTACCAATCGATTTCATTTTTTTCTTTCCTTCTTTTTGTTTTTCTAAAAGTTTTCTTTTTCTTGTAATATCACCACCATAACATTTAGCAATAACATCTTTTCTAACTGCTTGCACAGTTTGACGAGCAATAATTTTATTATTAATAGCAGCCTGAATAGCAACTTCAAAATTTTGTTTCGGAATTAATTTTTTTAATTTTTCACATAAAACACGCCCACGATCATAAGCAAAATCCTTATGAACAATAACAGATAATGAATCAACAATATTACCTGCTAATAAAATATCCATTTTCACTAATTTACTTTCCTGATAACCAATTAACTCATAATCTAATGAAGCATAACCTTTTGATATTGATTTTAATTTATCAAAAAAATCAATGACAATTTCATTCAGTGGCATATTATAAATAAGAGTTCTTCGTAAATTATCAGCATATTTTAGATCTAAATAAGTTCCGCGTTTATCCTGACATAATTGCATCAATGCACCAACATATTGTTCTGGTGTCATTATTGTTACTTGTACAAATGGTTCTTCTACACTTTTAATTGTTTGCACAGTTGGTCATTTTGCTGGATTATCAATTATTAACTTTTCACCACTAGTTAAATTTACTTCATAAATTACAGAAGGAGCTGTTGAAATTAAAACTAAATTATATTCACGCTCTAAACGCTCTTGAATAACATCCATATGTAATAACCCTAAAAAACCACAACGAAAACCAAAACCTAATGCTTGTGATGTTTCAGCAGTAAAAATTAATGAGGCATCCGATAATTGAATTTTATATAATGCATCCTTTAATTCTTGATATTTATTAGTATCAATTGGATATAAACCACAATAAACCATTGGTTTTAAAGTTTTATAACCTGGTAATGGTGCATCAGCAGGATTAATAACACTAGTAATCGTATCACCAACATGAATATCACTAATTATTTTAATTGCACCACTAATTCAACCAACTTCACCAGCTGTTAACATTTCTCTCTTTTCTTCTTTTGGTGTGCGTACTCCTAATTCAGTAATTTCATATTCAGCACCAGTTGACATCATTCTTACTTTATCACCAACTTTAATTACACCAGTTTTGATTCTAATAAATGCCATCACTCCACGATATTTATCATATAATGAATCAAAAATTAAAGCACGTAATGGTTCATTATCGTCAGCATCAATTGGATAAGGAATATATTTAATAACTGCTTCTAAAACATCGCGAATATTAATACCTGTTTTTGCAGAAATTAAAGGTGCATAATCAGCAGGTAAACCCAATACTTTTTCAATTTCTTCTTTAACTTTTTCTGGTTCAGCACTTGGTAAATCTATTTTATTAATAACAGAAATAATTTCTAAGTCATTATCTAATGCTAAATATACATTTGCTAAAGTTTGTGCTTCAATACCCTGAGCAGCATCAACTACTAAAATGGCACCCTCACATGCTGCTAAACTACGCGATACTTCATAAGTAAAGTCAACATGACCTGGAGTATCAATTAAGTGAAGCAAATAAGTATGACCATCTAATGATTGATATTTAAGCTGTACACTATTTAGTTTAATTGTAATGCCACGTTCACGTTCTAAATCCAGTGAATCTAACAATTGATTTTTCATTTCCCTTTTTGAAACGGCATTAGTTAATTCTAAAATACGATCAGCCAAAGTTGATTTACCATGATCAATATGGGCAATAATTGAAAAATTTCTAATGTATTTTTTATCGATACTCATAATATTATTTATTCACCTATCTTTTGCTTATAAACTATTTACTATGTTTTAGTATATCAAAGTTTAAATAAAATTAAATCGAAAGTTGCAGATAATCTTATAAATATAATTAAACTATCACTTAACAATATATGAAAAGATATATACATAAATAACTAGTTTTTAAAATCATGTAAAATTATAATAACAAAAAATAAAGGAGGGAGGGTGTTAGTAATATGAAAAAAATATTAACAACATTAAGTATTTTAGCAATTACAATTACTGTTGGAAATGTAAATAATGTTAATTTAAATAGTAGTTCGCAACAAAATGCACATATAATTAATAAAACTCAACAAGACACAATTTACATTGACAAAGATGGAGAACAAATAACAACTAATGAAACAGATTTATCAAATATAAATAGCAAAGAAATTGTTCAAATTGGATTTTATAAAAACATCATTAATCAAATTCAAGTGGTTAAAATGCCAAAAACAATTCAAAAAGTGCCAGATCAATTACCACCAGAAATAACTTCTTTAAAACACATGTTTTGAGATGCTATTGTCTTCAATCAAGATATTTCAAAGTGAGACATTTCAAAAGTAACAGATTTAAGTCTTATCTTTCAAAATGCTATTGCATTTAATCAAAGTCTTGCAGATTGAAATACATCAAATGTAATAAATATGAATTCAATGTTTGCTGATGCTTTAACATTTAATCAAAATATTTCAAATTGAAATACTTCTAATGTAACAAATATGAATAAAATGTTTTTTAATGCAAGATCATTCAATCAAAACCTTTCAAAATGAAATGTAAAAAAAAATAATAGAACACAGTAATTTTGCTACTGGCTCAAAAATTGATAATCCCAATAAATTACCAAAATTTAAACAATAAAAAAAATAATAAGAAAAAAATAAGGTGGTAAATAATTATGAGAAAACTGCTAAGATTTATATTATCTTTAATGGTTGCAACACCAACAAGTATTAGTTTAGTTGCTTGTGGAGGAACAGTATATCCTGTACATAAAAAAGTGGAATGGCAACCCTTTTTAGGACTATTTTTTGGTAGACATTTGTTTTTGATAACTAATTGGAGTTAGGTAGTTTAGAGTACTGTGAATTCTTATGTTGTTATATCAATTGATGTAATCAAATAATTCTAATTTTAATTGGATTAATGATGTAAAATTTTTATCATTAATAAATTCAATTTTGAAAGTTTTAAAAGTTGCTTCAGCAACAGCATTGTCATAAGGACATCCTTTTTTGCTTAAAGATCGAGTTATGTTGAAAGCTAATAAAAGTTTATCAATAGTTTTATTATTGAATTCATTACCGCGATCAGTATGAAATATTTCAATATCTTTTAAACAGTGATTTGATTGCATAAATGCTTGATATACTAATGATGCATCTTTTTTAACTCCAATACTATGTCCAATAATTTCGCGGTTAAATAGGTCGATTAATAGGCAAATATAGTTTCATTTACCATTAACTTGAACATAAGTTAAATCACTAACAATAACTTCATTTTTAATTCTATTATTAAAGTTTCTATTAACAAGATTGGTTATTTGACTATCATTGACTTTATTATGATAATTTTTGAATGATAATTTAGTGTATTTTGATATTAAATTATGCTTATTCATAATTTCTTTAATTTTTCTGCGTGATAAATAAATTTCTTGGTTTGCTAGTATGACTTTTAATCTTCTAGTACCATAAACTTCTTTATTTTCTTTAAAAGCACTAATAACAGCTTGTTCATAAATATTATTTTGAATTTTATTTTTTTTCTTTAAATTAAAATAATATGTTGATTTAGAGAGTTTTAAAAAATGACACATTGTGCGAATTTTATATTTAGATTTATTATTTGCAATAATCTCTACTTTCTGCCTATTATTAGTGCTGCTTGCTTTAAAATATCAATTTCCATTCGTAACTGTTTTAATTCTTTATTTGCTTGAATTAATTGTTTTTCTAAATCTGAAAGATTATCTTTAGTTTTAAAACTACCTGAATTAGTAAATTGCTTAATTCAATTGTAAGTAGCTGCTCTTGTAACATTGTATTCTTTAACAAGGCAAGATACTGATTTGCCACTTTGATATAAAGCTACTATTTGTTTTTTAAATTCATCTGAATATGAGTTAATAGTGACCATAATTATAATTCCTTTCTTTTAACTAATTTGTTCACTTGTCTATGTAATTAGTGTCCAATAAAGTGTAACCCATCCAAAATCCGTAAATGATGGAACTTATTTTTCAAAAGGTGATGTTATTAAAGTAAAATTTTCAATTGGTGAAATTCAATTTAATAATGAATATACGCTAACTATTATTTAAAATAAAAAATGAATATAATAATTATTCATTTTTTTATTATTAATTAAATATTAAAAGTAACATTTCATGATATTAATTTATCTATATTACTGATGTTAATCTCTTTGTTTGAGATTTACTACCTTCAATAACACTATTATTTTCTGATTCATTTATTTTTTCTACTATATATGTCATAGCAGAAACCGTTCCCACCGCAATAATACTACCAGCAAGCACAGGAGCAATAACGGGTGCACCACCAGCTCCAATTATAATACCACTAATAGCAGCAGAAAGAACAGTAGTTGCAATAACTGTTTCAGATGGTGTTGGATCGATTATATGATTTTTAATTACTTTTTTTAACTTAGATATTTTTTTAAAACTTTTTTTAATTTTTTTATTCATAAAACCTTTTTCTCCTTATTTTAATTAAAAACCCTTTACCTTAAAACTTAAGTAAATGGGTATAAACTTATATTAAGTTTATAAAATTATACCATATTGTCTATATTAGATATCAATAATTGATAATAAGTAAACTATTCTAAAACAGTTATTTTTTTATTTTTTAAATAATCAAATTCTTGATCATTTCAAAAACTATAATTTGATCTAATCTTATTTTTACTAAGAGCATAATAAAGTGGAATAGCAACAAAATAAGCAAAGATAGCTTGAATACTATCAGTAATTAATTCATTAACTGTAATAGCATAATCTTGATAAATTACTAAATAAGACAATGGGTAAATAAGTAATAAAATACCAGCAAAAAAGAAAGTATAAATAGTACTTCATCAAGATTTATTAATTAATAACTTAATAACAAAAAACATTAAAATTCTAATAAAAATTGTAATAGGAATAACCACAATTTTAACACCACTAATTAAATCAAAAATGCCACCCGCAATTGGTCCTGCAAATAACAGCATTGGCCCTTCAAAAAAAGCACAAAACGGAATAAAAACAGCATCAAATAATTGCAAAGTAGAATTTCCACCAAATAAACTAGTAATTGCTCAACCAAAAAGAAAAGTTGAACAATAACCAATTGTTACTAATAAACCAGTAATAATACCAGTCATTGCTAGATATTTAATTGAGCGAAAACGATACATCTTTTCCTCCTAGATTACCAAAAAATATTAGTTATTTTTTTATTACTATTTAAAGATAAAACCAATTGCAATTGGATTAATTTTAGAACCATAGTAACAAGCTGCTATAATTTCTTTTTTACCTGCTGGTTGAATAACCTTAATTACTATGTTATTAGTTTTAGTGGCAACAATAATACCTAATTTATTTATTGCAACAATTGTTCCTGGCAGAGCATTTGATAATTCATTAGTTACTGTTACTTGATGAATTTTGTATATATTATCATTCAATGTAGTATAAGCGATTGGTGTATTATACAATCCACGAACATGACATGAAATTAATTGTGCTGAAAGATTTCAATTAATTTTTTCATCACTTCTTTTAATATTTAAACCAAAAGTTACTTTATTTTCATCTTGTTCTTGCTCTTGTATTTCATTATTAATGATTTTTAATAAATATTTTATTAACATATTTTGTGCTAAAGTTATCAACTTATTAACTAAAGAAGTATATGTATCCTCAATACCAATTGAAACTTGTTCTTGAACATAAATTGCTCCTGCATCCATTTTACTTACCATTTTCATTAATGTAATACCAGTAGTTTGTAATCCATTAATAATTGCTCATTGAATAGGGGCACCACCACGCAATGATGGTAATAATGAAGCATGAATATTTAAACATTTATATTTTGGTAAATTTAAAATTGCTTTTGGTAAAAATTGACCATAAGCACAAGTAAGAATAACATCAATATTTAATAATTGTAAACTTTTTAAACTTTCAATAATATTTTCTGGTTGGAAAACAGGGATTTGATATTCTTCTGCCAATTGTTTAATTGCTAAAGGAACAACTTCTTGTTTACGACCAATTTTACGATCTGGCTGACAAACAACACCAACTATTTCAACTTCATTTTTCATTGTTATTAACAATGTTTTTAAAATATTTTCAGAAAAAAAAGAAGAACCCATAAATAAAATTTTAAATTTTTTCATAATTTTCGCCCTCAATTTTTGCTTTGTACATTTCAATAATATTTTTTACATGTCAGAATAATACTACCATACCTAAAGTATCTTGAGCACAATATTTTAACATATTTTCACGAAAATTATGAATTCAATTAGTTAAACTAATGTTATTTTCAACTCTTCTACGAAAAACTTCTGATGCCATATCTCCTTTTTTAATAACTAATCCTTCATAAGAAAAGGAAGGTTCAAATGCTGGTAAAGTTTTTTTAATTGAAAGAGAACCATAAAACGGTTCTTTATAAATTTTAAATTCTTTAAAAAAATCTTGTAAATCAATAGTACCATCATGGATTAATGATAATTTATTTTTATATTGAGGATAATAATAAGCTAATTTTTTAAGAACAGATTTCTCAAATGATTGATTATAAGCAACATACGTACCCTTACCATGAATATTAATTAAATCATGACATAATTTTTTTGTTAACATTTCTCTTGGATCATCATTTCCATCTGCTAAAAATTCATAATGTTTAATTGATTTATAAGTTTTAAAATCAAAATCTGGTGCCAATAATACATGGACAGAATATTGAAAAGGAATTTGTTGATATGGTTTACTATTTTTAAACTTAGGTATTGCAGATTTCATAGTCTCAAAATCATACATATAAATTGGATATTGGTACTTTTTGTATTCAATTTTTAAATCAACAAATTTATTGCCATCAATTAATTTTTCACCATTTTTAATTACATCATATTGTCTTAAATGTAAATTAGACTTTGTTAAAAATGGTAATAATCTTTCATCATTAATTTCTAACAAATCTTCTTCATAATATCACAATGCTTTCTTAGTTTTTCTTAAACGATATAATTCAAAAATAGTATTATGAATAGAAAAATATTTAAAAATATGAGGACAAAATTGATTACTATTTTCATGACAATAAGGTAAAGTTAATAATTTAACTATTTCATCAATATCACTAATTTTAATAATATTCTTAATATTTTCATATTGTAATTTCAAATTATTATTTAAAATTTCATCTTGAATTGATTCAAAAAGACTAAAACTTTTTTTAGTATTAGGACTTTTTTGCCAAGTTGATCCATTAACAATAAATAATTCATTTAAATCTATTTTTTCTTTCTTAACATAATTATTATTTAAATACATAATATAAGTATTAACTACTTTAATTCCAAATTTGGTTAAAATATCATACTGATAAAGTAAATCTCACATATGTTCTTCTTTAACTCAAGTTACTGCTTTTACTTCAATTAAATCCCAACCATCATTATTTCGTTTTAAAATATCACACTTAGTAACACAGCCCTGATATTCAAATCTTGGTTCAAATAAAACATCATACTCTTTATTATTAATAATTTCTATGACATTATTACCCGGTTCAGACTCAAAATTAAAATAAGAATATTTTACTTTAAAATATTCTTGAGCATAGTGCCCAGTTTCAATACCATCTGCAATTGTTTCACCAAGATAAAATTCAGAATCATCTTCTTCATTATAATTATTTTCAAATGTATCATCATCTAAATCAGAAATAGTAATTAAATTAGATTTAAATTTACTACTTGTTTTAGTATGCGTTAGTTCAACAAAATTTATTATCTTTTTCTCTTCAATTAAATGCTTAGCTAAAGCATAATTTTTTGCATTTAAAAATCATGAAAGTTTTCGACAAATACGGAAATGCTTATAATCATCTTTATAAATTTTCATTACATATCACCCAATTGCCTACTTAAAAATAAAGATTTATTTATCTTTTCATCCAGAAAATTTATCATGAATTGCAATTTTAGGTTTTTCTAAATTTTTAGCACGTTTTTTATTTTCTTTATTTTGTAAACGTTCTTCTTCAATTGCAAGTTTAACGGCTTCATTTTCTTTTTTAATTGCTGTTTTTTCTTCTGCTGTCTTTCTTTTTATTTTAATTTTACCACTACGTTTTTTTGACATTTCAATTTTCTTAAGTGTTTCTTCTAAATCCAATTCACAATTTACTTTTCAAATTGTTTCAAATTCTTTCTTTGATAATTGCTTAGTAAATCCTTCTACCTCAAATGCTTTAGTTGCAAATAAATCATTTTTCTTAGAATCATATAATTTTACAATTACATCAAAAACATCACGATAGCGATATTCTTTACTACTACGTGAAACTACTTGTTCAAATTCTACTGTTTTATGTTGCAATTTTAATTCATCACGCATAAAGGATTTAATAATATTTTTTACTTCTTTTTGACGTTGTTTTTTCTCTTCTTTTTTCTTCTTTTTTGCTGAAATGGTTGTAAAAATAAAAATTATTAAAACTACTCCTATAAGCGCTAACATTCATCATTGACTAGATAAATTTCCCATTTTTTATTCCTCTTTTTTTGATTTATAAATTTTCCTCGATTACTGCTAATAGTTTAGTTGGACTCATCGGTGAAATTGTTAAAATTAAATTAACATCTTTTTTAATTACAAAATAAAGATGTGTTTTATTTACTCTAATATATTTAAAACTTTTTGTCTCTTCAATATCATAAGACTCATTAATCAATTTTAAACAATATTCACGTAATTGGATATCATTTAAGTCTTGCAATTTTAATCTTGTTCTAATCCTACCAATACTATGGTAAGAAAATTGATAAGGGTTACGAAAATAGTAACTCATTTATTTACCACACCTACATTTATCATTAAAGTTTTTAAACAAATAATTTACATTAAAAGTGTAAAAAAATTAAAATATATTATTAACAAAAAGCTAACACATTAATTATACTGAAAAAATAAAAAATATTATACAACATTTATGATTTTTGTTATAATTATTTTTGTTGTAATTAATCTATAAAACATGTTCAAAACAAAAAAGGAGAAAAAATGGCTAACATTGCATCACAAATTAAAAGAATTAAAACAAACCAAAAAAGAAATGAAATTAATAAAAGTTATAAATCTAAAGTTAAAACTGCTTTAAAAAAAGCTGAAATATCAATAAAAAACAAAGCAGAAAATGCTACAGTACTTGTTAATGAAGTATGTAGTTTAATTGATAAAGCTGTTGTTAAAGGCATTTATCACATTAATAAAGCTGCTCATCAAAAATCTAAAATTATGACTAAATTAGCAAAAGCAAAATAACTATAATTTATTTTAAAAAGAGACACTATTAATAGTGTCTCTTTTTAAAATATAATTGATATTTTTAAACTAAATTTTTGTTTTAATAAAATACCAAATTCAAAAATTATTTAGCTAATAATGTAAAGTTAGAACTTGATGCTCTAATCTCAGCAAAAATTTTATTTTTTTGAAATTCATCTGATGTATCCATAACTATAAAAATACTAAAATTACTAATATCTAATTTATTACGATCAAATGTACTGTGAATTTTATAAATAGAAGCACCATTTTTAGTAATAATATTAATAATTTCGCTAATAGTACTATTATTAATTTTACCGTTAACTGAAAAAGGAACTCGTCGATGTGAACTAATTAAGGCACTATTAATAATTGTTCCTAATGTAGTAATATCAACATTGCCACCACTAATTACACAAACAACATTTTTATCTTTACCAATGATTTTATCTAATTTACCAGAAAGAATAGCAGCAACACTAACAGCACCACTACCTTCAGTTACAATTTTACATTTTTCTAATAAAAATAACATTGCTTGTGCAATTTCTTCTTCGCTAACAGTAATAACTTTATCAACATTTTTCTTTAAAATATTAAATGTTAATTCCCCTGTTTGTTTAACAGCAATTCCATCAGCAATTGAACTTTTACCTTTAATTTTAAATGGTTTTCCTTGTTTTAAAGCTTGATTATAAGAATCAACATTTTGTGCTTCAATACCAATAAATTTAATATTTGGATTTTTACTTTTTAAATAAATTGAAATACCACTTAAAAGTCCTCCTCCACCAATTGGAACTAAACAATAATCAATTTCTTTACCCATTGCATTCATTTGTTCATATATTTCCAAACCAATTGTACCTTGACCAGCAATAACAAAATTATCATCATATGGATGAACTAACATTAACCCTTCTTCTTTTTCAAGTCTTAATGCTTCAGACATTGCATCATCAAACATATTACCACAAAGTTTAACAGTACATTTAGCACCACCAAATTCTTTAGTAGCAGCAATTTTGGCTAGTGGTGCTGTTACAGGCATAACTATCTTTGATACTAAATTTAAACTTGAAGCTGCTAAAGCGACTCCTTGTGCATGATTACCAGCACTAGCAGCAATTAAACCCTTTGCTTGCTGTTCCTTTGATAAATTAAGAATTTTATTTAAAGCGCCTCTAATTTTAAAACTACCTGTTTTTTGTAAATTTTCTAACTTTAAAAATATATTATTACCAGAAAATGAAGAAAGTTTATCTGCTTTTATCAAACTTGTCTTACTAATTTTATCTTTAATTTTTGAATACGTTTCTTCAATTATTTCTTCACTTACTAAATTTTCCACAATGGTTCCTCCTGAGTTTCTATCTAATTTCTCAAATATAATTAATTATACAATATAATAACTTTTATTTATAAAACAACAAAAGTAATCATTAATAGTGAAAGGGTCACCCCTAAGTTGCAATAATTATACTCTAGTGAAAAAGTAATTGAAATACTCTTTCTGGAGTATTTTTAATTATTGTATGAAATCTTGTATTATTGTATTTTCAAATAGCATGATTCATATGTAATAAAAAGGTATTTTTATTTTTGAATTTTTGTCTTTTAAAATAAACAACTTTTAAAGTTTTAAATACAGTTTCAACAATTGCATTTTGATATGAAGCATAGCCATCTGTCATGCTTAATTGAATATTATTTTTTTTAGCATAATTTCAATAATCATGAGTTCGAAACTGTATTCCGCGATCAGTATGAATAATCGTATTATGCAAATTATATTTAAAAGACATGTCTTTTAAAGATTTTATAAGATGTGATTTTTCTTGATTTTTAGATCAGTGGTGATGTAATATTTTTCGTGAATAAAAATCAACAAATGCTCACAAGTATAGTTTTTGATTATTAATTTTAAATTCACTAATGTTTAAAGCAATTTTTTCTAATGGTTTATTAACGTTAAAACTAATGGTATTATTAGCTTGTTTTAATAAATTAGGTGCTATAAATTTATGTTCGGCTTTTAATTTTGATTTTTTTCCATAAGTTCCTTGTTTATGAATTGTTTTTAAACCTAACCTTTTCATTGCTGAAAGTGCTTTTTTTCTACCAATTTTTAAAATGGCAGCCATTCGTTTATGACCATATTCTTGTTGACAACCATAATCTTTATCATCATCATAAAAGATTAAATTTATTGCTTGGTCGTAACTATCATCAAACTTTGGTTTTCATTCTGGACATCCACGGATCTTTCACTTGCGATATCCTTCATTAGAAATTTGTAATAAATTTAATAGAAAAGATTTTTTAAGTCCTTTTTCAGAAGAAATTTTAACAATTTTATAACATTCATAAAGATAAGGTTTAAAATGAAATGGTTTATTTTTTAGGTTGTTTTGGTTTTGCTTGTGGTTTTTTCAATTTTGACTGCGGTAGAGATAAGACTTTTCCAATATTTCAATTTTAGTTTGTAGTAATAATAATTCTTTTTCAACACGTTTTTCATATTTTTTTAATGATTCCTTTGGTCTTTTCTTAAAATCTCTACTCACAGCATTTACCTCTTGTTTTTTAATTTTACTTCTTATCGAAACTAAACCTTTTTCACCTTGTAAGTATCATTTTTGTATTCAAATATAAATTATCTTTCTGCTAATTTTATTTTCTTTACTTAATGTTGTAGCAGATTTACCAGCAAAATATTGTTCTATGATTTTTAATTTTAATTCCTTATTATATCTTGTCATAAAAAAGGTCTCCTTACTAAGTTAAAACATTGTTTTTTGCAACTTAGGGGTGACCCTTTCTTGAAGAATTTTGTGAAAAGTATATTTACATTCATAATGGAGTTATAAAAGAAGCAGGAAATGTTAAAGATATTGTTAAAAAATATGGCTCAGTTCATAACTTTACATGAAAAATGTTTGATAAAAATAAAAAAGTTGATTTAAAAAAAACAATATGAAGAAATAAAAAAAGAAAATGCTGAAATCAAAAAAAATAAGAAAAAAAATAAATGAATTCATAAAGCCAAAATGCCCGAAAAAAGTCGACCATTAATAAACTTAATGTTTAAATATTATTATCGAGGATTTTTTGTACCCTTCTTTCTAGTTTTATTTCCAATTCTAATGTTGTTCTTAGAAGGTTTTGCTTTTAAACAAATGTAAGGTGATACTGTAAAAAGTTTACATACTTTAGTTGGTTCAATTTCAATGTTACAACCAATGGCAGTAGGAATTTTCATTATTCCACAAACAATTGTTGAATTTAAAAATAGTGTTTTAATGAAGCGAATTGGAGCAACAAATATTAAACCAATTTTCTTTGTTCTTTCAGTTATGATAATTGGATTTTTCTTTATGATAGCAACATTCTTATGATCTTTATTATGAGCTGGAATTATGTTTGGTGGTACTTATGGGTGAAGTAATATAGTAACAGCAAATTTTATTGGAGAATCTATCCCATTTATTATCTTAATTTTCTTTTCATCAATGGGTTTAGGAATGTTATTAGCCTCAATTTTCAAATCAGTAACTGCTTTAGTTGCAGCATCAAATATAATTTATTTTCCAGTTGCACTTTTAAGTGGGGTATTTTTCCCGGCTGAGTTAATTAATAGTAGTCCTGTTTTAAAATACGCAACTTACTTTAATCCATTCAAATACGCTATGGATCCATTTATTCAAGCTTGAAGTGGAACAAGTTTTACTTTTACAACAACTTATGGAATATATCTAGGAGTTGCACTTGGATTGATTGGTATTTACACAATAGTTGCAAGTTCAAAATTACGTTGACAAGCATAATAAAACTAATAATTAAAAATAATAAAATTAAAAAGGACTAAAAGTCCTTTTTAATTTTATTATTTAAATAAATCACTATTACGTCAAAATTTATGATCTTTTGTATCTTTTTTATTATCATTATCTAAACTATCATCAAAAAGTGATGGATCGATTTCATAGGGTTTACCACTTAAAACATTATTAATAGCATTTTGATATTCCGAATTGGCTCTCATAATTTTATTACGATCAATTTTTGGATTAAGAATAGCAATAACTAGTATAATAGCAATTGGTAAAATTGCTGATGCTGATGTAATATATGTTAATATTTGAAAAACTTTAAAAGTTGCTAATCCTTTTAATCAGGGTAAAGCATTAGGATTAATTTTGTCACCTTTATCTAAAAAAGAAGTAAATGTTCTTAATAATGAATCATCTGTTGTCATATAAAATAAATTTGAAATTGTATAAATTATTCAAAAAATTAAAATAACTATTAAAAAATATGATGTTCGATATAAATCACGACCTAATTTTGGTGGTTTTAAAATTGAATATAAAAAGCCTCCATTTAAAACTATTGTTGTAACAATAGTGAAAACTATAGTTTTTGATTGTTGTGCAAAATTATAATAAACGGGTGATGTACTATTATCTTTAATTTGAAAAGTACCTGCTATAAAATAAGTTAGTATATAAGTAGCTATTGCTAGCACTGTTGTTAATAAGAAAAAAGCTGATAATATTTTCTTTAAAAGTGGAATATATTTTGGTTTATTCATATAAGGGTAAAATTTAGGATTTGTGGCGGGATGTTGCGGTAATACACCTAACTTCGCTAAATTTGCTAAACTATTATTATCAACATTCTGATTATTTGGAGTAACACTTGGCTTAACCTCAGTAGCATCATCACTAAAATTATTTAATGCAGTAATTTGATCATTTAATTCATTAAAAGTATTATTATCAAACTGTCTTATTCGTTCAAGACTTTCTTTTTCCACAGTCTTACAAATATTAGTAATTGTAACTATTAATAAGTTACGCTCTTCAAGAATTTCAATACGATTTTTAGGAGAACTTTTAGTAATACTCAAACTACGATTTACCAAATTAGAAATTAACTGCAAAAATTCTATTGCATACTTTTTATCTTTTAATTCTTTTAGTTCTTTTTCAAGAAAAAATAAATTAGAAATTTGTAATTCTAAAATTTTTAAAAGTTCTTCATTAGCAAAAATAGATTTTCTAACAATTAAATTATTTAAACTGTTATATATAGTACTTGATATTTCATAGTATAATGCAACATTTAAATCTTCTTCTGAGTACACTTTTTCGGTTTTTTTCTTTGTAACTCTTTTTACTTTTGGTTTAACCAATGTAATGTCACTATTTTCTTCTACTAACTTTTTTTCTGTAACATCAGTATTTTTATTACTTTTCATTATATGTATCACCTCTTGAGTTTAAAACATCTATAATTATATACTAAATATTCAAAAAAAATAAATCAATTGCAATATTTTTATTAAATTTTCCTTTTTTGATATTGTAATCTAATTCATATAATTTTAACAAAATATTATTAATATTTAAATTAATATTTAAATATTGTTCTAATATTTTTACTTGAAACTTGGAAATATTTAATATATTGGAAATATCTTCATTACTTTTTTTTTGTTTAACTAAAATTTTGATATCTCTAATTAATTCTAATTGATATACAAGAATATTAATCAATTTAATTTTATCATAATTAATAACATTATAATAGTTATATTGTGTTCAAAAATTGTTATAATCTTTTTTTAATATATATTCAACAGTTTTAAAAATATTTGTTTCAAAATATTTAGGAACCACCTCAATAATAATATCTGAAGTTATTTTTTTTCCAATTAACCTTAATTTTGATAACTCATTTAAAATAATACTGACATCATTTGGCAAGTATTCTAAAAGAAAATTAGTTGCTTCTTGAGTAATGTTAACTTTAAAACTATTGCAAACTTTATTAATTAATAATAATAATTGTGATTTTGTATAATTTTTAATTTTGATAATATTAAATTGTTGAAATTCTCTACTAATTTTAAAATCAACATTTAAACTTTTAATAATTATCATTGTTTTTTGATTATGATTAAGCAAAGCATTAACAAATTTTTTTTCTTTAATATATTTTTGCCATAAATTACTGCTATCATTAATTACGATTACTTTATTTTCTTCAAATATACTCATAATTTGAATTTCATTAATAATATTAACAATTGTATCCTCTTGTAATTCATATAGATTATAATCATAATTTTCTTTTTTATGATTTTTTTTAATTAATTGTTCAATATTTTTTCTTACTAAATACTCATCTTGACCATGAACAATATAAACCATGTTTCCAACCTCACAAAATTATTAATATATTTTATGTTAATGTTATAATATCATAATGTTTCATATATAATCATACTTTTATTTTTTCCTCAATAATAAACTTTTTTAAGATTATTCAGTGTTTCAATATTCGGAAAACACTTTCGTTTTTGATAATATTCCAAATTTGAACTTTTATCTTATATACTAATTGTTATATCTAATGTTTTAAAACATTATCACTTTTCAACTAAATTATAAAGATCTTCAGCAACTGCTTGATGCACTAATGTTGTTGGATGAACTTCATCAAAGAAGAAATAATTATTTAATGTTTCTTTTGTTGAACCATTAACATATGTTGCTGTAACAGCACCATCTAATGCCATATGAGCATAATCAGATTCAATTGCATTTTGAGTAATATTTTTTCCTTCTTGTTGAAATATCAACGCATATTTACTTAATTCTTCTCTTAAACTAAATCTTCTAATAAAATTAGGATAATTAGTTGTATATAAAGATATCTCATGATTTCAAAGTGTTTTATAAGCATCAGATAATTGTTTTGCTAAAACTTGCGATTTAGTTCCATAATATTTTGGGACAAGACTAAAATCTGGAACATCAGTAGCAACAATATGTTGAATGCCTTTATTAATTAATTCTTGAATTATATCTCCTTCTTTTATAATTGCATTATAAATAATATCAAGTTCTTTATAATAGTTACCACTATCAATAGCAGCCAACATATCATTATTTCCTGATTCAAGAAAGACTAAATCATCACTTTGTAAATTTTGATGTTGAGATAATAAAGCAGCCATTTGATGTTGAAGGCTAAAACGATTTGAATAAAATTCTCCTGTTCATGAATCATTTTCAGCTGCAACAGCGCCTCCAACCGCATAGTTATTACCAAATTGTTCATAAGTTGCTGCATCATTTAAAATCGTATATTTTCATCCTGCTTGTAAGTTTAAATGTAATTTATTAGCTAAAATTTCAGCTGCAACCTTACCATTGCTGAAAGAGCGATTTAAATAATATGGATCTCCTAATTCTACTTGAGCGACTCATAAAGGTGCTAATGGTGATTTTTGGACAAAGTCACTCCCAGCTCCAACAAAACTACCAGTATCAGAAAGACTATCACCAAGAACGTATAATTGATGATAATCAGTAACTGTTTTTTCTGCCTTGCTATTGGATGTAATAGTAGTTATTAACATTGAAGGTAACAACAAAATTTGGGCGGTTGTCAAATTTACGAAATAATTAATTATTATATTAGTAACTTATTTCCAAAATTACCATTTAAAAATGATGATAGACAAATTAAATTCTCTTTTACCCTTAAATTTATATTCGACGTATTTTAAAAAATATACATTTAAAAAAATTATTCTCAAAGGAAAAAGACAAGAAATAATCTTGTCTTTTTTTGTGTAATTGTAAAATTTTAAAATTTTTATTATTAACATCCTTTAAATATCTACTACACGCAGTGACCAAGTAGGAGAAAGTTAATAATTAATAACCCTCTTTAACGCTATTATCAACACGTGTTAGGGAACTAAAAAAGTGAACTACAACACAGTTGTTAAAAATAGTAGCTAGAACATGTGGACTTGCATAGATAAATAAAAAGTGGAGTGATACCTAATAAAATATACTAACCATTTAATGGTAATTCTTGGGGTGGGAGCGAATTGGAAACTAGTATATATAGACCTGTTGTAGGGACCTATTGTATTAATTCTATTCTTTATTTAACCAACCTTGCCACTCCCTAGTGAGCAAGTGTTGGTTTTATTTTTTATTTTTTTTGAAAAATTTTTTTGGGCGAGAAAATAAATTTCAAACTTGTAAAAAAAATTGAGCGGTGCCGGTTCAATTAAAATATTAATTTATTAAACATAAATTAAATAAATATTGAATCGAATGCCTCAATGTTTTTTAAAATTTCATAATTTATTTTTGAGCCCAGAATTACTGGAATGAATAAAACGAATAGTAGTAGTATTAATAATCTAAAAATCAAAATATATGTTCTTTATGCTAGAAGCAACAGAACATATTAGGAAAGGAATTTCAAATCATAATGAAAAAGTATTTTTGTTGAACATGTAAAGAAAATAAATTAGATTATTTATTCTTTAATACTAATGATATAAAAACAAGAAAATATTTTTTAAGAGATAAAAATAGTAAAGCAATTTGTTATGACTGTATTTTAAATATTAAGTTAAGTAGGAGGTATAAATATGGATAAAGAATATTTAACTAAAAGAGGAACGATTTGCATACCAGACAGTGATGATATTGAATTTAAAATAGGGCTAATTAAACTGATTGATGATTTAAAAAAAGATAATTTAGTTTGTGGTCATAAAGAATTTATTGAAGAATGTAAATATTGTTGATGTAATTGTGATTTAGAAATTATTAAAACGGTTATTAGAGGTTAACTTAATTAATGCAATATGACTTAATTATTGGAATTGACCCTGCTGGAATTGGTAATAATGGAATGGTTATATATTCAAGTGAAACTAATAATATTGTTTTTAATGAAACATTTAATACATTAACTGTTTTATGAACTAAAAATATGTATAAAGAAAAATTGCAATTAATTAAAGAAAAATTTATTGATAAAAAAATATTAGTTATTGTAGAAAATTTCTTTTTAAGTTCAAAACAATTATTAACTAATCCATTAGCAACACCTAAAATTATTGGTGCATTAATGGTATTAGTTCAAGATGTTTTTAACTGAGATTATCTAGAAAACCACCCAAAAAATAAAAATAAAATAACAAATTATAAAGGAAATATAAAATTAACAAAACATGAACAAGATGCTTATAAGCATATTCAATATTATTTAAAAAATCATAAGAAAATATTGATTTTTGATAATTATTTAAGGAATTCTAAAAATGAAAGATAAAGAAAATTATGTCAAATTAAAAGTAAAACTGAGTAACACTATTGAAGCAAAATATTACGAAAAAGGTAATAAGGAATTATATTATAGTGTTCGTGGTCAATGAAATGGATTAAATTATGTTACTTTAATTTTTAATAACCCAAAACTTTATAGACGCTGTATTTTATTAAACAAAAATGAGAGGCTTTTTAATAATCTGTGTATCTTTGTTTTACAAAGTTACTAATTTAGATTAATTCTGTCTTCAAATTTTATCATAAAATGAGCAATTGCTGTATTTCAATTTTGAATAGGCAATGTTCATTTTTTTGTTATATTTTCAATTGCCAAGTAAAATATTTTGAAAACTGCCATATCATTAGGAAAAACTTTTTTATTTCTGATGATTTTTCGTAATTGACTATTAACAGATTCAATAGCATTTGTAGTATAAATCACTCTTTTGATTTCTACTGGATAACTAATAAAAACCATTAAATTATCTCAATTTTTATATCAAGATTTAGTAATTTGAGGATATTGTTTATTTCATTTACTTTCAAACGATTCTAAAGCTTGCATTGCTTGTTCTTCACTACATGCACTATAAATTGGTTTTAAATCTGCAACTAGACCTTTTCGATGTTTGTATGAAACATATTTTAAACTATTTCTAATTTGATGAACAATGCATAATTGATGTTCTGTTTTAGGATAAACTGATTGTATTGCTTCTGACATGCCTGTTAAATTATCACTACAAGCAATAAGAATATCATTTAAGCCACGATTTTTCATTTCTGTGAAATTAGATAATCAAAACTTAGAACCTTCATTTTCACTAATTCATAATCCTAAAACATCTTTTTTGCCTTCTAAATCAACTCCTAATGCTATATAAACTGATTTGTTAATAATCCGTTTATCTTGTCGTACTTTAACTACTATACAATCAAAATAAACAATAGGATAAATACTTTCTAATGGTCGATTTTGTCATGCTTTAACATCATCAATAACATCATCAGTAATTTGACTAATAACACTTTCACTAATATCAGCACCATGATATAACTCTTGCAACTGCATTCTAATGTCAGATAATGTCATTCCTTTTGCATACAAGGAAAGAACTTGTTGATCAAAACCATCAAATCTTCTTTGCCTTTTAGGAACTATTACAGGAGTAAAATTACTATTGCGATCTCTTGGTACATCAATTTCAATTTTACCTTGTTGAGTTATTAATTTTTTTGAACTTGTACCATTACGAGCATTTTCAGTAGTACTATGTTGATTTTTTTCATATCCTAAATAATTTTGCATTTCAGAATTCAACATTTTTTCAACTAATCTTTTTGTTAATTCTTTATATAAACCGCCAGGTTTAAAAACTGTTGTTAAATCTTCAGTATTTTCTAGTAATAAATCTACTGCTTTTGATATTGGATCATTTGGAATGGCAACCCTTTTTAGGACTATTTTTTGGTAGACATTTGTTTTTGATAACTAATTGGAGTTAGGTAGTTTAGAGTACTGTGAATTCTTATGTTGTTATATCAATTGATGTAATCAAATAATTCTAATTTTAATTGGATTAATGATGTAAAATTTTTATCATTAATAAATTCAATTTTGAAAGTTTTAAAGGTTGCTTCAGCAACAGCATTGTCATAAGGACATCCTTTTTTGCTTAAAGATCGAGTTATGTTGAAAGCTAATAAAAGTTTATCAATAGTTTTATTATTGAATTCATTACCGCGATCAGTATGAAATATTTCAATATCTTTTAAACAGTGATTTGATTGCATAAATGCTTGATATACTAATGATGCATCTTTTTTAACTCCAACACTATGTCCAATAATTTCGCGGTTAAATAGGTCGATTAATAGGCAAATATAGTTTCATTTACCATTAACTTGAACATAAGTTAAATCACTAACAATAACTTCATTTTTAATTCTATTATTAAAGTTTCTATTAACAAGATTGGTTATTTGACTATCATTGACTTTATTATGATAATTTTTGAATGATAATTTAGTGTATTTTGATATTAAATTATGCTTATTCATAATTTCTTTAATTTTTCTGCGTGATAAATAAATTTCTTGGTTTGCTAGTATGACTTTTAATCTTCTAGTACCATAAACTTCTTTATTTTCTTTAAAAGCACTAATAACAGCTTGTTCATAAATATTATTTTGAATTTTATTTTTTTTCTTTAAATTAAAATAATATGTTGATTTAGAGAGTTTTAAAAAATGACACATTGTGCGAATTTTATATTTAGATTTATTATTTGCAATAATCTCTACTTTCTGCCTATTATTAGTGCTGCTTGCTTTAAAATATCAATTTCCATTCGTAACTGTTTTAATTCTTTATTTGCTTGAATTAATTGTTTTTCTAAATCTGAAAGATTATTTTTAGTTTTAAAACTACCTGAATTAGTAAATTGCTTAATTCAATTGTAAGTAGCTGCTCTTGTAACATTGTATTCTTTAACAAGGCAAGATACTGATTTGCCACTTTGATATAAAGCTACTATTTGTTTTTTAAATTCATCTGAATATGAGTTAATAGTGACCATAATTATAATTCCTTTCTTTTAACTAATTTGCTCACTTGTCTATGTAATTAGTGTCCAATAAAGTGTAACCCATCCACACTTTTTTAGTTCCCTAACACGTGTTGATAATAGCGTTAAAGAAGATTATTAATTATTAACTTTCTCCTACTTGGTCACTGCGTGTAGTAGATATTTAAAGGATGTTAATAATAAAAATTTTAAAATTTTACAATTACAAAAAAAAGACAAGAATTTTATTCTCGTCTTTTGTCATTTATTTTTAATTTAAGGATTTAAAAAAGAAAGGAGCTATTTTTAAAACTTTTTAGTTATCGACATCTTCGACACGCTCCCAAAAATTTTAATAAAGAATGATATTAATATTAATCGCGAAAATAATGTTGGTGAAAATGCCTTAATATGAGCTGCCAGAAACGGACACACAGAAGTAATTAACGCTTTATTAACAAAAAATAGTGATATTATTAATCATAAAACAAAATATGGTAATAATGCTCTAATATGAGCTGCCAAAGAAGGACACCTAGATGTAGTTAACACTTTAATAAAAAATGATATAGATATTACTCATTTAGATGCTAATGGTGATAGTGCTTTAACATGAGCTACTAGAAATGGACATTTAGAAATACAAAATATAATTAATGAATCAAATTATTGAAAAGAACAAATAAATTCTATAGATTTACAAAATCATAATTTACAGAACAAATGTGATAAATCAAATTCTTTAAAAATATAATTTTTAAAAAAAGAAATAAAAAAAATTAAAAGATAATAATATTTTTTTGGATTTTTTCATGATAAAATCTTAAATAACATAAAGTAAATCTAAAAGAAAAAAGGACATAACTATGAATAAAAAAACAATATACTATAGTTTATTAATAATTCCTATTTCTTTATTTGTATTATTACTTACTTTATTTTTAACAAATATTTGAAAACCCTCAATTGTTGCTATTATTTTTATTACTATTTTGTTAATAATAGTAGCAATTTTTACATGATATCTTATAAAAAATAGTTATTCACAATTTGATGAAGAACATATCCATAATTTTGAAGATAATTTTAAACAACGATTTTGAAAACTAGGAATAATTGGTTTTATTGCTGATTTTTGTGACACAATTGGTATTGGTTCATTTGCAGTAAGTATTATTTTATTAAAATTAACAAAACAAGTACGTAATGATAAAAAAATTTTAGGAATTATGAATGTTGGTCATAGTATTCCTACTTGCTTAGAAGCAATTATTTTTATTGCTTTAATTCAAGTAGCATGACCAACACTAGTTTCATTAATTTCTGCTGCAACATTAGGTGCCTATTTAGGCGCCATTATCGCAAATAAAATTAAACTTAGTTGATCACAACTATTTATTGGTATTCTATTATTTATTGTTTCAATTATCATGCTTTTAGGTCAAAAACAAATTGGAATTATGCCAACAGCGGGTAATAATAATAGTCTTGATATTTGATGAAAATATTTGGTTGGTATTAGTATATTCTTTATCCTTGGTGCTTTCATGGCATTAGGCATTGGTATTTATGCTCCAGCAATGGCAACTACTTATTTATTAGGTCTTAACGCTGAATGTGCTTTTCCAATTATGATGGGATCTGCAGCTTTTTTAATGCCAGTTGCTGGCACACGTTTTATTAAAGATAAAAACTATGAAATTAAACCAGCAATTGCTTTCACACTATGTGGATCAATTGGTGTTATTTGTGCTTACTTAAGTGTATTCTTATTATTACAAAATGGTCTTGGCTTAAATAAAGAACAATTTATTAATATCCTACTATGATTAATTATCGTAATAATTTGATATACATCTTCTTCACTAATAATTACATCAGTAAAAAATTTACGTAATTATAAAAAACAAAAATCACATCAGAAATTAATTATTGACTCTTAAATATCATAAAAGGTTGTTAATTAACAACCTTTTATTATTACTACTTAAATTTTATTATTGCTAAAATCATCAATTCCTTTTTTAATAATATTAAATACTTGCTTTGATAATACATCAGTAGATAATTTAATAAATTCACTTGGCTCAATTAGCTTATGAAAAATAAGATGAATATCTTTTTTGCCTTTATATTTTCGATCAAAAATTTGATAAGAATTAATAATAGTAACAGGAATAATTGGTACATAAGATTGATATGCCATATTAAAAGCACCTGCTTTAAATTCTTGCATTTCTTGTTGATGACTTCTTGTTCCTTCTGGAAAAATCATCATTGTACGCGGAATTCTAATTAATTCCTTTGCTTCTTGAAAAGCCGTAACGGCTGTTCGTGGATTATTACGATCAATAAATAAAACATCAATTAAAAAAATAAATCTTCGTGCCAAATGGCTTTTTTTTAATTCTTCTTTTGCAATAAAACCTAAAGGTGCATATAAACTATAATCATTTACCGATAATACTAATAATGGATCAAAATTTGATTGATGATTGGCAACCATTACACAACCTTTTCTTTTTGGTCAATTCTCAATGTTATGAACGGTTAATTTAATATTATATAATCATTTAATATAACGCACACGTTTTTTCAATCAAATATATCGTTTTGCTTCAGAAACTAAACTTGGGTCTTTTAATACCTTTCTTGTCATTGAACCTGATTTACTATAAGTTTGTAATAAATAAGGTCATGTTAAAATTGCTTTTCAAATGTTCATTATTATTTTTTTTCCTTTCTTTGATACACATTCGCCACAAATTCTGCAAATTCTGTTGTTTTGATTAATTTAAAATCAGAAAAATTACTAATAGGAAATAAAAGATCACCATTATATAAATTTTTAATGACTGAAACATATAAATAATCAGCATAATCTCATGCCTGCTTATAAATTTCAGCACCACCAATAATACAAATATCTGTTTTTTTATTACCTTGATATTGTTTTAAATATGAAATAATATCATTTGTGAAAGTAATATTATTATCATTTAGAAATTGTTGATAACGTTCTTGATGATTAGTAACAACTATATTGTAACGATTTTTTAATGGTTTGCCAATACTTTCAAAAGTTTTTGAACCCATTAATACATTTTTATTTAAAGTAATGCTCTGAAAATATTGCATTTCTTCTTTAATTTTTCAGGGCAATTTATTATTAAAACCAATTACCTTTTCTTTGGTCATTGCTCAAACTAAAATTACCATTATACTGCAACCTGACCTCTAATCAACGGATATGGATCATATTGTTCTAATTTAAAATCTTCAAATTTAAAATTAAATAAATTAGTAATATTTTTATTAATAACTAAAATTGGTAATGATTTTGGTTTTCTACTTAATTGTTCATTAATTTGTGAAAAATGATTACTATAAATATGAGCATCACCTAAAGTGTGAATAAATTCTCCTAACTGATAGCCACATATTTGTGCTAACATTATTGTTAATAATGCATAAGAAGCAATATTAAAAGGAACTCCTAAAAAAATATCTGCACTACGTTGATATAATTGACAAGATAATTTTTTATCATCAGAAACGTAAAATTGAATTAAAGTATGACATGGTGGTAGTGCCATATTTTTAATTTCTGCAGGATTTCATGCTGATAAAATGTGTCTTCGTGAAAAAGGATTGTTTTTTAAATTTTCTATTAACTCCTGCAACTGATCAACACCATTAAAATTACGTCATTGTCTACCATAAACAGGTCCTAAATCACCAAATTCAAGAGCGAATTGATGATCAGTTTTAATTTTTTCAACAAATTCTTCTAAAGTTTCATTTTGATATTTTTTACTTTCCATAAATTTCTTATAAGGTCACTCATTTCAAATTCTAATATTATTTTTAACTAAATATTCAATATTAGTATCACCAGCAATAAATCATAATAACTCATGAACAATAGAAGCAAAATGAACTTTTTTTGTAGTTAATATGGGAAAACCTTTTTGTAAATCAAAACGCATTTGATAACCAAAAGTAGAAACAGTACCAGTGCCTGTTCTATCAGCTTTTTTATATCCTTTTTCTAAAACATATTGACATAAATCTAAATATTGTTTCATAATCATTACCTCTTTCATAAATCAAATTAAATCAATTATATTTTAACAAAAAATATTTGGGAGATTGTCAAAAATCCGGAATAAATTAAATTTATACAGTCTTATTATTTTTTAGACAAGAAATAATTTGGATTTTTATGAAATTCAAGTAATAGGGGCTTTGCCCCTCGTTGCTTCGCAACTCACCCCAGCGGGGCTAAACCCCGCGGCCAACCAACCAAGGTTCTGGTTGGCTCCGACCAATAATATAAATTTAAATTTTTAATAAACTTTGTTTATGTGTAGTTATTAAAGTTTGATTATAAGAATTAAAACTTAATTTTTCTAACTCAGGTGAAGAAGGCATTTTTTCATAACAAAATAAATCAATATCGTAATTATGTTGCTTAATTTCATTTATTTCACTAATTATAAAATCAAAATTAATTTTATGATTTTTAAAATCAGATAACAAAAAATCATATGTTTCTTTTTCAAGTAATGGTTTTAAATTATAAAATTTATATTTTTTTCTTTTAAATATTGATTTTGGATATTCTGCTTTTAAATTTCATCTCATGTCTAATTTTCCTTTCAAAATAAAAAAACTAATTTACTTTATATAAAGCAAATAAGTTAAAACTTATATTTAGTTTATGAATTTATTTTAACATCTTTTTTATTTTTCTTAGAATGTTTATTTCTATAATAACAAACACGACATACAGTATTTTCAGTTTCTTTCTTTTCAGTTTGTAATATATTATCCAACTTATCTAATTCTACTGCTCTAATATCATCAACAGTAAAATCTAATGCTTGTGACTGTTCATAGTCTTTAACACTACTTAATTCACTTTTCAACGAATGAATATAATTCAAAGCACGACTATTATATTTTTGTAAATAGGACTTAGGAAATCATAAACTAAAAGTCATAGTTTCACCACTATAACTAGGTGGTAATCCACCACGTTTAATTATTTTTTTAGTTTGTCTTTTAGATAATACAATTTTATTATAATCATCAACATTAGTATAAATATTTAGTTTAAATTTAACTAAAAATAACAAAATACGCATTCTTTTAACTTGAACAATATATTCTACTTTTTCAGGTGCTTGTTTTGGTATTCTATCGGGGTGTTGTTCAATCATATACATAATTCCATTAAAATTATGACCTATTAATTTACAAAACATTCCTAAACTTTCTTGTGTTTCTTTAAATTCGGGTGACAAATCATTACTATTAATTTTCAAACCTAACTCATCTAAAACAACCATATCACACTCTTTAAAAGCATAATTACTATTTAATTGATTAAATTTAAAAACATCATCATAAGAACAGCGATAACTATATTCATTACGAACTTTAATAGGAATAGGACTTACTACCCTACCCTTATGTTTTTGTGCTAAACAACAAGCAAGAGCAGATTTACCAGTACGTGGTGGTGCTGAAATAATATAACTACCTACACGTTGTAATATCTTTATATTTTTTCTAGTTATTAAAAACGGATAAACTATTATTAATAATAAAACTCCTAAAAGTAAATAACCATATCAAGACATTATTTCAACTCCTAACCAACTAAAAATCCAACTGCTTTTAAAAATACTCATAATGTTAAAACTTGTTCTAAACCACTAGTAAAATCAACATTTAAAACAGAACTAATAGTATCATCAAAAATACGTCTCAATAATCCATCAAGTTTAGTAAAAAATTCTCTTAATGGTTCCACGGGTAAAACCTTACCAACAACACCATAAAGTACTCACCTAAAAGCATTACGTAAATGACCAAAAACATCATATCAACTAACACGCTCATACTCAGGGTTAAAAGGACTATTTGGCGGTACTGGTGTTACTTTTTCACTTGAAAAAATATTAATTTGACCAAAATTTAACTGTGGTGAAAAAGTTGGTTTAGTTGATTCACCATGAACATCAAAAAATACTGTTAAATGTCTTAAATTTGGAACACGAATAGGCATAGTAACAAAATTATATAAATCTTGCTGATAAACATCATTATCAACTTTACCTTTAAAAACATACTTAGTATCACCAACATTATCTAAAAAACTAAAAACAAAATTAGCAGTAAAAGTTTTAAAATATTCATATTCAAAATAAAACATAAAACCTTGAATATAAAAACTTAAAGGTTTATCAATTTCAAAATTTAACTGTGTTTGAAAATTTATAATTCTTTTACCAGTATTAACAAAGTTTAAATTATTAGTATTATTCTTTGCAACATAATTATGATTAAACATAATACGTGAAAATTCATCTAATTGTTTTCTATTAAAAGTATAAACACCAGTTCCCATATCTATCATTTGTGATGGAACACCAACTGTATCACTATAATAATAACATGTATATAAACCTTCATTATTTCCTATAAATTCACCACTTACTAATTTTAAATCCGGTTGGTCAACATCAAAATAAGCAGAATTTCATGGAATTGTTGCTCAATCATCAAAATCATGATATTTAACATGTTTAACCATTTCTTTTGTAATATCATAATTAACAACATTAGCGTCATTTGAAGCAATTAAAGAAGTAGGTGCTTGAACAAAAGTATTTACAACAAAAAATAATTTAGCAAACTTAAATCACATAATTATTTACCAAATAAACATTTTAAAATTCACCATGAACCATAAAACAAAACAAATCCAATAAAAAACTGTGTTCCATAAACTACTAAATTTCATAAAATAGTAGTAAAATCGTCAACTGGATTACCTATAAACATAGTTCAATAATCAACAATACATTGATGTATTTTATTGTAAATTTCTAAAACACTCATAACTAACACCTACCCAAATAATGACCTAAAAATAAATTTAATACTACGATAAATAAAATTAAAAAATACACCTAATACTAATCAAAAAGTTAAATTAAACAAAATATAAACTTCATCAGTAATATTAGTTTGATTTAAAAATATACCAATATCATTACTAGAAAATATAAAAATAAAATGCAATATACTAAGAACAAAATTAGACATAACTATTTACCTACAAACTTCCCTTTTTTATTCTCAATACCCTTAGCCTTATTATCTAAACGTTTTCTTTCAGCAAGTTGTTTACCAACTCATGATGAACCTTTATAAAATTTAACAGAAGCACGACCCATAGTTTTAACATTCTGTCCTAAATCTAATGCTGGTAACATTAATTCGGGTAAAATAACCCTAAATGCAAATCTAAGCAAAATTAAAAATATCATTAACGTACCCAAATTAAAACCTAAATCACCAAGTGGAAAACTAAAAAACTTCATAAAAATTGAAGCAAATAATTGCATAACTGTTGTAATAAAAGGTATAAACATAATTTCACATCCTAATGTCTTGTAAATCTAAATAATCCCAAAATTAAATAAAATACAAAACTAACATTTATTAAAGCAAGAATAGGCAAAGGTAAAGTGTATAAACTATCATAAAAAAACGACTTAATAAAAAGTGTTACAGTATGTAATCCAGTAAAAGAACTTAAATACTGCATATAAATAGTTTGTACCAAAGTATTAACAACTGGTAAAAGTCTACCTAATAAAGGTAAAACAAAAACCAAACTAAAAAATAACTTTACCATTTGCTTACTTCCTTTCTAATTACTAATGTGTTCCATGAATAATATGTCCCACAAATTGTTTGATAAACACTAATACCATAAATACAATTGAAATTAACACTGGTCAATTTGTAAGTGTTCCACCATCGCCAGTAGTAAATATTCAACCAAAAATATAAGTAAAAGCATTTAATAATTGTTGGCCAACACCACCAATCATATTTAATAATGCTGATAATCCAGCAGGCATATTAATCACCTCCTTTCTCTAATTCTTTTTGTTGTTTTTCCATTTCTAATTTACGTTTCTTTTTTTCAAAATCTTTACGACAAAATATACAATCGGGTTCACTATCATTATCTTTTATATGTTTTTTATGTTTAAATCTTTGTATACCTTCACGTATTCAATTTCTACAAAACCAAAGAATTAAACAAAACCCACCAATATATAACGCATATTTTATAATTTCTTTAAAATCCATTATTTATCACTTCCTTTCTCAATATTCTTTTTCTTATTTTTAATTGATTTAATCAAATCTAAAATTGAAAATAAAATACCCATAAAAAATGAAATACCACCAATAAAAAACCAAAATCAACGAATAAAACTCATATCATTATCAATAATTTGCTGAATACCACCAACAAATAACCATAAACCACAACTAGTAAAAACACTAATAAGAATAATATTAACTCAATCAAATTTAGAATTTTTTTTATGTTTTATAACTTCTTTATTTTCCATTATTTTTTACCCCCTAATAAAAAATCATCATAATTCAAATTTTCACTTAATCTTTGGTCAAAATTTCTTTTTGCCTTTTTCTTATGCAACTTTTGTCTTGGCATATTTTTTCATTTATCTTTTTTCATAAAATTAATTCACTCCTTATAAAATAAACGTTTTTATTGTTTTATTTTGTTCATTAATCTTTGAATTTTCATTATTAATTTCTAATAATTTATTTTGAAATTCTAATGTTTGTTTTAAATCTTTTATTTGATTATTTAAATTTTCAAATTTTCTTTCTAATTTTTGTTTTTCATATCTTTTTCTTTCAACTTTTAAATCATTCTTTTTACTAAATTTATTTTCTTTTCTCTTAAAAACTCAATTTGTTATTTTAGTTTTAATATTATTTCATGGAATACCAATATAACCTACAACAATACCAATTAAAATAGATACTGGTTTAATTGCAACAATTCCTAAAACTATAATGCTAGGAATTAATCCTAAAAATATACTAAATGTAATACATCCAGTTAATGCCATAAATTTTAAAATTCATCACATATATATTTTCACTTTAAACACCACCTAATGTATAAGCATAAGAATAATCCCAATTTAAACTTGCTCTATCTAAATTAATCTCCGACATACTATCATCATTTAAATCAACATCAACCATACCGTCATCTGTACTTTGATAATCATTAACACTGCCATTAATTAATCTTGCTCTTTCATCTGTAAATACTTCTTGTAACTCTGTATTATTATGTGTATTTCCTAACGGTAATAATAAAGTATTAATAATCTCACTTGCTCCGGCAATAATTGTAGGAATAGCAAAATAATTATTAAAATTATTGTTTATACCCATAGCAACCCCACTACTAATCAAACATCCACCAGTACCCATATTTGCTATCTTTCTTATATTTTGAAATCTATTAGGGATTAACTCAGTTAAACCACTAATAACATTTGCTATACCAAAACTATTTAAAGATATATAAGTATCTCAATCTACAAAAGGCTTATCAATTACTGGATTAGGAGTTGGTATTGGAATAGGAATTGGTGGTTCAGTAGGGCATGGTGGTCAAAAACAAGGTTCATTTCTTAATAAAGAAACTGACTTATTTACATACTGAACAAACTTAGCATAATTAATTAAACCAATTGTTCCTAAACCTAAAAATATCTTTTTATAACTATTAATCACTTTATTTTTAGTAGTTAGTCTTTGATTAATATTCCATATATCAATTCCTAACTTTTTACTAAATAACAAAGAATTAATACTTCCTAAAATTGGGTCTTTTAAATATTGACCATAATAAGCACTAACTCCTACCATAGCACTTAATGGACTTAATCCAGTTCTTAAAATTTTAGTTAAAGTATAATTACTAGTTTGTTCTAACACATTAGGCATAAATAAAACTCCTTACTTATTTAATAAGGAGCATATTTATACTAATTTGTATAACATGGGAGCAAAGTACACAAAAAAGTATATATATGCTCCCTATTTAATTTTTAATTTTCTTTTTGTTGTAATGGTTCTTTTTGTTTAACCAAAGCAATATCTAATATGCAATTTGGACAGTAATATTTTTTATTATATAAGTTTTGTAAAACTTTTTTAGGACAAATAACTTGGTCACAAAGTTTGCATAAATACATTGCTAAATGAAAATTTTGTTCACAAGCACAATTATTAATTTTTGACATAACTTAAATCCTTTAAATAATAATTTAACAATTACCCTATAATAAATAACTATTTAGTTTTTAAATTATGTATGTCAATAATTTTTGCTTCTCATGTTATTTCAACATCATAATAAGAACCAAGACTTAAATTCATTTTAGAAAGTTTAGTAAATAATTCACTATCATGTAAAACTCATTTATCCTTAGATTTTTCACCAGTTGATATTTTAATACCTTTATCAGTAACATAAAACAGCGAAAAAGTAAGTACATCATAATTTTTGGACTTACCACTTTTTTCATCTTTAATTACTTCATTGCTTCTAATTTTTGTCAATTGACATAAAAAATACATATTAACCTCTCCAGTTCAATTTATTATTAATAATGGGAGCGTGTCGAAGATGTCGATAACTAAAAAGTTTTAAAAATAGCTCCTTTCTTTTTTAAATCCTTAAATTAAAAATAAATGACAAAAGATGAGAATAAAAATCTTGTCTTTTTTTTGTAATTGTAAAATTTTAAAATTTTTAATAAACCTCTTTAACGCTATTATCAACACGTGTTAGGGAACTAAAAAAGTGAACTACAACACAGTTGTTAAAAATAGTAGCTAGCATGTGGACTTGCATGAATAAATAAAAAGTGGAGTGATACCTAATAAAATATACTAACCATTAATGGTAATTCTTGGGGTGGGAGCGAATTGGAAACTAGTATATATAGACCTGTTGTAGGGACCTATTGTATTAATTCTATTCTTTATTTAACCAACCTTGCCACTCCCCAGTGAGCAAGTGTTGGTTTTATTTTTTATTTTTTTTGAAAAATTTTTTTGGGCGAGAAAATAAATTTCAAACTTGTAAAAAAAATTGAGCGGTGCCGGTTCAATTAAAATATTAATTTATTAAACATAAATTAAATAAATATTGAATCGAATGCCTCGATTTATTTTTAAAATTTCATAATTTATTTTTGAGCCCAGTTTTCATGGAATGAAAAAAACGAATAGTGTGATTATTAATAATTAAAAAATCAAAATATATGTTCTTTATGCTAGAAGCAACAGAACATATTAGGAAAGGATTATTATGCAAATAGAATTTAAAAAAGAACAAATTGTAAAAGATAAACCACAATCTATTCTTATTGATTATGGTGAATATAAATTACAATGTCCAAAATGAATGGTTAAAAATAATAGTTTTATTGCTGATGATAAATATACATATTGAGTTTTTAATTTAGAAAATATTAAAAGAGAATTAAGTGGTAATGAATTAATAAAATTATTAGAACCCTATATTAAAGACCAAAAAATAACTGTTAATCAACCAATTACTCCAAAAGAATATTATCTTAATGATATCAAACTTGAACCATTAACATTTTATGAACAGCATAATAGTTGATTTATTGGTGAAATAACAGATAACAAAACTAAAATTACTAATCCTTGTTTTAAATATAACATTACGTGAGAAGAGAACAGAAAAGATTTTAAAATAAATAATCCATATAAACATGATGATTTACCAATTAATTATATAGTTACTTCCTATAAAGAAAAATCAACTCATAATGAAAAAGTATTTTTGTTGAACATGTAAACAAAATAAATTAGATTATTTATTCTTTAATACTAAGGATATAAAAAACAAGAAAATATTTTTAAGAGATAAAAATAATAAAGCAATTTGTTATGACTGTATTTTAAATATTAGGTTAAGTAGGAGGTATAAATATGAATAAAGAAAAAATAATTAATTATCTTGAAAATGAATTTATGGAATTACTTAAAGATGATATTAGTAGTGAAATTAAAATTAATATTAGTAATTGAAAACTTAAATTAATAATGAAATTACAAGAAAAAATTAAAAATGGTGAATTTGATTAATTATGCAATATGACTTAATTATTGGAATTGACCCCGCTGGAATTGGCAACAATGGAATTGTTATTTATTCAAATGAAACTAATAATATTATTTTTAATGAAACGTTTAATACATTAACTGTTTTATGAACTAAAAATATGTATAAAGAAAAATTTCAATTAATTAAAGAAAAATTTATTAATAAAAAAATATTAGTTATTGTAGAAAATTTCTTTTTAAGTTCAAAACAATTATTAACTAATCCATTAGCAACTCCTAAAATTATTGGTGCATTAATGGTATTAGTACAAGATGTTTTCAACTGAGATTATTTCGAAAATCACCCAAAAAATAAAAATAAAATAACAGAATATAAAGGAAATATAAAATTAACAAAACATGAACAAGATGCTTATAAGCATATTCAATATTATTTAAAAAATCATAAAAAAATATTAATTTTTGATAATTATTTAAGGAAATTATAAAGATGAAAGAGAAAGTAAATTATGTCAAATTAACAGTAAAACTAAGTAACACTATTGAAGCAAAATATTATGAAAAAGGTAATAAAGAATTATATTATAGTGTTCGAGGTCAGTGAAATGGATTAAACTATGTTACTTTAATTTTTAACAACCCAAAATTTTATAGACGCTGTATTTTATTAAACAAAAATGATGAAATTATAGTAACTGGTCAAATCTTTAATACTTTAAACATTCCTAAAAATCGTGCATTTTGTTCAATTAATGTTAAATGATTTAAAAAATGAAAAGAGTAAAAAAATGATATTATGAAAAATTTTATTAATAGTACCAATATTAATAACAAGCATAACACTAATAATATTTTTAATATTTATTATTAAAGAATTAAAAAATGAATATAAAGTATTAAAAATATTAAATGAAATTGCTAATCAAATTAAAAATAAGGAGAAATAATTAATGATAATATTACCTACTTTGTTTGAAAATAAAGATGAAATTGAAATATTATCACCATTTCCAAAAGCAATTCATACAAGTAATGATATTAGAGCAATTATTTTAAGACAATATCCAAATGTTAAATCAAAACACATAATTGTTTCTGAACCAGAAAGTAATGTTGCATTAATAGTTGGTGATAATGATGTTTATCAAGGTTGAATTAAAGTAACAATTAAAAAATTAGAAAATTAAAGGAGATTAAAATGCCAAGTATAGAAAATACACAATCAAATTATACTTTAACTAAATTAATTAGAACTGGTATAAGTCCAATTTGTGCAATGATTGGTACAAGTGCTTATTATGGTCAAGTGATTGTAAATCCAGTATTAGGTTCAATTAATAGTTTATTATTTGGTAAAAAATTAGGTTTAGATATTTGAAATTTAAATCAAAGACCAAATACTAAAACTAAATTAATTAATAGTTCTAAAAAAATATTATTAGGTTTAGGAACAATTGGATTAGCAAATTATAGTAAATGAACAAAGAATAATATTACTCCAATTATTCCACCAACACCAATGCCAATAATTACTACAACTACAACTGAGGGTCCTCCATGATTACTATTAAATAAACAAGAAAATCAGTCATTAATGGATTGAGATACATATATTAGTTTAAATGCTTATGGTATATCAAATCTTATTAGTGGATTAACTGAGTTAATACCTAATAAATTTGAAACAATAAGAAAGATTTGTAATATGGCTACTGGTGGATGTTTAATATCAAGTGGTGTTGCAATGGGTATAAATAATGATTTTAATAATGCTTATGCTATACCTACAATAGTTGCTGGTGCAAATGAAATTATCCATAATTTACTACCTATGGAAACTACAAATCATATTGAAGAAATGCAAGAAACACCATTTAATGATGAAACATCAAGATTAGTAAATGATAATAGATTTACTATTAATAGTGAAACAACTAGTCAATATGGTAGTGATAATATGAGCGAAGTACCATTAAATCATGATAATGCTTCACTAAATTGAGATTATAATCACATGAGTTTATAAAGGAGGTGAATAATTTATGAATAAAGAAAAATTACTTGAATATTATAATAATGAAATTCAGACATATAAAGAGAGAATGGAACAATTAAATAAAGAAATTGCCTTATTAGTAAGCATTATAAGTAATTCAAAATCGATGATTGAAAGAATTAATGGTGGTCAATTTGATGAATAATTAAAAAATAAATAATTGAAAGGAAAATATTGAAATGAAAGAATTTTTACATGAATTAATAATTATTGGAACAAGTGTTGGAACATTAATTTGCAGAGAAATTATTGTTTTATTAAAAAGATTTATCACAACTCCAAAACATGTTAGAGCAAATAACAAAATTATAAAACATCAAAAAAAATTAGCAAAATTAAATGAAAAGATTAATAAAGGAGAAAAATAATATGACAAAAATTGAATTTAATGAAAAATATAGAAAACAAGATATTAGTATTGATAGAGATTTTGATTTACATATTGATAATTGTTTTAAATTTTCTGATATTGATACATTAGAAAATGCAGTTAATGATTATAAAAAATTAATAAGTGAAATGCCACAATTAGTTAAAGATTGATTATTGGGATAAGATTAGGAGAATGTTAAATGTTAGAAAATGAAGATAATGTTCAACAAACAACTGAACCTTTAACTGAAAATAATGCTCAACAAGAAATAGAAAATAAAGTTAATGAAGCAGAAAATAAGTTAAATAAACTTAATCAAGAAATTAAAGAAAAAGAAATAATTAATATATTTAAAAAATATCAAGTTAAAACTGAATTTTATGATTTTTTAAAATTTAAAACTAATAATTTAGAAAATTCAAAAATTGAAGAAACTATTAAAAAAATTATTAAAGAACAACCAGTATTTAAAGAAATAATTAATACAGGTGGTAAACAACAAACAATAATAACAAATCAACAAAATTCAATAAAAAGTACATTATTGGATTATAAAAAAAATAATAATTTATAACAGAAAGGAAATCAAAAAATGGCAATACAATTCAATAAAAATTTAGATAATACCGAAAAATTAGTAGAAGCACCAGAGTTTATAGAATTTTATAAACAATCAAATTCACCATGATCAAGTTTTTTTCCTATCGAAATGGTTAATTCAACAAAAATTGAATTTATAGTTAAAAAACCAAAAAATTCAGAAATTAAAGTATTAAAATGAAATGATAAAAGCAAAGGATTAGATGTTAGTTATGCTGAAACTGTTAAAATTTTAAAAGAAATTAAAGAAGAAGCGGTTGCGGGTGAAATAATTGCTAATGTTGATTTAAATGCTGAAAATGGACAAAATTTATTAAATACAATGCAATATGAAGTTGCTAATGACTTAGCAGATTATTTAGCAAATAATGATACAAATGTAATTGCAAAATATGCAACTAAAATAGACATTACTGATAAAACACCATTAGGATATTTAAAATCAATGTTAGATGCTTGAAATACTTTATTTCAACTAAGAAATAGTAATAATTGTCGTTTTTTTATTACTAATAATCTTTATGATACTATTGTTTATTTAGCCAATAATAAAGGTCTAATTACTGATAATCAAATTGCTCAACAATTAAGATTAAATGGAAATAATTTATACATCAAAGGTGTACTATGTCAAATTGTAATGGATGATTATATGACATTTACTGATAATAATGAAACTAAAATTATGTCTTTTGTTTTAGCAACACCAAGAGCAATGAAAAGATATATGTTACAAAATACAGTTGTATATGTTCAAGATATTGCTGATGGTAAAGTTGGAAGAAGATATTTAGTTGGTGGAGAAGTAACTGGTGAATCAATACCCTATATAACAGATGAAGAAACAACATCACGTTGAATGTTATGTGGAGTTATTAAAACAGAAAAAACTGATTTAAAAACTAAAATTACAAGTTTAACAACTGATATTACTGCAAATGTTAATAACAATAATAGTGAATTAAATACACAAATAAAAAGTACTAATGAACTTAAATCATTAAATCCAAATTTAACAAATCCAACTATTAAATATTTTAGTGATGCACAAGGAAAAACTAATGTAAGTAATCAAAAACAAAAAGCAGGTGACTTATATATAACTATTACTGCTAATGTTAATGACTTAAATTATAAAGGAACAACAAATCCAATTAAAATAACTCTTAAATAAAGGAAATTAATATTATGCCAATCGGTACAACTAGTACAGCAATACTTTTAAACATAAATAAACCAAAACATACTAGAACAAGTAACCAACAAGAAAACAAAAGTTTTTGATGAGAAATTTTAGAAATGATTGGTGTACAAGTTATAGCAGTAGCACTTGCTCCTTTTACTGGTGGATTAAGTGAAAGTGTAGCCCTTGGATTAGGTGCAAGTGATTTAATTGCTAGTATTAGTGCTGTTGGTGTAGAATTTTTAACTGATTTTACTATTAATCAAGTTTATGATTATTTAAAAGGAAATGTAACACCATTAAATACTTTTTTTAATATATTACCAGCATTTGCTGGACTTAATAAAATTAGTCGTGGTTATCGTACAAGTAAATTTATTAAACTAGCACAAAAAACTAAAACATTAGAACAAGTGGGAATTAAAGAAGCAAAAAATTTACAAGAAATTATTAGTCAAGTAAGTGGAAAAGAAATTTTAACAGATAAAATTATTGGTAATAAACGTTATTTAATGAATTATAGTTTTACTCCTAATCGTGAAACAGTATTACGAGATTTAGGTTATGTTGCTGAAAGACAATATAAAAATAATTTTCAAAAACTAGAAACAGAAAAATTAATGGAACACTTATTATTACAAAATACATTAATAAAACTAAGTCCACAATTAACTCCTAAATTTAAAATTAAAGATATTGAAAAAGCAAATAACTTTTTAAAAAAATTTAATACTGATTTAAAAGAAGTATTAAAAATGAATCAACATGATTGATTAAATTTAGTTCATACAATACATACAGAAAATAGATATGGAAAAACTTTAATTTTAGATTTACAAAAAATTCGTGCTAATGCTATTAAATTTAATTTTAAAAATAATATTATTCATCAACTTGTTTTAAAAGCAAATCAAACTTTTAAATATTTTGATATTAGATTTTATTTAAAAAAAGGTTTAAATAAATTTTGAAAAGATACACCATATTTTGAAAAAATAAGAGAAAGTATATATAAATTACAAGAAAAATTTGAAAAGTTAGAAAAACAAGCATTTGAAAAAATTAATAAATTAAAAGAAAAAGCAACTGATTTATTTACTAGTGCAGAAAAAAGAGCAATTAAACACGCACAATTAATTCCATTAAATTCACCAGTATTTATGGGTTGTAAAATTCAACCTTTGTCATTAGATAAATGTGCAATTACTATTTATCATCGTAATCCTAAATATAAACCAATTACAGTTGTTGATAGTATTCTTAAAGCAAAAACTTTTGTTACTCAAATACATCCATTTCATTGATATCGTTGATATAGTGGTTGATACATTGGTTATGGTGTTAATCGTAATAAATGATTAAAAGCAATAGCATTTGCTCCACCAGTTGTTCAACAAGTAATTAGAGATAGTTTTAAAGTATATAGAGAAATATTTAGAACTATTAGAACTTATCATAAAGTAGTAAATGTTATTAATAATCCTATTGAAAATATTAACAAATCATTTAAAAATGTTGGTTTAAAATTTTCAGTAAACACTTTATTTGGTACTGGATTATTACATCATTTAGAAAAATTTGCATATAGTCAAGTTGTAGAAAAGGGTAAGAAAAAGTTGCAAAAAGAAATTATCCATATTTCACATAGAAAAACTAAAACAAAAACTAAGCATTATAAAAAAGCATTTTTTAAGGAATGATAAATTATGATTAATAAACTTTGAACTGATGTCAGTCTTGAAAATTATAATAACTGATATCCATTAACTGGAAAAATTACAGAAACCCCACAGCAATATATACAAACATGATCTAATGTTAATGATTGATTTAAAACTTTTGCTATTCGTGCTCAAAATGATATTAATGCTTATCTTGATTTTATTTTATCTAAATTTCCTTTCGATAGTTTTAAAGATGAATTAATTAAAGAAACATTAAGAGATATGGTTTATGTTATGGTTGAACATTGAGTATTTAATCGTACACCAATTGAATTTAATGTTGATGCTACTATTCAATTTAATAATGGTACTCAATTTAGTGCAAATAGTACTCCTACAATTAATGTTTGAGATTTAGCACCTAGTAGAATGAAAATATGAGCAAGATTAACAGAATTAAAACAAATATTTTCAAGTTATAATGATGATGAAATAGATGTTGAAAAAATTGACTTAAAAGCATTTTATACTAGAAATCAAGTTGATGAATTAATTGAACAACAAAAAGAATTTACATTATCAAAACAAATTAAATTATATGATGATTTAGTTGATGATAATGAAAATGAAATATATAGAGGTCCTGTTAGTAAATTTATTAATAAAGGTTATGTTGCAACAGATTATGATAAAGAAACTGAAACAATGATTTTAGATTGACCAGATGAAATTGGAACATTACCACCAGAAGCATTACAAAATAATCCGCAAATTGGTGATTTTACTCATGCACCAACTTGTGATTTTTCTGCTAAACAACAAAAACGAATTACTACTAATGAAAATGAAATTACCAAATTAAATACTGAATTAATTAAAGCAAATGAAAATATTAATGATGTTAAAAATAATTGATTTAATATTGAAACTAGTCCTTTATGAAAGAAAGTTAAAAATGAAAATATTAAAACAGATATATGATATATTATTGATTGAACATATTATTTTATCGATAGTAAACAACTTATTATAAGTAATAATAAATTAACTAAATCTAATATAAGAATTACTAATAGTCAAATAGAACAAAAGCAAATAATAATTGAAAATATTGATGTTAATATTGATAAAGTAACATTATTATATGATGTTGATTTAATAAAGTTTATTGCTACTAATAACACAAAAAAGTATAAACCAATAATTCATAATATATATCAATATCAAGGAATAGGTACACCAACTGAATTTATAGCAGAAGAAAATACTGAACGTGATTATTATACAAAACTAGAAACTAATAATTTATTAGATAAAAAACAAAATAAATTAATTGCTGGTACTAATATAACTATTGATGAAAATAATAAAATTAGTGCTATTGGTGGTTCTACTGATTTAACTGATTATTATAAAAAAGAAGAAATAGATAAAAAATTAGAAGATACAAAAGCATTATTTCCAATTGCTTTTTCTATGAATGCTATTGGTCAAGAAATTCCTAATTTAGAAACTACTAATAAAACAGTTGTTGGTGCTATTAATGAAAATAAAAGTAATATTGATAAAAAACAAGATAAAGAAAATTGAAAAATAATAGGTAAAAGTCTTGATAATCGTACATGAGAAGATTTTGCTCTTAGTTTTAATAAATATTATAGAGTATTTATAACATGAGATAAACCACCTTTTAATCAAACAAGTGTAAAACTAAAAATAGAGTTTAAGAGTTCTGCATATATAGGTGGAGATTATATGCTTGTTAAAGGTAAAATTGATAATGAAGATGCTTCATTAATTATTAAACTAGGAACTGTTGATGGTAATAAAAGTCAATTAATTATTATTGGTGGAAATAAACAATATGGGAATATATTTTCATTAGAAGAATTACAAGATACTATTAAAGTTGATATTAAATCAAAATTACAAATAAGGTCTGGTAGTTTAACTACAAATGAAATAGAAGAAAATATTTGAGATATTGAATTAAAAAATAATCCAACACCAAGTCCAAGTGGTTCAAATTGAAAAGAAGTAGGAACAAGAGAGAAAAATAAATGAGATAATTGACAAATTACTTATTATTTTCAAGAGAATAAACATTATAGAGTTTATTATTCTTGAAGTATATATAATCCAGTTTATACTATTCAAGAATTTATTATAACTGATAAAAAAATTGCTGGTGTACCAATACAAACCTTTAATGATAGTGCTAATATAGTAATTTTATCAGTTCAACATGCTAAATTTATTACTATTTATAGTGGAAAAGGTAATTTAAAAGGTAATGTATGAAAATTAGAAGAATTACAAGAATAATATTATGTTTTTTAAAATTATAAAAATTATTTTAGGTTTAATTGGAGTAATTCTGTCATCAGCAACAGCGGGTTTAATTATATTTATCATTGTAAAAATAATATTAAAAATTAATCAAATATTTTAGAAAGGTGGTGAATATTATGTTAAGTTTATTTAAAAGAAAAGATAAAACAAATACTAGTGATAATCAAAATGAAAAAGTAAAATTTTTAACTAATAAAAATAAAAGTACACATGCTTCTATTTTAAATTATTTTGGTTTTAATGATTTTAATCATGAAACTTATTTTACTGATTTTGTAGCAGAAAATAATGCTAATTTATATAATGCTCCATTAGATATTAATAATGAAACTATTAAACAATATTTAATTCAACAAGAATTTTATAGAAAAAATTGAAATTCTATTTTTAAGTTAAGTAAATTAGGAATTAGTGGTTATTTAATTTATATTGCTAATGATGACTTATATTTTCAAGTAGTGGATATACAACAAAGAGTTTATGATATTACTGGTAAATTAATTCAATGTACTATTTTTTATGATAGTTATCAACAAAATGCACAAACTGTAAGATTATTTGAAATTTATACACTAAATAATGAACAAGTAACTATTAATCGTGCAATTTATAGTATTAATGATAATAAAAAACAATTTCCATTATCTTTTAAAGAATATAGTAATAATCCTAATTTAGAACAAGAACAAACACTAAATATTAATTATATACCAATAGCAATTATGCGAAATAAAGCAAATGAATTAGCAGATTGTAATAAAGTAATGGATAAAATTAAAGCATTAGATGTCATTTATGAACAAATTGTTTTAGATACCATTTTAAATTCACCTAAATTTATATTTAGTCAAACTTATGGTAATGTTCAATCAGCATTAGAAGAAGCAGTAAGAACATTAGTTACTAAAAACTACATATTTAAAAGTGGTGGAGATAATAATGAACAAAACGAAAATATCAATATGACAAATAGTAATTTTAAAGGTAAAAATTTAACTGATATATATGATTGAAATGTTAATGAAATATTTAAACGTTGTGGTATTCATATACCAAGTCAAAAGAAATCTGCACAACAATCAGTACCCGAAAGTACAGCTGTAAATATTTCTACTATTAATTATATTGAACAAAAATTATGGCAATTTAATATTGATATTCTTAAATTTATTCAAATATTAGTACGTTTAGATAAAGATTTATTAAATAGTAAAACATTTAATATTAATGATGAACAAGAAATTAATAATTTAACTGTTAAATTAAAATTATTTAATCCCGAAAATAACCAATTAATAGGAGAGAACAATGGAAAACAACAACAAACCACAAACGAAGTTTCCACAGAAACAAACTAAACTTAATCAAGCAGAAGTAGAAAATGATTATTTAATTGATAATATTCCTTATGATTTTACAAATATGATGGGTGCTACTAGTGACCCAGATATTAATAGAGCATATGATGAATTTAAAAAAAGAACAATTTATATTTATGAAATTGAACGTTTATTTAAAAATAATGAAAATAATAGTTTAAAATTTTCAGCAAATACTATTAAAATAGGTTTTATTGATATTGATAAAGTATTAAAAACTACTGCTGTTGAAACATCTGATTTTACTATGCAATTAAATCAAAGAGCAAGTACTAATATTAATGATAATACAATTGAATATAGTATGACTGATATTAAAAATTTAATATTTCAAGAAATAAATTTATTAAATCAATTTAAGTTATATGCAGTTAATATAAATGAACCTTTAACTGAAAATAATATTGATAATTTATATATAATTAATAATTATTCACAACCTTATCAAAATCCAAAAACTAGAAGTACTAAAAGTATAACTATTATTAAAATTAAAGATTTTAAAACAAGAGATGGTTATCCAATCATTATTAAATTACAAAAACCATTAGATAAAGATACAAAAGTTACTGGTTTAAAAATTAAAGCCCCTAGAAGCATGATTTTTGGCAATATAAAGGTACTTGGTGAAGTTGACAATATGGAAGTATACCCAAAGTTATTTGTTAAAGATAAGATAGCATTTCCGCTATTATCAATGCCTATTGAAACTCAACCAAAAGTTAGAATATTACAACAATGATTTAGTGAACAAATATTACCTTGAAACTTAGCAAAACAATTTATAGGACAAGAAAAATCAGTTTTAGATTTAATTAAAATTAGTACTGGAACTGAAACAAGAAGAGAAGTTATTAAAAATGCAAGAGTGACACATGCTTGATTAGGATATGAAATGGGTACTGTTTGAGATGGTAAGTGACCATTAAAAAAACAAAAAGAATTAAAAGATAAAGAAGTTTGAAATTTTGCTGGTGAAAGTCAATTTTATAGTTATGTTGCTACAAATGATAAATTTGATGATATTGAAATTGAAATAAAAGACGCACCAACTAATGATAGTTTACAAAAAGTATTATTAGGCATGCTAAGTTATACATATAATTATAATAGGAATTTTGATGGTTTTAAACCAGATACTTTAAATTCAAAAATAGCAGAATTACGTGCTAAATTTGAAGGACAAAAACCAGAAGAAGTTATTACAAATTTATTTAAACAATGGGAATTAGATTATCCAAATTATGTAAAATTACAACAAATACAAATTTTAAAAAAAATAATAAATATGCTTTCTAAATATATTTATTCTACTAGTTCAATTAATAAGGGTTTGAATGATGATTATAAACTTTTATTACCTTATTATTTTGAATTAAAATCAAATCCAATTCATACAAATCCAACTGATGTTTGAGAATTTAAAGATGTAAAAGTAATATTAAAATCTGAATATTTTGATTTTACAGATATTAATAATATTAAATTAAAAAATAATGATATTAGTCAAAATGAATTATTTAAACTAGATGATAACCAATTTAACTGACTATCTATTACAAATGAATTAGAAAGTAATAATATTCCATCATTAATTCCTGCTGATTGAACACTAGGTAATGGTGAATATGGTAAGTATTTTACAAGAGCAATTATTGATAAAAATAAAATTGAAAATGCTTTAAATTTATATGGTTCAAATAAATCTCAATTATTTTCTAAATTAGAATTTTATAAAGAAATTGCACAAATTGATAATAATAGTGAATTTAAATTACAAATCGAAAATCCGATTAATAACTTAAATCGGATTGAACTTAGTGGTATATTTGGCTCTGGAAATTATGATTTAATTTTAATAACTGATAAACAAGAAATAAATTTAACTAATATTAATTTATTTGATAAATATAACGAAAATATTTCTTATATAAATTTAGAAATTTAGATTTTTTTATTGAAATATCCAACTGGATAAATTCCATCTCACTTTATATCAACATTAGGATAAGTTGGATTAATAGATAAATATAAAGTTATTTTATGAATATCATCTGTTTTTCTTTCTCATATTGTTGTACAAGACCCCCCCAGTGAACATTACCATCATAATCTAAGTAATATTTTAAATCATTTACTTTATTATGTGCTATTGAACCAATTATTAAACCAGTTACTCCACTTACTGCACCAGTTAGTGCTAATGCTAATGTTATTTTACTTAAATTTGTTTTTATTCATGTTTTCATAATAAATTTCTCCTTTTTTCCTTGATTTTACTTATAAATTGTACTATTTTTGATTATTTTTACAAGTATGCTTTTAAATGGAAAATAATGCCTAAATAAAAGGCGTTTATTTTGTGATACCTATACTATTAATGATATTCAACTTGTTTATTATATAGCAAATGTGAAGATGCTTTTTTTGACACTAGCATTATTTTTACCCCTAATTACATTTTTATATGGATATAGTGAATAAAATAAAGCATCGTAAGGGTCTTGGTACATATTTTTATCAGGAATGTTAGTTTTTGTTTCATCATAACGTAATTCTTCTAAACATTGAGTAGTTTTTGGTAAATCATCTTGATTTGCATAAAAGTTTCCATAACTCATAATATTTCTCATTCAAACTACTCTATTAGTTAATCCTGCTTCTTGATTTAAATTTGAAGCATGTTTAATAGCAGTTTGTGTTATTAGAATAGTATTATGCTCATCTATTAATTTTTGATTTAATCAATCAATTGCTGTTCTTGCTTTATCATCATAAAAATAAATTGCTTGGTCAAAATTTTCAAAATTATCCATTAATCCTAAAATTTCATTTACATAAGCATTAATTTTTTCATTTTCATTAATAAAATCATTAGGTGTAACTACTAATTCACAAATAATATAAGCATCATAATATCCAGTATTATTATATTGTTTAAAACCAACTATCATAAATACAGTATGGTCTTTATGTCCAGTTGCTCAATCAACACCAACTGAATAAAAATCAAATTTATACATATCTTTTTCTTCATTATAAAATTGTTTTAAATCATATGGTTGTCAATATTTTACTGTTTTTTGAAATGGAAAAATTGTTGCATCACTATCTAAAAATTCAAAACCATAAAAAACAGTATTAAATTCATCGGGATTACTTTTTTTCATTTCTAATAATGTTCTTTTTTGAATGTCTGGTAATTTATTTCAAAATGGTTGAATAGTAAATCTTAATATAAATAAACCTAAACCACTAAAAATTTCTTTATTTTCATAATAAACTTTACCAACTTTTTTAAGATTTTCCATAATTTTATCATTTAATGGTAAAAATGGCGTGCAATACTTTAAATAAAATGGATGGTATTTATCGTATGGATTACATGTAAAAGTAATGAAAAAACTTTTATAAAAATAACGAGTAATCTTTTGTCCAAAGGTAGAACTATATATATTTTTATCAATAAATGTTCAACTTCACTCTTTAATAGGTTCATTTGATACTTTAATACGATTACTTCTAAACATAGAGTTTTGTAAACGTTCATATCGATATGTTAATTGCTTTTCAGTTAATGTTTCTTTTTCTTCTGCCATAATAATTTCATCTGTTCTTGAACCTAAAAAACTTGAACCACCTGCTTCTTTTCCAAAAATTTTATTACCATTAGCATAACCAATAAAGTCAATTTGTTGATTATTAGGAAAAATAATACAACCACCATCCTTAGTAATTTTTCATTTAATTCCATGTGGATTATTAGGTAGTAAATTAATATTATATGTATCTAATAAAACTTGACAAACATTCATTAAAGCACCAATTGTAGTTTCACTATGAGTATTTTCATATCTTCTTACTTCTTGAACACTACTATCACTAAAATTACAACATATAAATAAATCAAATGCTAAGCAATTTCAAGTTTTTCTTGTTCCACGTGCTGTTGGTATAAAACGATAAAAACAATTAGTAGTAAAATATTCGGCTCATTCATCACCAACAAATTTTTTAAAAATATCTCAACTAAAACCATAATTATTATCACTAAAATTAAGATTATATTTTTTATTTAATTGTGCATAACTAGTGATAAAAGCCATATTTACTCCTTATTAACATATATAAGTTAAAATTAAATTATTTAAAAGAAAGGAACATTAAAAATGTTAACACTACCATTCCCTAATCATTTTGATTGAGACAAACACTATTTTAATCAAGATGAATTAAATTTACAACAAACAGAAGAATTATTTAAAAAAATAGATGATTATTTATGAAATACATGTAATAAATCTTTATATAAATCATATAGATTTAGAAAAAGAAAATTAAAAACAAAAAAAGGTTTATTAAATTATAAACGACGTATTTGTACATATTATAACCCAAAAACACAAAAAAAGGAATTTGTTTCATTATTAGATATATATCTTGGTGTTAAAAAGTATAGTAAATTAGCACCAGATGTTATTAAACAAATTTTAAAATATTTTGCTGATGGTAAAAAGTATCGTGATGTTTGTGATACTTTTATTGAAGATTTAATAAGTAATAGTACAGTTTGTAGAAGATATCAAAAATTTGAATTACCAAAAGCAAATATTCCCAAAATACCATTACAACCAAATCAAAATTTATATGTAAATATTGATGATGGTCATCGAAAATTTAAGTTTAATGAAAAACACAATACTAAAAATTGTAAAAAATGTTCGATGAGATTAATAGTAATGTGTACTGGTAAAAAGAAAAATGGAAAATTAATTAATAAAAGAGCAGTTTGTAAAATAAGAGTTTCAAAAACAGAAATTGGTGCTGAAAAAACCGCAAAATTAATAGAAAAATATGGTAATTTATTTTTTGAAAACTTTGACCAAGCAAATTTAATAGTTTGTGGTGATAGTGCAAAATGAATTAGAAAAACTGCTACAATTTTAAATGCCAAATTTATTTTAGATAAATTTCATGCTTTTCATGTTTTATTTCTTGGTATCATGGCTGGAAGAAGAAAAAATCAAATTGCTAAATTACACTATCAAAATGCAATAAATTTATTTGCCAAAGGTGAATATTATGAATTAATTGATTTTTTACAATCATTAACTTTACAATATAAAAAATTAAAAGTTGGTTATTTTATTAATGCAAAAGATGGTGTATTAAACCAAGCATTAGTTGAAAATATTGGTTGCTTTACTGAAACTAATATTAAACAAATTTTAAAGCATATGATTGGTGATAGAACTTATAACATTGATATGTATACAAAAATGGTTAATTTTAAATGCTATCAAATAAATACTGCCATCCAGTTATTATAAATTAAAATAAAAATCGGAAATGTTTAGTAATCTGTGTAACTTACAAAAATAACTATGTTTAATTAATTCTAGTAAATATAATTAAATGACTAGAAAGAGTGAGTTACAGATGGCTAAAAAAGATAACTTTAATAATAATGATCCAATATCAAAAGCAGTAGATTTATTACTAGAAAATACTGAAGATTTAACAACAGTTTTTAAACCTGGCGGTTTATATAAAGAATTAACAAAAAGATTAGTTGAAAAAATGTTGAATTCTGAAATGCAAAATTATTTAGGATATGAAAAAAATCAACATAGTACTACTGAAAATGCTCGTAATGGTACAAGTTCAAAAAAATTAATAACTCAACAAGGTAAAATTGAAATTGATGTACCAAGAGATCGCAATAGTAATTTTACTCCTGTAATAGTTCCTAAAAGGCAAAGAAGATTTGATGGTTTTGATCAACAAGTTCTTTCCTTGTATGCAAAAGGAATGACATTATCTGACATTAGAATGCAGTTGCAAGAGTTATATCATGGTGCTGATATTAGTGAAAGTGTTATTAGTCAAATTACTGATGATGTTATTGATGATGTTAAAGCATGACAAAATCGACCATTAGAAAGTATTTATCCTATTGTTTATTTTGATTGTATAGTAGTTAAAGTACGACAAGATAAACGGATTATTAACAAATCAGTTTATATAGCATTAGGAGTTGATTTAGAAGGCAAAAAAGATGTTTTAGGATTATGAATTAGTGAAAATGAAGGTTCTAAGTTTTGATTATCTAATTTCACAGAAATGAAAAATCGTGGCTTAAATGATATTCTTATTGCTTGTAGTGATAATTTAACAGGCATGTCAGAAGCAATACAATCAGTTTATCCTAAAACAGAACATCAATTATGCATTGTTCATCAAATTAGAAATAGTTTAAAATATGTTTCATACAAACATCGAAAAGGTCTAGTTGCAGATTTAAAACCAATTTATAGTGCATGTAGTGAAGAACAAGCAATGCAAGCTTTAGAATCGTTTGAAAGTAAATGAAATAAACAATATACTCAAATTACTAAATCTTGATATAAAAATTGAGATAATTTAATGGTTTTTATTAGTTATCCAGTAGAAATCAAAAGAGTGATTTATACTACAAATGCTATTGAATCTGTTAATAGTCAATTACGAAAAATCATCAGAAATAAAAAAGTTTTTCCTAATGATATGGCAGTTTTCAAAATATTTTACTTGGCAATTGAAAATATAACAAAAAAATGAACATTGCCTATTCAAAATTGAAATACAGCAATTGCTCATTTTATGATAAAATTTGAAGACAGAATTAATCTAAATTAGTAACTTTGTAAAACAAAGATACACAGATTATTAAAAAGCCTCTAAAAATCCCTAATTAAGGGATTTGCCTAAGAGACCACGTACTTTACATACGCTTAGTAATCATAACGGTATACGGTTTATCTTAAAGGACTTTATTACATTATAACATATTAAAAACTTATTAAAGATGCTTTAATAAGAATTTTTGAGTTATAAAAGTAAGTATTATTGTTGACTAATATTTTTCAAGTGTTAAGATTAACATACAATTGCATATTGAAGTCAAAATTATTCTCGTCTAACTTTATAATTTTAAGACAAATTTGAATATTATTGACAACATCGGTACGCTCCTCGGTACGCTCCCTTAATAATAAATAGATTAATAATGCGGGTAATAAACATTATTAATTATAATATAACAGAAAAAAATTAAAATACAATAAAAATAGATAATAATGAGAACTGGAGTAATCACTATTATCTAATTAACCATTATATATATATATATATATATATACAAGTATTTTATTCAATTTTATTTGTTTTTTTATTTTTTATATTGTCAACTAAAATTGATAATTCTCCCTCAAGTGCAACCATTAAGTTAATAGCTTGACATTCATGTTTTTCCATATTATTTATAATATCAACACAATCATCTAACAAACTATACAATTGACTTAACAATTTATATTTCGTCATAAATTTTAAAACTCCTTTATTTTTAAATAACTTATAATTATAAAGGGAGATTATCAAAAATCCGGAATAAATTAATTCATATAGTCTTATTATAATTTAGACAAGAAATAATTTGGATTTTTATGAAATTGTATTTAAATAATATAATTTTTTTAAATAAATTGCAACTAAAATACTTATTTTTAAAAATTATTAAAAAATTAAAAAATAAATTTAATATTTATACACAACAAAAATTCTTATTAAAACACATTTAATAAGTTTTATTTTATTTTGATTTTTTTAAAAAAAATTCAATTTTAATCTATAATAATTGTATTTCTGTATTTATCTTATTACATTTAAAAATAACCATTTTAATATAAATTAAAATATTATATGTTCTATTACCAAGCATTTCTTTTAAAACATGTCAAATATTTGTTTCAGTATAACAACCAATATTTCATTTTGCACTTTGATTTTCAATACCTTGTTTATTATTTTTAAAATATTTTTTCTTTAATTTTTTATGATTATCTAATTCTTTATATAAAAATTCAATTAATTTTTCATATTGACCATTATTAATTAAATTTTTACAGTGATTATATTCTTTTAAATATTTTCCTTTATTTCCAGCCATTATACCAAGATATAATGTTCTAATTAAATGGAATTTATCTAAAACAAACTGTGCACCTAAATAATCTGCTACATCTTTAATTCATCCTGCACTATCACCACAAATAATAATTTTGGCTTGCTCAATATTTTCATAAAATTTTTGACAATGCTCTTTAATAAATTCAGCAGTCTTTTTAACTCCAATTGCTGTTTTTGTTGGTCTAATAATTGCTTTTACTCTTTTATTTTGTACTTTGTGATTAATGTTATCTGTATATGTTACTATTAATCGCATAGAATGTTTTATACCCTTACGTTTAAAATTTCAAAATTTTCGATGACCATCATCAATTGCTACAAAAATAGGTTGATTTTTTTCTAATTTTACTTTTACTGGATTTGCTTCAATTACTTCTAAATTTTTAAAAACTCTATGAACAGTACTAACACTAATACCTGCTTTTTTACAAATAGCACAAATATCATGATATCTTTTTCCATCAGCAAAATATTCAATAATAGTTTGTTCAACATCTTCACCAATTCTTTTATATTTAGGTAATTCTAGTCATTCATCAACTAAACAAACACGAACTCATTTTTGTAATTTTTCATCAAAATATTCATAAATTCTTCTTTTATAAGTTACTAATCCATACATTATTTTTCTTGTTCGATATTGATAATCAACAATTTTATATTTCTTTTTATCTCTTGTATTTTTTATTCTTCAATCTCATTTTTCTCATTTTTTTGTTATATGTTCTAAAACTAATTTATCAATTTTTGCACTTTGTTCTCTAAAATTTCATTTATAATTAAAATTCAAATTTACTTCTCCTAACTATTTTAAAAAAATCTAAATTTATTGTAAATATATTTAAAAAATTAATTTACTTAATTATTATATAAACATATAAGTGTAATTTTAAATAAAATTAAAAATATTTAAAAAAACTACTTTCATATTTAAAATATAATAAACAAGTGTAATACAATTAATAGTATAGGTCTTACAAAATAAAAGCCTTTAATTTAGGCGTTATTTTGCATTTAAAAGCATACTGTCAATATTGAATGAAAATTTCCCCAAAAATATTAATCAAAATTAAATTTTATCAATATCACTATTTTTCTACAAAATTAAAAAAATGTTAAAATAAATACATAATTTTAGATATATTTTTATTAATTTTATTTTGAAAGGGGTATTAAAATGAAATATTTTAATCCAAGTTATTTATTTAAATTATGAATATTAAGTATTCCGTTATTTCATACTGAAAAACAAAAAGTACAATCTATGCCAATAAAATCATTAACTAATTTACAAGTACTACCAATTAATTTAAAACAACCCACCGAAATTTTTAATCATAAACATCGTCATAAAAAATATAAAAAAAGAGATGTTAATGGTGGTTTAGAAAATTTAGAATTTTTTAATGGTACATGTACAAATAACGGAATTACTTTTGTAAAAATAATTAAAGAAGATTTTTATTGTGGTGTTGAAGAACCTTGAAATAATAATAAAGGAGTTGCCATTTTGCCCTATGTTTTAAAAGATAATGAATATCATTATTTATTAAATAAAGAATACAACCCATTATTTAAAAATAAGCAAATAGGTGAATATAGTACTATAACTGGTGGAGTTGAAAATAAAACTCATTATCAAACAGTCATTAATGAAATGTTGGAAGAAACTGGCATTAATGTTAGTAACAAAAAAGAAAAAATTTATTATTTAGGAAAACATTATGCAAACAAAATAAGCACCAAAGAATGATATTTATATGGAATTGATTTAACAGATACGAATTTAGATTTAAATGCAACTTATAAGGGAAGTGGTGATGGTACTATTGCAGAAGAAAAAAGTTTTGCTAAATTTGTTAATAAAACTATTTTAGATATGTGTAATGATGTCTTAAGTTTAGCAATTTATGGAAAATTAAATCTAAATAAAAAAATGGAATCAAATTTAAATATTTCAGAAATAAATTCAACAGATTTACAAGTTCAACCTTCAACAAGCGAATATACAACACCAATAATATAAAAAATAAGAGATTGCAATTGCAATCTTTTTATATATTTAAAATCATACTTGAAAAAATATTAAAAAATAAGTACAATTTAAAAATAAAATTAAGAAATAGAGAGTAATTAAAGATGAGTCAATTTGAAAAACAGAAAATAAAACAATCTATTAAAGATTTTAAGAAAAATATAGAAAATGCTTATACAGAAATATCTTTTTTAGAAAAGAAAAAAATTGAAAAATTTAATGATATATCTTTTAAAAATACAACTTTTGATTTTACTGATTGAAATAAAAAAATAGATTCTAAAATAAAATACCACGAATCTGTAATAGATTATTTTAATGAAAAAATATATCAAAATAATGAATTATTATTAATATTAAATACTAAAAAAGAACCAGTTTTTTCAAAAAAAGTCATAAATAGTTTTGCTAATAAAATAGAAAAATCTAAACCAATTAATATTACAAAAGGTAAAAAAATAAAACCATAAATATTCTTGTAGAAAGGAAAATAAAATGAAAACATGAATAAAAATAAATTTAAGTAAAATAACATTAGCATTAGCACTAACTGGTGCTACAACTGGAACAATAGGATTAATCATGGGGGGGATGCTTACCCATAATATGAATTATAAATACTCTTATGAAAAACCAGACCATACAATAGTTTTATGTAATGCTCCAATATGAGTTAATATGTATAATGGTTCTTATTATTCTTTATATTGTTCAAATAAAAAAGAACATGATGTAGATATTAAATGAAATGGTAAATATTGAGAAGATTATTTTAAAAATTAAATTTCTAAATTTATATAAGAAATATTTTCATTGTATTTATCAAATAAATTAATATTAGTTAAATTTATTTCTTGTTTATCAGTTATTAAAACTAAATCATAATTACCAGCACCAAATATACCACTAATTTCAATCCGATTTAAGTTATTAATCAAGTTTTTAATTTGTAATTCAAACTGATTATCATTGTCAATTTGCAAAATTTCTTCATAAAATTCTAATTTAGAAAATAATTGAAATTTATTTGAACCATATAAATTTAAAGCATTTTCAATTTTATTATCACAAATAATTACTTTTGTAAAATATTTACCATATTCACCATTACCAAGTGTTCAATCCGCAGGAATTAATGAAGGTATGTTATTGCTTTCTAATTCATTTGTAATAGATAATCAATTAAATTGGTTATCATCTAATTTGAATAATTCGTTTTGACTAATATCATTATTTTTTAGTTTAATATTATTAATATCTGTAAAATCAAAATATGTAGATTTTAATACTACTTTTGCATCTTTAAATTGTCAAATATCATCTTTAGTAGGATGTATTGGATTTGATTTTATTTCAAAGTAATAAGGTAATAAAATTTTATTATCATCATTTAAACCTTTATTAATTGACATATTTGAATAAATATTATTAGATAACATAATAATTATTTGTTTAAATATTTTTACTTGCTCTAAATTAATATAATTTGGATAATCTAATTTTCATTGTTTAAATAAATTAGTTATTACTTCATCAGGTTTTTGATTTTCAAATTTTCCTCTTAACATGTCCATTTTATTTGGTGATTTAGTTGGGTCTAATGATGCACCTTCAAAATTTCTATTGTAATTATATGTATAACTTAGCATATCTAATAATAGTTGTTGTAAACTATCAATGGTTGGTGCATCTTTTATTTCTAGTTCAACATCTTTAAACTTATCATTTGTAGCAACATAACTATAAAATTGACTTTCGCCAGGAAAATTTCAAACTTCTTTATCTTTTAATTCTTTTTCTTTTTTTAATGGTCATTTACCTCCTCAAACAGTACCCATTTCATATCCTAATCAAGCATTAGTTACTCTTGCATTATTAAAAATTTCTTTTCTAGTTTCTTTACCACCACCAATAACAATTAAATCTAAAACTGATTTTTCTTGTCCAATAAATTGTTTTGCTAAATTTCAAGGTAATATTTGTTCACTAAATCATTGTTGTAATATTCTAACTTTTGGTTGAGTTTCAATAGGCATTGATAATAACGGAAATGCTATCTTATCTTTAACAAATAACTTTGGGTATACTTCCATATTATCAACTTCACCAAGTACCTTTATATTGCCAAAAATCATGCTTCTAGGAGCTTTAATTTTTAAACCAGTTACTTTGGTATCTTTATCTAATGGTTTTTGTAATTTAATAATTATAGGATAACCATCTCTTGTTTTAAAATCTTTAATTTTAATAATAGTAATACTTTTAGTACTTCTTGATTTTGGATTTTGATAAGGTTGTGAATAATTATTTATGATATATAAATTATCAATATTATTTTCAGTTAATGGTTCATTAATAGATACTGCATATAACTTAAATTGATTTAATAAATTTATTTCTTGAAAAATTAAATTTTTAATATCAGTCATACTATATTCAATTGTATTATCATTAATATTAGTACTTGCTCTTTGATTTAATTGCATAGTAAAGTCTGATGTTTCAACAGCAGTAGTTTTTAATACTTTTTCAATATCAATAAAACCTATTTTAATAGTATTTGCTGAAAATTTTAAACTATTATTTTCATTATTTTTAAATAAACGCTCAATTTCATAAATATATAAAGTTCTTTTTTTAAATTCATCGTATGCTCTATTAATATCTGGGTCACTACTAGCACTCATCATATTAGTAAAATCATAAGGAATATTATCAATTAAATAATCATTTTCTACTTCTGCTTGATTAAGTTTAGTTTGTTTCTGTGGAAACTTCGTTTGTGGTTTGTTTTTGTTTTCCATTGTTCTCTCCTATTAATTGGTTATTTTCGGGATTAAATAGTTTTAATTTAACTGTTAAATTATTAAATTCTTGTTCATCATTAATATTAAATGTTTTACTATTTAATAAATCTTTATCAATTTTCACTAATATTTGAATAAATTTAAGAATATCAATATTAAATTGTCATAATTTTTGTTCAATATAATTAATAGTTGAAATATTTACTGCTGTACTTTCGGGAACTGATTGTTGTGCTGATTTCTTTTGACTTGGAATATGAATACCACAACGTTTAAATATTTCATTAACATTTCAATCATATATATCAGTTAAATTCTTACCTTTAAAATTACTATTTGTCATATTGATATTTTCGTTTTGTTCATTATTATCTCCACCACTTTTAAATATGTAGTTTTTAGTAACTAATGTTCTAACAGCTTCTTCTAATGTTGATTGAACATTACCATAAGTTTGACTAAAAATAAATTTTGGTGAGTTTAAAATAGTATCTAAAACAATTTGTTCATAAATAACATCTAATGCTTTAATTTTATCCATTACTTTATTACAATCTGCTAACTCATTTGCTTTATTACGCATAATTGCTATTGGAATATAATTAATATTTAATGTTTGTTCTTGTTCTAAATTGGGATTATTAATATATTCTTTAAAAGATAATGGAAATTGTTTTTTACTATCATTAACACTATAAATTGCACGGTTAATTGTGACTTGTTCATTATTTAATGTATAAATTTCAAATAATCTTACCATTTGTGCATTTTGTTCATAACTATCATAAAAAATAGTGCATTGAATTAATTTACCAGTAATATCATAAACTCTTTGTTGTATATCTACTACTTGAAAATATAAGTCATCATTAGCAATATAAATTAAATAACCACTAATTCCTAATTTGCTTAATTTAAAAATAGAGTTTCAATTTTTTCTATAAAATTCTTGTTTAATTAAATATTGTTTAATAGTTTTATTATTAATATCTAATGGAGCATTATATAAATTAGCATTATTTTCTGCTACAAAATCAGTAAAATAAGTTTCATGATTAAAATCATTAAAACCAAAATAATTTAAAATTGAAGCATGAGTACTTTTATTTTTATTAGTTAAAAATTTTACTTTTTCATTTTGATTATCACTAATATTACTTTTATCTTTTCTAAAAAATCTACCTAACATAATATTCACCACCTTTTTAAAAGATTTGATTAATTTTTAATACAATTTTTACTATAATAAATATAATTAAACCAGCAACAGCAGAAGATAATAAAACTCCAATTAAACCTAAAATAATTTTTATAATTTTTAAAAACATAATATTATTCCTGTAATTCTTCTAATTTTAAAAGTTGGCCAAATCTTGTAGGGTCACTAACAATAGCAATTGTATCATTCTGCATTTGTAAAGAAAGCATTATTCTACCATTAATATTATCTCAATCCAAAGTTTGAACCTCTTTATTTAATTCACCATATAAAAATTCTTTACAAATAAAAGCAAATTTTTTACTACTGAATTGGTTTTCAAAATTATAATAAATTTTATATTTAGTATTTGATTTAAAAGTATATTTAATATGATTTATATTAACTTTTGTTCCTACTTCTTTTCAATTATCTTTACTTGGACTTGGTGTTGGAGGAATATCTTTTAATTCAATATCTCAATTATTTTCTTCTATTTCATTAGTTTCTAAACTTCTTGAATTAATTTTTAATTTTGGTGTAATATCTATTTTAATAGTATCTTGTAATTCTTCTAATGAAAATATATTTCCATATTGTTTATTTCCTCCAATAATAATTAATTGACTTTTTCTATTAACAGTTCCTAATTTAATAATTAATGAAGCATCTTCATTATCAATTTTAGCTTTAACAAGCATATAATCTCCACCTATATGAGTAGAACTAGATTTAAATTCTATTTTTAGTTTTACACTTGTTTGATTAAAAGGTGGTTTATCTCATGTTATAAATACTCTATAATATTTATTAAAACTAAGAGCAAAATTTTCTCATGTACGATTATCAAAACTTTTACCTATTATTTTTCATACTTCTTTATCTTGTTTTTTATCAATATTTGATTTATTTTCACTAATAGCACCAGCAACTGTTTTATTAGTAGTTTCTAAATTAGGAATTTCTTGACTTATAGCATTTATTTGAAATGCAATAGGAAATTGTGATTTTGTATCTTCTAATTTTTTATCTATTTCTTCTTTTTTATAATAATCAGATAAATCTACTTTACCACCAGTAGCACTAATTTTATTATTTTCATCAATAGTTATATTAGTACCAGCAGTTAATTTATTTTGCTTTTTATCTAATAAATTATTAGTTTCTAGTTTTGTATAATAATCACGTTCAGTATTTTCTTCTCCTATAAATTCAGTTGGTGTCCCAGTTCCTTGATATTGATATATATTATGAATTATTGGTTTATACTTTTTTGTGCTATTAGTAATAGTAAACTTTATTAAATCAACATCATATAATAATGTTACTTTGTCAATATTAACATCAATATTTTCAATTATTATTTGTTTTTGTTCTATTTGACCATTAGTAATTCTTATATTAGATTTAGTTAATTTATTATTACTTATAATAAGTTGTTTACTATCGATAAAATAATATGTTCAATCAATAATATATCATGTATCTGTTTTAATAATTTCATTTTTAACTTTTTTTCATAAAGGGCTAGTTTCAATATTAAATCAATTATTTTTAACATCATTAATATTTTCATTTGCTTTAATTAATTCAGTATTTAATTTGGTAATTTCATTTTCATTAGTAGTAATTCGTTTTTGTTGTTTAGCAGAAAAATCACAAGTTGGTGCATGAGTAAAATCACCAATTTGTGGATTATTTTGTAATGCTTCGGGTGGTAATGTACCAATTTCATCAGGTCAATCTAAAATCATTGTTTCAGTTTCTTTATCATAATCAGTTGCAACATAACCTTTATTAATAAATTTACTAACAGGACCTCTATATATTTCATTTTCATTATCATCAACTAAATCATCATATAATTTAATTTGTTTTGATAATGTAAATTCTTTTTGTTCTTTAATTAATTCATCAACTTGATTTCTAGTATAAAATGCTTGTAAGTCAATTTTTTCAATATCTATTTCATCTTGATTATAACTTAAAAATACTTGTTTTAATTCTGTTAATCTTGCTCATATTTTCATTCTAGTTGGTGCTAAATCTCAAACATTAATTGTTGGAATACTATTTGCACTAAATTGACTACCATTATTAAATTGAATAGTAGCATCAACATTAAATTCAATTGGTGTACGATTAAATACTCAATGTTCAACCATAACATAAACCATATCTCTTAATGTTTCTTTAATTAATTCATCTTTAAAACTATCAAAAGGAAATTTAGATAAAATAAAATCAAGATAGGCATTAATATCATTTTGAGCGCGAATAGCAAAAGTTATAAATCAATCATTAACATTAGGTCATGTCTGTATATATTGCTGTGGCGTTTCTGTAATTTTTCCAGTTAATGGATATCAGTTATTATAATTTTCAAGACTGACATCAGTTCAAAGTTTATTAATCATATTTTATCATTCCTTAAAAAATGCTTTTTTATAATGTTTAGTTTTTGTTTTAGTTTTTCTATGTGATATATGAATAATTTCTTTTTGTAATTTTTTCTTACCTTTTTCTGCAACTTGACTATATGCAAATTTTTCTAAATGATGTAATAATCCAGTACCAAATAAAGTATTAACACTAAATTTTAAACCAACATTTTTAAATGATTTGTTAATATTTTCAATAGGATTATTAATAACATTTACTACTTTATGATAAGTTCTAATAGTTCTAAATATTTCTCTATATACTTTAAAACTATCTCTAATTACTTGTTGCACCACTGGTGGAGCAAATGCTATTGCTTTTAATCATTTATTTTGATTAACTCCATAACCAATGTATCAACCACTATATCAACGATATCAATGGAATGGATGTATTTGAGTAACAAAAGTTTTTGCTTTAAGAATACTATCAACAACTGTAATTGGTTTATATTTAGGATTGCGATGATAAATAGTAATTGCACATTTATCTAATGACAAAGGTTGAATTTTACAACCCATAAATACTGGTGAATTTAATGGAATTAATTGTGCGTGTTTAATTGCTCTTTTTTCTGCACTAGTAAATAAATCAGTTGCTTTTTCTTTTAATTTCTGAATTTTTTCAAATACTTGTTTTTCTAACTTTTCAAATTTTTCTTGTAATTTATATATACTTTCTCGTATTTTTTCAAAATATGGTGTATCTTTTCAAAATTTATTTAAACCTTTTTTTAAATAAAATCTAATATCAAAATATTTAAAAGTTTGATTTGCTTTTAAAACAAGTTGATGAATAACATTATTTTTAAAATTAAATTTAATAGCATTAGCACGAATTTTTTGTAAATCTAAAATTAAAGTTTTTCCATATCTATTTTCTGTATGTATTGTATGAACTAAATTTAATCAATCATGTTGATTAATTTTTAATACTTCTTTTAAATCAGTATTAAATTTTTTTAAAAAGTTATTTGCTTTTTCAATATCTTTAATTTTAAATTTAGGAGTTAATTGTGGACTTAATTTTATTAATGTATTTTGTAATAATAAGTGTTCCATTAATTTTTCTGTTTCTAGTTTTTGAAAATTATTTTTATATTCTCTTTCAGCAACATAACCTAAATCTCGTAATACTGTTTCACGATTAGGAGTAAAACTATAATTCATTAAATAACGTTTATTACCAATAATTTTATCTGTTAAAATTTCTTTTCCACTTACTTGACTAATAATTTCTTGTAAATTTTTTGCTTCTTTAATACCAACTTGTTCTAATGTTTTAGTTTCTTGTGCTAGTTTAATAAATTTAGTTGTGCGATAACCACGACTAATTTTATTAAGTCCAGCAAATGCAGGTAATAAATTTAAAAAAGTATTTAATTTTGTTACATTTCCTTTTAAATAATCATAAACTTGATTAATAGTAAAATCAGTTGTAGCATAAATACCAAAATTAATAGTACTTGCAATAAAATCACTTGCACCTAATCCAAGGGCTACACTTTCACTTAATCCACCAGTAAAAGGAGCAAGTGCTAATGCTATAACTTGTACACCAATCATTTCTAAAATTTCTCATCAAAAACTTTTATTTTCTTGTTGTTTACTTATTCTAGTATGTTTTGGTTTATTTATGTTTAAAAGTATTGCTGTACTAGTTGTACCGATTGGCATGATATTAATTTCCTTTATTTAAGAGTTATTTTAATCAGATTTGTTGTTCCTTTATAATTTAAGTCATTAACATTAGCATTAATAGTTATGTATAAGTCACCTGCTTTTTGTTTTTGATTACTTACATTAGTTTTTCCTTGTGCATCACTAAAATATTTAATAGTTGGATTTGTTAAATTAGGATTTAATGATTTAAGTTCATTAGTACTTTTTATTTGTGTATTTAATTCACTATTATTGTTATTAACATTTGCAGTAATATCAGTTGTTAAACTTGTAATTTTAGTTTTTAAATCAGTTTTATCAGTATTAATAATTCCACATGCCATTCAACGTGATGTTGTTTCATTATTAGAAATATAAGGTATTGCTTGACCTGTAACTTCTCCACCAACTAAATACATTCTTCCAACTTTACCATCTGCCACTTCTTGAACATAAATAATTGTATCTTGCAACATATATCTTTTCATTGCTCTTGGCGTTGCTAAAACAAATGACATAATTTCATCATCATTTTTATCATTTTTAAAAGTCATATAGTCATCCATTACAATTTGACATAATACACCTTTAATATATAAATCATTACCATTTAATCTTAATTGTTGTGCAATTTCATTATCAGTAATTAAACCTTTATTATCTGCCAAGTAAACTATACTATCATAAAGAGCATTAGTAATAAAGAATCTACAATTTGCAATATTTCTATATTGAAATAATGTATTTCATGCCCCCAACATTGCTTCTACATATTTAATTGCTTGTGATTTTGGTTCTGTTGATTTTTCAATCATAAATTTAATTGCATATTTTGCAATTACATTAGTATTGTTATTAGCTAAATAATCTGCTAAATCATTAGCAACTTCATATTGCATACTTTGTAATAAATTTTGTCCATTTTCTGCTAATAAATCTTTTGCTGCAATTGTTTCGCCAGCAACAGCTTCTTCTGTAATTTCTTTAATAATTTTATCTGTATCAGCATATCCGACATCTATTCTTTTACTCTTATCATTTCATTGAAGAACTTTAACTTTTGGGTCTTTTGGTTTTTTAACTATAAATTCAATTCTTGTTGAATTAACCATTTCGATAGGAAAAAAACTTGCCCATGGACTATTTGATTGTTTAAAAAATTCTATAAATTCTGGTGCTTCTACTAATTTTTCGGTATTATCTAAATTTTGTTTGAATGGTACTACCATTTTTTATTTTCCTTCCTTATAATTTATTTTTATTTTTATAATCCAATAAAGCATTTTTTATTGAATTTGGTTGATTTGTTATTATTGTTTGTGGTTTGCCACCTGTATTAATTGTTTCTTTAAATACTGGTTGTTCTTTAATCATTTTTTTAATAGTTTCTTCAATTTTTGAATTTTCTAAATTATTAGTTTTAAATTTTAAAAAATCATAAAATTCAGTTTTAACTTGATATTTTTTAAATATATTAATCATTTCTTTTTCTTTAATTTCTTGATTAAGTTTATTTAACTTATTTTCTGCTTCATTAACTTTATTTTCTATTTCTTGTGAAGAAGCATTATTTTCAGTTAAAGGTTCAGTTGTTTGTTGAACATTATTTTCATTTTCTAACATTTAACATTCTCCTAATCTTATCCCAATAATCAATCTTTAACTAATTGTGGCATTTCACTTATTAGTTTTTTATAATCATTAACAGCATTTTCTAATGTATTGATATCAGAAAATTTAAAACAATTATCAATATGTAAATCAAAATCTCTATCAATAGTGATATCTTGTTTTCTATATTTTTCATTAAATTCAATTTTTGTCATATTATTTTTCTCCTTTATTAATTTTTTCGTTTAATTTTGCTAATTTTTTTTGATGTTTTATAATTTTGTTATTTGCTCTAACATGTTTTGGAGTTGTGATAAATCTTTTTAATAAAACAATAATTTCTCTGCAAATTAATGTTCCAACACTTGTTCCAATAATTATTAATTCATGTAAAAATTCTTTCATCTCAATATTTTCCTTTCAACTATTTATTTTTTAATTTTTGATTATTCATCAAATTCACCTTTAATAATTCTTTCAATCATACATTTTGCATCCATTAAAATATTTGCAATTAAACGTTCATTCAGTCGTATGTCTTCTAAATCTTTTTCATGTTGTTTTAATTTATCATCATAATATTGAATTAATTTTTCTTTATTCATACTTTTCACCTCCTTTATAAACTCATGTGATTGTAATCTCAATTTAATGAAGCATTATCAGTATTTAATGGTACTTCGCTTAGATTATCACTACCATATTGACTAGTTGTTTCACTATTAATAGTAAATCTATTATCATTTATTAATCTTGAAACTTCATTTGTAAATGTTGTTTCTTGCATTTCTCTACTATGATTTGTCTCTATTGGTAATAAATTATGGATTATTTCACTTGCACCAGCAATTATGGTAGGTACTGCATAAGCATTATTAAAATCATTATTAATACCCATTGCTACACCACTTGATATTAAACATCCACCAGTAGCCATATTACAAATCTTTCTTATTGTTTCAAATTTATTAGGTATTAACTCAGTTAATCCACTAATAAGATTTGAAATACCATAAGCATTTAAACTAATATATGTATCTCAATCCATTAATGACTGATTTTCTTGTTTATCTAATAGTAATCATGGAGGACCCTCAGTTGTAGTTGTAGTAGTTATTGGAGTTGGTGTTGTTGGAATAATAGGATTAATATTATTTTCTGTTCATTTACTATAATTTGCTAATCCAATTATTCCTAAACCCAGTAATATTTTTTTACTACTATTAATTAGTTTAGTTTTAGTATTTGGTCTTTGATTTAAATTTCAAATATCTAAACCTAATTTTTTACCAAATAATAAACTATTAATTGAACCTAATACTGGATTTACAATTACTTGACCATAATAAGCACTTGTACCAATCATTGCACAAATTGGACTTATACCAGTTCTAATTAATTTAGTTAAAGTATAATTTGATTGTGTATTTTCGTTTGGCATTTTATTCTCCTTTATTTGTTTTTATTAGTTCTCTTATAATATCTAGTAAATAATCTACTACATAAGAATTTAATTCAAATTCATAATTTCTAATTTTAATTTTTTCCTTCTGCATTTGTTTATTCTCCTTTAATTTCTAATTTTTTAACTGTTACTTTAATTCAACCTTGATAAACATCATTATCACCAACTATTAATGCAACATTACCTTCGGGATCAGAAACAATTATGTGTTTTGATTTAACATTTGGATATTCTCTTAAAATAATTGTTCTAATATCATTACTGGTATGAATTGATTTGGGAAATGGTGATAATATTTCAATTTCATCTTTATTTTCAAACAAAGTAGGTAATATTATCATTAGTCAAATTCTCCATTTTCAATTCTTTCTTTTAAAGAAAAGACATATTCTGTATAAGTTCTATGTGGATTTTTATCATTTATAATTTCATCGATATCTAAAATTAATTTTTCTTTATATTCATTAATATATTTTTGGGCAATTTTTCTTCTTATATTTTCAACTTTTATCATATGTTTATCACAAAAATATCTTACTTGAACATTATCTTTATCTAATTTTGTTGGTAAATTATTACAATTTGTTATATGTTTACCAAGTTCATTAACTTCACTAAAACAACATGGTATATTTTCTTTATTCATTATCAATGTCTCCTAAATTTCTTCAACTTCTTCTATTTCATTTATTAACTGATTCTAATCAACAACTATTACAGGTATTGGATAAAAAGTTTTCTTTTACTTTATTGCACATAGAACATTTATCTTCATATTTCATATTATTTCTCCTTATTTTCAATTTGATTAGCAATTTCACTTAATATTTTTAATACTTTATATTCATTTTTTAATTCTTTACTAATAAATATTAAAAATATTATTAGTGTTATGCTTGTTATTAATATTGGTACTATTAATAAAATTTTTCATAATATCATTTTTTACTCTTTTCATTTTTTAAATCATTTAACATTTATTGAACAAAATGCACGATTTATATTCATATTTCAATTATTAAAGATTTGACCAGTTACTATAATTTCATCGTTTTTGTTTAATAAAATACATCGTTTATAAAATTTTGGTTTATTAAAAATTAAAGTAACATAATTTAATCCATTTCATTGACCTCTAACACTATAATATAATTCTTTATTACCTTTTTCGTAATATTTTGCTTCAATAGTATTACTTAGTTTTACTGTTAATTTGACATAATTTGCTTTTTCTTTCATGTTTATAATTTCCTTAAATAATTATCAAAAATTAATATTTTTTTATGATTTTTTAAATAATATTGAATATGTTTATAAGCATCTTGTTCATGTTTTGTTAATTTTATATTTCCTTTATAATTTGTTATTTTATTTTTATTTTTTGGGTGGTTTTCTAGATAATCTCAGTTAAAAACATCTTGAACTAATACCATTAATGCACCAATAATTTTAGGTGTTGCTAATGGATTAGTTAATAATTGTTTTGAATTTAAAAAGAAATTTTCGACAATAACTAATATTTTTTTATTATCAGAATGTTTTTTAATTAATAAAAAGTATTTTTTATACAAACTTTTACTTTCTAAAACTGTTTTAGTTTTAAATGTTTCATTAAAAATAATATTATTAGTTTCATTTGAATATATAACAATTCCATTATTACCAATACCAGCGGGGTCAATACCAATAATTAAGTCATATTGCATTAATTAAGTTAACCTCTAATAACTATTTTAATAATTTCTAAATCACAATTACATCAACAATATTTACATTCTTCAATAAATTCTTTATGACCACAAACTAAATTATCTTTTTTTAAATCATCAATCAGTTTAATTAGTCCTATTTTAAATTCAATATCATCACTGTCTGGTATGCAAATCGTTCCTCTTTTAGTTAAATATTCTTTATCCATATTTATACCTCCTACTTAACCTAATATTTAAAATACAGTCATAACAAATTGCTTTACTATTTTTATCTCTTAAAAAATATTTTCTTGTTTTAATATCATTAGTATTAAAGAATAAATAATCTAATTTATTTTGTTTACATGTTCAACAAAAATAATTTTTCATTATGAGTTGAAATTTCCTTATAAGAAGTAACTAAATAATTAATTGGTAAATCATCATGTTTATATGGATTATTTATTTTAAAACCTTTTCTGTTTTCTTCTCATGTAACATTATATTTAAAACAAGGATTAGTAATTTTAGTTTTGTTATCTGTTATTTCACCGATAAATCAACTATTATGCTGTTCATAAAATTTTAATGGTTCAAGTTTTATATCATTAAGATAATATTCTTTTGGAGCAATTGGTTTATTAATAGTTATTTTTTGGTCTTTAATATATGGTTCTAATAATTTTATTAATTCATTACCACTTAATTCTCTTTTAATATTTTCTAAATTAAAAACTCAATATGTATATTTATCATCAGCAATAAAACTATTATTTTTAACCATTCATTTTGGACATTGTAATTTATATTCAACATAATCAATAAGAATAGATTGTGGTTTATCTTTTACAATTTGTTCTTTTTTAAATTCTATTTGCATAATAATCCTTTCCTAATATGTTCTGTTGCTTTTAGCATAAAGAACATATATTTTGATTTTTAGATTATTAATAATACTACTATTCGTTTTATTAATTGCAGTAATTCTGGGCTCAAAAATAAATTATGAAATTTTAAAAAACATTGAGGCATTCGATTCAATATTTATTTAATTTATGTTTAATAAATTAATATTTTAATTGAACCGGCACCGCTCAATTTTTTTTACAAGTTTGAAATTTATTTTCTCGCCCAAAAAAATTTTTCAAAAAAAATAAAAAATAAAACCAACACTTGCTCACTGGGGAGTGGCAAGGTTGGTTAAATAAAGAATAGAATTAATACAATAGGTCCCTACAACAGGTCTATATATACTAGTTTCCAATTCGCTCCCACCCCAAGAATTACCATTAATGGTTAGTATAATTTATTAGGTATCACTCCACTTTTTATTTATTCATGCAAGTCCACATGTTCTAGCTACTATTTTTAACAACTGTGTTGTAGTTCACTTTTTTAATTCCTTAACACGTGTTGATAATAGCGTTAAAGACGGTTATTAAAAATTTTAAAATTTTACAATTACAAAAAAAGACAAGATTATTTCTTGTCTTTTTCCTTGTTAATAATTTTTATTTTATCTTATAAAATCTATATTTTTTAAAATACGTCGAATATAAATTTAAGGGTAAAAGAGAATTTAATTTGTCTATCATCATTTTTAAATGGTAATTTCGGAAATAAGTTACTAATATGATAATTAATTATTGGGCGGTTGTCAAATTTACGAAATAATTAATTATCATATTAGTAACTTATTTCCAAAAATGAATTATTTGAAAAGTAATGAAAAATTAGACAAAATTACTCTCTTTAACCCTTAAATTTAAATTTATATTCGACGTATTTTAAAAATATACATTTAAAAAAAATTATTCTCAAACTTATTAAGGAAAAAGACAAGAAATAATCTTGTCTTTTTTTGTAATTGTAAAATTTTAAAATTTTTAATAACCGTCTTTAACGCTATTATCAACACGTGTTAAGGAATTAAAAAAGTGAACTACAACACAGTTGTTAAAAATAGTAGCTAGCATGTGGACTTGCATGAATAAATAAAAAGTGGAGTGATACCTAATAAATTATACTAACCATTAATGGTAATTCTTGGGGTGGGAGCGAATTGGAAACTAGTATATATAGACCTGTTGTAGGGACCTATTGTATTAATTCTATTCTTTATTTAACCAACCTTGCCACTCCCCAGTGAGCAAGTGTTGGTTTTATTTTTTATTTTTTTTGAAAAATTTTTTTGGGCGAGAAAATAAATTTCAAACTTGTAAAAAAAATTGAGCGGTGCCGGTTCAATTAAAATATTAATTTATTAAACATAAATTAAATAAATATTGAATCGAATGCCTCATCGTTTTTTTAAAATTTTTAAATTATTTACGAGCCCAGAATTTCTGAAATGAATAAAACTAATAATAGTAATATTAATAAACTAAAAATCAAAATATATGTCCTTTATGCTAGAAAGCAACAGGACATATTAGTAAAGGATTATTATGGCAATAGAAATTCTTGATTATGAAGCACTAAGAAAGATTGATAATAAAATTAAAAAAAGAAGAAAAAGATGTGTTGAATGTAATGAATTATATGAAGATGACAAAATCCAAATGCTTTATCGCTTTAAAACAGAATTAGAAGCAGAACAACATGATATTAGAAAATTTGAAGATGATTATGATATTGAAGAACATTTAGATTATAAAAACCCATATGGATATGTTTGTGATTGATGTAGAAGTGATTAATTATGCAAATAGAGTTTAAAAAAGAACAAATTATTAAAGATAAACCACAATCTATTCTTATTGATTATTTTGAATATAAATTATCGCTTCCAAAATGAATGATTAAAAATAATTCTTTTATTGTTGATAACAGTTACACATATTGAGTTTTTAATTTAGAAAATATTAAAAGAGAACTAAATGGTAATGAATTAATAAAATTATTAGAACCATATATTAAAGACCAAAAAATAACTGTTAATAAACCAACGCCTCCAAAAGAATATTATCTTAATGATATAAAACTAGAACCATTAACATTTTATGAACAGTATAATAGTTGATTTATTGGTGAAATAACAGATAACAAAACTAAAATTACTAATCCTTGTTTTAAATATAACATTACGTGAGAAGAAAACAGAAAAGGTTTTAAAATAAATAATCCATACAAACATGATGATTTACCAATTAATTATATAGTTACTTCTTATAAAGAAATTTCAACTCATAATGAAAAAGTATTTTTGTTGAACATGTAAACAACATAAATTAGATTATTTATTCTTTAATACTGATGATATAAAAACAAGACAAAACTTTTTAAGAGATAAAAATAGTAAAGCAATTTGTTATGACTGTATTTTAAATATTAGATTAAGTAGGAGGTATAAATATGGATAAAGAATATTTAACTAAAAGAGGAACGATTTATATAACGGACAGTGATGATATTGAATTTAAAATAGGACTAATTAAACTGATTGATGATTTAAAAAAATATAATTTAGTTTGTGGTCATAAAGAATTTATCGAAGAATGCAAATATTGCTGAAGTAATTGTGATTTGGAAATTATCAAAACAGTTGTTAGAGGTTAAGTGGGAGGTTTAAATATGAATAAACAAAAACCATTTTCTTATAAAGACCAAGAAATAATTAATGAATATAATAAAAAACGTAATCAAGAAATAACAAAAGAACATTTAAATAATATAGAAAAATTAAGAGAAGATTTTAAAAAAGAAATAATTAATGAATATAAAGAAAAATTAATTAATAAAATACTTGATTATGAAACCTTTTATATTAGTGATACACAAGGTTTAACTCCATTCGGATTTATTATTAAATTAAGAGATGAAATTAAAAATGGAGACTTTGATTAATAATGCAATATGACTTAATTATTGGAATTGACCCAGCAGGAATAGGTAATAATGGAATTGTTATATATTCAAATGAAACAAATAATATTGTTTTTAATGAAACATTTAAAACTAAAACAGTTTTAGAAAGTAAAAATTTGTATAAAAAATACTTTTTATTAATTAAAAAACATTCTGATAATAAAAAAATATTAGTTATTGTCGAAAATTTCTTTTTAAATTCAAAACAATTATTAACTAATCCATTAGTAACTCCTAAAATTATTGGTGCATTAATGGTATTAGCACAAGATGTTATGAACTGAGATTATTTAGAAAGTGAACCAAAAAATAAAAATAAAATAACAGAATATAAAGGAAATATAAAATTAACAAAACATGAACAAGATGCTTATAAGCATATTCAATATTATTTAAAAAATCATAAAAAAATATTAATTTTTGATAATTATTTAAGGAAATTATAAACATGAAAGATAAAGCAAATTATGTCAAATTAACAGTCAAACTTAGTAATACTATTGAAGCAAAATACCATGAAAAAGGTAATAAAGAATTATATTATAGTGTTCGAGGTCAATGAAATGGTTTAAACTATGTTACTTTAATTTTTAATAACCCAAAATTTTATAAACGATGTATTTTATTAAACAAAAATGATGAAATTATAGTAACTGGTCAAATCTTTAATACTTTAAACATTCCTAAAAATCGTGCATTTTGTTCAATTAATGTTAAATGATTTAAAAAATGAAAGGAATAACTAATGAATAAATGTGAACATGAAAATGTAAGTATTGAATTAATATTTAGATGTGATAATTGTAAAGCTGTTCAATTTCAACATCCAAAGGAGAGTAAATAATGACTGAAAAAGAAGCTCTTAAATTAGCAAAAAAATTAGAACCAAAAATTAAAGGACATGGAGTTGTGGGTGAATATATTGATAATGGTTGAAATATTTATTGTAAACAAGTAATTAAAGGTGATGCTAAAGAAGATTGTTGAGAAGCTAGTATATTTATTGATGATTTAAAAGGAGAATAACTAATGAATAGATGTACATGAACTGAAACAATAACATTTGAAAAATTTATTCATGAACCACATTATGATGAAATTAAAAATGAACAAAGACAAAGACAATGTGAAAATATGACAGATGAGCAATTTGATGAATATCGTAGAACATATTGTAAAAAACATAGAATTAAAGTTGATGAAATTAATAAATCAAAACATAAAAATTGTATTAATAAAGAAAAATTAATTAATTTTATTATAACAACTCTAAAAGAAAATAAAGAATCTAATTCTAGTGATTCATTTAAAATAGGACAAGAAAGTGTTTTATTTAATCTTCAGATGTATATTAATGAAGGAGACTTTGATTAATGATTATATTACCTACTTTGTTTGAAAATAAAGATGAAATTGAAATATTATCACCATTTCCAAAAGCAATTCATACAAGTAATGATATTAGAGCAATTATTTTAAGACAATATCCAAATGTTAAATCAAAACACATAATTGTTTCTGACCCGGAAAGTAATGTTGCATTAATAGTTGGTGATAATGATGTTTATCAAGGTTGAATTAAAGTAACAATTAAAAAATTAGAAAATTAAAGGAGATTAAAATGCCAAATATAGAAAATCAATCAAATTATACTTTAACTAAATTAATTAGAACCGGTATAAGCCCAATTTGTGCAATGATAGGTACAAGTGCTTATTATGGTCAAGTGATTGTAAATCCAGTATTAGGTTCAATTAATAGTTTATTATTTGGTAAAAAATTAGGTTTAGATATTTGAAATTTAAATCAAAGACCAAATACTAAAAATAAATTAATTAATAGTAGTAAAAAAATCTTATTAGGTTTAGGAACAATTGGTTTAGCAAATTATAGTAAATGAACAGAAAATAATATTAATCCTATTATTCCAACAACACCAACTCCAATAACTACTACAACTACAACAGAAGGTCCTCCATGATTATTATTAAATAAACAAGAACATCAGTCATTAATGGATTGAGATACATATATTAGTTTAAATGCTTATGGTATTTCAAATCTTATTAGTGGATTAACTGAGTTAATACCTAATAAATTTGAAACAATAAGAAAGATTTGTAATATGGCTACTGGTGGATGTTTAATATCAAGTGGTGTAGCAATGGGTATAAATAATGATTTTAATAATGCTTATGCAATTCCTACTATTGTTGCTGGTGGAAGTGAAATAATCCATAATTTACTACCTATGGAAACTACACATCATAATGAAGAAATGCAAGAAACATCATTTAATGATGAAACTGCAAGATTAGTAAATGATAATAGATTCACAATTAATAGTGAAACAACTAGTCAATACGGTAGTGATAATATGAGCGAAGTAGCATTAAATCACAATAATGCTTCATTAAATTGAGATTATAATCACATGAGTTTATAAAGGAGGTGAATAATTTATGAATAAAGAAAAAATACTTGAATATTACAATGATAAATTAAAACAACATGAAAAAGATTTAGAAGATATACGACTGAATGAACGTTTAATTGCAAATCTTTTAATGGATGCAAAATGTATGATTGAAAGAATTAATAAAGGTGAATTTGATGAATAATCAAAAATAAATAATAAATAGTTGAAAGGAAAATATTGAGATGAAAGAATTTTTACATGAATTAATAATTATTGGAACAAGTGTTGGAACATTAATTTGCAGAGAAATTATTGTTTTATTAAAAAGATTTATCACAACTCCAAAACATGTTAGAGCAAATAACAAAATTATAAAACATCAAAAAAAATTAGCAAAATTAAATGAAAAGATTAATAAAGGAGAAAAATAATATGACAAAAATTGAATTTAATAATAAATATCATGATTTAGAACTTACCATTGATGCTGATTATGAATTACGCATTAGTAATGACTATTTTACATATGAAGATGTAGAAAAATTAGAACAAGCAATTATTGATTATAAAAAACTAATAAGTGAAATGCCACAATTAGTTAAAGATTGATTATTGGGATAAGATTAGGAGAATGTTAAATGTTAGAAAATGAAAATAATGTTCAACAAACAACTGAACCTTTAAATGAAAATAATGCTTCTTCACAAGAAATAGAAAATAAAGTTAATGAAGCAGAAAATAAGTTAAATAAACTTAATCAAGAAATTAAAGAAAAAGAAATGATTAATATATTTAAAAAATATCAAGTTAAAACTGAATTTTATGATTATTTAAAATTTACAACAAGTAATATAGAAAATTCAAAAATTGAAGAAACTATTAAAAAAATGATTAAAGAACAACCAGTATTTAAACAAACAATTAATACAGGTGGCAATAAACAAATAATTATTAATAATAAAACAAATGATAAAGAAAATTTTTTAATTAATTATAAAAAGAAAAATTATTTATAAACGAAAGGAAGAAATAAAATGTCAGTACCATTTAATCAAAATTTAGACAATACAGAGAGATTAGTAGAAGCACCAGAATTTATAGAGTTTTTTAAAATTTCAAATAGTCCATGGGCAAACTTTTTTCCTACTGAAATTGTTGACTCAGTAAATATTGAGTTTATTGTTAAAAAACCAAAAAAACCGGAAGTAAAAATTATTGCTTGGGATGATAAAAGTAAAAGATATGAATTACCATATGTTGATACAGATAAAATTAGTAAAAAAATAACTAAAAAATATCTTGCAGGAGAAATTATTGCAGATGTAGATTTAAAAGCAAATAATGGACAAAATTTATTAGATAGTATGCAATATGAAGTTGCAAATGATTTAGCAGATAAATTGGCAATTGATGATACACAAGCAATTGCAAAATTTGCTACTAAAATCGATATTGAAGATACAACACCAGTAGGCTATTTAAAATCGATGTTATCTGCTTGAAATACTTTGTTTCAATTTAGAAATATTGCAAATAGTAAATTTTTTATTACTAATGGTCTTTATGATAGTTTAGTTTATTTAGCAGATAATAAAGGTTTAATTACCGATAATCAGTTGGCACAACAATTACGTTTAAATGGAAATAATTTATATGTAAAAGGGGTATTATGTGAAATCGTTCTTGATGACTATATGATTTTTACTAATGATAAAAATGAACAACAATTAATGACCTTTGTTTTAGCAACACCAAGAGCAATGAAAAGATACATGATAGAAAATACAGTTATTTATGTAGATTTTATTAAAGATGATAAAGCAGGAAGAGCATATAAAGTTGCTGGTGAAGTTGTTGGAGAAGCAATACCATATATTTCTAATAATGAAACAACATCAAGATGAATGTTATGTGGAGTTATTAAAACAGAAAAAACTGATTTAAAAACTAAAATTACAGTTTTAACAACAAATATTACTGCAAATGTTAATAACAATAATAATGAATTAAATACAGAAATAAAAAGTAGTAATGAACTTAAATCATTAAATCCAAATTTAACAAATCCAACTATTAAATATTTTGGTGATGTACAAGGAAAAACTAATGTAAGTAATCAAAAACAAAAAGCAGGTGACTTATACATAGTTATTTCTTCAAATGTTAATGATTTAAATTATAAAGGTTCAACAAATCCAATTAAAATAACTCTTAAATAAAGGAAATTAATATCATGCCAATTGGTACAACTAGTACAGCAATACTTTTAAACATAAATAAACTAAAACATACTAGAACAAGTAACCAACAAGAAAATAAAAGTTTTTGATGAGAAATTTTAGAAATGATTGGTGTACAAGTTATAGCAGTAGCACTTGCTCCTTTTACTGGTGGATTAAGTGAAAGTGTAGCACTTGGATTAGGTGCAAGTGATTTTATTGCAAGTACTATTAATTTTGGTATTTATGCTACAACTGATTTTACTATTAATCAAGTTTATGATTATTTAAAAGGAAATGTAACAAAATTAAATACTTTCTTAAATTTATTACCTGCATTTGCTGGACTTAATAAAATTAGTCGTGGTTATCGTACGACTAAATTTATTAAGTTAGCACAAAAAACTAAAACATTAGAACAAGTTGGTATTAAAGAAGCAAAAAACTTACAAGAAATTATTAGTCAAGTAAGTGGAAAAGAAATTTTAACAGATAAAATTATTGGTAATAAACGTTATTTAATGAATTATAGTTTTACTCCTAATCGTGAAACAGTATTACGAGATTTAGGTTATGTTGCTGAAAGACAATATAAGAATAATTTTCAAAAATTAGAAGCACAAGAGTTAAAAGATTATTTATTATTACAAAATACATTAATAAAATTAAGCCCACAATTAACTCCTAAATTTAAAATCAAAGATATTGAAAAAGCAAATAACTTTTTAAAAAAATATAATACTGATTTAAAAAAAGTACTATCTATGAACCAACATGATTGATTAAATTTAGTTCATACAATACATTCAGAAAATAGATATGGAAAAACTTTAATTTTAGATTTACAAAAAATTCGTGCTAATGCTATTAAATTTAATTTTAAAAATAATGTTATTCATCAACTTGTTTTAAAAGCAAATCAAAGTTTTAAATATTTTGATATTAGATTTTATTTAAAAAAAGGTTTAAATAAATTTTGAAAAGATACACCATATTTTGAAAAAATAAGAGAAAGTATATATAAATTACAAGAAAAATTTGAAAAGTTAGAAAAACAAGCATTTGAAAAAATTAATAAATTAAAAGAAAAAGCAACTGATTTATTTACTAGTGCAGAAAAAAGAGCAATTAAACATGCACAATTAATTCCATTAAATTCACCAGTATTTATGGGTTGTAAAATTCAACCTTTGTCATTAGATAAATGTGCAATTACTATTTATCATCGCAATCATAAATATAAACCAATTACAGTTGTTGATAGTATTCTTAAAGCAAAAAATTTTGTTACTCAAATACATCCATTCCATTGATATCGTTGATATAGTGGTTGATACATTGGTTATGGTGTTAATCGTAATAAATGATTAAAAGCAATAGCATTTGCTCCACCAGTTGTTCAGCAAGTAATTAAAGATAGTTTTAAAGTATATAGAGAAATATTTAGAATAGTAAGGACTTATCATAAAGTAGTTAATGTTATTAATAATCCTATTGAAAATATTAATAAATCATTTAAAAATGTTGGTTTGAAGTTTTCAGTTAATACTTTATTTGGTACAGGATTATTACATCATTTAGAAAAGTTCGCATATAGTCAAGTTATAGAAAAAAGTAAGAAAAAAATAAAAAAAGGCAAAAATAAACTACAAAAAGAAATTGAACATATAACACATAGAAAAACAAAAAAACATACTCATCATTATAAACAAGCATTTTTTAAGGAATGATAAATTATGATTAATAAACTTTGAACTGATGTCAGTCTTGAAAATTATAATAACTGATATCCATTAACTGGAAAAATTACAAAAACGCCACAGCAATATATACAAACATGACCTAATGTTAATGATTGATTTATAACGTTTGGAATACGTGCGCAAAACGATATTAATGCTTATCTTGATTTTATTTTATCTAAATTTCCTTTTGATAGTTTTAAAGATGAATTAATTAAAGAAACATTAAGAGATATGGTTTATGTTATGGTTGAACATTGAGTATTTAATCGTACACCAATTGAATTTAATGTTGATGCTACTATTCAATTTAATAATGGTAATCAATTTAGTGCAAATAGTACTCCTACGATTAATGTTTGAGATTTAGCACCAAGTAGAATGAAAATATGAGCAAGATTAACAGAATTAAAACAAATATTTTCAAGTTATAATGATGATGAAATAGATGTTGAAAAAATTGACTTAAAAGCATTTTATACTAGAAATCAAGTTGATGAATTAATTAAAGAACAAAAAGAATTTACATTATTAAAACAAATTAAATTATATGATGATTTAGTTGATGATAATGATAATGAAATATATAGAGGTCCTGTTAGTAAATTTATTAATAAAGGTTATGTTGCAACAGATTATGATAAAGAAACTGAAACAATGATTTTAGATTGACCTGATGAAATTGGAACATTACCACCTGAAGCATTACAAAATAATCCACAAGTTGGTGATTTTACTCATGCACCAACATGTGATTTTTCTGCTAAACAACAAAAACGAATTACTACTAATGAAAATGAAATTAACAAATTAAATACTGAATTAATTAAAGCAAATGAAAATATTAATGATGTTAAAAATAATTGATTTAATATTGAAACTAGTCCATTATGAAAAAAAGTATCTTCTTTTATTCCAAGTAATGAATTTGGTAAAACATATTTAGCAATATGAGGTTATATTTATCAACCCCCTAGTACTCCTACTGATAATTATATATATAGTGATAAAAAAACTATATTTAATTTAGGCGGTGATATTAACAGAACAACACAAACAAGTATTAAGTTAGATGAGTTAATTATAAAGGACAATGTTAAAGTACAATTATTATTCACTAAGGAATGAAATGATATTACCGTGGTTTCTAATGATATTAATTACCAAGCGGGTTCTGTTACATTATATCGATATATAGGAAAAGGAACACCAACTGAGTTTATAGCAGAAGAAGGTACTGAACGTGATTATTATACAAAAATAGAAACTAATAATTTATTAGATAAAAAACAAAATAAATTAATTGCTGGTGAAAATATTACTATTGATAAAGATAATAAAATTAGTGCTATTGGTGGAAGTTCAGATTTATCAGATTATTATAAAAAAGAAGAAGTAGATAAAAAATTAGAAGATAAAATTGATAAAGACCAATTTAAATATGCTTTTGGTATTAATACTATTGGTACTGAAATTCCTAATTTAGAAACTACTAATAAAACAGTTGTTGGTGCTATTAATGAAAATAAAAGTAATATTGATAAAAAACAAGATAAATTAAAAACTATTATAGAGGATACTACTTATACAATTATTAAATATGTTGGTACACCATTAGGACAATATACTGGTGATTGAGAAATACCACCAACTAAATTTATTAAAAAATGAATTAATGAAAGTTTAAAAAATAAACAAGATAAAATTAATGATTTAGAAAATAAAATATTTAAAGATAAAGCACAAAAAGAAAATATTATTGATTTACTTACTAATGCTTTTTATCTTGCAAATACTCTTTTTGATGAAAATGAATTTTATGGAACAAATACAACAAATACAAAAGAATTAGGTAATAAAATTCATTTAAAAGCAGATGGTATTGTAAGAATTTTACAAAATAAAAATATACCACAATTAGAAACTTTTTATAAAACTATTATAGATGCTATTAATGAATTAAATAAAAATTTTAAATCTTTTAAAATTAATTCAAAAAGTTTAGTAACTAATAAAATAGAAGAAAATATTTGAGATATTGAATTAAAAGATATTCCTCCAACACCAAGTCCAAGTGGTTCAAATTGAAAAGAAGTAGGAACAAGAGAGAAAAATCAATGAGATAATTGACAAATTACTTATGATTTTCAAGAGAATAAACATTATAGAGTTTATTATTCTTGAAATATATATAATCCAGTTTATGCTATTCAAGAATTTATTATAACTGATAATAGAATAGCAGGTGTAGAAATAGAAGTTTTTAACAATAATAGTAATGTATTAGTTTTATCAGTCAATGGTGCAAAATTTATTACTATTTACTCTCTTAAAGGTAGTTATAAAGGTAATACATGAAAATTAGAAGAATTACAGGAATAAGATTATGTTTTTTAAAATTATAAAAATTATTTTAGGTTTAATTGGAGTTTTATTATCTTCTGCTGTTGCTGGTTTAATTATATTTATTATTGTAAAAATTGTATTAAAAATTAATCAAATATTTTAAAGAAAGGTGGTGAATATTATGTTAGGTAGATTTTTTAGAAAAGATAAAAGTAATATTAGTGATAATCAAAATGAAAAAGTAAAATTTTTAACTAATAAAAATAAAAGTACTCATGCTTCTATTTTAAATTATTTTGGTTTTAATGATTTTAATCATGAAACTTATTTTACTGATTTTGTAGCAGAAAATAATGCTAATTTATATAATGCTCCATTAGACATTAATAATGAAACTATTAAACAATATTTAATTAAACAAGAGTTTTATAGAAAAAATTGAAATTCTATTTTTAAATTAAGTAAATTAGGAATTAGTGGTTATTTAATTTTTATTGCTAATGATGACTTATATTTTCAAGTAGTAGATATACAACAAAGAGTTTATGATATTACTGGTAAATTAATTCAATGTACTATTTTTTATGATAGTTATCAAGAAAATGCACAAACTGTAAGATTATTTGAAGTTTATACATTAAATAATGAACAAGTAACTATTAATCGTGCTATTTATAGTATTAGTGATAATAAAAAACAATTTCCATTAGATTTCAGAACATATAGTAATAACCCTAATTTAGCACAAGAACAAACACTAAATATTAACTATATACCAATAGCAATTATGCGAAATAAAGCAAATGAATTAGCAGATTGTAATAAAGTAATGGATAAAATTAAAGCATTAGACGTTATTTATGAACAAATTGTTTTAGATACCATTTTAAATTCACCTAAATTTATATTTAGTCAAACTTATGGTAATGTTCAATCAGCATTAGAAGAAGCAGTAAGAACTTTGGTTACTAAAAACTACATATTTAAAAGTGGTGGAGATAATAATGAACAAAATGAAAATATTAATATGACAAATAGTAATTTTAAAGGTAAAAATTTAACTGATATATACGATTGAAATGTTAATGAAATATTTAAACGTTGTGGTATTCATATTCCAAGTCAAAAGAAATCTGCACAACAATCAGTACCCGAAAGTACAGCTGTAAATATTTCAACTATTAATTATATTGAACAAAAGTTATGACAATTTAATATTGATATTCTTAAATTTATTCAAATATTAGTACGTTTAGATAAAGACTTATTAAATAGTAAAACCTTTAATATTAATGATGAACAAGAAATTAATAATTTAACAGTTAAATTAAAATTATTTAATCCCGAAAATAACCAATTAATAGGAGAGAACAATGGAAAACAACAACAAACCACAAACGAAGTTTCCACAGAAACAAACTAAACTTAATCAAGCAGAAATAGAAAATGATTATTTAATTGATAATATTCCTTATGACTTTACTAATATGATGAGTGCTACTAGTGACCCTGATATTAATAGAGCATATGATGAATTTAAAAAAAGAACAATTTATATTTATGAAATTGAACGTTTATTTAAAAATAATGAAAATAATACTTTAAAATTTTCAGCAAATACTATTAAAATAGGTTTTATTGATATTGATAAAGTATTAAAAACTACTGCTGTTGAAACATCTGATTTTACTATGCAATTAAATCAAAGAGCAAGTACTAATATTAATGACAATACAATTGAATATAGTATGACTGATATTAAAAATTTAATTTTTCAAGAAATAAATTTATTAAATCAATTTAAATTATATGCAGTTAGTATAAATGAAACTTTAACTGAAAATAATATTGATAATTTATATATCATTAATAACTATTCACAACCTTATCAAAATCCAAAAACAAGAAGTACTAAAAGTATAACTATTATTAAAATTAAAGATTTTAAAACAAGAGATGGTTATCCAATTATTATTAAATTACAAAAACCATTAGATAAAGATACCAAAGTTAAAAGTATAACTTTAAAATTTCCTAAAACAATGTTATTTGGTAATATAAAAGTAAATGGTGAAATTGATGGATTAAAAGTATCACCAAATTTATTAATTGCTGATGATAACCAATTATTTCCATTATATGCTTTACCAATTCAAACTCAACCAAAAGTTAATATTTTACAACAATGATTTAGTGACCAAATTTTACAATGAGAAATTGCTAAAAATTTTATTACTCAAAATTCTATTTTGGAATATTTAGATATTGGTGAAATTATACCCAATCCACCATCACAAGAATTTAAACATGTTAAAAAAATTGAATTAAAAAATGTTGAAACTATAACTACAAACGAAGACCAAAAAATAGATAATATTCAAAAAGAACAATATTTTGTGTTTTCCAAAGAAAATAAATGTGATTATATATGATCATATTATGATTTTGATAGTGGGTTTGATAAAGTTGGAGTAGCAACAAGTAAAACAACTGGTGTAATAGTTTCACAAAGTAGAAAAGTACAAGCAAATTGAAGAATTAATAATATTGATAGTGTATTATTAACTTATGATAAGGTTAAACCACTTACAACATTAGGAAAACTATTAATGGATATGCTAGGTTATACTTATAATTATCAATCGAATTTTAAAGGTTATGACCCAAAATATGATGAAAAATTAGATAAAGATAAAGCACCAGATATTACAATTTTAAGAAATGAATTCGAAAATCAAAAACCACATGATGTAATTAATAATTTATTTGAACAATGAAAAATAGATAATCCTGACTTTATTAATCATCCAAAAATTAAAGTTTTTAAACAAGTTATAATGATGTTATCAAATTACATACTTTCTTATTTATCAATAAATAAAGGTTTAGATGATGATTATAAACTATTATTACCCTATTATTTTGAATTAAAATCTAAACCAACGAGAAAATCAACACATGATAGATGAAATTTTGAAAATGTTTATGTTGTTTTAAAATCAGAATATTTTGATTTTACTGACCCTAATAATATTCAAGTTAAAAATAAAAATATTAGCCAAAATGAATGATTTAAACTAAGTAACAATCAATTTAATTGATTATCTTTAACTAATGAATTAGAAAGTAATAATATACCATCATTGTTACCACAAGATATGAGCTTAAGTAATGGTGAATATGGAAAATATATGGTTAAAGGTATAACTAATAATGTTTTAGGATTATTAAAATTATTTAATAGTGAAAAACAATACTTTTCAAGTTGAGATTGATTTAATTTTGTACAAAAAGATTATTTTAGTAATGAAGTAAAATTTAACATAGAAAAAGAAATTTCTAATTTATATAAACTAGAAATCTCAGGAACTTTTAGTATTGGTAATTATGATTTAGTTTTAGAAACTAATAATCAAATAGTTAATATTAATAATATTTCATTATTTAATTCTAATGATGAAACATTATCTTATATTAATATTGAAATTTAATTTCTAAAATAACCATTAGGATATATCCCGTCTCATTTTATATCTTCTTCACTAACCTTATTATTGGAAAAATATAAAAAAAACATATTTTTATCATTTTTATCTTTATGTTCTCATATAGTTGCCCCCCCCCAGACTGCTGTATGGTCTGGTTTTAAATAAAAACTTAATTTTTGTCTTCCATCTTTACATGCAAAACCTAACGCAATACATGCAAAAATTAATGCTATAATAGTTGTTATTTTATAGAAATTTCTTTTTATTCATTTTTTTATTTTAGAGTTTATTTTTTCTTGTTGTTGTTCAACTTCATTTTGTATATTTTTTAATATTTCTTTACTATCTTGCATTTTAATTACTCCTTTTTTTACTATTAATGTAAGTTTTTTGTATTGTTGTCTGTTAAAAGCATATCCATGAACTTTTCAATATCTTCTTCTTCAAAAGTATCTTTTAAACAATTAAAACAAAAACGTGAATATCTATCATTCATCTTTAATCTAAAACAATAGGCACAAGCAGGATAATCACACATTATACAATTTCTGTTAGCAGGTCTATTACAAAATTTTGACATTACAAACTGACATTTATTATCTTTGATATGCTGTTCATATTTTTTTCAAAATTCTTTTTCTTTTTCTTTGTTAATCATAATTTATTCTCCTTTTTCCTTAATTTTACTTATAAATTGTACTATTTTTGATTATTTTTACAAGTATTCTTTTAAACGCAAAATAACGCCTAAATTAAAGGCGTTTATTTTATGAGACCTATACTATTAATGATATTGAAATTATTTATTATATTTTAAATATGAAAGTATTTTTTAAAATATTTTTTATTTTATTTAAAATTACACTTATATATTTATATAATAATTAAGTAAATTAATTTTTTAAATATATTTACAATAAATTTAGATTTTTTTAAAATAGTTAGGAGAAATAAATTTGAATTTTAATTATAAATGAAATTTTAGAGAACAAAATGCAAAAATTGATAAATTAGTTTTAGAACATATAACAAAAAAATGAGAAAAATGAGATTGAAGAATAAAAAATACAAGAGATAAAAAGAAATATAAAATTGTTGATTATCAATATCGAACAAGAAAAACAATGTATGGATTAGTAACTTATAAAAGAAGAATTTATGAATATTTTGATGAAAAATTACAAAAATTAGTTCGTATTTGTTTAGTTGATGAATGACTACAATTACCTAAGTATAAAAGAATTGGTGAAGATATTGAACAAACTATTATTGAATATTTTGCTGATGGAAAAAGATACCATGATATTTGTGCTATTTGTAAAAAAGCAGGTATTAGTGTTAGTACTGTTCATAGAGTTTTTAAAAATTTAGAAGTAATTGAAGCAAATCCAGTAAAAGTAAAATTAGAAAAAAATCAACCTGTTTTTGTTGCTATTGATGATGGTCACCGAAAATTTTGAAATTTTAAACGTAAAGGTACAAAACATTCTATGCGATTAATAGTAACATATACAGATAATATTAATCATAAAGTACAAAACAAAAGAGTAAAAGCAATTATAAGACCAACAAGAACAGCAATTGGTGTTAAAAAAACTGCTGAATTTGTTAAAGAACATTGTCAAAAATTTTATGAAAATATTGAACAAGCAAAAATTATTATTTGTGGTGATAGTGCAGGATGAATTAAAGAAATTGCTGATTATTTAGGTGCCCAGTTTGTTTTAGATAAATTTCATTTAATTAGAACATTATATCTTGGAATAATGGCTGGCAATAAAGGAAAATATTTAAAAGAATATAATCACTGTAAAAATTTAATTAATAATGGTCAATATGAACAATTAATTGATTTTTTATATAAAGAATTAGATAATCATAAAAAATTAAAGAAAAAATATTTTAAAAATAATAAACAAGGTATTGAAAATCAAAGTGCAAAGTGAAATATTGGTTGCTTTACTGAAACTAATATTTGACACGTTTTAAAAGAAATGCTTGGTAATAGAACTTATAATATTTCAATTTATATTAAAATGGTTATTTTTAAATGTAATAAAATAAATACAGAGATACAATTATTATAAGTTAAAATTTTACTTTTTTTAAAAAATCAAAATAAAATAAAACTTATTAAATATGTTTTAATAAGAATTTTTGTTGTGTATAAATATTAAATTTATTTTTTAATTTTTTAGTAATTTTTAAAAATAAGTATTTTAGTTGAAATATCTTTTAAAAAATAGTAAGATGAATGTACAATTTCATAAAAATCCAAATTATTTCTTGTCTGAAATATAATAAGACTATATAGATTTAATTTATTCCGGATTTTTGACAATCTCCCTTAATTATTTCGTAACTTTGACAACCGCCCAATTATAAATTATAGATATTAAATAAAAATAAACAATATATTTTAAAATTAATGTAAAACTCTAGGTACACGCTTAATTGCATTTCTAAACCTAATACTATCAATTGAAACATATTCATCATAATCTTTAAAATTGTCACCAAAAACAGTAGTATCAAAACTACCACCAAAAAGTATAGTACGACCTAAATTATCAATTTTCTTTTTAAAAAATTGTGTATGTAATGCATTAACAGAAGCATCAATTAAACGTTGATATAACATTATTTTTTGACCTTTAACTACTTTTGGATTAGAACAATTACGAGAAAAAGCATATGCACGAACACCTAAATCATATTGATTTTGAGATTTTATATCATTTTGTACTTTTACAACATATTTACTTAAATACTTAACTATATTTTCATTAGTACCTTTTTGAACAACTCTTACATCATTAAAACCAAATGGTCATCATTGTGGCAACATACTTTTATGTATTTTTCTATTAAATAATATATGAAAATGAATAGCACCGCGTTTTTGATATTCATAAACATACATATATTTTAATTCACCTAAATATTTAGCACGTTTAGGGTCATTTCATCAACGTTTTAAACGTTTAAAGAATATAGCAATATCATGTTTTGCTTTATTAATATCTTGCATATTATCGGCATAAGTTAAAGTAACAAAACTTAAAACTTTTGAATTATAAAAATTATGATACGCTTTATGTATTAATTTTGTTTTAGTACGAATAGTAGAATTACGTAACTTTTTATCATTAATACCTAAATTTTTAATACCAACTTCATTACGCTTATTATTTAAAATAGCACTCATAGGTAAAACTATATTTTTAACATAAGCACCATAATAAACTTTCTTAATATAAAAATTTTCTTGCATATATAAAAACTCCAGTTCAATTGTTATAAATAACAATTTATTTTATATACTTTAATAACAAACTAATCATAACACAAAAAACAAAATAATTAATAAATTATCTTGCGGTGAATTGTGTTACTTAATTTAAATTAAATTTATACAGTCTTATTATTTTTTAGACAAGAAATAATTATTTTTAAAAATTACTAAAATAAATTTAATATTTATACACAACAAAAATGCTTATTAAAGATACTTTAATAAGTTTTATTTTATTTTGATTTTTAAAAAAAGTTAAATTTTAATTTATAATAATTGTATTTTTGTATTTATCTTATTACATTTAAAAATAACCATTTTAATATAAATTAAAATATTATATGTTCTATTACCAAGCATTTCTTTTAAAACATGTCAAATATTAGTTTCAGTATAACAACCAATATTTCACTTTGCACCTTGATTTTCAATACCTTGTTTATTATTTTTAAAATACTGTTTCTTTAATTTTTTATGATTATCTAATTCTTTATATAAATAATCAATTAATTGTTCATATTGACCATTATTAATTAAATTTTTACAGTGATTATATTCTTTTAAATATTTTCTTTTATTTCCAGCCATTATTCCAAGATATAATGTTCTAATTAAATGGAATTTATCTAAAACAAACTGTGCACCTAAATAATCAGCAACTTCTTTAATTCATCCTGCACTATCACCACAAATAATAATTTTTGCTTGTTCAATGTTTTCATAAAATTTTTGACAATGTTCTTTAACAAATTGAGCAGTTTTTTTAACACCAATTGCTGTTCTTGTTGGTCTTATAATTGCTTTTACTCTTTTATTTTGTACTTTATGATTAATGTTATCTGTATATGTTACTATTAATCTCATAGAATGTTTTGTACCTTTACGTTTAAAATTTCAAAATTTTCGGTGACCATCATCAATTGCTACAAAAATAGGCTGATTTTTTTCTAATTTTACTTTTACTGGATTTTCTTCAATTACTTCTAAATTTTTAAAAACTCTATGAATAGAACTAAGACTAATATTTGCTTTTTTTATGATATCTCAAATATCTTTGTGGATGGGTTACACTTGTACCAATCATTGCACAAATTGGACTTATTCCAGTTCTAATTAATTTAGTTAAAGTATAATTATTTGTTTCCATTTTTATTCTCCTTTAATTTCTAATTTTTTAACTGTTACTTTAATTCAACCTTGATAAACATCATTATCACCAACTATTAATGCAACATTACTTTCTGGGTCAGAAACAATTATGTGTTTTGATTTAACATTTGGGTATTGTCTTAAAATAATTGTTCTAATATAATTACTTGTATGAATTGCTTTTGGAAATGGTGATAATATTTCAATTTCATCTTTATTTTCAAACAAAGTAGGTAATATTATCATTATTCAAATTCTCCATTTTCTATTTTTTTAATCAGTTCTTCACGTATTATTAAATTCGTTGCAATAATTGTTTGTTTTTCTCAATTATCAGTTTCCATAAATAAAGTTTTTAAATATTTAATTAATTTTTCTTTATTCATAATTTAACCTTTCTTTCCTAACTCTTTTATTTTGTTTTTGTTTACATAAGTTATTACATTTATGAGCAAAAACTCTACCATAACCACATTTATTATTCTTTTTAATTTTTATTATCATTATAAAATTCATTACTTTCTAAATATTCTAATATATTTGCATAAGTATCTGCTTTTGATTGAAATCATTTGTCTTCAACTTGATTAAAATTATTATAAAATTCAGATAAAAAAGATACTAATTTTTCTTTATTAATACAATTTTCATGTAATAATTTATCTTCTTTAATACTTTCAATTTTACCTATTTCATTAAATACTCATTGTTCTAACTCTTCTTTATTCATTATTATTTCTCCTTAGTTTTAATTTGATTAGAAATTTCACTTAATATTTTTAATACTTTATATTCATTTTTTAATTCTTTAATAATAAATATTAAAAATATTATTAGTGTTATGCTTGTTATTAATATTGGTACTATTAATAAAATTTTTCATAATATCATTTTTTACTCTTTTCATTTTTTAAATCATTTAACATTAATTGAACAAAATGCATGATTTTTAGGAATATTTAAAGTATTAAAAATTTGACCAGTTACTATAATTTCATCGTTTTTGTTTAATAAAATACAGCGTCTATAAAATTTTGGGTTGTTAAAAATTAAAGTAACATAGTTTAATCCATTTCATTGACCTCTAACACTATAATATAATTCTTTATTACCTTTTTCGTAATATTTTGCTTCAATAGTATTACTTAGTTTTACTGTTAATTTGACATAATTTGCTTTATCTTTCATGTTTATAATTTCCTTAAATAATTATCAAAAATTAATATTTTTTTATGATTTTTTAAATAATATTGAATATGCTTATAAGCATCTTGTTCATGTTTTGTTAATTTTATATTTCCTTTATAATTTGTTATTTTATTTTTATTTTTTGGTTGGTTTTCTAGATAATCTCAGTTGAAAACATCTTGAACTAATACCATTAATGCACCAATGATTTTAGGCGTTGATAATGGATTAGTTAGTAATTGTTTTGAATTTAAAAAGAAATTTTCTACAATAACTAATATTTTTTTATCAATAAATTTTTCTTTAATTAATTGAAATTTTTCTTTATACATATTTTTAGTTCATAAAACAGTTAATGTATTGAATGTTTCATTAAAAAAATTGGAATGGCAACCCTTTTTAGGACTATTTTTTGGTAGACATTTGTTTTTGATAACTAATTGGAGTTAGGTAGTTTAGAGTACTGTGAATTCTTATGTTGTTATATCAATTGATGTAATCAAATAATTCTAATTTTAATTGGATTAATGATGTAAAATTTTTATCATTAATAAATTCAATTTTGAAAGTTTTAAAAGTTGCTTCAGCAACAGCATTGTCATAAGGACATCCTTTTTTGCTTAAAGATCGAGTTATGTTGAAAGCTAATAAAAGTTTATCAATAGTTTTATTATTGAATTCATTACCGCGATCAGTATGAAATATTTCAATATCTTTTAAACAGTGATTTGATTGCATAAATGCTTGATATACTAATGATGCATCTTTTTTAACTCCAACACTATGTCCAATAATTTCGCGGTTAAATAGGTCGATTAATAGGCAAATATAGTTTCATTTACCATTAACTTGAACATAAGTTAAATCACTAACAATAACTTCATTTTTAATTCTATTATTAAAGTTTCTATTAACAAGATTGGTTATTTGACTATCATTGACTTTATTATGATAATTTTTGAATGATAATTTAGTGTATTTTGATATTAAATTATGCTTATTCATAATTTCTTTAATTTTTCTGCGTGATAAACAAATTTCTTGGTTTGCTAGTATGACTTTTAATCTTCTAGTACCATAAACTTCTTTATTTTCTTTAAAAGCACTAATAACAGCTTGTTCATAAATATTATTTTGAATTTTATTTTTTTTCTTTAAATTAAAATAATATGTTGATTTAGAGAGTTTTAAAAAATGACACATTGTGCGAATTTTATATTTAGATTTATTATTTGCAATAATCTCTACTTTCTGCCTATTATTAGTGCTGCTTGCTTTAAAATATCAATTTCCATTCGTAACTGTTTTAATTCTTTATTTGCTTGAATTAATTGTTTTTCTAAATCTGAAAGATTATCTTTAGTTTTAAAACTACCTGAATTAGTAAATTGCTTAATTCAATTGTAAGTAGCTGCTCTTGTAACATTGTATTCTTTAACAAGGCAAGATACTGATTTGCCACTTTGATATAAAGCTACTATTTGTTTTTTAAATTCATCTGAATATGAGTTAATAGTGACCATAATTATAATTCCTTTCTTTTAACTAATTTGTTCACTTGTCTATGTAATTAGTGTCCAATAAAGTGTAACCCATCCAATTTTCTTGTTTTTATATCATTAGTATTAAAGAATAAATAATCTAATTTATTTTGTTTACATGTTCAACAAAAATATTTTTTCATTATGAGTTGAAATTTCCTTATAAGAAGTAACTAGATAATTAATTGGTAAATCATCATGTTTATATGGATTATTTATTTTAAAACCTTTTCTGTTTTCTTCTCACGTAATGTTATATTTAAAACAAGGATTAGTAATTTTAGTTTTGTTATCTGTTATTTCACCTATAAATCAACTATTATGCTGTTCATAAAATTTTAATGGTTCAAGTTTTATATCATTAAGATAATATTCTTTTGGAGCAGTTGGTTTATTAACAGTTATTTTTTGGTCTTTAATATATGGTTCTAATAATTTTATTAATTCATTACCACTTAATTCTCTTTTAATATTTTCTAAATTAAAAACTCAATATGTGTAACTGTTATCAACAATAAAAGAATTATTTTTAATCATTCATTTTGGAAGTAATAATTTATATTCAACATAATCAATAAGAATAGATTGTGGTTTATCTTTAACAATTTGTTCTTTTTTAAATTCTATTTGCATAATAATCCTTTCCTAATATGTTCTGTTGCTTCTAGCATAAAGAACATATATTTTGATTTTTAGATTATTAATAATACTACTATTCGTTTTATTCATTTCAGCAATTCTGGGCTCAAAAATAAATTGTGAAATTTTAAAAAACATTGAGGCATTCGATTCAATATTTATTTAATTTGTGTTTAACAAATTAATATTTTAATTGAACCGAATGCCTCAATTTTTTTTACAAGTTTGAAATTTATTTTCTCGCCCAAAAAAATTTTTCAAAAAAAATAAAAAATAAAACCAACACTTGCTCACTGGTGAGTGGCAAGGTTGGTTAAATAAAGAATAGAATTAATATAGTAGGTCCCTACAACAGGTCTATATATACTAGTTTCCAATTCGCTCCCACCCCAAGAATTACCATTAAATGGTTAGTATATTTTATTAGGTATCACTCCACTTTTTATTTATCCATGCAAGTCCACATGCTAGCTACTATTTTTAACAACTGTGTTGTAGTTCACTTTTTTAGTTCCCTAACACTTGTTGATAATAGCGTTAAAGAGGTTTATTAAAAATTTTAAAATTTTACAATTACAAAAAAAGACAAGATTATTTCTTGTCTTTTCCTTAATAACTTTGAGAATAATTTTTATTTTTTAAATGTATATTTTTTAAAATACGTCGAATATAAATTTAAATTTAAGGGTTAAAGAGAGTAATTTTGTCTAATTTTTCATTATTTTGCAAATAATTCATTTTTGGAAATAAGTTACTAATATGATAATTAATTATTTCGTAACTTTGACAACCGCCCAAAATATTTTTTTATCTAAGTTTTAATTTTATTATTTATTTTATATACATATTCAAAAATTTGTAAAATACACTTAATAAATATTTAATTTTTATTATGTCTATGTATAATTAAAATAAAATATCAACATCATATTTCATGTTATTTGAAAGGAAAATTAAATTGAGTCAAAATCAAGTATTTAGTTGAATAGGTGTTATTTCTGGTTCTAGCTTACTTATTTCTTTTATATTACTTTTAATGTTTTTACTAATAAAATTTTTATTAAATTATAAACAAAAAAACAAAGTTAAAAGAATACTTTCTTCAAATGATTTTAGTCAAATCATAGAAACGAAAAAAGAATTAAAAATAAAATTAAGAAAATATTTTAAAGAAATATTTATTAGAGATGTTTATATAAATTTATTTAAAAAAAATTCCTAAAATCAGAAAGTGGAGTTAATAAAAAACCAACAAAAATTGCCTGAAATTTTTTTATAATTTTGACAAGTTCAATATTAGTAAATAAATCCGAAGGAAGAGTTTCTGAAGCAATCAAAAGTATTTTTAATACTTTTGATGAAAGTAAACAAATATTATTAACTTCTGATAAAAATAACTTAGTAACAGATGTAATTTTAAAAATTATGAATTTAAAAATCAGACCAATCTTAATTGCTAGTAGATCACTAACAAAAATAGATACTAATGGTAATTTTATCATTAATGATGAAAATTTAAGCAAAGAAGAAATCGAAAATTTTTGAAAACAAATTGATAAAGTTAGAAAAGATTTAATATAAAACAAATACTTATATTTTATTTCAATACTTTCACTTTCAACTGCAACTAATGAACAAATCAAAAAATTATTAAACTACACAGATCAGTATAAAATACATAAAAAAGAAACATTATAAAAATAATTTTTTTAAAAAAATTCTTATATTATGTTGCTTTTTAATAGATTTTTTAAATTATATATGTATATAATTAAAATGGAATATTATTATTAATATCATAATAATTTTCAATAAATATTAATAAGAAACTAAAATAAAATTAATAACTAACACAAAACAAGTAACTATTTAATTAAAAAATTATAATACTAAATTTTTTTATTTTTTTTAAACTAATACCCCAAATTATAAATATAAAAGTTATATATTTTTTTGTCGTATTATGTTTAACATTTTATGGATAAAACTAAGGAAAAGCAGATTGACTACAACTAAAATATTTAATTGAATAGCTTATATTTCAAGTATTGCTTTACTTATTTTTTCATATTACTTTTAATGTTTTTACTAATAAAATTTTTATTAAATTATAAACAAAAAAACAAATTTAAATTTTTAAAACAATATCTTTAAAATTACCTATTAAGACTTATGTTTTATAATCAAAAAAATTATAAAACATAATTTTTAATAATGTTAAAAAAGGAGTTAAACAGTGAGAAAAATTTTTATTTCATATCATCATCTAAGAGAACAAGAAGAAAAAGACCAATTAGCAGAGTTAATTAAAAAGTATGCTAATTATTTAAATATAAAAGACATGTCTGTAGAAATAGGGGATATTGATACCACATGATCAAATAATGAAATCGCTAAAACTATTAGACAAAATCATTTAAAAGATACAACTATTACTATTCTTATTCTAGGAATACATACAAAATGTAGACAACATATTGACTGAGAAATTGAAGCTTCATTAAATAAATATGGAAGTTTAAATAGAAGAAAGAAGATAAATAGTTTTATAATACTTTTAACTGCTGATTTTATTAAAAAAGCAAAAATAAATTGTAATTTTAATAACACTTGTGATTATTCTTCTTTAATCACCCAAGAAAATGCTGGTCAAAGAATATATGAAACCGTAATAAATAAACATGCAATTATTGCTACTTATGATGAAATCTTTTCAGATATAATAATTCTTAAAAATTTACTTGATAAAGTTCAATCTAATCATAAAAAAGAAGAAATGTTTTATCAAAATGTTATCAGCCCTAGTTTTTTAAAACCAACTGTTTTAAAAGATAATACTAAAGATACTGTTTTTAATGAAAAAAAAGAAATAGATAATGCAATATTATCTTCAAATAAAGATAATGGTTTTAAAGAAGAAGATAGTGATATTGAAATACTTTCTGAATCAGAGGAAAAAATAGATAATGCAATATTATCTTCAAATAAAGATAATGGTGTTAACAAAGAAAATGATGATAATGATAGTGTAGTACCTTCTAAATCAGAGGAAAAAATAAATAATGAAAAATTAACTTCAAGTCAAGATAGTGGTTTTAACGAAGATGATGATAGTAATATTGTAGAACCTTTTAAATTAGAGGAAAAAATAGATAATGTAATATTAACTTCAATTCAAGATAGTGAAATTAATAATCAATTACTACAAGAAACTACAACCAACTTTACTAAAGATGATAATAAAAGTAATCTTTTAAGAAAATTATCTTTAAAACATAATAGTAAAGATAGTGGAATTAGTAGTGAACTACAAAAAATAAGTATAATGAAAGATGAAAATTTTAAAAGAATACATCTCCATAAAAAAGGTAATTCAGAAGAATGTGAAGCAAAAGAAAAAGAAGAAAAAACAATGCAAGAGTTTACTAAAAAAACAAAAAAATTTATAAATTCTGGTAAAACTAATTATACACAAGAATGTCCAGAAATATATTTATCCTATCTTTAAAACATACAACTAGTAAAATTAAACATTAGAAAATAAAATATAAATATTTAAAAAGTGAGAATAAAATTTTCACTTTTTATTTTTATTTTAATTTAGTATTCTTCTTCAAGTGAAGAATTACCCATACCTATTAACTTCTCAGTTGGCATTAAACCAGTACCGGCCGGTATCAAGTTTCCTAAAATAACATTTTCCTTTAAACCACGTAAATTATCTTGTTTTGACTTAATAACAGCATTAGTTAATACTCTTGTTGTATCTTGGAAAGAAGCAGCAGCCAAGAATGATTCTGATTCTAATGGTGCTTTTTTAATCCCTAAAATAATTGGATGACCAAAAGCGGGTTTTTTACCAGCAACAATAATTTTGGCATTAACATTCTTAAATTCTTTGATATCAACAATCGCTCCAGGCAATAATGGTGAATCATTACCTTCAACTACAAAAATACGATTCAACATTTGTTTTACAATAATTTCAATATACTTATCAGAAATTTCAATTCCTTGTAAACGATAAACACGTTGTACTTCTTTTAAAATATATTGTTGAACTTCAATGATTCCTGCTACTTCTAGTAATTGTGTAATATTAATTGCACCTTCAGTTAGTTTTTGGCCAATCTTAACATTATCACCAATTTTAATTCTTACCTGCGCATTATATTGAGTTTTATATTCTTTATAGTCAAGTTTTGACTTTACAGTAATTGTATAAATTCCTTGCTCTTCACGAATATCTGTTACTTTACCATCAAACTCACTAATAATAGCAACAGCACCTTTGGGATTAGTAATATCTAATAATTCTTTAATTCTTGGTAATCCTTGGGTAATATCACTACCACCAGCAACTCCTCCAGTATGGAAAGTTCTCATCGTTAGTTGAGTTCCTGGTTCACCAATTGATTGCGCTGCAATAATTCCAACTGCTTCACCAATAGCAACAATAGAACCTGTTGTTAAATTAATACCATAACATTTTTGACAAACACCATAACTTGCTTCACAAGTTAAAACTGAACGAATATTTATTTTTGTAATTTTTGCCTCTAATATTGTTTCTACTAATTTTTCAGTAATTAATTCATTATTTGCAACAATTACATTATTGTTACTATCAACAACATCACCTTGAACAAAACGTCCAAATAAACGGTCACGTAAGGGCACAATAATATTATTACGTTTTTGGTCAACAACGTCACTAATTATAAAGCCATTACCGGTATTACAATCTTCTTCAGTAACAATAATATCTTGTGAAACGTCAACTAGTCTTCTTGTTAAATAACCTGAGTCAGAAGTTTTAAGCGCCATATCTGCCATTCCTTTACGAGCACCATGGGTAGAAATAAAGAACTCTGAAACATTTAATCCTTCACGGAATGAAGATTTAATTGGTAATTCAATAACTTCTCCTTTTGGATTATTCATTAAACCACGCATCCCTACTAATTGAGTAAAGTTACTAATATTAGTTCTAGCACCTGAATCTCACATCATAAAGATTGGATTTTCAATATCTTTTCTTAAAACTGTTTCTAGTTCAACTTGAATATTATTTTTAATAGCACTTCATTTATTAATAATATGGTAATGACGCTCACGATTAGTTAACATACCTTGTTTATAAAACTTGTTAATTGTTTTAACATATTCATCTGCTTCTTTAAATAATCTTGTTTTACCTGAATAAGATACAACATCGCCTGCAGAAATTGTTGTTCCTGAAATTGTTGAAAATTTAAAACCAAGATTTTTCATTTTATCTAACATTTGTGCAGTTAATTGAGTTCCAAAAGTTTTAAAATATTTATGAATAATATCTGCTAAAGCTTTTTTCTTAAATGGTTCAACAATAACTCTTTTTTTAATAAATTCACGAAAATCAACATCAGTTGTAACTAAATCTTCATTATGGGTTTCAGTTAAATTAATAATATTTGGGCGATTAATAAATGGCATTCTTTCTGAAAACATTTGATTAAAAATAATCTTACCAATAGTAGTAATTAAAAATTTGTTTTGATCGGTAGCAGCAAATTTACTTGCACCTAAACTAGCAACACGAATTCCAATAATAGCATGTAATGAAACTTGTTTTGTATCATAAGCTTTAATTGCTTCATTAACATCTTTAAAAATTGAACCTTGACCTAATTCATCTAATTTTTCAATAGTTAAATAATAATTACCAAGAACCATATCTTGAGTTGGCGTAACAATTGGTTTACCATCTTTAGGACTTAAAATATTTTTTGAACCTAACATTAAACTTCTTGCTTCAGCTACTGCTTCTTGGGTAATTGGCACGTGAACAGCCATTTGGTCACCATCAAAGTCAGCATTAAAAGCAGGAGTTACTAGTGGATGTAAACGAATAGCTTTCCCTTTAACTAGAATTGGTTCAAATGCTTGAATTCCTAAACGGTGTAAAGTTGGGGCACGGTTTAATAAAACAGGACGATCTTTAATTACTTCTTCTAAAACATCTCAAATTCGTTCATCTTGGATTTCAATTAATTTTTCAGCAATTTTAATATTTAAAGCTAATTCTTGATGAACTAATCTTTGCACAACAAAAGGTTTGAACAAAATAATTGCCATATCACGAGGAATACCACATTGATACATTTTTAATTCCGGACCAACAGCAATAACACTTCGACCTGAATAATCAACACGCTTACCTAATAAGTTTTGACGGAAACGTCCTTGTTTTCCTTTTAATGTTGAAGTTAAAGATTTTAATGGACGTTTATCTCTTCCTGTTACTGGACGTGCTTTACGTTCATTATCAAATAAAGCATCAACTGATTCTTGCAACATTCTTTTTTCATTATTAATAATTAAGATTGGTGCTCCCATTTGTTTTACTTTTTTTAAGCGTTCATTACGAATAATAATTCTTCGATATAAATCATTAATTTCTGATGTTGTAAAACGACCACCATCTAACTGAATAATTGGACGAATATCAGGTGGAATCACCGGAATAGCGTGTAATACCATTCATTCTGGTTTATTTCCTGATTTAGCAAATGAATCAATAACATCTAAACGACGTTCTAGTTTTTTACGATCAGTTTGTGATTTCTTGTTTGTCAATTGTTTTTTAATGGCAAGAAATTCTTTTTCTAAATTAATATTTTTTAATAAATACTCAATAGCTGAAGCACCAATTCCAAATTTTGTTCCAGTATGTTTAGTAATAAATTGAGCACATTCATCCATTGAAAATGGACGTGAAGTATCTGCTAAAGTATCAGTTAACATTTGAGCACGAGTATAAGCAAAAGAAGAAGGTTCTAATTGTTCTAAAATTTGTGCAAATACTTTACGTAAACGATTACGAGTATCAGTTGAAGATTTAGCATTACCTAAATCCATAATCATTTTTTGTTTTAAACCTTTAGCGGTCCCTGGGTCTAAAACAATATAAGAAACAAAATATGCTACTTCTTCTAAGTCTTTAGCTTTCATATCTAATGCTAACGCAATTCTTGAAGGAGAAGCCTTTAACATTCAAATATGAGTTACTGGCTCTTCTAACTCAATGTGTCCTAAACGTTCACGTCGAACAATTGCTTCAGTAATTTCTACTAAACAACGTTCACAAACTTTACCTTTATTTTTTATTTTCTTATATTTACCACAAGTACATTCATAATTTTTAGTTGGTCCAAATATTCGTGCATCAAATAATCCATCTTTTTCAGGTTTTAATGACTTATAATTAATTGTTTCTGGCTTTGTAATTTCTCCATGTGATCATGAGCGAATTTGATCGGGAGAAGCAAGAGAAATTTTAAGGGCAGTATAATGTTTTGAATTTTTTTGCATTTGCATATATTTATTACTCCTTTTCTAATCCTCAAGATAACTTTCGACTTCTTCATCGTAAGTTACCACTTTTTGTTCTTGACCTTTTTCGTCAATTAACACAATATTTATTCCTAAACCTTGTAGTTCTTTTGTTAAAACATTAAATGATTCAGGGATACCTGGCGTTGGAATCTGTTTATTACGTAGAATCGCTTCATAAGTTTTAATTCTACCTTTAATATCATCAGATTTAATAGTTAGGATTTCTTGTAAAGTATGAGCAGCACCATAAGCTTCTAATGCTCAAACTTCCATTTCTCCAAATCTTTGTCCACCATTTTGTGCCTTACCACCTAATGGTTGTTGAGTAATTAATGAATATGGACCCACATTACGAGCATGTAATTTATCATCTACCATATGTGATAGTTTTAGCATATACATAACACCAACAGAAATTTTCTTGGCAAACTTTTCACCAGTTAAACCATCATATAATGTTAATTTATCAAAATCATTATATTTTGCTTCTTTCATAATATCTAACAAGTCTTGATTTTTTGCACCATCAAAAACAGGGGTTGCTACTTTAATTCCTAAAGTTTTAGCAGCCATTCCTAAGTGTAATTCAAGAATTTGTCCAATATTCATCCGCGATGGTACTCCTAATGGATTTAACATAATATCAACCGGTGTTCCATCTTCTAGGAAAGGCATATCTTCAATTGGTAAGACTTTAGAAATAACACCTTTATTTCCGTGTCTTCCAGCCATTTTATCTCCTTCTCGGATTTTACGTTTTTGGACAATAAATACTTTAACTACTTCTTCTACTTCTGAAGGTAAGTCAAAACCATCTTCACGTTTATAACGTTTAATACCTTGAACAATTCCAGCACCACCATTAGGTACTCGTAATGAATTATCTTTAACATTACGTGATTTTTCACCAAAAATAGCTGCTAATAATTTTTCTTCAGCAGTTGATTGTGTTTGACCTTTTGGTGTAACCTTACCAACAAGAATATCTCCTTCTTTAACTTCAGTTCCAATTAAAACAATTCCTTCATCATCAAGATAACGTCTTGATTGTTCAGAAGTATTAGGGATTTCACGTGTAATTTCTTCTTTACCTTGTTTTGTTTTTCGACATTCTAAATTATATTCTTCAATATGCATTGAAGTATAAACATCATCTTTTACTAAACGTTCACTAATAATAATAGCATCTTCATAGTTATAACCATGTCAAGTCATGAAAGCAATAATTACATTTTGTCCTAATGCAAGTTCGCCATCTTTCATCGAAGGTCCATCTGCTAAAATTTGATTAACTTCAACTTTATCACCAACTTTTACTAATGGCACATGAGTTACTGCTGTTCCTTGATTACTACGTTCAAAACGACTTAACTCATAAGTTGTTATTTCATTTTCTGATTTAATAATAATTTCATGAGAATCAACATATTGTACAACTCCCGGTAAATTAGCAACAATAGCTAATCCTGAGTCACGAGCAACAGCATACTCAACACCCGTACCAACAATTGGTGTTTGGGGTTTTAATAATGGAATTGCTTGACGTTGCATATTAGCTCCCATTAAAGCACGGTTAGCATCATCATTTTCTAAAAAGGGAATACAACTTGTAGCTATTGACACAATTTGTTTTGGTGAAACATCAATATATTCAACTTCGTTTGGTCCAACAATAATATTTTGACCATTACTACGAGCAATAACATTATTATTTTTAATAACATTATTAGTATCTAATTCAATATTAGCTTGTGCAATGATATAATTCTTTTCTTCACCAGCAGTTAAATATTTAATTTCATTAGTAATTTTACCTGCAATTACTTGACGGTAAGGTGTTTCAATAAAACCGTATTCATTAATACGAGCATAAGTGGCTAAATTATTGATTAAACCAATATTAGGTCCTTCAGGAGTTTCAATCGGACAAATTCTTCCATAGTGAGAATAGTGAACATCACGAACTTCTAAACTAGCACGATCACGTGATAATCCACCAGGTCCTAAAGCAGTTAAACGTCTTTTATTAGCCAATTCTGCTAATGGATTAGTTTGATCCATAAATTGTGATAATTGTGATAAGTTAAAAAACTCACCAATAACAGCTGTTAATGGTTTATTATTTGTAATATTTGCTGGTTTCATTTTATCACTATCAGTAGTTGACATTTTTTCTTTAACGTTTTTTTCAATACGTCCCATTCCAATACGAAATTGGTTTTGTAGTAATTCACCAATTGTACGAATACGACGATTTGCTAAGTGATCAATATCATCAGCATTACCAATACCATGAACAAAATTTAAAATATAAGAAAGAGTTGCTAAAATATCAGCAATAGTAATAATTACTTCTTTACATTTAGGATTAATTCCAACAACATTAATAACTTCATTTAATCTTTCTTTATCATTATAAACTTTAATTAACTGCACATAATGTTTTGGTTCACTATCACTGATTGATGTTTTTAAAGGTACTAAACATGCTCCTTCTTCTAATACTGTTTTTAGAATTTCTAATTGTGATTTACGAATTACTGTTTTTTTGGATAAAACAACATTACCTCTAATATCTTTAATATCTTCAGCTAGAGTGTAATTTAAAACACGATCTGTAATAGCTAATTTTTGAATTAGCTTATATCTTCCTGCTTTTGTTAAATCATATTTTTTTGAATCAAATAATAATCCAGTTAAAAATTTTGCAGCACCATCAACACTGGCAGTTTCTCCGGCTTTAATTTTTTTATAAATTTCTTGTACTGCTGCTGGTCAATTTTGATGTTCATCATATTCATAAGTATTTAATAAAACATCATCTTTACCAATGATATTAATAACATCATCTTTAGTTAATCCTAAGGCAGTAAGTAAAGTGGTTACTGCAATTTTACGTGATTTTTCAATTTTAACTTGAATAATATCTTTAATTGCATTTTTATTACGAACTAATTTATTACGTTTAGAATCAGTTTCAAATTCTAGTCAAGTTCCACGTGATGGAATTAAATCACCTAAAAATTTATATAATCCGGTTTTTGGATCAATTTCAATTTTAAAATATGCACCTGGTGAACGAACTAATTGTGAAACAACAACCTTTTCACTTCCATTAATAATAAATGTTCCTTTTTGTGTCATTAATGGAAAATCACCTAAAAATACATCTCCTTCACGAGTTAATGTATAATCAACAATTAAAACATCTTCTTCTCTACTTTTAATAGTAACTTCAATAGTTGAAAATTCACTATTAGCATGAACATTTTTTTCTTCAAAATAATATATATTATCGCTAACTTTTGGTTCATTAATGTTTTTAATACCAAATTGGTCTTTAATTCAACGCATTAAATAATCTAAAATATTATCTTTAGCAGCAATAGTTAAATGACGATTATTTTCATGAATTGATAGAGATAATTTTGTATAGATTGGTGCTTCATAAGTTTTTGACTCATCTTTTGCTTCTTTTAATGTTCTTCTTGGTTTACGAAATTCTCAATCAATCAATGATAAAATAATACGATTATCATTATCAGTTACCGGAAATATTTCATTAAATACTTCTTGTATTCCTGTATCAATAAATCATTTATAAGTATCACGTTGAATTGAAATTAAATCAGGAAGATCTAAATTTCCTGATACTTTAGTATAGTCACGTCTTTTAGCATAATGACCAAATTGTTTTGTAGTATATGACATTGGTTCATCTCCAATTTTAAAAATTTATTAAAATCAAATAATTTGATTTCAGTTAATTAGTATTAAATTACTAATTAGTTTGATAAAATATTAAGTTTTAAGTTGATAATTTTTAGTTAAATAACAAACAGAAAACCAGTATTAATTAAAACTGGTTTTCATATAAATTTTTAATATTTGAACTACTTAACTTCAACAATAGCACCAACGGCTTTTAACGTTGCTTCGTGTTCTGTTGCTTTTGCTGTATCAATATTTTCTAAAATCTTTTGTGGTCCTGTTGCTACTGCATCAACCATTTTTTTAGCATCCATTAAAGACATTGTTCCACCAACAATTGCCTTAACTGCTTTAATAACATCAACTTTTTTGTCTCCTACTTCTTTTAAGATTACAGAAACTGTTGATGGTTTTGTTGCTTCTTCTTTAGCTGCTGCTGGTGCAGAAGCAACTGCTGCAGTTACTCCAAAAGTTGTTTCAATTAATTCAACTAATTCTTTTAATTGAACTGCTGTCATTGTTTTAACATGTTCAATAATTTGTTTATTTGTAATATTTTCCATTATTTTTTCCTCCATATATTTTTTTATTTAATAAGTGTTAATTATGCGTTTTCTTTTTGTTGGGCTACTGCTTTAATTGCTAAAGCCAAATTGCGAACTGGTGCTTGTAAACAAGAAGCTAACATTGAAATTAATTCTAATTTTGATGGTAATGAAGCTATTTTTTGTAACTCACTTTGGTCAATAACTTTCCCTTCAAAAATGCCACCTCTTAATACTAATAATTTATTAATTTTAGCATAATTAGAAACTATTTTAGCTGTTTCTAAGTCGTTTTCAAATCCAAAGATAAAACCATTTGGACCAACTAAACTACTTTCAAGCGATGAATATTCTTTTTTTAAAGCACGAGCAACTAAATTATTCTTATAAATAGTGAATGTTGCACCTTTAGCTCTTAATTCCTTACGTAAAGAACTAATTTCTTCAACATTCATACCTTGATATTGTACAACAATTGTTGTTTTTGAATCATTAATTTGCTTAGCAATTAAATCAATAGTTTTTTGTTTTTCAACCATTGCTGGGCGCATAAGTACACCTCCTTTATTCTGAAATAACTAGCAATAAGTAGTAAATAAAACTCGGAACAAAACCCAGTAAATCACATGCATATATAATGATGGAAATTACCTGAGCAACATAATTAAGACAAAAGTCCGTTGCTGTCTTTGGCTTATTCTAGCTTGTATATTATATGATATATATATATTAAAATCAAGAAAAATTTACAAAAGATTAAATAAATAATTTTTTATTATATATCTTTTAAGTTATAAACACTATTTTTAATAACATAAATGCTAATTTCATCAATATCTTAATTAAGATTAAAAAAATTGTTTTTTTATAACTGGTTACTATTTTTACTACTAGAGTTTTTGCTTTCACTTGAAGAAGATTCACTATTTATTTTTGATTTATCTAACTCAAGATTTTTACAAACTCTTTCTCTTCTTTCAGATTCATTTTTTTCTCCTCAAGCTTTATTTATTTTATCAGCATTTTTAGCATGTGCTTCTTGTTTTAATTTATTATTCTCAATAGATTTTCATGGCATAATTTATTATTCCTTTCACTTTTTGAATATTTTTTCTACCTTTAAATAGTCAATAAAATTATATATTTTTTATTAAAAATATATATAAAAATATATAAAAAATTATTCTTACTTAATTAAGTAAGAATAATTAAACTAATTATCGTTATATTTTAAAATGAGTAATGTCGTTGTCTTACATTTGTAGGAGGTTGCATATTGTCCATAGAATTTGCTTTATCTACATCAAACTGATTTTCAACTGGAATTATATTATTTTCAACATTTATTATTGTTTTATCATTCATTAGTTCATTTATAGTTTTAAGTTTTCTACCATCCAGTTCTTGTTTTAATATATTAAATTGTGTTTCTAACTTAGTTTCTAATTTATCACTTGTTAAATCCTTAGATACTGATTTAACTTCTTTTTTTTCTTTTTCTTTTTTATCTTTATTATTTTTAAATATTTTATTATAAATTCATGATTCAACTTTTTTTGATGCAGTTGAAAAAACTGATGTAATTGCTTTAAAACCTCCACTAATAAAAACTGAAGCAATAGCAATATCAATCTTAATTGTTGCCACTACTGCAACAGCCAAATAAGGAGCTAAAATCATAGCAAGCAAATTTGGAAGAACAGCAATAACAATAGTAATGACTAAAATAATAACCCAAACTTTTCACTCCGTTTTAGATGGCTTTGATTTTAATTCCATTTGTTCTTTTAATAATTCTTTAACTGGCATTGTACTAATATTATTTGCATTTTCTTTATCAATTAAACAAGTGCTTTTTTTATATTCTTCAATACTCTGGTACTTTTTAGTCTGTTTTCAAACTTCAACCTCATTTTTTTCATTATTATCAAAATATATTATTTCTTCAAAAATTGATTCATCATTATAAACTAAAGTTGTTATATAAAATATCTTATCTTCAATTGGAAAAATTTCTTCATAAATTTTTTGAACATTTTGACTTTTAATATTTCATTCTTTTTTTATTTCTTTTTTTAACTTAGAAATATTAGAAAATATTTCTAGTTTTTGCTCTTCAGTTAAATTTTCTTCATCAATTTTTCTTTGTAGTTCTATTCTTCTATTAATATTTTCTTTTAATGATAACGGCATCCAATCATCACTATAACTATCTAGTTCACTATTTAAATTGCTTATAGTATTTTCTAATTCTTCAATTTTAGAATTATTTTTTTCAATATTATTATTCAATTCTTTTTTTATATTTCTTTGTTCTTCAATTTCTAATTCTTTATCTGATATTGTTTTTTTAAGCGCAAAATATTCTCTAAATTCACTATCGGTTGTATTTTGTTTCTTAGTTTTATTTATTTCCATTTTTCTTTCTTTACGTTTTAAATCATCAAGTAAAGGTTTAAGTTGAATAATTTCTAATTCAAAAAGATTTTCTCTAATAATAGTTAATTTTTTATTTAAATCATCATTTGTTCTTTTGACATCTTCTAATTGTTTTGTAAAATTAAAAATTTCTTCTCTAAGTTTACTTATCTTTTGATCTTCTATAATTGTAAGACAATTATATTTATATTTATTTAAAACATTACTATCATTATTTGCTTCATTTAAACTATTTTCACTTCTAGAAGATTTTATTGCTAAACCTCCATGTCTTTTTTTTATAGAACCATCGGTTTGAGCAAAAATATTTTCTGGATTATTTTCCATTATTCGCTGAAATGTTGTTGATTTTCTTTTATCATTATCACGCATTTTATACACCTTCTTAGTAAAATAAAACCCATTTACTTACAAACAAAGCAATGGGTTAAAAACTATATTTAGTTTTACACTTATCTTTTACCAAATTTTAGAAATTTTTACAATATTTTTTATTTTCATATTATATAAATAATTTAAATATTATTAAATTTTGAGGTATATAATAATTATTTAAAATAAAAGAGTTACCAATAATGGTAACTCCTATTCACTGTTAGGTGCCAACCGCAATGAATATTTACTTACCCTTAACTAAGTAAGTATTTTTATTATACTACTAAAATAAAGTTTTTTTAGTTTTATTTACTAAAAAAAAATAAAACCTTTTTAATTTTATATATTTTTGATAATAATTTGATTTAAAAAAAGAAATCAACAAATAAATATTGAATAGTTGCAGAAATAGAGTCTATATTATTCACTTTTGTTTTAATGTCTTCAAATAAATTTTTTTGTGATTTCTGTTTTTGTGAAGAGAAATAACAATTTAGTTTATTTTTAGATTTTTTTGGACAATCTTCTATATTTTCTTCAAATAAATTTTTTTGTGATTTCTGTTTTTGTGAAGAGAAATAACAATTTAGTTTCTTTTTAGATTTTTTTGGACAATCTTCTATATTTTCTTCAAACAAATTTTTTTGTGATTTCTGTTTTTGTGAAGAGAGATAACAATTTAGTTTATTTTTAGATTTTTTTGGACAATCTTCTATATTTTCTTCAAATAAATTTTTTTGTGATTTCTGTTTTTGTGAAGAGAGATAACAATTTAGTTTCTTTTTAGATTTTTTTGGACAATCTTCTATATTTTCTTCAAACAAATTTATTTCTTTGAAAAGATCAAAGTTTTTTTTCAATTTTTCAGTTTTAACTTTATCTTGACATTTATCAAGTAATTTTTTAAAGTTTAAAGGATTTGAAACTACATTTGAAAAACTTTCAACGATTGCATAGTTATTTATTACATTTTCATAAATTCTTGGAGTAGAATTTTGTTCATTAATTAAAGTTTTGTAATCATTATCATTAAAATCACAATTTTTTTTTGCTTTTTTAATAAAATCATCAGTTAAAAGTATTAATAAACCATTTTTTCCCCTTCGATGAAGACTACCATATATTGATAATGAAGATGCAATTTCTCAATCAATATGTTTTCTACATTTTGTATGTTTTCCTAAAATAACTACAGTAATATCTGAATCTTTTAAATACTCTTCTCTAATAGTTTTAAATATCTTTTTAGGAGGCAATTGCGGATCAATATCACCTAGTTTTACAGATACGTCTTTCACTTCAAAATATTCTCCATAACACTGCAAAATTAATTCTGATAATTCATCCTTTGCTTTTTGTTCTCTTAAATGATGATATGAAATAAAAATTTTTAACATTATTCATTAACCTCTTTTTTAAAATTTTAAAAATATTTTTTATAAACTTTAATAAGTTTATACTTTATTATAAAATAATACTCACTAAAAGTAATATTTTTAACTTTTAAGTTTTATAAAATCTTATTATTAAAATAAAATAAATATTATACAAATTTCAAGTAATTACTAGTATAATGATTTAAGAATAAAAAAGAATAATTAGTACAAATAAAACTTGTTATTTTAAAGGAGAATAATATACATGAATAAAAACTATAAAGATACATTATTAATGCCTCAAACTAACTTTGAAATGCGTGCTAATTTAACTATAAAAGAACCACAACTACAAAAATATTGACAAGACCAAAAAATATATCAACAACTAATTAACAAAAATAAAAAATCTACGAAAACTTTTATCCTTCATGATGGACCTCCATATGCTAACGGTGATCTACATTTAGGACATGCATTAAATAAAATTTTAAAAGATATTATTGTTCGCTATTATAATAGTAGCAATTATTATGCACCCTATATTGCAGGTTGAGATACGCATGGTTTACCTATTGAAACAGCAGTTACTAACTCAGGAATTAATCGTAAAACAATAGCAGTATCAGATTTTAGAAAACAATGTCAAAAATATGCAGAACTGCAAGTTGCTAATCAAATTAATCAATTTAAAACATTAGGATTACTAACAGATTTTGAAGATCATTATGTTACTTATGATAAAAAATATGAATCTGAACAAATTAAAGTTTTTGCTAAAATGGTAGAAAAAAAACTAGTATATCGTAATTTATATCCTGTATATTGATCACCATCAAGTGAAAGTGCCTTAGCTGAAGCTGAAGTTGAATATTTAACAAAAACTAGTGCTGCTATTTATGTTGCCTTTTTACTAAATGATGAAAAAAAAATATTTAACTTACCTACCTCACTAGTAATTTGAACAACAACACCATGAACCATTCCTAGCAATCAAATGTTAGCAGTAAATGAAGAATTTACATATAGTATTATTAAGACTAATGAACAACAATATATTATTGTACAACCATTGATTGATTCTTTTACTAAAGCAAACAACATCACCGATTTTACAATTGTTAAAACAATTTCTGGTAAAGATTTAATTGGATTAACAGCATTACATCCATTATATCAAAGAAAAACCCCAATCGTTCATGGTTCTCATGTTACTATAAATGATGGAACTGGAATTGTTCATACTGCTCCAGCGTTTGGTGAAGAAGATTTTGATTTAGGATTAAAACATAATATCAAAATTCTTTGTCCAATTAATGATCAAGGTCAATTTACAGCAGAAATCAATGATGAACAATTAGTCAATAAGTTTTATGATGATACTAATAAAATTATTGTTGAGCGCTTAAAAAATAATGGTACATTAATTGGTATGAAATGATTTAAACATCAATATCCACATGATTGACGAACTAAAAAACCCGTTATTTATCGTGCTACTTTACAATGATTTATCGCTATTGAAAAAATCAAACCATTACTTACTAAAAATATTAATAAAATAAATTTTGTTCCTGAATGAGCAAAAAAAAGAATGTTATTAATGACAAATAATCGCTATGATTGATGCATTTCTCGTCAACGTGCTTGAGGATTACCAATTCCAATTTTTTACACTGAAAAAAAAGAACCAATCATGGATATAAACCTTATTAATCATGTGGCTGATTTATTTGCTAAACATGGTTCAAATATTTGATTTGAAAAAGAAGCAAAAGATTTATTACCACCTAAATATCAACATAAAGATAGCCCAAATGGTATTTTTTATAAAGAACAAGATATCATGGATGTTTGATATGATAGTGGTGTTTCCCACTTAGCAGTTATTAAAAATAATAATTTACCTTGACCAGCAGATTTATATTTGGAGGGTAATGATCAATTTCGTGGTTGATTTAATTCAAGTTTAACAACAGGAACTATTACTAATAATAGTAGTCCATATAAAAACTTGTTAGCACATGGTTTTGTAACTGATGCTAAAGGCAATAAAATGTCAAAATCAATTGGTAATGTTATTAGTGTTAAATCAATTTGTGATACTAATGGTGCTGATATTTTACGATTATGAGTAGCCAGTGTTGATTTTACTGATGATACAAGAATTGGTACTGAAATTTTAAAACAAGTTAGTGAAAACTATCGTAAAATCAGAAATATTTTTCGTTTCTTACTAGGTAATTTATTTGATTTAGATATCAAAACTATTGAAAATAAAACAGAAGAAGAAATTATTAATAGTTTATCAGAAGTTGATCAATATATTTTAAATAAATTAAACGGATTAGTGATTAAAATTAATGAAAATTATCAAACTTACCAATTTAATACTATCTATCATTTAATTTTAAATTTTGTTACTAATGATTTGTCTGCTTTTTATTGTGATTTTACTAAAGATATTTTATATGTTAATAGCAAAAAAGACATTAGAAGAAAACAAGTACAAATAACAATGTTTTTAATAGTAAAAACTTTAATTGGTTTATTAGCCCCTATTTTACCACACACTACTGAAGAAGCATTCCAAAGTTTAACTAAAAAAGATTTAAACACAAGCAGTGATTCTATTCATTTAAAAAAATTTCCACAACCATGAAATTTAAACAAACCAACAAAACTAATGGAAAAATGAGAATATTTTATTAACTTTAAAAATGAAGTTAATAAAGTTATTGAACAAGCTAAAAAAGACAAAATTGTTAAAACAGCCCTAGAAACAATAGTAACTATTATTTTTAAAGATAATCATAATATCTTATCAACAATTGATGAAAAAGAATTAGCACAATTATTAATTGTTAGTGAAGTTAATATTAATTATAATAATAGCAACGTTAATGATTGAACTATTAATGTTAAAACAAAAGATGGTACTAAATGTCCTCGCTGTTGATTAATTGTTAATGAAACAAAAGAAGATGTTTGTAATCGTTGTTTTGAAGTGTTATCCTTAATAATGTAAATAACTAATATTAGTTTAGAAAGAAGTAATTATGGAATTTTCTTGATTAGCAATTAAAAATCATTTAAAAACACGTGATTGAAAATGATTAACTAAAATAATTTGTTTTTGCGTAATTATTATTCTAATTATCACTGATCAAATGATAAAATTAGCAGTACAAAATGGAATAAAAGCTGGTGAAGAATATAAATTCATACCCGGATTTATTAATTTAAAATTTATTATTAATTATGGTTCTGCTTTTAGTTTTTTTCAAAATCAAAGAATCTTTCTAATAACTTTTGCTTTTCTAGTAGCAATTGCTAGTAGCACCTGACTATTATTTACTAAATCTATTAACAGAGCACTAGGTCTCAGTTTTGTTATTGCAGGAACAATCGGTAATTTAACAGATAGATTTTTACACAAAGGTGGTGTTATTGACTTTTTATTATGACAACTATTCCCACCATATACTATTTTTAATACTGCGGATATATTCATTACCATTGGTATCACAATTATTATTCTACAAATAATTATTGGAACCATAATTAATGCCTATCAAGAAAAGTTTGGAGAACACAATAATGAAGTCAACAATGGAACATTTACAACAATCATCAATGACAGAAAATCAAAAGATGATAAAACTAAAATATCATGAAAACAAAAATATCCGCATCGACAAATATTTAGCAATGGTATTAACAGAACATCATTATTCACGAAATTTTATCCAAAATTTAATCACTAATGGGCAAGTAATAGTTAATAATAAAACTATTTCATCAGCTAACTTATTATTAAAAAATAATGATGAAATAAATATTATTATTAAAAATGAGAAAGATAACACTTTAAAAACAACTGCAATTGATTTTGAAATAGTTTATGAGGATAATGAAATTCTTGTTATTAACAAACCTAATAATTTGGTTGTCCACCCAGGAGCAGGTAATTGAGATAATACTTTAGTTAACGGATTATTATTCCAGTCTAAAATTGAAAATATTGAAGAAAATAATTTACGTCCAGGCATTGTTCATCGTATTGACAAACAAACGACAGGATTATTATTAGTAGCTAAAAATAAAATTAGTCATCATATTTTAGCAGAACAATTACAAAAACATGAAATTAAACGAATTTATATTGCATTAGTTCATGGTACAATTAAAGGTAGATCAGGAACCATTAAAGCACCTATTGCTAGAAGCAATAATAATCGTCTAAAAATGATGGTCAATGAACAAAATAGTAAGAAAGCAACTACTCATTTTACAGTTATTGAGCGATTTAAAGACTATACTTTAGTTCAATGTCAATTAGAAACTGGTCGAACACACCAAATTCGTGTTCATTTTGAGTGAATTGAACATCCAATTGTAAATGACCCTTTATACAGCAAGTTTAAATTGGAAAATGCTAATATTGGACAATACTTACATGCTAAAGTCATTACTTTTACTCATCCCACAACTAAAAAAGTTATGACTTTTGAATGTAATTTACCTGATTTTTTTGAAAATAAATTACAATTATTACGAAAGGAAAGTGTTAAATAATGGATGATAATATTCTAGATATTTTAGGTTTACAATTAGTTGATTATTTTATTAGTCATCAAGATTATCGACCATTTAATGTTCCTAAAGAATTAAAACTACATGTTAAAGGTGAAGTATATCTAACTAATAAAGATAGTAATACTTATCATATCATTAAAATTATTAAAGAAAATAATTTTAATCCTCACCATTTAAAAAACAAAGATGAAGTTTATGAAATTTTACATAAACAATTAGCAGATGAAGGTGTTAAAGATATTCGTTATTTAATGGTTATCTTAAATGATGATAACCAAAACGAAAATCGAATGTCACCAGCAGTTGATGTTATTATTGCTACTAGTGATAAAATTGTTCAAGAATTATCTAAATTTTATCCTAGTATTACTAAATTTATTAAGGTAGACTTACCCCAACTTGAAACTGAAACTGAAAATAATGAAGAGACTAATGAAGATAATAGTACTGGAACTTTAAGTGATAATTGAAAAAAAGTTAATTTTCAAAATCGTCGTTACTTAAGCGAAACATTAAAAAAATGTACTAATGCTAATTTGGCAGTTACCTGATTTCTTTTTATAATTCCTATTATTACACTTGTTGTTTTTCTAGTAATTATAAATCTTAGTCAAGATGATTGATTAGCATTAGATTATAAAAAACAACATTTGCTTTTTGGTGCCAATTATCATAACTTAATATTTGGTGCTTATCAATATTGAAGGTGATTAATTTATCCATTTGCTGGTAATGATATAAATCCTTCAGTTCCTATTAATTTAATATTTTTACTTTGAATGTTTTATCGTGTTGGCAGATTTGTTGAAGGATTTTATGGATGATGAAAAGCAATTTTCATTTGAATTGGTGCAATGATTCTAACTGGTATTTTACAAAGTGTTGTTGATAATATTAATATCATGTCAGGATTTTGAGTTTTTCCTGTAATTTCATTAGGAGCAATGTTACCTTTCATTTGAAATTATAAATTATTTAAAACTCCAATTATGAGTCGTTTCTTTACAACTATTTTATTAATGTTAATATTTTGATTTATAACTGATCAACAAGTAGTGACATTATTATATTGAATGATTGCTTTTGTCATAGGATGATTATTTGCTTCTTTAATCGGATATCATAATCGTAAAATAACTGTGTATTATGCTTTTAGTCCAATTGCTATTGGTTCATTAGTATTATTTGCTGGTTTGCTTTGAGGTTTAAATAATTATTATCCTGTTGATGATAATAACTATACTTTAGAAGTATTAAAACAATATCAAAAACTTGGTTTAATTAGTCAAAGTACTATTAATAGCATTATGCTTAATTACTTTCATATACAAGTATAAAAAAAGTAGGATTTTTCCTACTTTTTTTATAAATAAAATTCTATATTTTTTTTAATGCGTCAAATAAATACTTTTCTTCCTCTTTTGTAAGAAGATTAGTATTAATAATTATTTGTCTACTATTAATATCAATAATTTTAAAATCTATAGCAATATATGAATAATTATTAAAATTAATTTTTAATCTTTCTGATCATTCAATTATCATAAAATTATTCATCATTATTTCATAATATTCTTCTAAATGAGGATTAATTAAACGATAAGCATCCATATGAATTAAATTTCATTCATATTTAGTTTGATACTTATTTCAAATAATAAAAGTTGGTGAATTAATAATATTTTTAACTCCAAGTAAATTACCAATTAATTTAGTAATTTGCGTTTTACCACTACCAAGCGGACCATTTAATAATAAAATTAAATTTGGTTTAGCAATTTTAGCAATTATTTTGGCAAGAGTATTAGTGTCATCTAATTTTTTTAATATATATACATTTTTTTTCATAATAACCTTCTTTGATAATTATTTTATACTTTACAAACTATTATACAAAATAATAACTTATTTTCTAAATTATTATTTTTCTTATTTAAAAGTTATTACTGCTCATATGTTTCTTTTTTAACTACCACTTTTTCTTTACTTCTTACAAAAAATCATTGATAAAAACCAAAGCATGAATTACCAAGAGCAACAATTCACATTAATAAAAGATTTACATCCAAACGATTATGAGCAGCTCCCGAATACATAGCTATTTGAAAAATATTAACGATTATTCAAAAAATTCATTGTTCACGAAAACGTAATAACATTAGTATTTGCGCAACAATACTTAAAGAATTAGTTAATGAATCTAGAATATGTGGTAAAACTTGTTGAAAAGTATTACCATCAAAATCATATTTCCCTAAAATTACACGTGAAAATTCAGGAATTTCAAAATAAAAAAATACTGATAAAACAATTGCAAAGTAAATAGTAACAATACTTGTTTTTAAATTTAAACGTTTAGAAATTATTTCTTGTTGTGAATCTAAATGAAATTTCCATAAACTATAGCCAATAAATTGAAAAGGCAAAAAGAAAAATAAATTCAACTGCATATCACCAACATAATCTCAAACTAAAGCAATACAACCATAAATACTAACAGCAAAAAAACCTCAAAAAAAATTAGAAATTTTACCAAACGAAATTAAAATTATACAAATAACATTAGTAAAAGCAGCAATACCATTTAAGAATAATAATACTTGCTGTCAAGGATGATAAGCTTGACGATTTACAATAGTTCAGACCGAAGGATATAAATTAGGATTAATAAAATGATTCAAATCAAAAAATGTATTTCATAACATAAAAATCCCCAAACAAATAATAGCTACTTTAGCAGAAAATGGAATTTTATTAAGATCTTTGGGTATTGATAATAAAAATTCTTTTATATTTTTCTTTCTTTTTATAAATTTAAATTTTATATCTTTAAACATATTTTCTTCCTTTTAAATTTATTTATTTATTTATGTTCACTATTGTATTATTCAATCGTAATTTTCCATAAATTGCCAATGTAAGTGAATCATTAACTTTATCTAGTTCACTCTCATTAATAAAAATACCATTAATACTATTTTCACCAATACTACCATCACCTTTACCAAAATAACTTAACTTTAAATCTAAATTCAAACTAGATAAATCAACAGCATAAAAATGTCATATTTTTATTGAAGTTTTATTAGCATAATAACTACCAAGTCTATAAATACAATCAAGTTTTAAACTGCTAATATTAATTCCTGTCTCTTCTAAAATTTCATTCTTAACAGTTTCTAGTGATGATTTACCTAATTTACAACCACCTGTTAGAGTACTAAAAAATGATATCTTTTTATTTTCAAATAAAGGATTATTTTCTTTCATTAATAAAAATCAATATTGTGGAATGGCAACCCTTTTTAGGACTATTTTTTGGTAGACATTTGTTTTTGATAACTAATTGGAGTTAGGTAGTTTAGAGTACTGTGAATTCTTATGTTGTTATATCAATTGATGTAATCAAATAATTCTAATTTTAATTGGATTAATGATGTAAAATTTTTATCATTAATAAATTCAATTTTGAAAGTTTTAAAAGTTGCTTCAGCAACAGCATTGTCATAAGGACATCCTTTTTTGCTTAAAGATCGAGTTATGTTGAAAGCTAATAAAAGCTTATCAATAGTTTTATTATTGAATTCATTACCGCGATCAGTATGAAATATTTCAATATCTTTTAAACAGTGATTTGATTGCATAAATGCTTGATATACTAATGATGCATCTTTTTTAACTCCAACACTATGTCCAATAATTTCGCGGTTAAATAGGTCGATTAATAGGCAAATATAGTTTCATTTACCATTAACTTGAACATAAGTTAAATCACTAACAATAACTTCATTTTTAATTCTATTATTAAAGTTTCTATTAACAAGATTGGTTATTTGACTATCATTGACTTTATTATGATAATTTTTGAATGATAATTTAGTGTATTTTGATATTAAATTATGCTTATTCATAATTTCTTTAATTTTTCTGCGTGATAAATAAATTTCTTGGTTTGCTAGTATGACTTTTAATCTTCTAGTACCATAAACTTCTTTATTTTCTTTAAAAGCACTAATAACAGCTTGTTCATAAATATTATTTTGAATTTTATTTTTTTTCTTTAAATTAAAATAATATGTTGATTTAGAGAGTTTTAAAAAATGACACATTGTGCGAATTTTATATTTAGATTTATTATTTGCAATAATCTCTACTTTCTGCCTATTATTAGTGCTGCTTGCTTTAAAATATCAATTTCCATTCGTAACTGTTTTAATTCTTTATTTGCTTGAATTAATTGTTTTTCTAAATCTGAAAGATTATCTTTAGTTTTAAAACTACCTGAATTAGTAAATTGCTTAATTCAATTGTAAGTAGCTGCTCTTGTAACATTGTATTCTTTAACAAGGCAAGATACTGATTTGCCACTTTGATATAAAGCTACTATTTGTTTTTTAAATTCATCTGAATATGAGTTAATAGTGACCATAATTATAATTCCTTTCTTTTAACTAATTTGTTCACTTGTCTATGTAATTAGTGTCCAATAAAGTGTAACCCATCCATTTATTATAATCATCAACATTAGTATAAATATTTAGTTTAAATTTAACTAAAAATAACAAAATACGCATTCTTTTAACTTGAACAATATATTCTACTTTTTCACGTGCTTGTTTTGGTATTCTATCGGGGTGTTGTTCAATCATATACATAATTCCATTAAAATTATGACCTATTAATTTACAAAACATTCCTAAACTTTCTTGTGTTTCTTTAAATTCGGGTGACAAATCATTACTATTAATTTTCAAACCTAACTCATCTAAAACAACCATATCACACTCTTTAAAAGCATAATTACTATTTAATTGATTAAATTTAAAAACATCATCATAAGAACAGCGATAACTATATTCATTACGAACTTTAATAGGAATAGGACTTACTACCCTACCCTTATGTTTTTGTGCTAAACAACAAGCAAGAGCAGATTTACCAGTACGTGGTGGTGCTGAAATAATATAACTACCTACACGTTGTAATATCTTTATATTTTTTCTAGTTATTAAAAACGGATAAACTATTATTAATAATAAAACTCCTAAAAGTAAATAACCATATCAAGGCATTATTTCAACTCCTAACCAACTAAAAATCCAACTGCTTTTAAAAATACTCATAATGTTAAAACTTGTTCTAAACCACTAGTAAAATCAACATTTAAAACAGAACTAATAGTATCATCAAAAATACGTCTCAATAATCCATCAAGTTTAGTAAAAAATTCTCTTAATGGTTCCACGGGTAAAACCTTACCAACAACACCATAAAGTACTCACCTAAAAGCATTACGTAAATGACCAAAAACATCATATCAACTAACACGCTCATACTCAGGGTTAAAAGGACTATTTGGCGGTACTGGTGTTACTTTCTCACTTGAAAAAATATTAATTTGACCAAAATTTAACTGTGGTGAAAAAGTTGGTTTAGTTGATTCACCATGAACATCAAAAAATACTGTTAAATGTCTTAAATTTGGAACACGAATAGGCATAGTAACAAAATTATATAAATCTTGCTGATAAACATCATTATCAACTTTACCTTTAAAAACATACTTAGTATCACCAACATTATCTAAAAAACTAAAAACAAAATTAGCAGTAAAAGTTTTAAAATATTCATATTCAAAATAAAACATAAAACCTTGAATATAAAAACTTAAAGGTTTATCAATTTCAAAATTTAACTGTGTTTGAAAATTTATAATTCTTTTACCAGTATTAACAAAGTTTAAATTATTAGTATTATTCTTTGCAACATAATTATGATTAAACATAATACGTGAAAATTCATCTAATTGTTTTCTATTAAAAGTATAAACACCAGTTCCCATATCTATCATTTGTGATGGAACACCAACTGTATCACTATAATAATAACATGTATATAAACCTTCATTATTTCCTATAAATTCACCACTTACTAATTTTAAATCCGGTTGGTCAACATCAAAATAAGCAGAATTTCATGGAATTGTTGCTCAATCATCAAAATCATGATATTTAACATGTTTAACCATTTCTTTTGTAATATCATAATTAACAACATTAGCGTCATTTGAAGCAATTAAAGAAGTAGGTGCTTGAACAAAAGTATTTACAACAAAAAATAATTTAGCAAACTTAAATCACATAATTATTTACCAAATAAACATTTTAAAATTCACCATGAACCATAAAACAAAACAAATCCAATAAAAAACTGTGTTCCATAAACTACTAAATTTCATAAAATAGTAGTAAAATCGTCAACTGGATTACCTATAAACATAGTTCAATAATCAACAATACATTGATGTATTTTATTGTAAATTTCTAAAACACTCATAACTAACACCTACCCAAATAATGACCTAAAAATAAATTTAATACTACGATAAATAAAATTAAAAAATACACCTAATACTAATCAAAAAGTTAAATTAAACAAAATATAAACTTCATCAGTAATATTAGTTTGATTTAAAAATATACCAATATCATTACTAGAAAATATAAAAATAAAATGCAATATACTAAGAACAAAATTAGACATAACTATTTACCTACAAACTTCCCTTTTTTATTCTCAATACCCTTAGCCTTATTATCTAAACGTTTTCTTTCAGCAAGTTGTTTACCAACTCATGATGAACCTTTATAAAATTTAACAGAAGCACGACCCATAGTTTTAACATTCTGTCCTAAATCTAATGCTGGTAACATTAATTCGGGTAAAATAACCCTAAATGCAAATCTAAGCAAAATTAAAAATATCATTAACGTACCCAAATTAAAACCTAAATCACCAAGTGGAAAACTAAAAAACTTCATAAAAATTGAAGCAAATAATTGCATAACTGTTGTAATAAAAGGTATAAACATAATTTCACATCCTAATGTCTTGTAAATCTAAATAATCCCAAAATTAAATAAAATACAAAACTAACATTTATTAAAGCAAGAATAGGCAAAGGTAAAGTGTATAAACTATCATAAAAAAACGACTTAATAAAAAGTGTTACAGTATGTAATCCAGTAAAAGAACTTAAATACTGCATATAAATAGTTTGTACCAAAGTATTAACAACTGGTAAAAGTCTACCTAATAAAGGTAAAACAAAAACCAAACTAAAAAATAACTTTACCATTTGCTTACTTCCTTTCTAATTACTAATGTGTTCCATGAATAATATGTCCCACAAATTGTTTGATAAACACTAATACCATAAATACAATTGAAATTAACACTGGTCAATTTGTAAGTGTTCCACCATCGCCAGTAGTAAATACTCAACCAAAAATATAAGTAAAAGCATTTAATAATTGTTGGCCAACACCACCAATCATATTTAATAATGGATGGGTTACACTTTATTGGACACTAATTACATAGACAAGTGAACAAATTAGTTAAAAGAAAGGAATTATAATTATGGTCACTATTAACTCATATTCAGATGAATTTAAAAAACAAATAGTAGCTTTATATCAAAGTGGCAAATCAGTATCTTGCCTTGTTAAAGAATACAATGTTACAAGAGCAGCTACTTACAATTGAATTAAGCAATTTACTAATTCAGGTAGTTTTAAAACTAAAGATAATCTTTCAGATTTAGAAAAACAATTAATTCAAGCAAATAAAGAATTAAAACAGTTACGAATGGAAATTGATATTTTAAAGCAAGCAGCACTAATAATAGGCAGAAAGTAGAGATTATTGCAAATAATAAATCTAAATATAAAATTCGCACAATGTGTCATTTTTTAAAACTCTCTAAATCAACATATTATTTTAATTTAAAGAAAAAAAATAAAATTCAAAATAATATTTATGAACAAGCTGTTATTAGTGCTTTTAAAGAAAATAAAGAAGTTTATGGTACTAGAAGATTAAAAGTCATACTAGCAAACCAAGAAATTTATTTATCACGCAGAAAAATTAAAGAAATTATGAATAAGCATAATTTAATATCAAAATACACTAAATTATCATTCAAAAATTATCATAATAAAGTCAATGATAGTCAAATAACCAATCTTGTTAATAGAAACTTTAATAATAGAATTAAAAATGAAGTTATTGTTAGTGATTTAACTTATGTTCAAGTTAATGGTAAATGAAACTATATTTGCCTATTAATCGACCTATTTAACCGCGAAATTATTGGACATAGTGTTGGAGTTAAAAAAGATGCATCATTAGTATATCAAGCATTTATGCAATCAAATCACTGTTTAAAAGATATTGAAATATTTCATACTGATCGCGGTAATGAATTCAATAATAAAACTATTGATAAGCTTTTATTAGCTTTCAACATAACTCGATCTTTAAGCAAAAAAGGATGTCCTTATGACAATGCTGTTGCTGAAGCAACTTTTAAAACTTTCAAAATTGAATTTATTAATGATAAAAATTTTACATCATTAATCCAATTAAAATTAGAATTATTTGATTACATCAATTGATATAACAACATAAGAATTCACAGTACTCTAAACTACCTAACTCCAATTAGTTATCAAAAACAAATGTCTACCAAAAAATAGTCCTAAAAAGGGTTGCCATTCCATAATGCTGATAATCCAGCAGGCATATTAATCACCTCCTTTCTCTAATTCTTTTTGTTGTTTTTCCATTTCTAATTTACGTTTCTTTTTTTCAAAATCTTTACGACAAAATATACAATCGGGTTCACTATCATTATCTTTTATATGTTTTTTATGTTTAAATCTTTGTATACCTTTACGTATTCAATTTCTACAAAACCAAAGAATTAAACAAAACCCACCAATATATAACGCATATTTTATAATTTCTTTAAAATCCATTATTTATCACTTCCTTTCTCAATATTCTTTTTCTTATTTTTAATTGATTTAATCAAATCTAAAATTGAAAATAAAATACCCATAAAAAATGAAATACCACCAATAAAAAACCAAAATCAACGAATAAAACTCATATCATTATCAATAATTTGCTGAATACCACCAACAAATAACCATAAACCACAACTAGTAAAAACACTAATAAGAATAATATTAACTCAATCAAATTTAGAATTTTTTTTATGTTTTATAACTTCTTTATTTTCCATTATTTTTTACTCCCTAATAAAAAATCATCATAATTCAAATTTTCACTTAATCTTTGGTCAAAATTTCTTTTTGCCTTTTTCTTATGCAACTTTTGTCTTGGCATATTTTTTCATTTATCTTTTTTCATAAAATTAATTCACTCCTTATAAAATAAACGTTTTTATTGTTTTATTTTGTTCATTAATCTTTGAATTTTCATTATTAATTTCTAATAATTTATTTTGAAATTCTAATGTTTGTTTTAAATCTTTTATTTGATTATTTAAATTTTCAAATTTTCTTTCTAATTTTTGTTTTTCATATCTTTTTCTTTCAACTTTTAAATCATTCTTTTTACTAAATTTATTTTCTTTTCTCTTAAAAACTCAATTTGTTATTTTAGTTTTAATATTATTTCATGGAATACCAATATAACCTACAACAATACCAATTAAAATAGATACTGGTTTAATTGCAACAATTCCTAAAACTATAATGCTAGGAATTAATCCTAAAAATATACTAAATGTAATACATCCAGTTAATGCCATAAATTTTAAAATTCATCACATATATATTTTCACTTTAAACACCACCTAATGTATAAGCATAAGAATAATCCCAATTTAAACTTGCTCTATCTAAATTAATCTCCGACATACTATCATCATTTAAATCAACATCAACCATACCGTCATCTGTACTTTGATAATCATTAACACTGCCATTAATTAATCTTGCTCTTTCATCTGTAAATACTTCTTGTAACTCTGTATTATTATGTGTATTTCCTAACGGTAATAATAAAGTATTAATAATCTCACTTGCTCCGGCAATAATTGTAGGAATAGCAAAATAATTATTAAAATTATTGTTTATACCCATAGCAACCCCACTACTAATCAAACATCCACCAGTACCCATATTTGCTATCTTTCTTATATTTTGAAATCTATTAGGGATTAACTCAGTTAAACCACTAATAACATTTGCTATACCAAAACTATTTAAAGATATATAAGTATCTCAATCTACAAAAGGCTTATCAATTACTGGATTAGGAGTTGGTATTGGAATAGGAATTGGTGGTTCAGTAGGGCATGGTGGTCAAAAACAAGGTTCATTTCTTAATAAAGAAACTGACTTATTTACATACTGAACAAACTTAGCATAATTAATTAAACCAATTGTTCCTAAACCTAAAAATATCTTTTTATAACTATTAATCACTTTATTTTTAGTAGTTAGTCTTTGATTAATATTCCATATATCAATTCCTAACTTTTTACTAAATAACAAAGAATTAATACTTCCTAAAATTGGGTCTTTTAAATATTGACCATAATAAGCACTAACTCCTACCATAGCACTTAATGGACTTAATCCAGTTCTTAAAATTTTAGTTAAAGTATAATTACTAGTTTGTTCTAACACATTAGGCATAAATAAAACTCCTTACTTATTTAATAAGGAGCATATTTATACTAATTTGTATAATATGGGAGCAAAGTACACAAAAAAGTATATATATGCTCCCTATTTAATTTTTAATTTTCTTTTTGTTGTAATGGTTCTTTTTGTTTAACCAAAGCAATATCTAATATGCAATTTGGACAGTAATATTTTTTATTATATAAGTTTTGTAAAACTTTTTTAGGACAAATAACTTGGTCACAAAGTTTGCATAAATACATTGCTAAATGAAAATTTTGTTCACAAGCACAATTATTAATTTTTGACATAACTTAAATCCTTTAAATAATAATTTAACAATTACCCTATAATAAATAACTATTTAGTTTTTAAATTATGTATGTCAATAATTTTTGCTTCTCATGTTATTTCAACATCATAATAAGAACCAAGACTTAAATTCATTTTAGAAAGTTTAGTAAATAATTCACTATCATGTAAAACTCATTTATCCTTAGATTTTTCACCAGTTGATATTTTAATACCTTTATCAGTAACATAAAACGACGAAAAAGTAAGTACATCATAATTTTTGGACTTACCACTTTTTTCATCTTTAATTACTTCATTGCTTCTAATTTTTGTCAATTGACATAAAAAATACATATTAACCTCTCCAGTTCAATTTATTATTAATAATAAATAGATTAATAATGCGGGTAATAAACATTATTAATTATAATATAACAGAAAAAAATTAAAATACAATAAAAATAGATAATAATGAGAACTGGAGTAATCACTATTATCTAATTAACCATTATATATATATATATACAAGTATTTTATTCAATTTTATTTGTTTTTTTATTTTTTATATTGTCAACTAAAATTGATAATTCTCCCTCAAGTGCAACCATTAAGTTAATAGCTTGACATTCATGTTTTTCCATATTATTTATAATATCAACACAATCATCTAACAAACTATACAATTGACTTAACAATTTATATTTCGTCATAAATTTTAAAACTCCTTTATTTTTAAATAACTTATAATTATAAATTATAGATATTAAATAAAAATAAACAATATATTTTAAAATTAATGTAAAACTCTAGGTACACGCTTAATTGCATTTCTAAACCTAATACTATCAATTGAAACATATTCATCATAATCTTTAAAATTGTCACCAAAAACAGTAGTATCAAAACTACCACCAAAAAGTATAGTACGACCTAAATTATCAATTTTCTTTTTAAAAAATTGTGTATGTAATGCATTAACAGAAGCATCAATTAAACGTTGATATAACATTATTTTTTGACCTTTAACTACTTTTGGATTAGAACAATTACGAGAAAAAGCATATGCACGAACACCTAAATCATATTGATTTTGAGATTTTATATCATTTTGTACTTTTACAACATATTTACTTAAATACTTAACTATATTTTCATTAGTACCTTTTTGAACAACTCTTACATCATTAAAACCAAATGGTCATCATTGTGGCAACATACTTTTATGTATTTTTCTATTAAATAATATATGAAAATGAATAGCACCGCGTTTTTGATATTCATAAACATACATATATTTTAATTCACCTAAATATTTAGCACGTTTAGGGTCATTTCATCAACGTTTTAAACGTTTAAAGAATATAGCAATATCATGTTTTGCTTTATTAATATCTTGCATATTATCGGCATAAGTTAAAGTAACAAAACTTAAAACTTTTGAATTATAAAAATTATGATACGCTTTATGTATTAATTTTGTTTTAGTACGAATAGTAGAATTACGTAACTTTTTATCATTAATACCTAAATTTTTAATACCAACTTCATTACGCTTATTATTTAAAATAGCACTCATAGGTAAAACTATATTTTTAACATAAGCACCATAATAAACTTTCTTAATATAAAAATTTTCTTGCATATATAAAAACTCCAGTTCAATTGTTATAAATAACAATTTATTTTATATACTTTAATAACAAACTAATCATAACACAAAAAACAAAATAATTAATAAATTATCTTGCGGTGAATTGTGTTACTTAATTGAATTGTGTTACTTAATAAATAATATTATAACATTAACTTAAAATTGAATTTCAAATTTTATACTAACTAAAAATAAAATTTATCCCAAATATTAATGAAAAAAATCATAAATAATTCCCTACTAAGATAATAGTTAATATATAATTTATTTATTATATAAAAATAAATAGGAGGAACAATAATGATTTACACAATTAATAATTTATTTATTAATAGTAACGATAAAACTAAAAAAATACCAACACAAGTAACTGTTAACGGTTGGGTTCGTTCTAATCGAAATAGTAAAAAAGTTGGGTTTTTAGATTTAAACGATGGTTCTTCAATTAATAACTTACAAGTAGTATATGATCCAAATTTAGAAAATAATAACAATTTAACTAATGTTACTACTGGTAGTGCTGTTACTATTACTGGTAATTTAATTTTAACACCAAATGCAAAACAACCATTTGAACTAAAAGTAATTACTGCTACTGTCTACAACATATGCGCTAATGATTATCCAATCCAAAAAAAAGAACATACAAATGAATTTCTTCGTGAACACGCACACTTACGTGTTCGTACTAATACTTTCTTGTCATTATTTAGAATTCGTGATCAAGTATCATGATCTATTCATAAATTTTTCCATGATAATCAATTTATTTACCTACATAGTCCTCTTATTACAGCTAATGATGCTGAAGGTGCTGGTGAAAATTTTATTGTTACTACTATAACTAATGATAAATATGAAAAGGATTTTTTTGGGAAAAAAGCCTCATTAACTGTTAGTGGTCAGTTAAATGCTGAAGCCTACGCTCAATCTTTACAAAAAGTTTACACATTTGGACCAACATTTCGTGCTGAAAAATCTAATAGTGCACGTCACGCAGCAGAATTTTGAATGGTAGAACCAGAATTTACCTTTAGTAATCTACAAGATAATATTATACTAGCCCAAAAACTAATAAAAACTGTTATTAGAGATGTTCTAAATAATTGTAATTCTGAATTAAAATTCTTAGAACAAAAACAAGAAACTAAAAATGAACAATCACTAATTGAAAAATTAGAAAAAATTGCCGATTTTAAATCTGATTTTAAAGTTATTACTTATACAGAAGTCATTGAATTACTTTTAAATGCACAAAAAAAAGGAAAAAAATTTGAATTTAATGAAATTAAATGAGGAATTGATTTACAATCAGAACATGAAAGATATTTATGTGAAGAAATAACTAAACAACCAACTTTTGTTATTAACTATCCACAAACCATCAAAGCTTTTTACATGAAACTTAATCCAATTGATAGTAATCATCCACAACAAAAAACAGTGGCAGCTATGGATTTATTAGTGCCAGGGATTGGTGAATTAATTGGTGGTTCTGTTCGTGAAGATAATTATGAACAATTACTAAAAAATAAAACTCAATTCAAAATTGAAGGTAATGATCTACAATGATATTTTGATTTAAGAAAATATGGATATGCACCAAGTGCTGGTTTTGGTTTAGGTCTAGAAAGATTTTTAATGTTTATTACTGGTATTAATAATATTAGAGATGTTATTCCTTTTCCTCGTACACCAAATAACTTATTATTCTAAAATAATAATATGTCAATATCGAGTGAAAATTTCCCAAAAATATTTTTTAAAAAATAAATTATTTTGAAAAGTTATACTGTTAAATAAACATAAATTCCAAATAAATTCTTTTCTAGATAAAAATAGAAATAAAGTTTTTTAATTTTTTAAAATTTTTTGTATAATTAATTTATACAAAAAATTATATAAGTTTTTAACTCATTATTTTATCTTAAAATAAATGAGTTTTTTTATTATTTATTCAAAGGAGAAAAGAAAAAATGTTTAAAGTTAAACCTAATTCACCAGTTTATGAATTTTATTATTCTGAAATAAAAAAATTAGAGGGTAAAATTAAAGATAATAAAGAATTAGATAATATAATAAATACTGAAAAAAATCTTAAAGAAGAAATAGAAAAACTAGAAATATATCTAAAAACATTAAATGAAAATTTAAAAAAGAAATATAAAATAATTCCATATATTGAAAAATTAAATATATATGATTTAGAAGATAAAATCGAATCAAAAGGACAAAAAAGGGTTGATAATGTAGGAAAATATTTAAAATTAAAATCAAGTTTAGATTATGATTTTGATTCAATTTTTGAACAATGAAAACGCAGTGCAAACAGTGAAAATCAACCTTTAACAAGTGGATATAAACCAAGCTCACCACAGATGTAAAAGGGGAAGATATTGCATTTGCAATATCTTTATATCTTTAAAATTGATTTTAAGACACCAAATTTGCTCATATACAAATGTTTTAAAATTTTATATGGTTTAGTATTAATAAAATAAATCTCTTCTAAAATATGTTTTTTTACTTTTAATTAAAAATTATTGATATCCATATCTTCAAGGATGGTCTTTATTTGGTATATAAACTTTTTTAGTTTTTATCAAATCTTCTTTAATAATTGGTTTTAATGCTATTTCTTTTAGTTCATATATTTTATTATTATAACTAAGATAGAATTCATTAATAAATGATTTAAGTACAATTACATCAGTTCTAGGTTGTATATATTGAACTTTGTTATTTTTATAAGGAAAATATTTTTTACCATAATATGTTATAGTTGAACCACTATCTGTTTTTCTTTTACAAAATCTTGAAAGATAAACATTTATTTCATTTTGTGTAGGAGCTTTAACCATAGCAGATTTATTATCATCAATAGGAAAAGCAAACTGATTATTAAAAATGTTTATATATGTTTTAAGAAATTTATTACCATCTTCTAAATTTTTAATTTTATTAAGTCGTAATTCACTAATTAAGCGACTTTGAAGTGTTCCAAATAATCGTTCAATTCTGCCTTTAGCTTGTGGAATTGAGGTTCTAATTACTTCAACACCTAAATCATTACAGCATTTTTGAAATTGAGTATAAGTGTCATTTTCTGTGTTTATTTTACCTGAATCAATTTTTTTCTTATATCCAAAAACTGTTCTATTATCAGTATAAAATATCTTTGGTATGCCATATTTAGTTAAAATTTGATAAAAAACATTATAATAACCATCTAATGTCTCTTGGTGATCAAATCATAGTCCAACAATATTTCCTGTAGCATCATCAATTGCAGCATGTAAAAATGCTTTTGGTTTATCGTTACCAAATCAATGATGATTACTTGCATCCATTTGAATTAATTCACCAAAATTTGTTCTACGATTTCTTGTGGGATGCAAGTTATTTTTTTTATTCTTATGTCTTTTTGGTGAAGTGATTTTTTCTTGAATTAATAGATTATAAACTGTACTATATGCAATTTTAGTGTTTTCTTCATTAATTAATTTTTCCTGAAAATGTTGAAAATTAAAATTATAATATTTTGTTTTATATAAGTTTATAATTTTATTTTTAATTTCTATTTTTGTTGCCTTATTAGAAATTTTATTGCGAGATTTATGAATAAAACCAACTTTACCTTCTTTATTAAAAATTTGAATTAATTGGTTAATTCTTCTAATAGTTAGGTTAAGTTTATTTTTGGCTTGATGTTTAGATAATTTATTAATAACAATGTCATTTATAATTTTGTATTTATATTTTTCTTTCATAGTCATGCTTCTTTCCATTTTTATTACCAAGTATATTTAACTTCACTTTTTGAGAAATTTTCACTCGATAACTAATAGGAAATTATCACTAAATAATGACATCTAAAATAATAATATTTTAATAATATCTTTTTAAATTAAACTTATAATGTTATTTAAAAATCCTATTACCACATTAAAATCCAACATAATATATAATTAATTTAGTATTAAATAATTATTTAATAAGTTAAAAAAAAGAAAGGATATTTATATGCCAAAATCATATGAAATTATAAAAACAATATTAAAAAATAATACTTTTAAATTAAAAAGTAAACGTTTAAATTTAGAAATAATGATTGATTATAATCAAAAAGATCTAATTAATGTTCAACACTCAATTTACAATAGTTCAAAAGCAACCATTTTTTCTAAAGAATTACAAGAATTTTTAAAAAATGCTTACCATAATGCAGTTGCATCTAAAAAATAGATATCCCATGAGTAATAACAGCAACTTTTAATTTACCAAAATTTGAAATTAATCAAAAAAAATTACCAAATTCATCATATATAACTGAAATTAATGACTTAAAAAATAAAATTATTAAAGAAGGTATAACTATTAAAAATGATGAAACATACTTTGAAACTAAACTTTCTTTAAAAGAAATATGTGAAAACTTTAATATTGAAAATTCTAACATAAAAGAATTACTAAATAATTGCTTAAAAATCCCAGATAATAATTTTGAAAAAATCAAACAACAAAGTAATTTAGATACTAAAGAAAACAAAACTTATAATTGATTTTTTACTTCTATAATTTTTACTCTATATGTTTCTTTAATACCTTTAATATCAACAATATCACCAACAACACAATTCATAATTGATACTGCTAATGGGCACTCATTAGAAATTAATCCTTCAAATGGATTACTTTCAATACTTCCAACAATTTTAAATTTTTCTTCTGATTCAGAAACAATTTTACCATCTTTAATTTTTACAATTGTTACTCAACTACCAACACGAACTGCTTTGATATTACTATTTTTACGTTGTTTTTGTTCTTCAAGAATAACAGCACTAGTAATAATGGTTTCAAGTTCTTGAATGCGTGCTTCATTTTTGCCTTGCTCTTCACGCGCATTAGTATAATCAGCATTTTCTGATAAATCGCCATCAGCCCTAGCTGCTTTTAATCGTTCTTTTATTGATTCACGTTCAACATTAATTCGTTTATATAATTCAGTTTTTAACTTTTCTAAACCTTGTTCTGAAATTATTATTTCTTTATTTTTGTTAATTTCGCTCATTAAATACCTCCATTTATATAATTTAATATTTTAAGAACGTAAATAATTATATCATAAGGATAAATGGTTTTAAAAAAAGTATTCTTTTGAATACTTTTTTTAAAACCATTTACTTTATTAATTTTTCTTCTTTTAATAAAGAAATAATTTCTGATTTAACTTCTTCAAGTTTTTTATCTTCTTCTTTTTCATCCATTTTTGTAATAATAAAAGCAATTTTACTAAAATTTTTTGCTTGTAAACCTAGAAAATTAAGAACTGACTTAGCTTTAACTTTAGTTTCATTACCAGTAAGTTTTACTGACTTCGTAATATCTGCATTATTAGGTAATTTAATGACTTCTACCTCAATATTTTTATACTTAATAATAGCAGCTGCAATTTTGGCTATTGGTCGTGCATGTAAACCAATCTTTTTTTCATCATCAATTTGCACAGCATAAATAATACAATTCATTTTTTTCCTCCAAGATTTCTTAAAAATTTGTATAATATAGTTTATTTATAACATATTTTTTATTTTTTTAAAAAAAATATATAATTTAAATTTTTCTTATTAAAATAATGACCTAGTAAATATTCAATTTTTTACAAATAAATTTTAATTTTTTTTAAAATAAATAAATAAATATGGTATTATTTATTAGTTAAAACATTAATAAGGAGAAAATAACTATGGCAAGAAAATGTGATTTAAGTGGTATTGGTCCACTAGCTGGTAACAACCGTTCGCATGCGATGAACTCTTCTAGAAGAAAATGAAATCCAAACTTACAACCAGTAAAAATTGGTGGAAAAACTTTAATGATTAGTGCTCGTACTTTAAAAACTTTAAAGAAAAATAATGCTTTAGATAATAAAAAATAAAGTTATTTTATCTTTTGAAATATATAAATAAAGAATACTAATAAAAGAAAGAAATACTTTTCTTTTATTTTTTATATTAAATTAAAAATATTTAATAAAATGGTATTAAGTTAACTTAATACCATTTTTTAATTAATAAAAAATATTAATAATATAGTCTAGAACCTACATTTTTTATAAAAATGAAATAATTTTTCTAGTTTTTATCAATTATATTGTTATAATACGTGTATGATAAAGAAAACTCTCAGTTGGGTGGATTTATATGCTAAAAAAAAGAATTTTGTCATTATTTTGATTAATCACAATGATTAGTATTTTTATTGTAACTTTAGTTAGTCATAAACCCTATTTTATTATGGGGGGTTCAACTTCAGTAGCACCTTTAATGCATACATTAATGGAAGACTATCCTGATAATCATAAAGAAGCAGACTTTACTTATAATAGTTTAGGTTCAGATGCAGCAGTAATTCCAGTTAATAAAAATATGTTTGGTATTGGCTGACTTTCGAAAGAATATACAACTCCTAATAATAATTTAATTTCTTTTGTTTTATCAAAAGATGGCATGATTTTAGTTTATAATTTGCCACAAGATTGCTTAGGTAATAATAAACTTCTAAATTTTACACAAGATAAAGTAAAAAAAATGTATTTATCGAAATCACCTATTTTCTGAAGAGATTTATTTCCACAAAATACTTCAGAACCAAATCAAGGTTGAATCAAACCAACTTGTGACCTCAAAATTTTAGCTTATACTAGAGAAAATGGTTCAGGAACACGAGATGTTTTTAATGAAAAAGTTCTGGGTGATTCAAAAGCATATTATCCACAAGCAATAACTGTTAATTCAAGTACACAAATGTTTAATATGTCTAGTGGTGGTGTTGGCTATAGTTCATATTCAGATAAAAAACAATTAGATTCGAATAAACAATTCACTAATATTCATATTGCTAATTGAGAAAATATTGCTCCAAGTTTAGACACCATTAAAAATGGTACTTATCAGTTATCACGACCATTTACAGGTTTAATAAATAAAAATTTTAAACAAATTAATACTTTAGTTAAATTTCTAAAATTCTTGTTTATTCCTGACTATCCAGGTCATAACGAATACGTAGTTCCTGCTTTTTCAGAAACTCAGTACGCACAATCAGCAGTAGCATTAACTGACAAATTAAATTATGATTTAAATCAGTGATTAAACAATTTTCCATAAAGGAGTATTAATAAATGAAATCCAAATCTTTTAAAAAGTTTTGACATAAAATAACTTTTAATCATTTTAATAAAAATCATGATCCAAAAAATGTTTTTATTAGTGAACAAAAAAAACATACTTATGATCTGATTGCTAAAATTTGTGTATTGTCTATATCTTCATTAGCACTAATTGCCGCTTCATTATTAATTGGTTTTATTATCGGTCAAACATTTAGTAATATGAGTTTTCTAAATTGATTTAAAATGTTAGGAAATAGTAAATGATTACCTAATGCTAATAGTTTTGGTATTATTGCCTTTATCGTTGCCACTTTTTGAGTTGCACTATTTTCAATGATACTTGCTGTTCCTTTAAGTTTACTAACATCATTATTTATATGTGAATTTTTACCACCAAAATTAAAAAAAACAACATTAACTTTAGTAGAATTATTATCTGGTATTCCTTCAGTTGTTTTTGGTGCTTTTGGTTTAATGACCATTGGCCCTATTTTTGTAAAAATGGGAGCACTAACCAAAGAAAATATGATGACAGCAAGTTTTATTTTATCAATGATGGCATTACCAACAATTATTTCATTATCTGTTAATGCTATTACTCGAGTACCAAAATCTTATCTATATGCATCATTAGCACTAGGTATTAGCAGGACTGACACTAGTTTTAAAGTCATTTTTAAAGCGGCAAAAACCAAAATCATTGGTGCAATAATTTTTGGATTTGGAAGAGTCATCGGTGAAACAATGGCCGTTGTTATGATTGCTGGTAATAGTACTCTAACCCCAAATTTTGCACATGGTCCACTTGCATTTTTATTTAGTTCAATTTCTACTTTAGCGGGAGTAATTGGACTAGAAATTGGAGAAGCAGTTAGTTCTCAACAAATATCAGCATTATATGGAATTGGTTTATTTTTATTTATTATAGTTTCAATAATTAACTTTATTGTTTTAATAATTTATAAACGTAGTGATAAAAAAGCAAAAGGTCATAAAAAACCACGAAATTATAATTTAAAAAAAATAAATCTATCTGATAATCAACTAATGTTAACTATTAGTGAAAAAACTATTAAAAATCAAGGCTGAAAACACTTTAAAGACTATTTTCGATTATTCTTTATGGGGCTAGCTTGTTTTATTACTATGGGATTAATTATTTGAATTATTGGTGATATTATTATTAATGGTATCTTCAACATTAGTGGTAATGCTGGTAGTAGCATTTTCAATTTTAATTTTGCAGCTTTAATTTCAACAACTGGTGATGAAGGTTACTTATCAATTATCACAATGACATGTTTATTGGTATTAACAACAATTACTATTGCTATGCCATTAGGTATTATTGGTGCAATTTATCTTCACGAATATGCCAAAAATGGTTGATTTGCTTCAATATTACGTTTTGTGCTAAATACCTTAGCTTCTACGCCATCAATTATCTTTGGTATGTTTGGATTTACTTTTTTTATTACTTTCTTACAAATAAGTTTCTCAGCAATTGCTGCTAGTTTAACATTAACAATTGTTATTTTACCACTTATTATTAGAGCAGTAGAAGATACATTAAAATCAGTACCTATTGAATATCGCGAAGCATCATTAGCACTAGGTGCTAGTAAATTTGAAACAATAAGAAAAGTAGTTATTCCAGCTGCCATTGGTGGCATTATTACTAGTATGATTTTATCAATGGGTAGAATTATTGGTGAATCAGCACCAGTTTATCTAACATTAGGAAGCACTGTTGCTTTTCCCAATAAAGGTTTCTTAAGTTCAGGACAAACTTTAACAACCCATATTTTATTAGTTAATAAAGAATCAAATGACCCTAATAAATTAGGAATGATGTACCAAACAGCACTAATAACAGTTATACTAATATTTATTTTAAACTTTATAGCAAAACATTTTGAAAAAAGTTTAACAACAGGAATCGGGGTGAAAACAAAATGCTCAATTGAATTATTAAAAGAAAAAATGAAAGCAAGAAAGAATCAACGAATAGCAATAAAAAAAGAAAAGTAAATGTAATTAAACCTTACTTTTTAAAAGTGAAAGATAAATTTAAGAAAAAACCAAATAACAAATCAAATAATTTATCAAATATAGAAAATATTCCAAAAAGTAATTATGTTTTTACTATTAAAAATTTAAATTTCTTCTATAATCATGGCAAAAAACAGGCTTTATTTAATATAAATTTAGAAATAAGTCGTAATCAAGTAACCGCTTTTATTGGACCAAGTGGTTGTGGCAAATCAACATTACTACGAACTTTAAATAGAATGAATGATTTAATTGATGGTGTTAAAATTAATGGACAAATATTATTTAATAATGAAGATATTTATGAAAATAAAAAAAATATTATTTCATTACGAACTAAAGTTGGAATGGTATTTCAAAAACCTAATCCCTTTCCAATGTCAATTTATGAAAATGTGGCATATGGCCCAAAAAATCAAGGCATTAAAAATAAAAAGATTCTAAATCAAATTGTCGAAGATGCTTTAAAAAAAGCGGCTTTATGAGATGAAGTTGCTCAACACTTATTCGATTCAGCATTATCATTATCAGGTGGACAACAACAACGTTTATGTATTGCTCGTGCTATTGCCCTAAAACCAAAAGTACTATTAATGGATGAACCAACTTCAGCTCTAGATCCGATTGCCGCATCTAAAATTGAAGACTTAATGAATGATTTAAAATCAGACTTTACAATTATTGTTGTTACACATTCAATGCAACAAGCAGCACGAATTTCTGATAAAACTGCCTTTTTCTTAAATGGAGAAGTCATTGAATATAATAATACTAAAAAAATATTTTCACGACCAAAAGATAAAAGAACAGAAGATTATATTACCGGCAGATTTGGTTAAAAATATATATAATTAATTATAGAGAAAGGAGGAAAAAATGAAAATAATTAACCGTAGATTTGATTTAGATATCATAAATTTAAAACAAAACTTATTAACTTTATTAAAAGAAGTAAAAAAAGAACATAAAGACGCTTTAATAGCAATGGAAACCCAAGATTTTGACATGTCAAAAAGAATTGTTGAAACCGATAAAGAAATTAGAACAGTCGCTGAAAGTTTAACAATTACTGCAATTTGAAGTATTGCTCAACAAAATCCTTTTGCTACTGACTTACGTACTATTATTGGCTATATGAATATTATTCGTGATTTAGAACGTATTTCAAATTATGCTAAAAATTTATCCAAATTTAATGTCAAATATAAACCAGAAATTAAATTAACATCTCAATTATCAGGATTAATGAAAAAAGTATTTAAAATGATGGATTTAATTGGTGAATCTATAAATGAAAATGATATTAATAAAGCTTATCAAGCAGCAGAATATGATATTGATATTGATAATCGTTTTCGTGAATCAATGAAAAACATTGTCAATATGTTAAAAGTAAACAAAAATAATGATCAACTCTCTCAATATACATCAACAATGCAACAGTTGAAATATATTGAAAGACTAGGTGATCACTTAGTTAACATTTGTGAAACAATAGTATATATTATTAAAGGTAAATTTTATGATTTATCTTCAACAAAAATATCTGAATAATTTATCAATCAGTGTTAAAATAATTACTTTTTTGCAAGTTTCATTTAAATATTTTTAAGTCATACTTTAATATGATAATATTTATTATTATTTTATTTGGGAGCGTACCGATGTTGTCAATAATATTCAAATTTGTCTTTAAATTATAAGATTAGACGAGAATAATTTAGACTTCAATATGCAATTGTATGTTAATCTTAACACTTGTAAAATATTAGTCAACAATAATACTTACTTTTATAACTCAAAAATTCTTATTAAATTTTACTTTAATAAGTTTTATTTTATTTTTAGTTATCTTTAAATTGAAATGGTTAATTTATAATAATTGTATTGCTGTATTTATTTGATAACATTTAAAATTAACCATTTTGGTATACATATCAATGTTATAAGTTCTATCACCAATCATATGCTTTAAAATTTGTTTAATATTAGTTTCAGTAAAGCAACCAATATTTTCAACTAATGCTTGATTTAATACGCCATCTTTTGCATTAACAAAATAACCAACTTTTAATTTTTTATATTGTAAAGTCAATGATTGTAAAAAATCAATTAATTCATAATATTGACCTTTGGAAAATAAATTTATTGCATTTTGATAGTGTAATTTAGCAATTTTATTTTTTCTTCTTCCAGCCATTATGCCAAGAAATAAAACATGAAAAGCATGGAATTTATCTAAAATAAATTTAGCATTTAAAATTGTAGCAGTTTTTCTAATTCATTTTGCACTATCTCCACAAACTATTAAATTTGCTTGGTCAAAATTTTCAAAAAATAAATTACCATATTTTTCAATTAATTTGGCAGTTTTTTCAGCACCAATTTCTGTTTTTGATACTCTAATTTTACATACAGCTCTTTTATTAATTAATTTTCCATTCTTCTTTTTACCAGTACAAAATACTAATAATCTCATTGAACATTTTTTACAATTTTTAGTATTATGTTTTTCATTAAACTTAAATTTTCTATGTCCATCATCAATATTTACATATAAATTTTGATATGGTTGTAATGGTATTTTGAGGATATTGGCTTTTGGTAATTGAAACTTTGGATGGGTTACACTTTATTATAAATTATTTTAGCATTAATATTTTGAAGTTGATTATTAAAAAGTGGCGTGATTAATAATCATAATTTAAATCAATAATTTGGATTAAAATATTTCATATTTTTGTACTCCTTTTTAAATGTAAAAAAACTCATTTACTTTTAAAATAAAAGCAATGAGTTAAAACTTATAATTTAGTTTCTAATTATTTTTATAACAAATTTTATAATTTTTACATACAATATGATTTATTTTTGATTTAGTGCTTTAATGATTTATATTAATTTAAAAAGTTAAATATGATTGTAAATAAAAGTGCTAAAATTGAAATAAATATTGAAATAAATGATGATCAATTTCTTTTTCATCAATTAGAATTTTTATATTCATAACCTTTAGTAGTAATTTCAGTTTCAGTTTCAACATATTTTATTGTAATTTCATGGTTTCCTTTAAATAATAGTTCTTTTATTAAAGAGTCTGATGAATTTCTAAAAGTAAAACGTAATTTTTTATTTAAAGAAACTTCTTTATTTAAAGTGTCTTTATCTGTTCATCAATATCCAACATCGCTAAATTCTTCTCAATCTTTTTCAAAGGAAGAAATATTGAAATTATTTTTTTCTATTTTTGAAGTTCAAACTCTTACAACATAAATATTATTTTTTGATATTAAATTATTTTTTAAAAGAAATAAGTTTTGATTAAGTTTATTAATAAAATCATTAGTTTTTAAATTATATTCAGTGTTAATATTTATATATTTTTTACTTAAAATATAATCTCAAGCAAAATTATTCATTCCTTTTATTCAATCATCATATAATTTTTGTGTATTAACTTCTATTTTAAAAATAATAGTATTATTTTCATTATGTATTTGATAATCTGAATAATTTTCAGGTTTTAAAAAATGTAAAGGACTATCAAAATAAACACTATTTGTTGAAATAGTTTCTTTTAAAAACTTAAATTTTAATAATTCTAAATTATTTTTTTCAATATTATTTAATCTTTTTTTAATCCAATTTTTCTTTAACATTTAATTTTCCAATTTAATTATATTTATTATTTAATTGATAGCAAATCATTAAATTTTCTAATAACATGGCAATAGTCATTGGTCCAACACCACCAGGCACAGGAGTAATTGCTGAAGCGGTATTTTTCATTATTTCAAAATTAATATCACCAACAACTTTTTTTTCTTTACCTTGATAATTAATTGCTACATCAATAATAACAACATCACGTTTAACTTGACTACTATTAATAATATTATAGACACCAGTAGCACTACAAATGATATCAGCTTCTTTAGTATAAATAGTTAAGTCTTTGGTTAATTTATGAACAATGCTAACAGTTGCTCCCATATTAGTTAATGATAAAGCCAATGGTTTACCAACAATATTACTATCGTTAATGATAGTAATATTTTGTTTAGAAATGGGAATTTGATAGTGATTTAGTAATTTTAAAATACCTTTTACTGTACAAGGCAACATTGCTTTTTTATCACCTTGTAATAATCTTCCGGCATTAATATTTGTTAAACCATCAACATCTTTATTAATAGTAATGCTATTAATAATTGCTAATGTATCTAAATGTTTTGGTAGTGGTAATTGTACTAAAATTCCATCAATATTATTGTCACTATTTAATTGTTCAATTTTATTAATTATTTCTTTTTGTGTTACTGTTGTTGTTAGTGAAAATACTTGTCCATCAATACCACATTCTTGACATGCTTTAATTTTAGTTCGTACATACATTTGTGATGCTAAATCTTCACCAATAATTATTACTGCTAGTTTAGGTTTGCGATTAGTAATAGTTATTACTTGTGATTTAATTTTTGCTTTAATTTGCTGGGCAATTATTTTACCATCTAAAATTTTTATCATATGTGTTCACCGTTTCTTAATTTATCCAATTAATACGTTTTCTTCAACTCTAATTATCGTTGGTTTTGATTTACGATCACTTCAAGCAAGAACAGTAGTTGATACTCCTAATTGTCCCACAAACATGACAAAAATTAAACTAAGTTGACTAAAAATACCTAATTTGGAATTATCAAATAATGAAAGTCCTGTTGTTCCAAAAGCACTTGAAACATCAAAAATTACTTGTGCAAAGGTCATATCAGAATTATCTGTTAAAAAAACATTTTCAATTGTGATAATCATTACTGATACAAAAACTAAAATAAAACCAAGTGTACCGACTATAAATGACATACGAACAGTTTGATTAGGAATTTTACGCTTGAATACAAAAACATCATTACGGCCACGTGCAATATTAAAAATTGTTAAAAGAATAATTGCTAAAGTTGTCGTTCTAATTCCTCCGGCAGTACTTGCTGGTGAAGAACCAATTCACATCATTAATGATTGGATCATTTGTGAGGCAAGGTGAAATTTATTTAAGTCAACTGTATAGTATCCAGCATTTCTTGTTGACATTGTATTAAAAAAAACAGCCATAATTGCATCAGATGTCGATAAATTTTTAAAAATGGGCTCTTGCCTTGACGGAGTTATGACATTACGTGAAAAATATTCAATAAACATAACACTACTAACACCCAATATCGCAACTAAAAAATATGTTATTAATGTTAGTTTAGTGAATAAACTAAATCTAAATTTTTTACCATGAGTTTTACTTTTAATTCAATGATATAAATCATAATAAACAGGAAAACCAATACCACCAATTACAAATTCAATAATAAAAATTCACTGCACAAAATAATCACTCTGAAAAGGTTCTAATGAAGTTATACCAACTATATCAAATCCAGCATTATTAACAGCAGAAATTGAGTGGAAAATTCCCGATCATAATGCTAATAGTATGTGATTATAGTAACCTGTATTATTGTTTAGACCATATTCTATTCCTGAGATAGGCACAAAATAAAAATATAAAAATAAAACAATTGCTCCTAAAAATTCAGTAATTGTCATAACAATAATACCAATTTTTAATACATCAATAGTCGTTCCTAATTTATTAGAACCACGTTCACCTTGCATTAGTAATCTTTCTCTTAAACTGGTATGTCGATTAAATACAAATAAGGATAATATTGCTAGTTTAACTGTAATTAAACCAATACCACCAAATTTAATTAAAATTAAAATAATAAATTGACCAAAGAAAGTAAAATCATTAGCAGTACTTTTTACTGTTAAACCAGTGTCAGAAAACGCACTACTAGCAGTAAAAAGGGCAGACAAAAAGTTTCATTGTCCTTTTGTTGTGGCAATTGGTGTCATTAAAAGTATTGTTCCAACTAATAAAGTGAAAAAATATAAATTAAACATTTGTCGGGGACGGGTTTTACCAACAAAAATAATTTTAAAAATATTTTTTACACTACGATAATTAACCTTAGATAGCATCAAAAAACTCCTAAAATAACATTTTCTTTTATTATTATACTATACTATAGTCATTTCTATTAAATATTAGTTTTAAATGTAAAATACCAATATTTTAAGAATTAGTTTATAATTTAGTATAATATAACATATTTAAGTAAATATTATTTAAGGAAGAAGGATATAGATGTCTTCATCAGAAAATGATTTTTGTGTCATTGGTTTAGGTAAATTCGGAATTTCAGTTGTTAAAACTTTAGAAGAATTAGGTAAAGTTACATTAGCTATTGATAAAAGAGAAGACCGTTGTCAATTAGTTTCATCAATAGCTTCTGAAACTTTAATTTTAGATTCGACTAATCGTGATGCATTAAATGATGCTGGAATTCATAAAGTGCAAAATATTATTATTGCTATTGGTTCTGATTTAGCAGCTTCAATTGTTACTGCTGTTCATGTTTTAGCAATTCATCGTGAACACAATACATTATCATCACTTAATCTTATTGCTAAAGCTGTTGATAGTACTCACCAACTAATTTTAGAAGCAATTGGTATTACTAATATTATTTTATCTGAAACAGAAGCCGGTAAGAAAGCTGCATATCGTGCTATTTGAAAATTAGGAATAGATTTAACTACAGTTGATGAAAAGTACTCAATAGCTAATGTAATTGTTAAAAATACTAAGTTTACAAATAAAAAACTAGAAACTTTAAAAATTCCTAGCAATTATAAAATTAACTTAGTTGCAATTAAACGTCACGGTAAAGTTATTATTCCTAGTAGAAATGAAATATTAATGTTAAATGATGAACTATTATTTATTAGTTCTAATGAAAATATTAATTCTGTTTGTAATGATTTTTCAATTGGTGATACTAATAAAATATTTGAGCCTACTATTATTAAAACGGTAAAGAAAAAGCGTTCATTTTGAAATTGATTCAGAAGAAATAAGAAAAAGAAAAAACATAAAAAATTAAAGAAAAAGGAAGTTAAGAAAGAAAAAAAACACTACTAAAAAAACAAAATTAATTATAAGAAAATTGTTTTTTATTTTTAGAAATATTAATGTATTATCATTGTAATAAAAATTATATGTTTTAATCTAAATATAAGTTTTTAACCGATTGCTTTATTTTTTAAAGTAAATAGGTTTTTTTATTTTTTGAAAGGAAAATATTATGTATACAATGGAAAAAAATAAGAAAGTACTAATTAAAAAAATAGAAAAAATTTTTAAAATAATTCAAATTAATCAAAAAAATTTAAGCAAAGAAAGAATACGGAAACATAATCAAAAACCTAAGGTTGGAACTAAAAAATTAAAATATTCTCAAAGGCCTGAAGTGAAAGCAAGAAAACGAGAGTATGCTCAAAGGCCTGAAGTGAAAGCGAGAAAACGAGAATCTTATCAAAGATGGTCCCAAAAAAATAAAGAAAAAATACGAGAATATAATCACAGATGATGTCAAAAAAATAAAGAAAAAATACGAGAATATTATCAAAGACCCGAAGTGAAAGCAAGAAAACGAGAATATAATCAAAAGTCAGAAGTGAAAGCAAGAAAACGAGAATATTATTACAGATGATATCAAAAAAATAAAGAAAAAATGAGAGAACATACTCAAAGTCCTATAGAGTGATATGATACTCAAATTTGCAAAAATTCAAAATATATTAAAACAAAATATGCGACAGTTATAGTAAAGCAAAAAGTTGATGATACGATAATGCTTTCTAACATCGTACCAATGCCAGTAACTAAAAGTAATGAAGAACAAGAAATAGTACACAAGGCAGATATATTTAACGTTAAAGATTTATCTAATGGTATTAATAACATTGAAACTAATATGTTTGAAAGACCAGAGATACCTAAAACGCCCGAGATTATTGATATAATTTTAGACATGTCAGAAAATAAGATATTTTCTAATGTCAATGGTAAAGTAATTAGTAATAGTATTTAAAAGGAAAAAATATCAAAAGTATAAGTAAAGAATATTAATAGAATCTAATTTTGAAATAACTAGAGATGATATCTATAAATATTTAATGATTTACTAAATTAAGGGAAATTTATTTATTTAGTATTTAAAATAATAATTTTATGTAAAGGATGAAGAACAATGGACAATTATATTTATTTTTTTAGTAATAAAGAGGCTTTTTAATAATCTGTGTATCTTTGTTTTACAAAGTTACTAATTTAGATTAATTCTGTCTTCAAATTTTATCATAAAATGAGCAATTGCTGTATTTCAATTTTGAATAGGCAATGTTCATTTTTTTGTTATATTTTCAATTGCCAAGTAAAATATTTTGAAAACTGCCATATCATTAGGAAAAACTTTTTTATTTCTGATGATTTTTCGTAATTGACTATTAACAGATTCAATAGCATTTGTAGTATAAATCACTCTTTTGATTTCTACTGGATAACTAATAAAAACCATTAAATTATCTCAATTTTTATATCAAGATTTAGTAATTTGAGGATATTGTGGATGGGTTACACTTTATTGGACACTAATTACATAGACAAGTGAACAAATTAGTTAAAAGAAAGGAATTATAATTATGGTCACTATTAACTCATATTCAGATGAATTTAAAAAACAAATAGTAGCTTTATATCAAAGTGGCAAATCAGTATCTTGCCTTGTTAAAGAATACAATGTTACAAGAGCAGCTACTTACAATTGAATTAAGCAATTTACTAATTCAGGTAGTTTTAAAACTAAAGATAATCTTTCAGATTTAGAAAAACAATTAATTCAAGCAAATAAAGAATTAAAACAGTTACGAATGGAAATTGATATTTTAAAGCAAGCAGCACTAATAATAGGCAGAAAGTAGAGATTATTGCAAATAATAAATCTAAATATAAAATTCGCACAATGTGTCATTTTTTAAAACTCTCTAAATCAACATATTATTTTAATTTAAAGAAAAAAAATAAAATTCAAAATAATATTTATGAACAAGCTGTTATTAGTGCTTTTAAAGAAAATAAAGAAGTTTATGGTACTAGAAGATTAAAAGTCATACTAGCAAACCAAGAAATTTATTTATCACGCAGAAAAATTAAAGAAATTATGAATAAGCATAATTTAATATCAAAATACACTAAATTATCATTCAAAAATTATCATAATAAAGTCAATGATAGTCAAATAACCAATCTTGTTAATAGAAACTTTAATAATAGAATTAAAAATGAAGTTATTGTTAGTGATTTAACTTATGTTCAAGTTAATGGTAAATGAAACTATATTTGCCTATTAATCGACCTATTTAACCGCGAAATTATTGGACATAGTGTTGGAGTTAAAAAAGATGCATCATTAGTATATCAAGCATTTATGCAATCAAATCACTGTTTAAAAGATATTGAAATATTTCATACTGATCGTGGTAATGAATTCAATAATAAAACTATTGATAAACTTTTATTAGCTTTCAACATAACTCGATCTTTAAGCAAAAAAGGATGTCCTTATGACAATGCTGTTGCTGAAGCAACTTTTAAAACTTTCAAAATTGAATTTATTAATGATAAAAATTTTACATCATTAATCCAATTAAAATTAGAATTATTTGATTACATCAATTGATATAACAACATAAGAATTCACAGTACTCTAAACTACCTAACTCCAATTAGTTATCAAAAACAAATGTCTACCAAAAAATAGTCCTAAAAAGGGTTGCCATTCCAAAATGTCTACCAAAAAATAGTCCTAAAAAGGGTTGCCATTCCATTACTAATATAATAATTAATTATTTCATAAATTTGACAACCACCCTGTACTTGATAGCCTAGTTCTTTTTCTGCGGTTTCTAATAATTCTTTACACATGTAAGTATGAACTACTCCAGTTGTACAAGAAGAAACTCCAACAATTTTTTTTGTTTCCTTATTTTTCATTGTTTTTATTTCTTTTTTAGTACTATTTTTAACTGTTTCATCATTAATAAGCGATATTATTTCTTGTGAATTTGTTGCATTTTTTAATTTTTTACGAAAATCTTCATTTACAAGTTTGATTGCAAGTGTACTTAAAATATCTAAATATAAATTTTCTGATTGTGTTTTAGGAATTATTAAAGCAATAATAAAAGTTGTTAATTGTCCATCTATTGCTTTTCAGTCAATACCATTATTATTACATAATATTAGAATTGCAGGTTTTTTAATTGATTTAATTCTAGCGTGTGGAATTGCAATTCCACCTTCAAAACCCGTTGATGATTCTTGCTCACGAGCAAGAAATGCTTTTAGTAATTCATCACGATTAGTAATATAACCTAATGAAAATGCCAAATCAGTAATTTTAGTTAGTGCTTCTATTTGATTTTTAATATTAGATTCAAAAATAATATGTGAGTTGTTTAATAAATCATTAGTTATTTTCAATTTTACCTTCCTTTCCAATGATTATTTTATCTCCTTTTTTTAATAAAAACCAGAGATTTTTTCAGATAATTAAAATATATTTTTAACTATTTATTCAATTAAATTTAATATTTATAAAATTAGATATATTAAATACTTCAAAGTTTTTGCTGTTTTTTAAACAAAATATAATAAATAAAAATTATCAACATTAATCCCATATTTCCTTATAAATTAATATAAATAACTTATTTATAAAATCATGTAAAATTAATTTAGATAAAATTTAAGTATTTAAAGAAAGGGAAAATTAGAGAAATGTTTAAAACAAGAAAAGAAAATTTAAATCAGAAAAATAACAAACTTAAATCAATAACTGATTATCAATGATTAGCTTTAGATATCGGAACAGAAAACTTTAAAGCTAGACATATTAATATAGGTCTTAGATATGATGCTCCAACCTATTTAGCTGAAGACTATGAAAAAAATAGAATTCTTTACGGTGAAGAGGCTAAGGCTTTAACTGACAAAACAAATGAAAACGTTATTATTAAACGTCCAGTTCGTGATGGTAATATTGCTGATCCAGATGCTTTACAACGTATTCTTACTAAAATTTTTCAAGATTTTAGACTTGAAATTAAAGATTTAAAACAAAGTAAAAACAATTCTATAAAAAAAGATGAAAAATTAGATAAAAATCGTAACTTGATTGTGTTGATGGCAACACCAAGTGAAATTAATTCAGTACAAAAAGAAGCTTTAGAAAATATTGTATATCGTTTAGGAGCACTCCGTGGATTTGTACAAGAAGAAGTAAAAATGGCAGCCTTAGGTTCAGGGCAAGATATTTTTGGAAGTGCAATTATGTGCATTGATATTGGTGGTGGCAGTACTGATGTTGCTATTATTAGTAATAATTCAATATTATATTCATATACAACACATTGTGCTGGTGACTATTTAATACAAAAAGTTCAAGAATATATTATAAAAAAACATGCCTTAAAAGTTGGAATAAAAGAAGCTGAAGATGTTATTAAAAATATTGGTTCACTTATGAAATATCAAGATGAAAAACCATACACAATTTCGGGTTTTTCATTACCTAGATTAAATTCTCAGCCAGGAGAAACAATGTCAATTTCTAAAACTATTGAAATTACACCAGAAGAAATTCGTGCAAATGTTATGCAAGTTCAATTCAAAGAACATATTATTCCAGCCATTCGTAGAGTACTAAGAACTGCTGGTGACAAGGCTGCTGGAAGTATTAGTGATTTAAAGAAAAAAGGTAAGGGAATCACAATTTGTGGTGGTGGAGCTTATATTAAAAAAGTTGATAAATTTATTGAAGAAGAATTAGCTAAAGAATATTATATTGAAGTTAAAACTGAAAAAGGTACAAAACTAATGCGTCAAAAATATGAAGGAGATCTTTTTGAAGTGCGGACTGCTCCAAATCCTTTAGATAATGTTATTGATGGTTGTGTAAAATATCGTGATACAATTTACAAACAATTAATAATTGAACAAAATCCTAGTCGTGAAATTCTAATAAAGGACGAAGATTTAGGATAAAAAACTATAAAAATCTTAAATCAATTTAAAAATAGTGCTAATTAGCACTATTTTTAAACTAACTAGTATTTTAAATTATTAAAAATTTTTTAAACTTTGGTAATTTTTTTGAGTTATCAATTCCTGATTCAAAAGAAAAACATTCGTATTTCATAACATTAGATACATCTCAATTTGATATATTTTGATTAAAAGATATAGCACCATGAAACATTCAATTCATATTCGTAACATTTGAAGTATCTCAAGATGATAAATCTTGATTAAATGTTTCACAAAATATAAACATAAATTGTAAAGATGTAATTTCTGATGGTAATTGATTAGGTACTTTTTCAATTGTTCTTGGCATATTAACAACTTGAATTTCTCCCTGATCATTTTTATAAAAACCAATTTGAACAATTTCTTTACTATTTATATTTGATAAATCTCTTTCATTAGTTGTTATTTGTTTGCCATTTTTATCAATGTAAATTGTATCTTGTTGAGTTTTATTATTTAAAACATCATTTTTTTGTGAATTTGTGTTTAAAACAGTTACAGTTAAATTTCCTGCAACCGATGCAAGTGTTAAAACACTTAATGCTGTCAATATTTTTTTCATTTTTTCATCCTTCTATGAAGTTAATTTTACTTTACTACTTTTTGAAGGTAAATTCACAAAAATTATATTTTTTGACTAAAAATTTTTATTTTTTAAAGTTAAAACTTTTTTGCTGCTTCTTTAATATACTGTTCAAATTTATCCATCGTTTTTTCTGGTCCTAATGCTGGTAAACCTCCACCTTTTGCTAATATTTTAGAACCAATAAGTAAATTAGCGTCATTTTGATGAAGTTCTTGAACCTTAGTACCACAAATAAGAATTGGTTCTACTACTTTAGCACCTACAAATTCTCATGTTCCTTTTAAATAAGTTGCATGATTACCTCATAAATATCAGCCATATGGTGCTCCTTGTGTCGCCAAAATTTGAACTTTTAAATGTGGTAATAATCCTCTAGCTTCACCTTGTTTGGTATATTTATAATCAAAAGTTTTACCAACAACTAAGATGTGATCTAAATAATTTTTTGTCATGCTAGTAACATTAAAATTTGTCATTGGTGTTGTATATATAACTTTATTAACATTTTTTAGTTGATTAATATAATAATCAGAATCTTTTTCATTAAAATATGAAGTAAAGTTTTTTTGCGTAATAGTAATACTTGCCATTGGTATTTGATTTAAATCTAATTCAATTATTGAATCTTCTGGATGAAATTCACGATAATATTTAACAAAACGAGATACTAAACTTTCAGAATAAGATAGTTCTTTTTTAATCATAGAAGAACGAATTACTAATACTTTATTTGCCATTATTTTTGCCTCCGAAATATCTAAAATAACTTTGTAATTTGATTTTATCAGTTTTTATTTATTATTTTTTAAAAAATATTAAAAAATAATAAATAAAAATATAGTTTTATAAAAAAATGAAATATTTATTATAATTTTATCAATTTCTATAAAGTGTTATTATTAAAGTGTGTAAAACTTTTAAAAAAGTTTATAGAAAAATTTTAAATTAAATAGATATTAAATCTAAAAAATAGATATAAGTTAGTTATTATAGAGATTTTAGTACTTGTACACAAATTATAATTATTAAGAAATTTGAGATCAGACTATCAAAAAAATGGAAAGAGGTAAAAATATGAATGAAAGAAAACAAAAATTACTTGAATTGATGAATAGAAATTTAAAAATTAGTACTTTAATTAATTACAGATTTAAAATTTCTGAAATAACTAATGCAATTGCAAGTATCAATAATGATTTATATAAACAACAAAAATATTTTTTAGAATTAGAAAATAATAGAAAATATAGAAATAAAATTCAAAGAAAATTCAATAAAAACAAAAAGATAAAAAAGAAATTAAATAAAATTTTAAACAAATATTTAGCACAAATAAAAAAATTTAGTTTTTTTATTAATAAATATAAAAAAGAACCTCAACAATTATTTGAAATATTAAGTGAATTAAATTTATTTGTAGGTGAATTAATAAATCAAGAAAACATAACAGATGAAGAATTACAATATTTATTTACAATATCTCATCAATTTTCAGAACAATTAAAAAATGAAAAACCATTAGATTTATCATTACCAAATAAAAATCAAATATGAAAATTAACAACAAAAATTAACACATCTTTAATTAATAAAAAACATTATACTAATACATTAGAAACACACACTAAAGACAGTTTATTTATTGAAATAAAAATATCAAAACCTAGTAGCAGTTTTATATATACAAATAATTTTAATGATATACAAACATATTTATTAACCCAACAAATACAACAAAATAATTTTTTAAATAATAATGATAAAAGTAAATATAGAAACAAAACTGATGAAAATGAAAAAAAATCACAAATCATAAGATTTAGATAATTATTATATGTCAAAAAATCATTTTAAATAAATTATTTTTTTAATTATTTTACTAAATTTAAAAATATTGCGTATAATTTATATAATGTCAAAATTTAAGAATAACGGAGAATGAATAATGTCTGAACAAGAAAAAGTTTCTGCTGAACAAAAAATTATTAATATTGCAGTGATAGCACACGTCGATGTTGGAAAGTCAACATTAGTTGATGCTTTATTAAAGCAATCAAATATTTTTCATCAAAACCAAGTTATTGTTGAACAAATAATGGATAGTAATGATCAAGAACGTCAACGAGGAATTACTATTTATTCTAAAAATTGTTCAATCATGCATGGTAATACAAAAATTAATATTATTGATACACCTGGTCATGCTGACTTTTCCTCTGAAGTTGAAAGAATTATGAAAACAGTAGACTGTGTTATTTTACTAGTTGATAGTGTTGAAGGACCAATGCCACAAACTCGTTTTGTATTGCAAAAAGCACTAGAACATAACTTAAATCCAATTTTAATGATTAACAAAATTGATAAAAAGGACCAAAGAATTGAAGAAGTAAAAGATGAAGTATTAGAACTTTTTATGGAATTAAATGCTAATGATGAACAGTTAGACTTTCCAACACTTTATGGAATTACTAAACAAGGTATTGCCCAATATGAATTGAATCAACCAAGCGAAAATTTAGAACCATTATTTGAAACAATTATTAAACATGCTAAAATTTCTAAATTAGTAAAATATAATGAGCCTTTACAAATGCAAATTAGTTCATTAGATTATGATAGTTTTATTGGCAGAATTGGAATTGGTAGATTATTTCAAGGTACTATTTCTGAAGGACAAGAAATAATTGTTGTTGATGATTATGATTTAAAAAGAAAAGCAAAAGTAAAATATTTATTTGTTTATCAAGGATTAAAACGAGTAGCTGTTAAAAACGCTGTTGCTGGTGATATTGTTTGCATAGCGGGTATTGAAAATATAACAATTGGTAATACTATTTGTGATAAAGATAATGTTGTGCCAATGGAACCAATTACAATACAGGCTCCAACAATGTCAATGAATTTCCTTGTCAATAATTCACCATTTTCTGGAACTGAAGGTAAACTAGTAACTAGTAATAAAATTAAAGAACGTTTAACAAGAGAATTAGAAACTAATGTTGGTTTAAAAATAGAACAATTATCCGGAAGTAATGCTGATGGTTTTAAAGTTTTTGGTCGTGGTGAATTACATTTATCTGTTTTAATTGAAAATATGCGTCGCGAAGGCTTTGAATTAGGTATTTCTAAACCGGAAGTAGTATTTAAAAAAGATGAAAAAGGACACACCACTGAACCAGTCGAAGAAATTATTTTAAATCATCCTACTGAATATAGTAGTACTGTTATTAATAATTTAAATCTAAGAAAAGGTATTATGACTAATATGGATTCTGATAATGTTCGTGATAAAATTATTTTTCATATTCCAACAAGAGGATTAATTGGATTTGGTCGTCAATACGTTAATATTACTCGTGGAACGGGTGTTATGGTTCGTAGTTTCCTTACATATGAACCATTAAAAGGCGAAATTAATAATAATAGAAATGGCGTTCTAGTAAGTATGATTACAGGGACAACATTACCTTATGCTTTAAATTCTTTAGAAGAACGTGGTACTTTATTTGTTAAACCACAAACTAAAGTGTATGAAGGAATGATTATTGGTTTAAGTAATCGTGATAAAGATTTAGATGTTAATCCTTGCAAAGCAAAACAATTAACAAATACTAGAAGTTCAGGTAATGATGAAGCTGTTAGATTAACACCACCAACTATTTTTAGTTTAGAAGAATCTTTAGAATTTATTGCTAGCGATGAATTAGTTGAAGTAACACCACAAAATATTCGTATGCGTAAAAAATTCTTGACTGAAAATGAACGTAAACAAAATAGAAATCGTAAGTAATACTTACGATTTTTTGTTTAAAGATTAAAAGGATTATAATTTACACAGTTAACTGTAGATACTCAATATTCTGATTCAATATCAATAATATCATTTAAAGACAGAATTTTTTGATTTTCTTGCAATATATCTTCTATCTGTATTGTTTCATAATTAGCAAAGTTATTAACTTCATTAATCATTAATTGAATTTGCTTATCAAGCAGTTCTTTATTTTTTTTCTTTTCAATATATTTTTTTCTGCGTCTTTTTTCTCCTTCTCTTTTTTTCTAATAAATTCAGGATTTGATTTATTTTTTTCTAAATATTGTTTTTGTCTTTCTGCATGTTTTTGTTTTTTAGTTTTAATGTTTTCAAATGAAATTTCTACAAAAATAGCGGGAGAAGGCACAAAAATAGATTCATCTTTTGTTTTTTCGTTATTGTTATTCTCTAACATTATATCCATATTTTATATTTCCTTTTTAAAATAAATAGTGTATTAAACTTATATTAAGTTTATGTTTTTGATTTTAGCATCTTTTTTAATTTAGAAAAATAGTTACCAAAATGGTAACTATTTTTATTTTGCTATAAATTTATTATTAATTTTAGTTTTATGTTGGATTGATAAACTTATTTTATTTATTTCATCAATAAAATTATTATCTTTTTCTATATCTCAACCATTTTTTTGATCAATTTCTTTTGTTATTTTTTCCAATTCTATTTTGATTTCTTTTAAACTAGTTTTATTAATATTATTATTTAATCTTTTGGGAGCGTACCGATGTTGTCAATAATATTCAAATTTGTCTTTAAATTATAAGATTAGACGAGAATAATTTAGACTTCAATATGCAATTGTATGTTAATCTTAACACTTGTAAAATATTAGTCAACAATAATACTTACTTTTATAACTCAAAAATTCTTATTAAATTTTACTTTAATAAGTTTTATTTTATTTTTAGTTATCTTTAAATTGAAATGGTTAATTTATAATAATTGTATTGCTGTATTTATTTGATAACATTTAAAATTAACCATTTTGGTATACATATCAATGTTATAAGTTCTATCACCAATCATATGCTTTAAAATTTGTTTAATATTAGTTTCAGTAAAGCAACCAATATTTTCAACTAATGCTTGATTTAATACGCCATCTTTTGCATTAACAAAATAACCAACTTTTAATTTTTTATATTGTAAAGTCAATGATTGTAAAAAATCAATTAATTCATAATATTGACCTTTGGAAAATAAATTTATTGCATTTTGATAGTGTAATTTAGCAATTTTATTTTTTCTTCTTCCAGCCATTATGCCAAGAAATAAAACATGAAAAGCATGGAATTTATCTAAAATAAATTTAGCATTTAAAATTGTAGCAGTTTTTCTAATTCATTTTGCACTATCTCCACAAACTATTAAATTTGCTTGGTCAAAATTTTCAAAAAATAAATTACCATATTTTTCAATTAATTTGGCAGTTTTTTCAGCACCAATTTCTGTTTTTGATACTCTAATTTTACATACAGCTCTTTTATTAATTAATTTTCCATTCTTCTTTTTACCAGTACAAAATACTAATAATCTCATTGAACATTTTTTACAATTTTTAGTATTATGTTTTTCATTAAACTTAAATTTTCTATGTCCATCATCAATATTTACATATAAATTTTGATATGGTTGTAATGGTATTTTGAGGATATTGGCTTTTGGTAATTGAAACTTTTTATATGTTCTACAAACTGTACTATTACTTATTAAACCTTCAATAAAAGTATCACAAACATCATGATACTTTTTACCATCTGCAAAATATTTCAAAATTTGTTTAATAACATTAGGTGCAAGTTTACTATATTTTTTAACACCAAGATAATTATCTAACAATGAAAGAAATTCCATTTTTTGTGTTTTTGGGTTATAATATGTACAAATACGTCGTTTATAAGTTAATAAACCTTTTTTTGTTTTTAATTTTCTTTTTCTAAATCTATATGACTTATATACAGATTTATCACATGCATTTCATAAATAATCATCTATTTTTTTAAATAATTCTTCTGTTTGTTGTAAATTTAATTCATCTTGATTAAAATTGTGTTTGTCTCAATCAAAATGATTTACAAATGGTAATATAAACATTTTTAATGTTCCTTTCAAAATTTTATTTGTTAATAATTTAAGTTTAATTTTTTTTAAAAATAAGGAGTAAATATGGCTTTTATCACTAGTTATGTACAATTAAATAAAAAATATAATCTTAATTTTAGTGATAATAATTATGGTTTTAGTTGGGATATTTTTAAAGAATTTGTTGGTGATGAATGAGCAGAATATTTTACTACCAATTGTTTTTATCGTTTTGTACCAACAGCACGTGGAACAAGAAAAACTTGAAATTGTTTAGCATTTGATTTATTTATATGTTGTAATTTTAGTGATAGTAGTGTTCAAGAAGTAAGAAGATATGAAAATACTCATAGTGAAACTACAATTGGTGCTTTAATGAATGTTTGTCAAGTTTTATTAGATACATATAATATTAATTTATTACCTAATAATCCACATGGTATTAAATGAAAAATAACTAAGGATGGTGGATGTATTATTTTTCCTAATAATCAACAAATTGACTTTATTGGTTATGCTAATGGTAATAAGATTTTTGGAAAAGAAGCCGGTGGTTCAAGTTTTTTAGGTTCAAGAACAGATGAAATTATTATGGCAGAAGAAAAAGAAACACTAACAGAAAAGCAATTAACATATCGATATGAACGTTTACAAAACTCTATGTTTAGAAGTAATCGTATTAAAGTATCAAAAGAACCTATTAAAGAATGAAGTTGAACGTTTATTGATAAAAATATATATAGTCCTAATTTTGGAAAAAAAATTACTCGCTATTTTTATAAAAGTTTCTTTATTACTTTTACATGTAATCCTTATGATAAATATCATCCATTTTATTTAAAATACTGTACGCCATTTTTACCATTAAATGATAAAGTGATGGAAAATCTTAAAAAAAATGGCAAAATTTATTATGAAAATCAAGATATGTTTAGTGGTTTAGGTTTATTTGTTTTAAGATTTACTATTCAACCATTTTGAAATAAATTACCAGATATTCAAAAAAGAACATTATTAGAAATGAAAAAAAGTAATCCTGATGAATTTAATACTGTTTTTTATGGTTTTGAATTTTTAGATAGTGATGTAACAATTTTCCCATTTCAAAAAACTGTAAAGTGCTGACAACGATATGATTTAAAAGAATTTTATAATTCAAAAAAAGATATGTATAAATTTGATTTTTATTCAGTTGGTGTGGATTGAGCAACTGGTCATAAAGACCATACTGTATTTATAGTAGTGGGTTTTAAAGAATATAATAATACTGGTTATTATGATGCTTATATTATTTGTGAATTAGTAGTTACTCCAAATGATTTTATAAATGAAAATGAAAAAATTAATGCTTATGTTAATGAAATTTTAGGATTAATTGATAATTTTGAAAATTTTGAACAAGCAATTTATTTTTATGATGATAAAGCACGAACTGCCATTGATTGATTAAATCAAAAATTAATAGATGAACATAATACTATTTTAATCACACAAACTGCTATTAAACATGCTTCAAATTTAAATCAAGAAGCAGGATTAACTAATAGAGTAGTTTGAATGAGAAACATTATGAGTTATGGAAACTTTTATGCAAATAAAGATGATTTACCAAAGACTACTCAATGTTTAGAAGAATTACGTTATGACCAAAACAAAACTAACATTCCTGATAAAAATATGTATCAAGACCCGTATGATGGATTATTTTATGCATTGTATCCATATAAAAATGTAATTAGGGGTAAAAATAATGCTACTGTGAAAAAAAGCATCTTCACATTTGCCATATAATAAACAACTACAATATCATTAATAGTATAGGTATCACAAAATAAACGCCTTTTATTTAGGCGTTATTTTGCGTTTAAAAACGTACTTGTAAAAATAATCAAAAATAGTACAATTTATAAGTAAAATCAAGGAAAAAAGGAGTAATTTAATATGAAAACATGAATAAAAGCAAATTTAAGTAAAATAACATTAGCATTAGCACTAACTGGTGCTACAACTGGAACAATAGGATTAATCATGGGGGGGTGCTTACCCATAATCTTAGTGGACTTAAATATTATTTAAATTCATATAAAAAACCTATAATGGGTGTTCAGAAAATATGAATGTCTGACATTCATGGTATTTCAGTTTCTATAAAAAGTGAATTTAAAATATACTTTGCTGATAATCCTAAAAAAACAAAATTTTATAATGGTGGAGATACTATTGAAAGAATAGATATACCATGAGATGGCAATTATCCATATGGTTATTTTAATAAATAACATTTAAATTTCTAAATTAATATAAGAAATATTTTCATTATATTTGTCAAATAAATTAATATTAGTTAAGTTTATTTCTTGTTTGTCAGTTATTAAAATTAAATAATAATTACCAGCACCAAATATTCCACTAATTTCAATCCGATTTAAATTATTAATTGGATTTTTAATTTGCAATTCAAATTCATTTTTATTATCAATTTGTAATATCTCTTCATAAAATTCTAATTTAGAAAATAATTGAGATTTATTTGAACCATATAAATTTAAAGCATTCTCAATTTTATTGTTACTAATAATTACTCTTGTAAAGTATTTTCCATATTCGCCATTTCCTAATGTTCAATCTGCTGGAATTAATGACGGAATATTATTGCTTTCTAATTCATTTGTAATAGATAATCAATTAAATTGATTATCATCAAGTTTAAATAATTCATTTTGACTAATATCATTATTTTTTAATTTAATATTATTCATATCTGTAAAATCAAAATATTCAGATTTTAGTATTACTTTTACATCTTTATATTTTCAACTATTATCCTTATTAGAATGTATAGGATTTGATTTTAATTCAAAATAATAAGGTAATAAAATTTTATTATCATCATTTAGACCTTTATTTATTGATAATGTTGAATAAATATACTTTGATAACATAATAAATACTTGTTTAAATATTTTAACTTGTTGCAAATTTATGTAATTTGGATAATCAAGTTCTCATTTTCTAAATAAATTAGTAATAACTTCATCAGGTTTTTGACCTAAGAATTTATTACGTAATTTTGCTATTTCATTTTTATCATCATAATCTGCGCCATCAAAATTTCTATTATAGTTATATGTGTAACTTAGCATATCTAATAATAACTGTTGTAAACTATCAATTGGTGGTTTATCATTTATTTCAATTTCTACATCATAAAATTTATTTGTTGTAGAAATAAATAAATTATAGTTACCTACTAAAAATCATGACTCTAATTTTTTATCTTTTAATTCTATTTCATCTGATAATGGTCATACTTTTAAATTTTTAGAAACATCATAACCTAATTTAGCATTTGTTACTCTTGCATTATTAATAATTTCTTTTCTTGTTTCAGTCCCTCCACCAATAGCAATTAAATCTAAAACTGATTTTTCTTCTCCAATAAATTGTTTTGCTAAGTTTCAAGGTAATATTTGTTCACTAAATCATTGTTGTAATATTCTAACTTTTGGTTGAGTTTCAATAGGCATTGATAATAGCGGAAATGCTATCTTATCTTTAACAAATAACTTTGGGTATACTTCCATATTGTCAACTTCACCAAGTACCTTTATATTGCCAAAAATCATGCTTCTAGGTGCTTTAATTTTTAAACCAGTTACTTTGGTATCTTTATCTAATGGTTTTTGTAATTTAATAATAATTGGATAACCATCTCTTGTTTTAAAATCTTTAATTTTAATAATAGTTATACTTTTAGTACTTCTTGTTTTTGGATTTTGATAAGGTTGTGAATAATTATTAATGATATATAAATTATCAATATTATTTTCAGTTAAAGGTTCATTAATAGATACAGCATATAACTTAAATTGATTTAATAAATTTATTTCTTGAAATATTAAATTTTTAATATCAGTCATACTATATTCAATTGTATTATCATTAATATTAGTACTTGCTCTTTGATTTAATTGCATAGTAAAATCAGATGTTTCAACAGCAGTAGTTTTTAATACTTTATCAATATCAATAAAACCTATTTTAATAGTATTTGCTGAAAATTTTAAACTATTATTTTCATTATTTTTAAATAAACGTTCAATTTCATAAATATATATCGTTCTTTTTTTAAATTCATCATATGCTCTATTAATATCTGGGTCACTAGTAGCACGCATCATATTAGTAAAGTCATAAGGAATGTTATCAATTAAATAATCATTTTCTACTTCTGCTTGATTAAGTTTAGTTTGTTTCTGTGGAAATTTCGTTTGTGGTTTGTTGTTGTTTTCCATTGTTCTCTCCTATTAATTGGTTATTTTCGGGATTAAATAATTTTAATTTAACTGTTAAATTATTAATTTCTTGATCATCATTAATATTAAATGTTTTACTATTTAATAAATCTTTATCTACACTTACTAATATTTGAATAAATTTAAGAATATCAATATTAAATTGTCATAATTTTTGTTCAATATAATTAATAGTTGAAATATTTACTGCTGTACTTTCGGGAACTGATTGTTGTGCTGATTTCTTTTGACTTGGTATATGAATACCACAACGTTTAAATATTTCATTAACATTTCAATCATATATATCAGTTAAATTTTTACCTTTAAAATTACTATTTGTCATATTGATATTTTCGTTTTGTTCATTATTATCTCCACCGCTTTTAAATATGTAATTTTTAGTAACTAATGTTCTTACTGCGTCTTCTATTAAAGATTGAACATTGCCATAAGTTTGACTAAATATAAATTTAGGTGAGTTTAAAATAGTATCTAAAACAATTTGTTCATAAATAACATCTAATGCTTTAATTTTATCCATTACTTTATTACAATCTGCTAGCTCATTTGCTTTATTTCTCATAATTGCTATTGGTATATAGTTAATATTTAGTGTTTGTTCTTGTGCTAAATTAGGGTTATTAATGAATGATTTAAAATCTAATGGAAATTGTTTTTTATTATCACTAATACTATAAATTGCACGATTAATAGTTATTTGTTCATTATTTAATGTATAAACTTCAAATAATCTTACCATTTGTGCATTTTGTTCATAACTATCATAAAAAATAGTACATTCAATTAATTTACCAGTAATATCATAAACTCTTTGTTGTATATCTACTACTTGAAAATATAAGTCATCATTAGCAATATAAATTAAATAAGCACTAATTCCTAATTTACTTAATTTAAAAATTGAATTTCAATTTTTTCTGTAAAATTCTTGTTGAATTAAATATTGTTTAATAGTTTCATTATTAATATCTAATGGAGCATTATATAAATTAGCATTATTTTCTGCTACAAAATCAGTGAAATAAGTTTCATGGTTAAAATCATTAAAACCAAAATAATTTAAAATTGAAGCATGAGTACTTTTATTTTTATTAGTTAAAAATTTTACTTTTTCATTTTGATTATCACTAATATTACTTTTTTCTTTTCTTTTAAATAGACTTAACATAATATTCACCACCTTTTTTTAAAATATTTGATTAATTTTTAATACAATTTTTATAATAATAAATATAATTAAACCTGCTGTTGCTGATGATAAAATTACTCCTATTAAACCTAAAATAATTTTTATAATTTTAAAAAACATAATATTATTCCTGTAATTCTTCTAATTTTTTAAAAATATAATCTCTACCCATACCCCACATTATTCTATTATTATAAATATTAATTTCAGTATCCGCATTAACATTATTATTTGATATTCATAAACTACTTTTTAAAACATTTGTATCTAATTGATAATAAAAATTAATTATTTGTCAACTATAATTTTTATTATTTTCTTTACTAGTATAATCACCAAAACTATAATATATTCTATAATGTGTTTTATCTTTAAATATATATTCTATATGTGTAATATTATTTTTATCTACTACGACTTTACCTACTTCTTTTCAATTTGAACCACTTGGACTGGGTTGTGGTTGTTTTTCTAATATTTCATTAATTGCTTGTAATAATTTTTTATTTTGAGTTTTTAATAATTTATATTCATTATTTTCTAATAAATCTTTACAAAGTAATGAATTTTCTTCATTATTTAATGCAATTTCATTTGTTTCAGTTTTATATTTAAAATAATCATTTGAAAATTTTTTATCTTTTATTTTTTCTTTTAATTCATTAATAGCACCGGCAATAGTTTTATCAGTAGTTTCTAAATTAGGAATTTCTGCACTAATAGCATTTATTTGAAATGCAATAGGAAATTGTGATTTTACATCTTCTAATTTTTTATCTACTTCTTCTTTTTTATAATAATCAGATAAATTAGGAATTTTATTATTGATTTCATTAATTGCAGGAACGATTTGTTTAGAAACTGTTTGTAAAGCATCATCATTGATATTTTGCTTTTTATCTAATAAATTATTAGTTTCTAGTTTTGTGTAATAATCATGTTCAGTACTTTCTTCTGTTATAAATTCAGTTGGTGTATCTATTCCTTGATATTGATATATTTCTTGTATATCACCAATTAAATTAATTTTTCCACGTTCAGGATAGGAATTACCTCCACCACTAAATTTTTTATTTCTATTGTCATAGTAAATAGTTCCAATATTTAAAATATTTTTATTTTGTATTTGTTCTTTATAAGTCATGGAATCAACATTTAACAATTCAAATTCATGAAAAATATTATTTAAATAAATTTTAATTATTTTATAAAATTTCATAAAGTTATTTTCTGTTGAATAGTGATAACTGATTTTAATAAAATATCATTTCAACATTTCTATATTATTATTTTCAACTTTTTTTCATAAAGGACTAGTTTCAATATTAAATCAATTATTTTTGATATCATCAATGTTTTCATTTGTTTTAGTTAATTCACTATTTAATTTGGTAATTTCATTTTCATTAGTAGTAATTCGTTTTTGTTGTTTAGCAGAAAAATCACAAGTTGGTGAATGAGTAAAATCACCAATTTGCGGATTATTTTGTAATGCTTCTGGTGGTAATGTTCCAATTTCATCTGGTCAATCTAAAATCATTGTTTCAGTTTCTTTATCATAACCAGTTGCAACATAACCTTTATTAACAAATTTACTAACAGGACCTCTATATATTTCATTTTCATTATCATCAACTAAATCATCATATAATTTAATTTGTTTTAATAATGTAAATTCTTTTTGTTCTTTAATTAATTCATCAACTTGATTTCTAGTATAAAATGCTTTTAAGTCAATTTTTTCAACATCTATTTCATCATTATTATAACTTGAAAATATTTGTTTTAATTCTGTTAATCTTGCTCATATTTTCATTCTACTAGGTGCTAAATCTCAAACATTAATTGTAGGAGTACTATTTGCACTAAATTGATTACCATTATTAAATTGAATAGTAGCATCAACATTAAATTCAATTGGTGTACGATTAAATACTCAATGTTCAACCATAACATAAACCATATCTCTTAATGTTTCTTTAATTAATTCATCTTTAAAACTATCAAAAGGAAATTTAGATAAAATAAAATCAAGATAAGCATTAATATCATTTTGCGCGCGAATAGCAAAAGTTATAAATCAATCATTAATATTTGGTCATGTTTGTATATATTGTTGTGGAGTTTCTGTAATTTTTCCAGTTAATGGATATCAGTTATTATAATTTTCAAGACTGACATCAGTTCAAAGTTTATTAATCATAATTTATCATTCCTTAAAAAATGCTTGTTTATAATGATGAGTATGTTTTTTTGTTTTTTTATGTGTTATATGTTCAATTTCTTTTTGTATTTTATTTTTACCTTTTTTTATTTTTTTCTTACTTTTTGTTACAACTTGACTATATGCAAACTTTTCTAAATGATGTAATAATCCAGTACCAAATAAAGTATTAACACTAAATTTTAAACCAACATTTTTAAATGATTTGTTAATATTTTCAATAGGATTATTAATAACATTTACTACTTTATGATAAGTTCTAATAGTTCTAAATATTTCTCTATATACTTTAAAACTATCTCTAATTACTTGTTGCACCACTGGTGGAGCAAATGCTATTGCTTTTAATCATTTATTTTGATTAACTCCATAACCAATGTATCAACCACTATATCAACGATATCAATGGAATGGATGTATTTGAGTAACAAAAGTTTTTGCTTTAAGAATACTATCAACAACTGTAATTGGTTTATATTTAGGATTGCGATGATAAATAGTAATTGCACATTTATCTAATGACAAAGGTTGAATTTTACAACCCATAAATACTGGTGAATTTAATGGAATTAATTGTGCATGTTTAATTGCTCTTTTTTCTGCACTAGTAAATAAATCAGTTGCTTTTTCTTTTAATTTCTGAATTTTTTCAAATACTTGTTTTTCTAACTTTTCAAATTTTTCTTGTAATTTATATATACTTTCTCGTATTTTTTCAAAATATGGTGTATCTTTTCAAAATTTATTTAAACCTTTTTTTAAATAAAATCTAATATCAAAATATTTAAAAGTTTGATTTGCTTTTAAAACAAGTTGATGAATAACATTATTTTTAAAATTAAATTTAATAGCATTAGCACGAATTTTTTGTAAATCTAAAATTAAAGTTTTTCCATATCTATTTTCTGTATGTATTGTATGAACTAAATTTAATCAATCATGTTGATTCATTTTTAATACTTCTTTTAAATCAGTATTAAATTTTTTTAAAAAGTTATTTGCTTTTTCAATATCTTTAATTTTAAATTTAGGAGTTAATTGTGGACTTAATTTTATTAATGTATTTTGTAATAATAAGTGTTCCATTAATTTTTCTGTTTCTAGTTTTTGAAAATTATTCTTATATTGTCTTTCAGCAACATATCCTAAATCTCGTAATACTGTTTCACGATTAGGAGTAAAACTATACTTCATTAAATAACGTTTATTACCAATAATTTTATCTGTTAAAATTTCTTTTCCACTTACTTGACTAATAATTTCTTGTAAGTTTTTTGCTTCTTTAATACCAACTTGTTCTAATGTTTTAGTTTTTTGTGCTAACTTAATAAATTTAGTTGTACGATAACCACGACTAATTTTATTAAGTCCAGCAAATGCTGGTAATATATTAAAAAAAGTATTTAATGGTGTTACATTTCCTTTTAAATAATCATAAACTTGATTAATAGTAAAATCAGTTAAAAATTCTACACCAATAGCACTAATACTAGCAATTAAATCACTTGCACCTAATCCAAGTGCTAAATCTTCACTTAAACCACCAGTAAAAGGAGCAAGTGCTACTGCTATAACTTGTACACCAATCATTTCTAAAATTTCTCATCATAAACTTTTATGTTCTTGTTGTTGACTAATTCTAGTATGTTTGGGTTTATTTATTTTTAAGAGTGTGGCTGTATTTGCTGTACCAATAGGCATAATTAATGTCCTTATTATTTAAGAGTTATTTTTATAGGATTTGTTGAACCTTGATAATTTGCATCATTAATATCTGCAGTAATAATTACATATAAATCTCCTGCTTTTTGATTTTGATTACTTACATCAGTTTTGCCTTGTGCATCACTAAAATATTTAATATTTGCATGTACTAAATCTAATGCTGGATTCAAACCAGTAATTTCTCTTGCATTTTTTATTGCTGTATCTAGTAATTGATTTTTTCTATTCGTATTAGCAGTAATATCAGTTGTTAAAATTGTAAGTTTACTACTTAAATCTGTTTTAGTAATAATTCCACATAGCATTCAACGTGATGTTGTTTCTTTTTTTGACATATAAGGAATTAATTGACCTAGTACTTCACCACCAACTTTATATGCTCTACCAAGTTTGCCATCAGCAATTTCTTGAACATAAACAATTGTTTGTTGTAACATATATCTTTTCATTGCTCTTGATGTTGCTAAAATAAAAGGTATAATTTGTTTTTTATTTTCACTATCAGTAAATGTCATATAATCATCCATTACAATTTGACATAATACACCTTTTATATATAAATCATTACCATTTAATCTTAGTTGTTGAGCAATTTGGTTATCTGTAATTAAACCTTTATTATTAGCCAAATAAACAATAGTATCATAAAGATTATTTGTAATAAAGAAACGACAATTTGCACTATTTCTTAATTGAAATAAAGTATTTCAAGCAGATAACATTGCCTGTATATGCCCTGTTGGTGATGTGTCACTAATTATTACTTTAGTTCCGTTATCGCTAATTACTTGTATATCATCAGTTGCTAATTTATCTGCTAAATCATTAGCGACTTCATATTGCATACTTTCTAATAAATTTTGTCCATTTTCAGCATTTAAGTCAATTGCTGCAATAGTTTCACCAGCAACATATAATTTTTCAATTATTTTTGGAATAGTATCAGTTTGTGCATAAGTTACATCTATTCTTTGACTTTTATCATTTCATGCAATAACTTTAATTGATGGGTCTTTTGGAACTTTAATAATAAATTCTATTTTAGTAGAATTAACTATTTCAATAGGAAAAAAGTTTGCTCATGGACTATTTGATTGTTTGAAAAATTCAATAAATTCTGGTGCTTCAACTAGTTTTTCTGTATTATTTAAGTTTGTTTGAATATTAATTGCCATTTTTATTTTCCTTTCTGTTATAAATTATTTTTCTTTTTATAATCCAATAAACTACTTTTTATTGAATTCGATTGATTTGTTAATATTGTTTCTTGTTTACCACCTGTATTAATTGGTTCTTTAAATACTGGTTGTTCTTTAATCATTTTTTTAATAGTGTCTTCTACTTTTGAATTTTCTATATTACTTGTTTTAAATTTTAAAAAATCATAAAATTCTTTTTTAACTTGATATTTTTTAAATATATTAAGCATTTCTTTTTCTTTAATTTCTTCATTAAGTTTATTTAACTTATTTTCTAATTCAACAATCTTAGTTTCTTGTTCTTTTTGCAAATCATTATTTTCAGTTAAAGGTTCAGTTGTTTCTTGAACATTAGTTTCATTTTCTAACATTTACATTACACCTTTATTTATTTTCTTTATTAATTTTTTCATTTAATTTTGCTAATTTTTTTTGATGTTTTATTACTTTATTATTTGCTCGAACATGTTTTGGAGTTGTAATAAATCGTTTAAATCAAACAATTAATTCTCTGCAAATTAATGTTCCTACACTTGTTCCAATAATGATTAATTCATGCAATAATTCTTTCATTTCAATATTTTCCTTTCAATTATTTATTTTTTAATTATTCGTCAAATTGACCACCATTAATTCTTTCAACCATTGACTGATAATTACTTATAATAGTTACTAATAAAGAAATTTCTTTATTTAATTGTTCCATCCTTTCTTTATGTATTTTTATTTCGTGATTATAATATTCAATTAATTTTTCTTTATTCATAAATTACTCACCTCCTTTATAAACTGTCATAATATGTAGTTGGTCTATATACTGGTGATATTCTATCTACAACATCATTAATTAATCTTGCATTTTCACTAGTAAATGTTGTTTCTTGCATTTC